>CAJXMG010000016.1 GCA_913056395.1 uncultured bacterium | reverse complement strand
GCGCGCTCACACCGTGACCCACTCCGCCCAAGACAGAAAGAAATCAGGACTTGCTCAGGCAAGCCATCCGTCTTTCGACAACCCGGGTCCCTGCTGGAGGAGGTGGGGAATGGGGAATCATGTTGCGCGTGTTTGTATTGTTGTTGGGATCTTTGATGGTGATGGCGGCGGAGCTTTCGGCAGAACTGCCCAGTCGTCGTCCCCTCGATTTGCCTTCCGGAGGCAAGGGGCCGCAGGAAGATGCGGAAGATTATCCGGAAACGATCCAGTTCTTTGGCGGTGAGTATGAAGGGGATGCCTTCATGTTTGTCATCGACACCAGCGGATCGATGGCAGCGGATGGAAGATTGGAATCGGCGCAGGAGGAATTGTCGCAAGCGTTGATGAGCCTCTCCGGTCAGGCCGAATTCGGCATCGTCGCATTCAGCACCAATTTGAATCAGTTCAGTATCGTCATGGAAAAAGCGACGGAGCCGAAAAAGGTTGCCGGAGTGGCCTGGGTGAATTCGCTGGTGGCGAATGGGGGCACCTGCATCGATATCGGCACCATTCATGGTCTTGAGATTTTGCGGACCTCACTGATCCTGCCCGAAAGCCGTCGATTGATCCTGCTCGGGGACGGAGCCCAGGGATGTGGATTTTACGGTGAGGAGGCCAATGAAGAGGCCCTCGCCAACATCCTTCTTGCCAATTGGGAAGAGGTTTCCATCGATACCTTGTTTATCGGTGAACCCTGGGAGACCGCCCTCTGGCTCTTCGAGAATATTGCCGCCCACAACTCTGGCGAGTTCCGCATGGTCCAGTGAAAAGCGTGCTTCAAACAACCGATTAACTCAATTTCATAAGCTCTTTAAGTTCTTCGATTCCATACGGTGGGTGTTTTTTGTGGAGCATAGAGTGGCAGTTCGGGCAGACCGGACGGAGATCGGAAACAGGATCAGTGAAGGTGTTTCCGGTCTCCGAAATCGGGTTGAGGTGGTGAACATGGATAAACTGATCACCAATTTCCCCATAAACATCACTAAATTTCATATCACAGACTTGGCATGAGTAACCCCAATAGTCGAGGCATGCTTTTCTTGCTTTGTGATCACGTTCATAACGAGTGCCTAAATATCGTACCTTTTTCCCCTCCTGATGGTCACTTTCACGAACTTCGTCATGAGCAGGGTCGATGAAGTATAGATTTGACGGTTCTGCCTTTTGTTCGATTAGCCCAAAATACTCAAGTGCATTCGGAAGGATAACGTTAAGAATATCTTGGTAGTTGTCTGCGGGAGCAAACCCTTTGCACACCATCGGACCCAAATCTTCACCAGTGTTTCGTTTTTTGTACCGGCCGGAATGAAAGATTGGAGTCCCTGAAGAGAGAAGCTTTTGTGCGGCGGAGGTGACGTTCATGACCTTGGGCTCAATTGCACCAATAGGCCGATTTGATAAGAGGCCTTCATGAAGTTGTTGCTTGGCGTCTTTTTTTGTTATCCCCAGATCTGTCCCGTCACGCCATCCTTTATGAACGATGCACCAATAAATACATGCGGTCGCAGCTTCCAGGAGTGACCAACCTCTTGTAGGTTCATCTAAACCAACGGTGATCTCTTGAGCAATTTGCTCTATTTCGTGATTCGCTAACATTCTCATCCGTAGGTTTGTCCTTCACTTGGTCTAAGAATATTTGCGACCATATTTAACTCTCCGGCTGCATTTCGCTGATCACCCGCAGTTGCGCGAACTGGCGGTGACCATCGCGGCCGGAGTGGAAGCCGTAACCGGACTGGCGAGCGCCGACCCAAGGAGTGCCGCTGGCACCTCCACAGCCCTTGTTGATGCCGACCATGCCGGCGGTCATCTGACGGGCGATCTGGTGCGCTCTCTCCGAACTGCCGAAGATGGATGCTCCGAGTCCGTAGGGGGTGTTGTTGGCACGGACGACCGCTTCCGCATCATCCTCGACCTGCATCAGGCAGGCGATGGGACCGAAGGTCTCTTCGCGGATGATTTCCATCTCTTCCTGACAGCCATCGAGGACCGTCAGCGGATGGTAGTTGCCGCCGAGGTCATCACTCTGGAACGCCACCTGGGCTCCGTCACTGATGGCACTGGCGAGCTGCTTCTCGACGTGGGCCTTCTGGCCGCCGTCGATCATCGGACCGACTTCGATGCCGTCGTCACAGCCATCGCCGACCTTGACTTCCTTCGCCAGTTCGACGAGGCGGTCGCGGAAGGCATCGGCGACCTGCGGCTGAACGTAGATGCGCTCGGTGCTGACACAGACCTGACCGGCATTGCGGAAGGAGTTGGCGGCGGCAAACTGGGCTGCAGCCTCGATGTCCGCATCGTCGAGAACGATCAGCGGATCCTTGCCACCGAGCTCGAGGATGACCCGCTTCAGGCTGCTGCCGGCGGCCTCGAGGATATGGGCTCCCGTATCCCGGGATCCGGTGAAGGCGATGAGATTCACATCCGCCTGCACCAGTGCTTTACCCTGTTCTCCATCGCCGTGCATCACTTGCAGGACCCCCTCCGGGAGGAAGGGCATCAGCAGATCGGCGTAGGCCTGGGCAACGAGGGGGGTTTTTTCCGACGGCTTGAGGATGACACTGTTGCCCGCCATCAGTGCGGGCATGACGGTCCAGTGCGGCATCGACAGCGGGAAGTTCCACGGCGTGATGCCGGCACAGACGCCGAGGGGGTCGAAGACCATCGTCGAAGAGATATTGGCATCTTCCATCGGTTCCGGGGTCAGTGCCTCGATCATGCCATCGAGGGTACGGTCGATGGATTCCCCACAACTGCGCGCTTCGCCGATGCCCTGCGGCAACGGCTTGCCCATCTCGCGGGGCAGCAGCATCCCCACCTCTTCGGCGGCCTCGGCAAGGGCGGCTCCGAATGGACGGATGGCATCCGCCCGATCCTGCAGGGACATCTGTCCCCACTCGACCTGGGCCTCGCGGGCACGGGCGACGATGGCGGGAATCTCATCCACCGGGGTGATCGGCAGTCGGCCGACCTCTTCACCGGTGGCCGGGTTCAGGGAAATCAGGGTCTGGTCTTCGATGCGGTTCATCTCAGGCTCCGCTCTTTTCTTTTTTCTCGGGGGTGGGGGATTTCTTTTCAGGTTTCGAATCGTTTTGGGAAGGTTTCCAGTCGTCGTGACCGGCGGCCCAGTAAAGGGCACCGGTCAGGTGCTGCAGGAAGAGGGGTTCACTGAATGAGGCGTCGGTATGTCCACCCGCCGTGTAGATGGCTCGACCCAGATCGACCTGATGGCACCAGATGGCCGGATGTTTGCCGGGCATTTTAGAGCCTTCGTAACTGTCGGTGTCGAGCCAGGCGAGAACCTTCACATGGGGAGGAACACGATGGTAGTTGAACCACTCATCGGTACGCTCCCAGACTTCCGGAAGAAATGAGGTCGCCGGGTGGGACCGGTCGATGACATTGATCTTTGCTTTTTGGGTCGGGGGGTGGTCGACAAAATAGGCACCGACCACATGTTCATAGAAAGGCCAGTCGTACTCCGCATCACTGGCCGCATGAATACCCAGGTATCCACCTCCGGAGCGCAGGTAACCTTCGAACCCCTTCTGTTGATTGGGATCGAGAAGATTCTGCGTACTGTTCAGGAAAACGACGACCTGATACTGACGCAGGTTGGCCTCGGTAAATTGACCCGCGTCCTCGGTGGTTGAAACCTTGAAGCGGTGCTTCTTGCCGAGGCTGATGAATGCCGCTTTTCCCGGCTCAATACTGCTGTGGCGGAATCCACCGGTCTTGCTGAAGACGAGGATCGATTGCAGTGGAGCGGGACCTGCGGGCTGTGATGCATCGATGGAAGTTCCGTTCAGCATCGGTCCGTTCAGAATCGGCAGGCACCAGAAGAGAAGGGGGATCATGGCCATGGGATCTCTCTTTCCAATCCGGATGTTAGACGCTGAATCCTATCCACGCCATATCTGCTCGCAGATCAGTTCAGTGGGAGTCAGTTTCCACCTGGATGGTAAAGGTCGCCTCACCCGAGGAATTCAGTCCGACGATGGTGACCCAATAGTCTCCTACTCCATGAAGGGTCAGGGTGCCATTCTGTGCATTGAGTTGGAAAGCACCGATGGGAGCGTCGTCCGTGGGGCTGGACCAGACCTCTACCGCACCGGAACCGGGCAGTTGCAGGGGCAACAACCAGAATTGTTCGAGGGGATCCAACTCCAGGTATGCGACGGGATACTCGAAGGCGGGAGGGGCGGAAGGGATGACGATTTGTAGAGAAGTGGATGCGGATTCGATGGGGAATTGGGTCGTGATCGTGTGACTCGTCACCGAGTTGGCATACAGGGGAGTTCCATAGATCCGCCCATTCGATGGATTGAGTACCAAACCCGCTGGAAGGGGCGGATCGATGGCGTATTGCAGAGGAAGGCAGACATTTCCCTCAGGTAGAACAGGAATCAAAGGGTCGATGACGACTCCAGCTTCCGCCACAAGAAGAGTAAGGGGATACTGAGGGGGATAGACGGTTTCGGGGGAGGTCTCACAGGGATCTTCTATCGGCAAGACTTCACCAGGGGCAGGGCCACTGAAAGTCCCTCCCTGTTGGCACGATACCAACACCAAAAGTAGAAGTGCCGAGACAAGATTCAAAACCCGTGACAAGTAGAAGCCTAGATTCATTCCTGGGGCCGGTCGATTTCGTAGGTCTGGTCAGTGGTGCAGTATCCGGTTCCACCCAGGCGTCCCACCGCACCCAGTTTGGCCCCGTCGGGAAGATCTCCCTCAAGGACATCCTTTGCGACATGAACACGGACCACTTCCAGCAGGAAGAGGTCCACGGGAGTCCGGCCCACTTCCTGATGGTGAACCCGCTTGGCTTCAAGGGCGATGGCCGCATCGGCAACACGGGGTGGAGCAACTTCGATGGCGGGTTCGGTGGCGATCTGCAGGTGATCGATTTCACTTTGATCCGGATCGAGTCCCGCACTGCTGGCGACCATCCACTGTTCATTTTCCCGGGTAGAGATGTGGATGACCGCTTCACCCGATTCGAGGATGTTGCGCGCAGTATCCTTGTGGGAGCCATCCCGGCGGCGGCCGACACTGAGCATGACGGTCCACGGATCACTGCTGACTCCACCAAAGAAACTGAAGGGGGCGAGATTGGTGGTGCCGTCTTTCGAGACGGTGGAAGTCCACGCGATGGGTCGTGGAACCACGCAGGCGGTCATCAGGTGGTAGCGACCCGCCTTGTCGAGATCTTCCGGTCGCCACTGTCGCATCGATCGGGACATGATGTCTCCCTTCCCCAAACGGGATGGTGACTTCAGCGGAGACCGGGGGCAAGAAGGAAAGGGGTTCTTCCGTCTGCGGTGACTGTTTTCTGCTTGAGGCAACAGCGATAGCATGGATCCTGAGATCAGAAAGGGAGTCGCCGTGATCTATCTCGACCATGCTGCTACCGCCTATCCCCGACATCCTGGAGTGGCCGAGGCGATGCTGCAGGCCCTCGAGGTCGCAGGCAGTGTCGGTCGTGGGGGACACGCCGGAGCCCGGGCCGCCGGAGATCTGGTGGGGGATTGCCGTGGGCGTCTCGCCGATCTGCTGGGAGCGGTCGACGATCAGCGGATTAGTCTCTTTCCTTCCTCGACGCTGGCTCTCTCGACGCTGATCACCGATCTGCTGGGGAAGGCGGAGGGTGATTCCCACCTTTACATGGGAGTCCTCGAGCACAATGCAGTCTGGCGACCGGCGGTGCGCATCGGTGGCGAAGACCGGGTGCGCTTTCTGCCCTCCGACGATGACGGACGAGTGATGACGGAAAAACTGGAAGAGATCGATGCTTCCAAGGTGCTCGGTGTGGTGCTCCAGCACGCCAGTAATGTCACGGGCATCCTGCAACCACTGGAAGAGGTCGGGGCGTGGTGCCAGCAGCATGGAATCCCCTTCATCGTCGATGGTGCGCAGGCCGCTGGTCTGGTTCCCTTTTCCGTTTCCCGTTGTCCGGGACTAAAGGCTTATACGATGGCGGGCCACAAGCATTTGGGAGGGCCTCCGGGCATCGGTCCCTGTTGGATGGCCCCCGGGTATGAACCGGAACCTTTATGGATCGGTGGAAATGGCATCGACAGCGCCTTGCCCAAAGTTCCCGAATCGGGCCCTGGTCGTTTTGAATCGGGGACACCGAATCTTCCCGGCATCGCCGGCCTCGCCAAAGCGCTCGAGTTTTTCGAGGACCATGCGGTCAGTGATCGCTTCAGTGCCGGTCATGCCCAACGACAAAAGTGGGTCGAGGCATTGCAAAGCATCCCCGGGGTGGAGATCCCTGGTGAGATGGGGACCGCTCCCCGGACTCCGGTGATTCCCTTGCATCTTCCTGGGAAGGCTCCGGAAGAAGTGGCGGCACAATTGGATGCCCGTCTGGGAGTGAGATGCCGTTCCGGTTTACAGTGTGCTCCGTTGGCCCATCAACATCTGGGAACTCTGGAAGCGGGGGGGACACTGCGGATCGCTCCCGGTGAGGAGACTGGGGCGGACGTCATCGATCCGGTATGTCGTGCGCTGGCGGAATTGGCTTCCTGAGACGGACCTTAGGAACACCGCATGAGCGGGAGTGCCGGAAAGAAGAAAGAGAGAGTGAGCGAGGGGGGAATCGAACCCCCACCCCTTGCGGGACCAGAACCTAAATCTGGCGCGTCTGCCAGTTCCGCCACCCGCCCACTCCTCGAACCGTACCGCTTCAACTCACCCACGGCAATCGACCCATCTGCCTTTGAGGGCTCGAAAACCTGCCAAAATTGTGCTCCTGAGCTAATTTCAGGGAAATTTCGGAGAATCCTCCAGTCGGAACCCTCAACGGCCGATGTCATCCCTATCAGAGAGCCCCCGAAAGGCATGGAAGACGATGTTGAACGACGATCAGCGCCAGAAAGTGGAAATCCGCCAGTTGGCGGGTGAACTCTCCGGGATCATGGATCGCCTGCACCAGCTTCATGAAGAGCTGGGTCAAGTACTGGTAGATCTCGATGAGGCCCGCATGCAGGCCGATTACGACGCCGTCGCCAACCATGGAAACCGGGAATACCGCATTCTTTCGCGTATGATCGATGAGGAGCGTCAGCGCTTGATCATCGGCGAGGAACTCGGCGATGCCCTCGGTCTCGAAGTGCCTTCTGAGTGGACTCTGGAGGATTTGATTCCTCATGTTGCGGACGAAGTGGCCCAGCGCTTCCGTTTCCTTCGCGATGAACTGCGTCAACAGTCCTGCGAACTGCGCGCCCAAAATCGTCTCTCCGAAATGCTTCACGGTCAGGTGTTCGAGCACGTCGAAGTCTACCTGAGTCCGGGAACCCGTAACTGGGTTGAGCAATCAGAAGCATCAATTCAGGAAGATGACACCTACGACCAGGGCTTTACCTTCTAGGCTTTTTTCCGGACCTGAAAAAGATCGGTCCGATGCGAATTCGGATCCGGATTTTTGGGGGTAAAGCCGGAAAACACTCCTTCATGGCAGCGATTTAGAGAATCTCTGAGTGCGGGTTCTTTCCGGCGATACCGGAAGGGGGATCCGTTGACGTTTCGTCTCTTCGTTTTCGACCTCGATGAAACCCTGTGGTGTACCGATCAGGTGGGAGTCGATCCTTTTGAAGGCCCCTTTGAGTTGGAGGGGCCTCATGTCGCGCGCAGTGCAAAATCCACAGTTCAGCTGAGACCAGGGATTCGTAAACTGCTGCGGGCGATCCATCGGAGTGGTGGCTTCGCATCTCTGGTGTGCCGATCCCAAGAGAAAACTTGCAATGAGGTTCTCGAAATTTTCGGGATTCGCGACCGCTTTTTTTATCCCCGCTATGGGTTGCAGGAGAAGGGGGAGGCGATCCTCGAGATCCTTGCTGAGATTCGTCAAAGGCTTGGAGTGGTGATCACACCGAAGGAAGTGCTTCTGGTGGATGACGCTGCCGCCAATGTCGTCGAGGCGAAACGGGTGGGGGCCCGGGCCCTGTTGTATGGCCGTGATATCCGAAACCTGTCAGAACTGCAGAAGTGGGTCACGTAACACCCGAGAATACTTGATTTTAGACCACTCTTTCTTTCATCCTGTGGCACTCGAAGAGGCCCTGTTGATGGGCCTGTTTTGCTGAAAGGAAGAGTCCCTCCATGTCGACGGAACTCCCAGTCGATTCTCCGGCACCAACTCCTTCGCCGGGGAATCTGGCACCCCTCATCGAAGCCAACGGCTTGCGACGCACTTTTGGTGCGACGCTGGCGGTGGACGATGTCTCCTTCAATGTTCACCGCGGTGAAATTCTCGGTTTCCTCGGACCCAATGGTGCCGGCAAGAGCACGACGCTGAGGATGATCACTGGACTGATTGCCCCCGATCGCGGTGAAGCCCGCATCAAGGGGATCGAAATCAGTGAGGATCCGCAGAGCGCCCGTCAGGGGTTCGGTTTCCTTCCCGAGAGCATTCCACTCTACGACGAGATGGAAGTGATCGATTACCTGCGTTTCATCGGTGGAGCCCGCGGGTTGTCGGGCCGCGATCTGGAAGACCGGATCGCCAGCCTTGCCGATCGGCTCAGTCTCAGTCCGATGCTGCGTCGTCGCTGCGGAACTCTTTCAAAGGGATTCCGTCAGCGGGTCGGGCTTGCTCAGGCACTGATCCATGATCCGGAAGTGGTGATTCTCGATGAGCCGACGAATGGACTGGATCCACGTCAGATCATCGAGGTCAGGGATTTGATCACCGACCTGGCCAAGGAGAGGGCGATCATCTTCAGTACTCATATTCTCCAGGAGATCGCCGCCATCTGTACTCGCATCATCGTCATCAACTCGGGGCGCCTTATCGCCGATGGCACCCCGGAAGAGTTGATGGGAGATGAGCAGGGAGGCTGGCTTATCGTGACAGCGGGCAAGGCCCTCGACGATGATGTCTGTGGGAATCTAAGTCTCGGCCAGGGAATCTCGGGAGCGCCGGGAGAAATGGTGCACGCATGGAAGGGCGAGGGAACACCCGATATCTCCGCCCTCAGTTCCGGGATTGAATCCGCAGGGGGAATGCTGGTCAGCGTCGAGAGATCCCGTGAAACACTGGAGCAAGTGTATCTGCGTCTGACCGGTGCGAGAGGAGGCCAGCGATGAGTTCGATCATGGTAGTCATGCGACGGGAATGTGGAGCCTACTTTCACACCCCCATCGCGTGGATCTTTATCGCCCTGCAAATGGCGATCATGTCCTTCTTCTTTTTCCAGTACTCACCCTTCTTCATCATCGAAAGCGCCGACATGCGCGTCTGGTTCGGATTGACCCCCTTCATGATGATGGTGTTCGCTCCGGCGGTGACGATGCGCCTCTGGTCCGAGGAGATTCGAACCGGCAGCACGGAAGTGTTGCTGTCCTTGCCAGTGGAGTCCCGTGATCTGGTCATCGGAAAATGGTTGGCGGCTGTCGTCGTCCTGCTCGCCAGTGTCGCTGCGAGCCTCGGTATTCCCGCAACTCTGGGTTGGCTTGCTTCCAGTCCCGTCGATTGGGGACCGATCGTCGGTGGATACATCGGTACTGTTCTCGCAGGCATGATGTTTCTTGCACTCGGCTGTTGGGTCTCTGCCCTTTCCAGCAATCAGGTCGTCTCCCTTTTGGTGGGAGTGACCGTTGGAATCCTGCTGGTATTGGCCCTCAGTCCTGATTTTGCGTCCTACGTCTCCTCTTCACAGCCAGTCCTGGCAAGGGTGATTGAATCCCTCGGAGTTCAATCGCACTTCCAGGCCATCGAACGGGGAGTGCTCGCACTGAGCGACGTCGTCTATTTTCTTTCTGGCACCACACTCTTCCTGACACTGTGTGTGTTTCAGGTCGAGTTGAGAAAGCAGTAGGGGGACACATGGTTGAAAGAAAAAGACAATTTCTGGTGCGCTGGATCGTCTCCATCGTCGTGCTCGTCGTATTACTGGTTCTCGTCAATGGTGTCTCGCGGGAGTTTGATCGCCGTCTTGATCTGACCGCCGCCGGCACCCACACCATCAGCCCGGAGACCGGCAACATTCTGTCCAGGCTTCAGGAGCCGGTGATCCTTGAGTACTGGGTCAGTGAAAAACTGCCATCAGGACTGCAGAACCTGCGTCGCGATACGGTGGATTATCTCGATGAATTCCAGCGAGCTGCTGCCGACGCCGGTGGGCGCATCGAAGTGAAGGTGATCGACCCTGCCCGTGTGATCGAGCAGTACGTCAAGGAGCAGGCGGGAGATGGGGAAGAGGAAGAGCCGGATCCGATGGCCGCTTTCATGGGTGGCCCCACTTCACCGGCGGACACCAAGAAGGCGGAGTTGGCCCAGCAGGGAATCCCTGAGCTTCAGGGACGTTCCATCAAGGAAGACGGCATCGAAGTGGTGCCCTTCTTCAGTGCCATCGTTCTCAAGTATCTCGATCGCGAATCGGAAGGGATTCCGGTCCACACCACCCTTGAGGGTCTTGAGTACGAGCTGGTCAGCCGCATCGCCAAGCTCACCCTGGAGAGCAAGCCGGTGCTGGCTTTCTTTCAGGGGCGCCCGGATGACATGATCACCCAGGGGCCGGATGGATCACCCTTGCCCGCTCCCATGAGTCGCTTTGATCCCTTGCTGGATGCTTTGGGGGACCGCTTTGAAGTGCGCAAGATCATGCTCACTGAAGAGTCCCTGATTCCCGAAGAAGCCCAGTTGCTGATCATCGCCGAACCGGACGGGACGACTCCGCGTCAGCGTTACGAAATTGAGAACTCGATTCGTTCCGGCAGACCGGCGATGATTCTTGCCTCGACCACCTCGGGCAGCATGGATCGCGGCTTCCAACTGACGCCGTTGAATCCCGGCTTCTCCGAGAGCTTTGGAAAATGGGGCATCGACATTCAGCCGAACATGATCGTTTCCAGTCAACGTCAGTGCGGAAGCATTGAAACGGTGACCGAAGGTCCCCTCGGAATGCGCATGAGAGTTCCACAGCCATTCCCGGTCAGCCCGGGAGCTGCCGGAAACAATCTGGATGGCACCTCTCCCTTTACCCGTGGATTGCAAGCGTTGGTGTTCCCCTTCGCCAGTCCGTTGATCATCAATGAAGCGGTGGCAGATGCGGCGGGGGTCAAGATTACACCTCTGGCCAAGTCGGATAGCGATGCGTGGTTGACTCCCTTTGGGCCAGCGGTCACGGCACCGATGGTGACCCCGCCAAAAGATCCGGGGATGCAAAAGAGCCGGGTACTGGCGTTGGTTGCAGAGGGTGAGTTTCCTTCCACCTTTGAAGTCGGCTCGAAGATTCCTTCGTGGGATCCGACCCTCGAGGTCACAGGGGGTGAAGAGGGAGCGCCTCTGGTGGAAGCATCGGAGTCGGTCGAATCCCGGATTCTGCTGATCGCTTCAGCAGACATGGCCAAGTACACCTCCCTGAATATGTACCGCCAGAATGTGGGTTTCCTCATGGGATCCATCGAGGCACTCGCCCTCGACCCGGATCTGGCCAAGATCCGTGGCAAGGTTCAATTGGCGAGCGCCCTTCGGGAGACGACCCGGGATGAAAGAACCCTGGTGACCTACGGCAACATGGCCGGAGTCCCACTGCTTCTGTTGGTAATCTACGGGTTGATCTCTGCAAGTCGTCGTTCCGGTGCACGTCATCATGAGGCGTTGCACATGCTCAAGGTTCCCGCCAATGCAGGCGAGAAGAAGGAGGCCAGTTGAAAGGCAACAGTCTCACGATCATGGTTGTGTTGATCCTCGGAGCCGGAGGATTGCTCTTCATCAATCAGCAGGAGGATTACACCGCCATCGAGGAAACTCCGGTGGAGTTGACCCGCTTTGCCGGTATCAATCCCGAGATGATTGATGCCATCGAGTTTCAGAAGGGGGGGGAGTCCTATCAGATCCGACGCAAGGGACGCGAGTGGTTCCTGCCCAATCTGTGGGATTCCGCGGCTGATCGGGATGAGGTGATTCGTTTTCTCGACGATCTGAAGGCGGTCTCCGGAGCAGAGAAGCGCGGAGAAAGCGCCGCCAGTCACAAGACTTTTGAAGTCGATGCCGAGCAGGGAATCCGCGTCACCCTCAAGGATATGGATATGGCTCCCTTTATCGATCTGGTGATCGGCAAGGCGGATGGACCGGGTCGCAACTTCATGCGCATGGCGGATCAGGATCGGGTCTTCAGTATCTCACCGAATCTCAAGCGCAGGCCGGCCCTGGGGGGAGATACCTTTTCCGCCCAACAATGGTTCCACAAGGTGCTCTTTCAATTGCCCGGGGATGCGGAAGCTCGTGAAGTCATCCTGACCAGGGGTGACGAGCGCATCGTTCTTGAGTGGGTACCGGGAGCTCCTGCTGAGACGGCGACGGGGGAGTCGGGAGAATTGGTCAAGGCGGGGACCGATCCCGAGTGGTGGATCCGTGAGCCGGAAAATGTCCGTGCTGATACCAATACAGTACGCGGTCTGCTCTCTTCCCTGAAAAACGTTCGTTGCGAAGCGCCGATGGACCCCGCAGACCCGGCAGCAGCGGGTCTCGAAGAGCCGTCTGCATCCATCGAAGTCGTTTTGGTCGACGACTCGCGCATCATTCTCGATTTTGGAGCAGCTCAGCCCCTTCCTCTGGGGGGAGAGGGTGTCTCCGCCAGACTACGGGGGGATGAGCGGATTGCGGTTTGCAGTGACTGGGTTCGCGACGGCCTGATCAAGGGTCTTGAGGAACTCAAGGCGGTCGAGCCCGCGATTCCGGCTCCCGCCCCTGTACCCACCCCTGCTCCCACCCCCATACCAGTGCCGAATCCTGCAGAAGAAGGCTAGGGGCATGGAATGACTCTCCATCCGGGTTTACCCTGCGAGTCAGGGAAATCCCGGATGGAGGCATTTTGGCAAAACTCTATTTCAGGCATGGGACGGTCGGCAGCGCCAAGACCCTCAATCTCCTTGCCGTCGCCCACAACTACGAACGTCAGGGCAAAAAGATCGTCGTCATCAAACCCGGTTTTGATGATCGATACGGTGAAAAGGATGTCGCCTCTCGAGCGGGATTGACCCGTGAAGCCCACATGGTCATCGGTGATGGCGATCGGATTGAAATCAGCGATTTCGATGGGATTCACTGTGTCCTCGTCGATGAGGTCCAGTTTTTCCATCCGCAACATATCGATCAACTCAGGGACGTGGTCGATCAGAAAAGGGTGCCGGTGATCTGCTACGGTTTGCGCAGCGATTTCCGAACCCGACTCTTTCCCGGAAGTCGCCGCCTTTTGGAGTTGGCGGATTCCATCGAAGAAGTCAAAACGACCTGCCACCAGTGCAACAGCAAAGCCATCTTCAATCTCAAATCCATCGGTGGCGTGGCCTATCTGGATGGACCGAGTCAGCAGGTCGGAGGGGATGAAACCTTCCAGCCCGTTTGTTCGGTGCACTTTACGGAACAATTGTCACTCGGATCCTATGAGGAGTTGGGTGGACGCAGCGGAACTTCCGATTCACAACGGGAGCAAGACATGGAGTTGGCATGACCACCGAAAACGTGACCGAAACCGAACATGAAGCCATCACCGAACTGCGTGAACACTTGAGAAAGATCGCTCTCATCAGCCACGCCTCGACGGTACTCTCCTGGGATCAGGAGACTCATATGCCTTCCAGCGGTGGGGGAGTCCGGGCAGAGGCTCTCGGCGAGCTGGCGGGGATTGCCCACGAACGATCGCAGCAGCCCGCACTCGGTGAAAGTATCGAGCGAGCAGAGGAAGCAGCTTTTGCTGCAGGAGATGAAACACTCCAGGCGATGGTGCGTGAGGTTCGCCATGATTACGAACGATCCCTGCGAATTCCTGTGGAGCATGCGACCGAATCTGCAGAGGTGAATTCAAAGTCCATCATGGCCTGGCAAGCGGCGCGGGAGCAGGACGACTTCTCCGCCTTCGAACCGATGCTGTCGCGACAGATTGAACTTCAGAAGGCGGAAGCAGAATACCTGCGCGATGATGAGGACTGCCTCTACGACGTACTGATGAATAAGTACGAGCGGGGCATGACCAGCGCAAACTTCAGTGAGATCTGTCGTCAGGTTGTTCCCGGTCTCAAGGGAATCATCGATCGGGTCGTCGCCCGTGCCCTGCCGGAACCGGAGTTTTTCCGCGGGCCGTGGGACAAGAACAAGCAGCTGGAGTTCTCCAAAGAGGTGGCCACCCAATTGGGGTATGACCTCGACAAGGGAGGACTCGATCTGACCTCCCACCCCTTCTGTACCTCCCCCGTGGCACCCTTTGACGTGCGGATCACGACCCGGGTCTACGAGGACAACTTCACGAGTAACCTGTATGGGGTGATCCATGAGGCCGGCCACGCCATGTATGAGCAGGGCTTTGAAGAAAAGTGGGTGCACACTCCCCTCTGCGACGCGATCTCACTGGGCATCCACGAATCCCAATCGCGGTTTTGGGAGAATGACATCGGCAGGACAGAAGCATTCTGGGTTCACTTCCTGCCGCTGATGAAGAAATACTTCCCACGGATTCTCGAAGATGTGAGTGCCAATGACATGGCTCTCGCGGTGAATCCCGTGAAGCCGTCACTGATTCGTGTGGATGCGGATGAAGTCACCTATGGTCTGCATATCGCACTCCGTTTTGAGGTGGAACAGGCACTCTTCAGCGGGGATCTGCAGGTGTCCGATCTGCCCTCCGCATGGAATGAAAAGATGGAATCGTACCTCGGACTGACTCCGCCGAACTTCAAGGATGGCGTTCTGCAGGATATCCACTGGAGTTTCGGTGCCTTTGGATACTTCCCCACCTATCTGTTGGGATCGCTCTACTCTGCCCAATTCCATCAGGCGATTTCTGAAGAGATCGACATCGATCAGGAAGTGGCTGCCGGGCGTTTCGGGGAAATCCTCGATTGGCTGCGGGAGCGGATTCACAAGCCGGGACGGCAGTTCATGCCCCTCGATCTGCTCGAGAGAGCGGTGGGGAAAGGGCTCGATCCTGCCATCTTTGTCGATCACCTTGATCGTAAAGTCCAATCCATCCATGGAGTCTGATCCAAGTTGCTGTCGCTGCTGAATCGATACGTCGACTGGCTTCACTTGCAATGGCCAGGGGGATCGGAAGAGGCGCTTCCTCGGGTGGAGGCGGATTTTTCGACCGCTGTTCCTGGCCTCTTTGTGGTGGGTGAGTTGACCGGTATCCCGTTGCTCAAGCATGCGGTCGATTCCGGGGCCCGGGTTGTCCGTCGTCTCCTGCCGGAGTGCGAGCAGAGTCCGGATGGAATCGTTCCACTGGTGATCGTCGGTGGAGGGGTCTCTGGCCTTTCAGCGGCGGTGGAAGCGCGTCGTCTCGGCATCGATTTTCAGTGGTTTGAAGCCGCCCGCATGTTGGAGACGGTAGAGAACTATCCCATCGGGAAACCGATCTTCACCGACCCTCCGGGGCATTCTCCCCAATCCACCCTCGAACTTCCATCAGAGGCGGGACTCGATCGAGAAGGGCTGTTGGATTCCTTGCAAAGGCAGGCACTGGATCGGGATTTGAAACCACAGCAGGGGATTCTCGATTCGATTCAGCAGAAAGGCGGAAGCCTGCAACTGAATTGGAGTCATGGAGATTCGATTTGCGCACACCGCGTCGTACTTGCACTCGGGCGCAGCGGTGAACACCGCCGTTTGCAAGTGCCCGGTGAGGAACTTGATCATGTCACTCCCATCTGCCATGACCCGGGGGCTTACCGGGATCGGGATGTTCTCGTCGTCGGTGGTGGGGACAGTGCCTGTGAAGTGGCAGTCGCCCTCGCAGAAGGGGGAGCGAAAGTTCATCTCTCCCATCGGTCACCCACTCTCAAGAGTGCCTCGGCCACACAGCAACAGCGGGTGGCGAATGCAGTGACAGAGGGATCCCTTATTGTTTTGGCGGAGACCACAGTCGAGAAAATTGATGAAACAGAAGTTGAGTTGCAGGGGCCAGACAGGAAACGAATCACCCTTCCTGCCACTTCCGTCTTCACCCTGATCGGGCGCAAACCTCCCATCGAATTATTGCGACGCTGCGGATTGAAGATGCTCGGCGACCGGGGTGTGTTCTGGTGGGCTTCCCTGTTGGGCTGCATGGTCTTCTTTTTTTTGCTCTACCATTGGAAACGCACGGGAGTGGCGATTCCCATCGCTGAGAAGTGGCGATCCATCGGTGGCTTCCCCGCAGGTCTGGACCGTTGGTGGAGTGATATGTTTCCGCAGGGAAGCAGTCTTCTGGGGGCTTTGACGCCGGCGATGGACCAACCCGGATTCTGGTACAGTCTTCTTTATACGCTTCTGGTATTAATCTTTGGTTTGCGCCGAATGCGCAAGAGACCTTCCCCCTACATTCGCAGACAGACCTGGTGTCTCTTCTGGATTCAGGCGATTCCCCTGTTTCTGTTGCCCTATTGGATCCTGCCGTGGCTGGGAGCTCAGGGAGTCTTCGATGCGGGAGTGGGGCAAACCGTGGCGGACGCACTCTTTCCGTTTTCGGGGGAAGGTCGCGAGTATTGGCGTGCGTTCGGATTGATCCTCGCGTGGCCTCTCTTCTTCTGGAACATCTTTACTGAGCAGCCACTGATCGTCTGGTGTGTGATTTCTGTGATTCAGACCTTTGTCTTGTTGCCGTGGGCGATTCATCGATGGGGCAAGGGAGTCTACTGCGGCTGGATCTGTTCCTGCGGTGCGTTGGCAGAAACACTGGGAGATGATCACCGGCACAAGATGCCGCGGGGGGATCGGCCCAAGAAGTGGAACCTGATCGGCCAGGGGATGCTTCTGCTGTGTCTGTTGATGTTGGTGGGAAGGGTCATGTCATGGACTCTTCCGGAATCCACCTTCGGTCAGTGGGGACAGTCTCTGGCCCTTGGAATTCAAAACGGCATTCCCCTGATCAATTACGAGTGGTTTGTGGATCTGTTTCTTTCGGGGATTCTGGGAGTCGGTCTTTATTGGCATTTTTCGGGAAGAACCTGGTGCCGCTTCGTTTGTCCGCTTGCCGCTCTCATGAATATCTATGCCCGATTTTCCCGCTTCCGGATCTTCGCCGATAAATCCCGCTGTATCTCGTGCAACGTTTGCACCACCCAATGTCATCAGGGCATCGACGTCATGACCTTTGCTCGCCAAGGGTTACCGATGGCTGATCCCCAATGTGTTCGTTGTGGTGCTTGTGTTCACGATTGCCCCACGGATGTTCTCCGCTTTGGAAAACTGGGGAAGGATGGGGTTACGGTGGAGCTGGATCTGCTGAATCCCCGTTCCGGAGTGTCGAGCAGGTCCGCGGATCAGACGAGCTGATTCAGATTTCGTCTCGGGCTCCGTCAAAGGGAACCGGAAGACCGTCGTCGTCGAGACCCCACCCGGCATAGCGGCCGGTTCTTCCCGCCTTCTTCAAGTGTTTCTCTTTTCGCCGATCGAACCGCAGTACTCCATCGATCACCTGTCGGATGAACTTTTTGCGGGCGGCCCTGCGATCGATGAAGGAAGTGGAGCGCGGTGAGAACTCGGCTTGTCCATCAGCCCAGCGCTGTCCGCCAGCTTCGAGAAATGCGACCAAAGCCCTCATCCTGAACCGCGGTGAAATTGTCGGCGGTAAATGTCCGATTTGGGAAAGGGAATAGATCACCTGATCGATAAAAGATTCCCCTTCGGTAAATCTTTGGAGACGGGCTTCATCGAGATCGACCAGATGAAACTGCCATGGGCCTGACTTTGGCCCTGAGATGAGCACATTATTGGGCGAGAGGTCTCGGGTGGTCATGCCGGCAGCGAACAATTGAAACAACTGTGGACCGATCCACTCCGCAAATTGACGCTCCCAACCATCAGCAGTGGATTGCTGCAGTTGACGGGCATGCCAATGATGAAGGGGTTCTCCAGGAATCCACGTTGTCACGAGTCTTGCCTGGTGCCTATTTTCGCTTCGGCAAAGAACTCGGGGTAGGGGCATTGCTCTCTGTTCTCCTTCAAGCATTGCGTTCCACGATCTGCGAACCCGGCCCCAGCGCATGAAGGCCGGTAGCCAGCGTACAGCCGTGCCATGAATGGACTTTTTGGTCACCCGATAGACTTTACGAGCGTAAGAGGTCCCTTCGAGCTGGATCTCTTCCAATCGTCCTCTTCGTCCTTCTGCGATGACGCGATGGGCGGGAGTATCGAGCAGTTGGTGAGCCTGTTGAAGATCCATGTCGGGAGCGAGGAAGATGTTCCCGTGGACGGGTGAGGTGTCCCGTGGCAATCTGGCCCCCTGCCATGGTGTGGCTTTGAAATCCAATCTTCTCCGGGATGATATCGGGGAGCCTCAGTTGGGCAAGTGGGCCATAGCCTGTCCTTGGAGTGACGTCCTCTGAAGAAGGGTGCAAGAATGTTGCAGATTCATGTGGAAGAGCATCCCTTGCTGGATGCTGCTGGCGTCGTGATCGAGCTTCCCGCTCCGCAAGGTGAGGAGAGTCCTCCCTGGCTACAAGAGATGATTTCAGCCGATTTCCCTTGCGAGCCGATGACAGAAGAATTGCGCAAGGCGGTCCGATCTCTCCTTCGCCATGGGGGATACCGTCCGGCTGGACGGGGCAAGCCCTCCAGCGAGTGGCTCCAGAAGGCAGCCGCTGAGGGCAAACTGGCTTCGATCTTCCCATTGGTCGATCTTGGCAACTCGGCCTCCAGAATTTCTGGATTACCCCTCAGTGTGGTCGATCTGGATCGGGTGGAGGGGGATCTCTCCATCGGTCTCGGGGAATCGGGGCAGAAATACATTTTCAACGCTTCGGGTCAGGAGATCGATATCGCAGGCTTGATCTGTCTCGCGGATTCTGTGGGGCCCTGCGCCAATGCCGTTAAAGACTCCCAGAGAACGAAAACTGCCCCCCAGACCCGTCGTTGTCTGATTCAGATCTGGGGTACTCTGGAAGCCCCTGAGGTCACCCGGGGGCTCCTCAAGCAGGTCTCGAAGGTGGGAGAGCGCTTGGGAGGTCGACTCGAAGGGGTGGAATTCCTTCCGCAATAAGACCCGATTCAGTGCCAAGAGGCCCCAATCGGTTCTAAAATAGGGACAATGGTGTCCATACCCCTGAATGCTGAGTTGGGTAATTCCCGGCCAGATCTACCCAAGGGGACACCCCGTTTTGATGGGAGCCATCGATGGCATTTGCCACTGTCGAGGAATTGGTACAGGAGATCGCCAAGGGGCGCATGGTCATTTTGATCGATGCCCCGGACCGCGAAAATGAGGGTGATCTCGTCATGGCCGCAGAATTGGTCACCGACGAGCACATCAAGTTTTGCGCCCTCGAGGGGCGAGGCCTGATCTGCGCCCCCATGGCCGCCGAGTTCTGTGAGAGACTCGAACTCCCGCCGATGAGCGACAAACCGACCCTGCCAGGGGAGTGTGCGTTCACCGTTTCGGTGGATGCCTCCGAAGGCATCACCACCGGGATCAGCGCCGCAGATCGGGCCCATACGGCTCGTCTTCTTGCGGATCCCAACTCCCGGCCGGATCAGTTCAATCGTCCCGGTCACCTTTTCCCCCTCAAAGCCAAGCCGGGGGGAGTGCTTCGTCGCACAGGTCACACCGAAGCGTCGGTCGATCTGGCGCGCATGGCCGGCTTGCAGCCCGCGGCGATCATCTGCGAGGTGATGAATGACGACGGCACCATGGCCCGTCTGCCAGAGTTGGAAGTCTTTGCGGAGAAACACGGTCTGTTGTTGGGAACCATCGACAGCCTTGTGGAGTACCGCCGCGAGCGCGAAACGATTGAAGAGGCCGCTCCGGAAGTCCCGGTCAGGCTCAGTGCCGCCCACTTGCCGACTCCCTATGGAGTCTTTGAGTTGGAGTGCTGGAAGACCGCTGACAATGATCCGGTGACCGTACTGCGCATGGGAGACCTGAGTGAAGGGGAAGAAGATCCCCTTGTGCGTGTTCACAGTGCTTGCATGACAGGGGATGTTTTTGGATCCCTGCGTTGTGACTGTGGAATGCAGTTGGATCACTCCCTCAAGATGATCGGAGCCAAAGAGCGTGGCGCCCTGATCTACCTGCCCCAGGAAGGTCGTGGAATTGGTCTCGCCAAAAAGATTGAGGCCTACCATCTGATGGAATCCGAGGGGCTGGACACGGTTGAGGCCAATGAGCATCTGGGCTTCGAGGCAGACCTTCGCGAATATTCCGCTGCGGCAAAGATCCTCAGGGCGTTGTCCGTGAATCAGGTGCGCCTGTTGACCAACAATCCCGGCAAAGTTGAGGGATTGGAAGAGAATGGAGTTCAGGTCACCCAGAGAGTCCCGTTGGAGTTGGGAGTGGGGCCTGTGAACGTCAACTATCTGAAAACGAAGAAGACCAAATTTGGTCACACCTTTGAAACGATCTGATCCGGGAGGATCCATCGAACAGGGGTGAGACTGATCACGCGAAACTCTTGACCAAAAGGAGCGGGCCCGCAGGGGGTTACCCTGCGGGCCCTTTTCATTTCGCTTTGATTTGGCGAGAATCAGTTACAGGTAGCGGTGTTGTAATCGGTGCAATCCAGATTGTCGGGATTGCCATTATCCGGGTCGACACCACAGGTCGAAGGTCCCGGGGCAGCAGGAGGAGTTCCTCCGCCGAAGATGTAACTGAGGGTTGAGATCGCGTCAGAAATGTCGATGGTGCCGTCGTCATTGGTGTCGATGGCGTCCAGGCAAACCATGGGGATTCCCTGGAAAAGGTAAGACAGGGTTCCGATGGCGTCGGAGATATCGACCAAGGTATCGGAGTTGACGTCACCTCTACGGAAGCGCTCAGGAAGGCACTCAAGGGTGCAGCCCATTCCGGCAAGACTCTCACCACACTCACCGATCCCGGAGATTTCGAGGGTGTAGGGGGTCATTTCAGCAGGAAGGACGTAGGTGGTGGTGGAATCCGTACCGGCGAGAGTTGCCACCAGTTGGCCGTCCACACGCAGTTCCAGTGCCTGGTAGTTGGCGCTGTTGTTGACCCAGCTGAGGGTGGCCGTGCAGGTCTCATGATCGATGGAGCAGGAGAGATCGGAGATCGGAGCGTTCGCCGGAGTGGTGTTACAGGTGTAGGCAGTCGAGGTGGCCGAGGAGTTCTGGCCATTGCTGATTCCGTACACTTCGACGTTGGTCGGAGCACCATCATTCAGGTTGAGTGCGAGGCTCTGGGTGTCGCCGGCGTAGGAAGACGAAATCCCGTCGACGGTCACAACGACGGAGTCGTAAGTTCCACCATTGGTCCAGGAAACAGTTCCGCTGCAGGTACAGGCATCGTCAACGACGACCTGAAGACCCGAGGGAGCAGGAGTTTCGATGGTCACGGATCCGTGCTCAAGGGTTGGACTCTGGGAAACACCATTGACCGAAATCACGCAGAGAACCGGGGGCGAGCCCAGAGTGTTGGTGAAGGTCAATCCAGAAATCTGGGCGGGTTGCGCGGTCGGCAAGACGGAAAGCTCGAGCCGGGCGACACTGTGGTCCAATCCTGCAGGAATCGAAAGCAGGGGAGGAGAAAGGCTGACGATGGCGCCGACGGTCACTCCGCCACTGCCATTCGGCTCAGTGTGGAAGAAGTAATCTGCACCTTGACCGTTGTCCAGACTCTGCAGATCGGCACCCTGAGTGACGAGGTTGAGAGTTAACAACGTCGGATCAAAGGAGAGGCCAAACTGGAAACCCTGAGCGGGTTCCGGCTGGTTGGTCATCAGAATGTCCGCAGCCAGCGTTCCACCGGGGAGGCTGCTGGTATTGGGAGCACTCAACTTGTAGTTGGTCTGGGCGTCCGCAGTGGGAGCAAGCACGCAAAGTAGTGCCATGAACAGACCAAGATAGATACGAAGGGACATGGATGAGATTCCTTTCTCGCCGTTAGCCCAAGCCGCAGGGGTGGGCCTGAATCTGGCCCGATCAAAAATCGGGACAGGGTCGTCTTCCTGTATGTAAATACATTCTATTGATTAACAAAGCGTTGTGTAGTGTTCAGGTTGGAATATTTTTGTAAGCATTTCCGTTGAGGCCAAAATCCGACTAAATTGCCTGAAATGACATTCACACACGGGAGGTCCACCCCTTGAAGAGCATGGAATCCGGTTGTTTTCGGCAAAAATTGGAAAGTCCCCTCACCCGGGGCAACACCCGGGTTCTGCAGATCAATTTGGGCCGGGTTTGCAATCAGACCTGTGCTCACTGTCATGTCGGTGCCGGTCCGACGAGGACTGAAAAACTGTCAGAAGAGGGGGTCGAAGGTTGTCTGTCGCTGATGGACCGTCTGCCCCATTTACAGGTGGTGGATTTGACCGGGGGAGCACCGGAGCTGCACTCCGGATTCCGGGATCTGGTCGTTCAGGCAAGAGCCCGTGGACTGGAAGTGATCGATCGCTGCAATCTGACAATTCTGCAAGAGAAGGGGCAGGAATCCCTGGCGGAGTTCCTCGCTCAACAGGGAGTTCATGTCGTCGCCAGCTTGCCCTGTTATTCCCGGGACAATGTGGATCGCCAAAGAGGGGATGGTGTTTTTGAGGGCAGTATTCGCGGCCTGAAACGACTGAACCGTCTCGGCTATGGGGCCGCCGAGGGAAGAAGAGATCACGATTCCAACCTGCAACTCGATCTGGTGTTCAATCCCGGAGGAGCGACTCTGCCACCACCAGCCCATGTGTTGGAAAATGATTATCGCAGGGTTCTGAAGCAGGACCTCGGCATCGTTTTCGACCGACTGATCACCATCACCAATATGCCCATCTCCCGTTTTCTGGGTCAGCTGCGGAAGGAAGGCAAGGAGCAGGATTACCGACAGTTGCTGGAACAGTCTTTCAATGAGGCCACACTTCCCGGCCTCATGTGTCGAGAGACTCTCTCCGTCGAATACAACGGCAGATTGCACGATTGCGATTTCAATCAGATGTTGTCGATGGGGCTGACCGCAGATTCGGAGAGTGGGGAGGTTCCCGATTTATGGACGGTGACCGAGGAACAGCTGGTGGATCGGGAAATCGCCACGGGAGAGCACTGCTATGGCTGTACTGCCGGTCAGGGATCCTCCTGCGGCGGAAGCCTGGTAGAGGCCCCCGCCGCAGAAAAGACAAATCCCTAGTTCGGAATCACGATGGTGCTGCCAACCGTCATCTGGCTTGGGTCGGCGAGGGTTCCGCGGTTGGCGGCGAGAAGGTCAGGGTAACGATGACCATCTCCATAAAAGCGCACCGCCAATGACCACAGGGTATCTCCCTTGCGAATCTGGTAAGTCATGGGGGCCTGTGCGATCACCTCGGAAATCACAGGATCGATGGGATCCGGGACTGTCACGGGAGTCTCCACCACTTCGGTGACGGGGGTGTTTTCACCGACTCCTGCCCACGGATCGAAGTTGTCATCCTGTAACGCCAGTTCAGGAGTATCGACCGAACCCATGGGAATCGGGATCACCATCAACGGGTAGAGAGTTTTTTGGCCGTCCACTTCACGATAGCGCCAGAAGGGGAAGAACCAATTACTGCGGCCTTCGCTTCCCTGGGAATTGGTTGCCCGGCTTTCGGTTCTGCCAGCGATCCACAGGGGGCCGGCGGTGACCCTTTCTTCACCGACTTTTTGACCGCCAACGATCTGTGAGGTGGTCATGTCATAGGAGAGGAGTCCGCCCAAAGTGGCCATCCCTCTCCGATCCTCATTTTCGACATACCAGCTGCCCGTCATCATCGCGCCCACATCCGCGGGGGTCATCGATTCATCCTGAGAGATGCTTTCTCCACGGGGAGCGGGAGCGCTGCTGCAACCGATGATCGGCAGGGTGATAAGCAGGAGGAGCAGCACAGCAATCGATGACCGCAACTGAGGGCCATCGGATCTGCAGGCAGAAGTATGGGCACACCTCCCGGGGGAGGTGGTTGGGTTTTGGTGAAGCACGACGAAGCCCCTTCCCGGGCCAGGATCGCGCGGCGTGACAAGATGTTAGGAAATTCAGCGTTTTCTGGCAAGAGCACCCGAGAGCAGGGCCATCGGGATCAACAACAGGAGAGCTGACGCAAAATAGGGCGCAGAAGAACCCATTTGCCAATAGAGAATGGCGGCAGCGAAGGGGCCGATCGCCCGGGAAAGGCTGCCCAACGAGCGGAAGACCCCCAATGCGGCTCCCTGTTCCTCAGCAGAAACATTGCTGCTGACGATGGTCGACAGCATCGGCATCGCCATTGCCGAACCGGCACTCAGGGGAAGGAGTGATGCCCAGAGGTGCCAATCCTCGTGGGTCCAGGCGACGCCGACGAGGCCGAGTGCCACCAGAACCATTCCCCGAATCGCCGTCTTCTCCGGTCCCCAGGAGTGGGCGAGTCTGCGGGTCAGGCCCCCCTGAACGAGGGCGAGGATGAGACCGATGACGACAAACATCGTGGCGGTTTCTGTGGTTCCAAAGTCGAGTCTTTGGCGTACCAGAAATGCCAGTGTGAATTCCATTCCGCTGAATGCGAGCAGGTAAACAAGATTGGCCATGTTGGTGTTGCGCACGGTGTCGCCCCATTGTCTTCCGAGTGAGACGGACCATTGGATGGGTCGGGGCTCCGTTGACGGGGGGCGCGTTTCGGGCAGTGCCTTGAAAACCCACAGCAGGTTGATGAAGTGAAGCAACACCACACCCAGTGCTGCCACCGTAAAGGGGGTAAAGGCGAGTCCACTGAACAGAGGAATCGAGCCGAGGTGGGAGAGGTCAAAGAGTGACAGGTACCCACCGATCGCGGGACCGAGAATGAAGCCGAGACCAAAGGCCGCACCGACGAGACCCATTCCCCGGGCGCGATCTTTTCCGGGGGTGACATCTGCCACCGCTGCGGTGGCGGTGGCGATGTTGCCACCGGCCGCTCCCGAGATGATGCGCGACAGGACCAGTATCAGAAAAGTACCGCTGAAGGCCCACAACAGGGCCGCGAGCATGTTGATGCCGATCGTCAGCAGCAGCACCGGTCGCCGACCGATTCGGTCGGAAAGACTGCCCCAGAAAGGGCTCATCAAAAACTGCAACAGGGAATAGAGGGATCCCAGCACCCCGCCGAAGAGGGTGATCAGTCGCGGGTCATCCAACCCGATCTCCGGCGAAAGGGATTGCAGGAAACTGAGCAGGCCCTTGAGCAGAGCATCATCGGGATACGAGTCGAGGATCGCAGGAAACAGGGGGAAGATGATGGAGAACCCGACCAGATCGAGAAACAGGGTCAGCAATACTGCACCGAGGGGACGGCGATTCCCCGCAGAGTCCGCTGATTTCCCCTGCTCCGGTGGCGGAGTGTTTTCCCCTGCCTGCGATGGCATCCCCGTCGTCCCTTCCCGGGGGGTCGAGACCCCCGGTCTTCATTTGAGTTGACGACAGCCTAACCAATGATTCGGCAATTTCACGGAGGATTCAGTCCCGACAAAAAGAAGCTGGAAAAATTCTTCTCCGCCCGCCGCATCATTTCACCGGATCGGGGATTCGATTATGCTGGCGGTGCGCCTTGAGATTTGAGGGATTTATTGGAAACGGATGAACCGATGAGCAGTGGTTCGGACCCCACACGCCAGACCCAGCCTGCCGCCATTCCGGGAGACTCTTCTGCGGTGGAAGAGCAGATTCGCCCGGGTGACCTAACGGAATTTGTCGGTCAGGGAGCCGTGGTGGACAATCTCAAGGTCTATCTGGAGGCGGCCAAGAAGCGCGGAGACTCCCTCGACCACACCCTTTTCTCCGGAATGCCCGGTTTGGGGAAGACGACTCTCTCGAGTCTGATTGCCGCGCAAATGGGCGTCAATTTCCGCGCGACCAGTGGTCCGGTCCTCGACAAGGCCAAGGATCTCGTGGGTCTTTTGACAGAACTTCAGGAGGGGGATGTCCTCTTTATCGATGAAGTTCACCGCGTCAGTCGGGTGGTCGAAGAGTACCTCTACACCGCCATGGAGGATTTCCAGATCGATATTCTGATCGACTCGGGCCCCAATGCCCGATCGATGCGGATTCACCTGCCAAAGTTCACCCTGGTCGCAGCGACCACCCGTGAGGGCAATCTCACTTCCCCCTTCCGTGCCCGGTTTGGCATCCATGAGAAGCTGGAACCCTATGCGGTGGAGGATCTGATCCGGATCCTGGAACGCAGTGCGCGAATTCTGGGTGTTGAAATTGATCAAGAGGGTGCACGGGTGTTGGCAAGTCGTTGTCGGGGGACTCCACGCATCGCCAATCGATATCTGCGCAGGGTTCGCGACTTTGCCGATGTCGATGGAAGCAACAGGATCGATGAAGAGTGTGCCCGTGCGGCATTGGATCGTCTGGGTGTGGATCCATTTGGTCTCGATACTGTGGACAGAAAAATCCTCGAAGTGGTGGCCAGAGCGGATGGAACTCCTGTCGGAGTCAAAACCATCGCTGTCACTGTCGGTGAGGAAGAACGGACCATCGAGGATGTCCATGAGCCTTATCTGATCCGTGCCGGTTTCATTGAGAAAACCACGCGCGGAAGGGTGCTCGGTCCCGCCGCTGACAAAGTGGTGGACGGCGCCACGGGCGGACGTCAGCAGGGTTCCCTCGACCTGGAGGATTCCGTTTGAGGGTTACAGCTGCGTCTCGGTTCATCCTTCTTCTGGGCCTCTTTTCGGGATTGTTCCCAAGCGAAACCTCTTTGGGGCTTTCCCCAGCTTTCAACTCAGAGACCACTTTCAATTCGTCAACAGCAGGCCTTGCGGAGACGGGGGAGGATGGACCGCTGATCGGCATCCGATTCTCCACCGGCCAATGGGACATGACCTTTGGGACGAGGAAAGGGGCGAAGATCCGTTTGCAGACCAAGACCGCCCAATGGTCCCTGCCTTCACCCATCGTTGTTCAGGCTCGGGAGGGTGTCCTCAAGGTTTCCGGAAAGATGTTTGATGAAGAGATTCGATTCCATGCCGAGGAAGGCCCACTCATCTGTGATGGGATGGAGCTCGCCGGCAAGATAGAGTGCTGGAAGAATGCCAATGTAGGTTGGGATCTTTTCGAGCGCACTTCACTGGAAAAGTATCTTCCCGGCGTTGTCGACAAAGAGGTCTCGGCGAGCTCTTTTCCCATGGCGGCTCTGAAAGCTCAAGCGGTTGCCGCAAGAACCTACGCCCTCTTCCAGATTCTGACACGCCCCGGAAGACGCTGGCACGTGCACTCTTCGACACGCAGTCAGGTTTATCAGGGTGTGGGGGGGATCGATGAAAAAATTCTGGAAGCAGTCGCCGAAACCCGTGGGCAGGTATTGATGACCGGCGGTGCTGTCTTCGAATCTTTCTTTCATTCCACCTGTGGGGGGGTGACCTGTTCCGGGGAAACGGGATACAACCTGATTCCCATGAGTGCTCTCAGCAGTGTTGTCTGCAATGGTTGCAGGCAGGCCCCCTTCTTTCGCTGGAAACTGGAACTGGCTGAACCGGTCTTGAGGTCGGCGGTCGCACGGGTGGCAGGGCAAAGCGGCATTCGTGTGGGGACGATTCGTCAGGTCACTCCCGTGGATGTGTCTGATTCCGGATACGTGCCCTATTTGCGAATCGTTCACGACGGGGGGTCTTTGGAGATCAATACCCGTCGATTGCGAGGGAGCCTGGCAAAACTAACCCCCAAGGTGACCTTGCGCTCGTCCGCCTTCGAAGTCTCTCTTGAAAAGAACAGGTTCGTCTTCCATGGCCGCGGTTGGGGACACGGGGTGGGTATGTGCCAGCACGGAGCCAAGGGTTATGCCAAGTCAGACAAGAAGTATGAGGAGATTCTCCAGCATTACTATCGCGGGACTGAATTGAGGACTTTGTGGTGAATTCGGAAGTAATGGCCCGTCACCCCATGACGGAGGGCTTCGCTTTCAAAGTCGAAGCGTCCTGCGACTCCGCCCGCGCCGGTCTGTTGACGACCCCGCGTGGGAAGATTCAGACTCCGGTTTTCATGCCGGTGGGAACACAGGCCACGGTCAAAGGGGTTACTCCCGATCAGCTCACCGATTGTGGAACACAGATCATCCTCTCCAACACCTACCATCTCGCGGTAAGGCCCGGAGTGGATACGGTCAGGAATTTGGGTGGACTCCATCAGGTGATGGGTTGGGATCGACCGATTCTGACAGACTCGGGCGGTTTCCAGGTTTTCTCCCTCGGTCACCGCAACCGAATCAGTGAGCAGGGGGTGGAGTTTCGCAACCACATCGATGGCAGCCCTTTGTTGCTCACCCCCGAATCGGTTCTCGACATTCAGGCGCGACTCGGTTCGACCATCGCCATGATTCTCGATGAATGTCCCGCAGGAGGAGTTTCGAAAGATGAGGTTGCCAAGGCGGTGGTGAGAACTCATCGCTGGGCTTTGCGTGCCCATGAACATCGCCAGCGACTCGAGTTGTTTGAACCGATGGCGGTGTTTGGAATCATGCAGGGGGGAACTCATGAAGATCTGCGTCGGGAATCGGCCCAGCAACTTCTGGAGTTGCCATTCGATGCCTATGCCGTCGGTGGAGTAAGTGTCGGTGAGGGCAGAGAGGCTTTGCTTTCGACCATCGGAATCAGTGCGCCGATGCTTCCTTTCGATCGGCCCCGTTATCTGATGGGGGTGGGGGGGCTGGAGGAATTCGTCGTTGCTGTCGATCAGGGAATCGACATGTTCGATTGTGTCATCCCGACCCGAAATGCCCGCAATGCGAGCCTGTTCCTGAGCGATGGAAGCAGTCTCAACATGAAAAATGCCCGCCACAAACAGGATGCGGGCCCCATCGAGGAGGGGTGTGACTGCTACGCCTGCCAGAAATACAGCCGTGGTACCCTGCACCACCTGTACCAGCGTAAAGAGATTCTCGCCTATACACTGGGTTCCCTGCACAACATTCGGGTCTTTCATCGCTTTCTTGAAAAGTCCCGTAAAGCGATCAAATCCGGCGATTGGAGCCGATTCAGGGACCAGTTCCTGGGTGCATTATCCTCCCGGTCCGGTTGAATCCTGAGGGCCATCGGACTAAGATCCGCAACTTGGCTGATGGGCACACCTTGCGGTTTTACCGGCCGTAAGAAAGGGCCCCATCCACGTCGACTTCAGCCCCTCCCCGGTGGGATGGAATTGAATCGGCGTGTCAGGGAGCAGGATGACCGATGACAACGTTTGTAAATGGAATCTTTGATGCCCTGATTTTCTGGGCCGCTGCTGCTGGGGGAAGTGCTCCCCAGCCTCCGGGGTTTTTTCAATTTCTCCCACTGATGGGAATCATCTTCTTCGTGATGTACTTCATGGTCATCCGGCCCCAGAGAAAACAGATGCAAGAGCATGACAACCTGATCGCAGGGTTGTCCAAACATGATGAAGTCAGAACAGCCGGTGGAATCATCGGCAAGGTGGCATTGGTGGATCGGGATCATGGGCATGTGGTGCTGGTGATCGACGAGTCCAAGGGAGTTCGCATGAAGGTCGCCTTGACCTCTGTGTCGACGGTCAGCAGTGCCTCAGAAAACAAGGATACGCCTTCCAACATTCAGGAAGAGGAAGTCACAAAATGATGCAGAATTTCGGTAGGGGATTTGTTTTTATCGCCCTCCTCATTGCAGCCTGCCTTGCAGCTCTTCAGGACTACCAGAACGACATCAAGAAGGGCATCGATCTCGAGGGCGGCACCGAGCTGCTTTACGAGATTCCCCTTGATCAGATCGATCCCAGTCAGAGATCGACTGTGGCTGCAGACATCAAGGACGTCATTTCACGCCGTTTCGACAACTACGGCCTGAAAGAGATCAGTGTGGCCATCTCTGGCCGCAACCGACTGCTGATTCAGTTGCCGGGATCTGATAATGACGAACTGGAGCGGTTGAAGGGGCAGATCGAGCGTGCCGGTGAGCTGAACTTCCAGCTCGTGGCACCCGATTCGGAGCAGACTGAAGCCAATATCGCCCGCATCGAGGCGGAAACGGTTCAGTACGAGCAGGCTCTCATCGCCTTCAACAACATGTCCGATGCGGAGCGTGGTTCACAAACGGCCCCAGAATCCCCGCGTCAGATTGTGGTCGAGCGTCCCAGTGCCGATGACACCCTGACTGCCGGCAAGGTGGTGGTGGAAAACCGTGCTCCGAATCTGGTCAGTGCCTCACTTCTGAGCAACAGCTTCCCGACCACCAATGAAACGGGACAGCCTGCGGTGGGATTCGAGTTTGGTGGAATGGGAGCGACCCTTTTCGCCGATATGACCGGCGAGAACATCAATCGCAGCATGGCCATCGTTCTCGATGGCAAGGCGAGCAGTATCGCAACCATCAATGCACGGATCTCCCGTAACGGAATCCTCGAGGGCAACTTTACCAACGATGAAGTCAACGATCTGGTCTCCATCCTGAGAGCCGGTTCACTGCCTGCGAAACCGTTCCTGGTCAATCAGCAGACGGTAGGAGCGCTGCTGGGTAAAGAGTCGGTGGATCGTGGAACGCAGGCGATGATCTTCGGATTGATGCTGGTGGCCATCTTCATGCTGCTCTACTACCGCGCTGCGGGAATCGTCGCGGATCTGTCCCTCGTTATGAACCTGATGCTGGTCGTTACCCTGTTGATCGTCTTCCGCAACACCCTGACCTTCCCGGGAATGGCAGGCCTGTTGTTGACGGTGGGTATGGCTGTGGACGCCAACATTCTGATCTTCGAGCGAATCCGTGAGGAGAGGGATCGGGGCAAGGCATTGCCTGCGGCCTTCTCAGTGGGTTTCCAGAAAGCCTTCTGGACCATCTTTGATGCCAACCTGACGACGCTGATCACCGCTTTCGTGCTGTTCCAGTTCGGAACCGGTGCGGTCAAGGGCTTCGCCGTTGTGCTCAGTATCGGTATTCTGACCTCCTTCTTCTCGACCGTTTTCTTCAGTCGCATGGTCCTTTCCTTCCTGATCTCGAAGGGAATTATCAATGACTTGAGCATGGGTCGGATCATTCAGAAGCCGAATATCAACTTCATGGAGTTGCGTGAAGCGACCCGGGTTCTCTTTTGGGTCTTCGTGGTCGGTGGTATCGGTGTTCTTGGCTGGCGTGGTTCTGATGCCCTCGGTATCGACTTCACCGGTGGAACCCGTCTGACGGTCAATCTTTCCCAGCCGACCCCCGAATCGGAGATTCGCAAGATCATCACCGATGGAGTTGCAGCGGATCCGAATTCCTTCGAATACGCCGACCTCCAATTGCAGGCTGTGGGGGAACTCAGCGATGCAGGGGCTGCCCGCTATTCGGTCCGCACGAGTACCCTCATCGAAGGGGAAAAACAGACGGAACAGTTCAAGTCACAACTGGAGAGTGTGATTGGTGCAGCCAACATTCTCGCACCGAATGCCATCACAGATGTGAAGATCACTGACAATGTCCAGGATGGGATCAGCACCTACCTCTTCAACGCCAACGTCCACGTCATCAAGGGTCTTGGCACCACTGAAGATGTCGGAGTGACCAGCAGTTCTGTCAAGGATCGCCTGCTTGCAACCGAGTTCCCGGTGGAAGAGATTCGCGAGATCAGTGGTGGCCCCGGGGAATCAGCCGGCATCGTTTCCTTTGAATTGGTCAGTGCACCGCAACTGGATCAGGCAGCGGCCTTGGCATTGCAGTCCCAGTTGAGTCTGGCACTGAAGAATGTCGATGGACTCGATTTCTCCGAGCCCTTCCCCGAAGTCAGCAGTATCAGTGGTCGCGTTGCGAAGGACATGCAGGGGAATACCATCATCGCATTGATGATCAGTTTCCTGGCGATCATTTTCTACATCAGTATCCGCTTCGAGTTCAGTTACGGTGCCGCAGCGATTACGGCTCTGGTTCACGATATCTGTTTCACCCTCGGTGCGTTGGCTCTGGGAGATTTCCTTCTGGGAGATGCACTTTCCCTGAAGATCAACCTGCCGGTGGTCGCCGCATTGTTAACGGTGGTGGGATATTCCTTGAATGACACCATCGTTATCTTCGACCGGATTCGTGAAAACCTTCGCGATGCACGGCGGGATGCGGACTACGTCGAACTGGTCAACAAGTCGATCAACCAGACCCTGAGTCGAACGATCCTGACCTCTTTGACCACCTTTGTCGTGGTCGTGATCCTGCTCGTCTTCGGCGGTGAAGCGCTGCACTCCTTCGCTTTTGCCCTCTGTGTCGGTGTTCTCATCGGTACCTACTCGTCGATCTTCGTCGCCAGTCCGACCCTGATCCGACTTCAGGAAGCGGCCCGTCGCAGAATCGAAAAAGCCCGTGTGGAGACCGCATTGGCCAAAAAGGCCTGATTTCGTACTTTCAGCGGAGTCGCTTCAGGCCCGTACCCCGACAGGGGTGCGGGCCTGTTTTTTTGCCAGGGCAAAAGTGGAGTCAAACCTCGTAAATCCCCTGTAAATCCGGTAACGGGTCGTGGATTCACGATTTTTTCCGGGTTATCCTCCGGCAACAGTATTCGGCTCGCCCAATCTAACTTCGAGCTGGACGAGAATCCGCTCTGCAGGGTGATTCAACAGGTCGGGGGACCTGCACTCTGGAAGGATGATTCGGGAACAGGGGGAACACACCATGAGTGGCATGGGTACAGGCACAAAAATCGGTTTCATTTTGATTTCGATTCTCGTTGTGATCGTCATCGCGAACCTTTTGGACAATAAGGTTCAGGAGGGACCCAGCGGGGCAGAGCAGGTCACCGGAAGATCCACTTCCAACACGACTTCCAACAGAATCGGCAAGAACAAACCGATTGCAGCGGTGAAGAAGGAAACCACCCGACCTGTGACGACGACTTCAACCGGAAGGTTGCAGCGTCCCGTCAGGAATCAGAAGACGCCGCTCACTCCGTCTGGGAACAACGGTGCAACCGCGGAATCCAACTCAGGTAATCCGCCGATCGCCGGACAACCTCGCAGAGGGACCGCTCGTCTCGAAAGTGTGGATATCCAGCGAACCACCGGAGTCTTGAGCAACGACCCAGTGAGAAAGCAGCTCTCCCCTGATCGCCAGCCGATCCCAGGAAAAGTCTCTTCGGTCAACCGCAATGAGGGAGCTCGCAGAAACACCGCGACCCCTCCCCGTCCGGTGGCTCCCAGAAGAGAGTTCAACAAGGTGGTCGTGGAAGAAGGAGACAGTCTCTGGAGACTTGCTGAGCGTCACCTCGGTTCGGGAATCGCCTACAAAAGAATCATCGAGGCGAACAAGGGACTGACAGAGGACACGGTTCTTTCTGCGGGTCTCGTTCTGAAGATACCCGTGAATGCGGAAAAGAAGAGTACTGCCGCAGCCGCAGCACCTGCTGTGGCACGCAGTGGTCGCAGTTACCAGATTCAGGATGGTGATTCCCTTTGGAGGATCGCCAGCGATCAGCTGGGTGACGGGACGCGCTGGAAAGAAATCGAGAGTGCCAACCCTGGAGTGAATCTTCAGGTACTGAGCATCGGCAAGGTGATTCAGTTACCCAAGCAGTGATCGAAAGACACATTTCATAAAGTCATCCCTCAGGCCCGCAGTTTCATGAACTGTGGGCCTGCTTTTTTTGGGAGTACTCTCTTTTTGGAAGATGAATCCTGATGTCGCCGTGAAACTCATGAGGTGGAGAGAGGGGCGGGTACAGAGAGCGGGTACAGAGAGCGGGTACAGAGAGCGGGTACAGAGAGAGGGGGAAGAGAGCAGGACGAGCGATCCTTTGTTCAGGATTGGGGAGTCTGGCCCTGCAGGAACTCTTCGAGGGTGTATTCTTCGAAAAGCCGATATCCGGTCAGTTTTCGGTACTGCACCAGACGGAAGTGGGGGTCTTCCTCCAACAGGCGATTCCATTCAGCCAGTTGCTCATTGGTCAATTCCTGTATCTGGATATCACCACTGATCTCCTCAACCTTATTTCGCAGTTGATTCATCTGATCAATTCGGGGAGCGGCAATCTGGTGAAAAAATACCAGAGACAAACCGATGCATGTGAGTTGTGCTTGCAGAGGACTGAACCCCAGACTCTTCAGCGGTGAAGAAGCCCAACGAATCAAAGGTTCTGAAAAAGCTTGTATGCGGGCAGTGATCGTTGCGAACAAAAGCTCCGAGCTCCTTACTCTGCTGGGCAGGCGGATGAATCCGACAAACGCAGTAGATCAGGATTGGCTCAAAACTTCAAGGGTCCCAGAACCGCCGAAGAACCGAGCTCTTCCTCAATCCTCAGGAGCCGGTTGTATTTGGCATTTCGCTCTGATCGGCACGGAGCACCGGTCTTGATCCAGCCGGCCCCGGTGGCCACTGCGAGATCGGCAATGAAGTCGTCCTCGGTCTCTCCGGATCGATGGGAAACGATGATTCTGAACCCTGCTTCGGAGGCGATGTCGATGGCCTGAAGAGTTTCAGAGACGGTTCCGATCTGGTTCAGTTTGACAAGTAGAGCACTGCCTGCGCCCTCTGTGACTCCGCGGTGGATCCGCTTGGGGTCAGTTGCATAAAGGTCGTCTCCCACCATGCGAATTTGCGGGAGGGCTGAGGTCAATTGGCTCCAGCCGGACCAGTCCTCCTCATCGAGTCCATCCTCGATGCTGGTGAAGGGGAACTGGCTCGCCAGTTGAACCCAATGGTCGACCATCTGGGAGGAGGTCAGGGATTCACCCGATCCTCCCATGCTGTAACTGCCCCCCTGACACAGTTCGCTGGCAGCAACATCGAGAGCGAAGGTGAAATCACCGTCATGGCCCAGGGTGTAACCTGCCTCGTGTATGGCGGCACTCAACTCTTCCAGCACTTGTACGTCACTGTCAAAGTCGGGGGCGAATCCGCCCTCGTCTCCCACAGCAGTGACAAGTCCCGCACCTTTCAATCTCTTCTTCAAAATGTGGTAGACCTCCACTCCGGCCCTCAAGGCGGAGGTGAAATCCTTGAAGCCGGTGGGGGCGAGCATGAATTCCTGAACGTCGACGGAGTTGTCAGCATGTGCTCCGCCGTTCACCACATTGAGCAGGGGGATCGGAAGGCGCACGGATGACGGACCACCGATGTATCGGTAGAGGGGCAACTGACAACTTTGGGCTGCGGCCCTGCAGACCGCCATCGAGGCAGCGAGAATCGAGTTGGCCCCGAGTCGGGCCTTGTTCTCGGTCCCATCCGCATCACAAAGTCGACGATCAATCCCCTCCTGATCACGGGCATCTTGCCCCGTCAGGAGTTCGCAGATTTCACCGCGCAGGTGACTGAGAGCTTTTTCGACGCCTTTGCCGCCCCACTCCTTGCCACCGTCCCGAAGTTCGAGCGCTTCTGCTTCTCCGGTCGAAGCTCCGGAGGGCACCAAAGCGACCCCGCGGCTGCCATCTTCAAGAATGCACTCCGCTTCAACCGTGGGAAATCCACGACTGTCGAGGGCCATTCGTCCGTGAAGTTGTGCGATATTGCTCATCTGATCTTCCATTCCAGCGGTCGGAAAATGCCGATTCCCACTTCTTCGGGTCAGTTGCCTCCACCTTCGGGATGCTTCACGATGGAGGCAGTGGATTGTCCTTGTCCGGGACCCCACGTGTCAACCGATCGGGCAGTCAGGAGTTTCTAGATTGGAAACCGAAGTGAGCGAAACCACATCCGGAAATCGCAGCTCCGCCAGGGGTTGGTTCGGCAATCGACTGACCCGCCATGGCACCCCAGTTATCGCGTGGATCACATTTTTCTGTGTCGCCGGGTCCCTGTCTTTGATCCTCCTGCAGAATGAGCAGGTCCGTATAGGCGGCTGGGCATTCTTCGGCGGTTTGTGGCTATTCTGCCTCAACTTCTTCCGCAATCCCTGCAGGGTTGCTCCGGAGGGAGACCAACCGATTTCCCCTGCAGATGGCAAGGTCATCGGAGTCGATGTGGTCGACGACGAAAACTACGTCGACGGTCAAGCTCTGCGAATCCACATCTTTTTGTCCGTCTTCAATGTTCACGTGAATCGCATTCCTGTGGATGGAGAGATCGAACATTTGCGTTACATCCCCGGCGAATTTCGCAATGCGGTGGGAGCAGAAGCCCGGGAGGTTAACGAACGTCAGGAGATAGGACTTCGAAGTACCTCGGGAGTGCCGATTCTTGTGCGTCAGATTGCCGGCTTGATCGCCCGACGCATCGTCTGCCCGCTGGAAGTGGGTGAGTCGGTGAAGAGAGGTTTCGATTTCGGAATGATCCGTTTTGGATCCCAGACTGAAATCATCATTCCCGCGCGAGATGGAGTGGCGTTCAAATCTGCGGTCAAGGTCGGAGACAAGGTTCACGGCGGAAAGACGGTGCTGGGTGATTGGATCGACTGAGACAAACAGGCGAGTCGCCTTTATTCCCAACACGATCACATTGTGCAATGCCGTTTGTGGCTTCATTGCACTGACCCTGATCGCCGGGAGCCTCGAGGGCGGATCCTCCGATCCCCTCGAACGACTTGAGCAAGCAGCCTGGTTTATCCTCGCAGGCATGCTCTTTGATGTCTTTGATGGCAAGGTGGCCCGGGTTACCGGTGGTGGGACCACTCTGGGAGCACAGCTGGACTCTCTTGCGGATCTGGTCAGTTTCGGATTGGCACCCGCAGGCCTTGCTCTGGCGATGTTCCATCACTCTGAGGCGAACGACTTCGTGACCCCACTCGGCAAAATGATGTGGCTCTTCTCCCTCGCCTATTTTCTGGGGGCATTGCTTCGTCTCGCCCGTTTCAACTCGGTCAAGGCCGAGAAGGACGATCCTGATGAAGCAGAAGCTTTCGTGGGACTTCCCACACCGGGTGCCGCGGGAGTGGTCTCAGGTCTGGTGATCTGTTTTTTCTGGCTGAGCGACTGGGATTCATGGGATCTGAAGTTTTTGGCCGCGGAGAAACCGGGCTGGGTCGATCTCTTCAATCAGGGTGTCACTTCCTACCTTCCCGTAACCTGTTTTGTCCTGGGATACCTGATGGTTTCGCAAAGGATCTGCTATACCCATATGGGGACAGTTCTGATGCGCCGGGGAATGAACTTCGATCGCTTCACCAGTATGGTCTTCGGCGCAACACTGCTGGTTTTCTTCGCTGAACCGGTGATTCTTCTGGGATTTGTGATTTATGGGATCTCACCCATTCTTGCGTTTCTGTGGCGACCTTTTTCGCGCAAGAAGTCAGTGGAAGCAGAGAACCCGTCAGCTCCATCAGGTTCAGATCCGGAGTCGGAATGAAGCTCGTTCCCGTCAGGCTGGCATTGGGTTCCAACCTCGGTGACCGGGAGCGGTTACTGCAGCAGGCGAGAGAAATGATCGAAGAGCGACTGCTCACAAATCTCTGCTGTTCGCCGATTCACGAAACCGAACCTGTCGGTCCTCCGCAAGGAAGATATTTGAATCAGGTCATCCGCGGAGAATGCACTGTGTCTGCACTGGAAGCCTTGAGGATTTGCCTGGGAATTGAATTGCAGATGGGGCGTGAACGAATGGAGCAGTGGGGGCCCAGGAGTATCGATATCGATATCCTGACCTTTGGTGATCAGCAGGTTTCTGAGCCGAAGTTGACGATCCCCCATCCCAGATTGGCCGAGAGATCCTTCGTCCTTGCTCCATGGGCAGATCTCGAACCGGACTTTGTGGTTCCGGTGTTGTGTCGATCAGTGGGCGACTTGTTGGCCGCGTTGCCTTCTTCGCTGAAGGGGACTGCGTGATGCAGATCATCGGCGTAGATCAGCAAGGGACAGAAAAAAGCCTTCGATCTTCCCAGAGCATCGTTGCAGAGCTGCAGCAGTGGCGGAAATCTCAGCAATCAGGGCGAGTCATCGGACTCGTTCCGACGATGGGAGCTCTCCACGAAGGTCATTTGTCACTGATCCGCCAGGCTCGTCGGGAGTGTGGCGTCGTCGCCTTGACCATCTTCGTCAATCCGACACAGTTTGCACCGGGTGAAGATCTGGATTCTTATCCTAGAACTCTGGATTCGGATCTGCAACTGGCGGAACAGGAAGGGGCGGATCTGGTCTGGCTGGGAAATTCCCGGGACCTGTATCCCACAGGATTCGCCACCACGGTAGCGGTACCGGAACTGGCCGATCGTCTTTGTGGCAAATCCAGACCCCATCACTTTGGCGGTGTCTGCCTCATCGTGCTCAAGCTGTTCCAGTTGTTTCAACCGACGAAAGCCTTCTTTGGCGAGAAGGATCTGCAGCAGGTCACCATCATTGAGAGAATGGTGACCGATTTGCATGTTGATACAGAGATTGTTCGCTGCCCTATGGTACGCGAGAGCGATGGGCTAGCGATGTCGAGTCGAAATGTTCGACTGACTGCCGAAGAGCGGCAACGGGCTCTCAGTCTTTCAAAGGCATTGTTTGCCATCGAAGAGTCATGGCGAGGGGGAGATCGCATGGTCCATTCCCTGATCGAAGGGGCGATGAGCGTTCTCGATCCTGATCTGGAATTGGAGTACCTCGAGATGGTCGATCGCAACGACCTCTCTCCTGTTGTCGGAGAAGCCAAGGGCGATGTGGCAGTGTGCATTGCAGCACGTGCTGGTGAGGTACGTCTCATCGACAACATCACTCTGGAGTTTTTTTCATGAATACCCCCATGATCCCGGTGCTGGAAGAAACGAAAGATGCCATCACCGTTACTTCTCCAGCCAAGATCAATTTGTGGCTGGAAATTCTCCGGCGCCGTGACGATGGGTTTCATGAACTCGTTTCACTGATGGCACCGACCACATTGGTGGATCACATTTCGGTGAAATTCGGTGTCGAGGAAGATCTTTTGGAAGTACCTAATGGAGGGGCTCCCGAGGACGGTTCAAACTTGGTTCTCAAAGCGCTTCATCTCGCTCGCCATAGTCGACCAATTCCACCCGTGCACTTCGAATTGTATAAACGAATCCCGGCCCAAGCCGGTTTGGGTGGAGGGAGTGGAAATGCGGCTGCTATCCTGAAGTGCCTCCATCGGAAATTTCCTGATCCTCGTGGATGGACCGGGGTGATAGCGGATGCGGAGGCTCTGGGATCTGATATTTCCTTCTTTCTTGGGGACGGACCTGCAGTGGTCAGGGGGCGGGGAGAAATTCTCGAACCTATGCAGGAGCCATTGTTTACGGGACTCTCCCCCTATGCATGCATCTGGTATCCCGGCTTTGGTCTCAGTACCGCGGAAGTTTATCAGCAATTGGGCGGTCCCTTGACATCCGGTCATATGTGTCGCAATTTCGATATCAAGAACTTCCGGCATGGGCAGGAAGGTTTCCAGCATCTGTTCAATCGACTCCTTGATGGGGCGAAGAGGCTGGATCCCAGAATCGCCCAGATCTCCGATCTGCTGGAAGATCGATTTTCCGGTCGATGGATCATGACCGGGAGTGGCTCTGGTTTTGTCATTTTTGCTACTGGCCCTGAGGCTTCTGAGGCGGACGCCACCCTTCTGAGAGGGTTGATCGCTTCCAGATTCCGGGCGGAAGATGACTCCTCAGTTAGCGGAATCCAGGGCGACGAGATTCATGTGGTTTCGTTGCTGACCGGTTTCTGACGAGTCTTCGCCTTGCCATCGAATGAGTCGTGTGTCCTTTGGATATGGGACTTCTATCGTTCAAGTTGTTGCAAATTTGTTGACCACCAGTTCGGTCGGAGACAGGAAGGTGAGGCCCCTTGGAGATTACTGAAATTCGAGTCAGCCCTGCGGGGTCCAAGGAAGACAAGCTCAAAGCATTTTGCAGCGTCACTTTCGATAACTGCTTTGTGGTTCGCGACATTCGCGTGATCGAAGGCAGCAAAGGGCTATTTATCGCCATGCCGAGCCGCAAGCTGACGGTCCGCTGTCCAGGCTGTAATTTCAAAAACGTGGTTCGCAGCAATTATTGTAATCAATGTGGGAATTCCATCGATCGCGCTCTTTCCGATCAGGTAGAGCAGGGACGCAGTAAGCTGCACGCAGACATCGCCCATCCCATCGTGACCAACTTCCGCGAAGAAATTCAGGATTCGGTTTTGGACGCCTACGACAATTTCCTCGATGAAGAGGAAGGCTACGAGGGTGAGCGTTCCTTTGAGGAGCAGAATCATTCTCAGGAACGGGAGCGCCAGGAGCAGCCTGCACCGAGAGGCCCCCTGGAGGATGTCGAGCGCGAGCGAGCTTCCGAAGCAGAATTCCTCAATAAGCCGGACTCGACAGAGTCGGAGGAGTCGATGCCTCCTCCGGAGGACAATTTCAGTACCGGAATTTTCTAATCAGGTTCTTCGGAGAATCAGGCAGTCAAGATCCCTGTCAGGGAGTACACTGTTCAAGTCTGAACAGGGTTGAGGGCCTTCGTGCTTCATGGGATCGCTTCCATTGACTGGGCCGTTTTCCTTGTAGGGTTTGACCGCTGATTCCTTTCGGGATTCACGAATAGACCTCATGGAATCGATATGATTAGCGCAGGCGGGTGAAGTGCAGGGGAAAGAAATTGTCGATCAATGGAATCCGATGGGTGGATGATGTGATCCTTCTCATTCGAGAGGGAAGAGCATTCAGGTCTGGCCTTCTCTCTGTAGGGGTCTTTTTCTTGTCGATGCTCGGCATTGCTTTCGCTCCGAATCATGTGTTTTCCCAAGACTCTTCTGGCAATGGCTCTACTGATGGATCGACAAAGGTTGAATCGGGCGTGGTTCTGCCAGTTGAGGAGATTCAGAGTCAGGAAGTTCAAGACCCTCCGGTGACGATCCCTTCAGCGGACCCAGGTCAAAAACAGGATTCCCAGGACCCAGTAGTCGAGGAAGATCCTGACGACCAGCTGCTCAAAAAGGTTCGCAGTTTCTTCGATTCCGCTGATAACTCGGACTGGGTTCGGGCGATGACGCTTCTGGGAGCTCGCCTGGAACGGGAAAACCCGCCTCAATGGATCAATCCACTGATCCTCGAAATGCTGACCGATCGTGCCCTTGAGAACCCCGTGCGCACCCGATTTATTCTTCAGGATGAATTGATCACGAACAGTAACACCGGAATTTTGATCCTGACCGTATTGTTGCAACAAGAAGCGAATTGGCCCTTCCTTGAGGAAGTCGAAAACAGTTTTCGCAAGTGGTCGATGGATGAGGCGGTTCGTGATCGATTGATCACAGAGTTTCGAGTCGCCACCGACCCACTGCAAGTGGCTCGTCTCTTCGATGTTTTGACAGTCGGTGACCCCCGAGCGGTGATCGAGGTGGCCATCGATCGATTGAGGGATTCCTCTGAAACTGCGGCCCCTACTATTTTGTCATCATTGGCTGAGTTCATGAAATTGGATCTCGATCAGGCAGGTTGGATCGCTTGGTGGGAAGCCAATGGTGACTTGCCGATTCTGGATGGCATCGTTGCAAGAACCGAAGCGGCTGGCCAAGAGCGTGAATTGGCGATGTGGAATCGTGCGGATCAATACCTCCGCATGGGAAGTAACCCCGAGCGATACCTCAACTGGCTGATCGAATCGATGGCAAACACGGAAGCTCACCGAATCCGTTCTGCAGCAATTAGTCGGGCTGGTGAGTATTTCAAGGACTTTTCCTCCTCCGATTCAAATGGAGGAGTTGAAAACCGACTTCGCCTCTTTCGCCCCATTTTTGAGCGTTTGATTGCGGTACTTCAGGAAAGATCCAACAGTGCCAGAAGTTCCTCTCAGTTTCAGCAACTCGCTCTGTTGAGCCTCTCTGCCTTGAGGGAATTTGCGGATTTCAGGGATGACTCGGACCTTCTTCAGATCCTTCGATTCCACATCTCCCGATTGAATCCGGATCTGACCAACGGATCCCGAAGGTTGGCCCGGGAGGCATTGAGTACTGCGATGGCCCTGCGTGCTCCAGTGTCCGACGAAGTTGATGCCGCCATCATCCGGTTTATTCCCGGTGTGGATAAAAAAGTCGATGGTGCTGAAATCAGGCGCCTGGTAGGGGCTGCCCGATCCATCGGTTTCTCTGAAAATACGGTGGGTATTCTCTTCCGCGTTGCCCGCCTGAATCCTGCTCTTGGAGAAGTGGTTCTCGAAGCTCTGGTCTATGGTCAGGTACCGCAGTCTTCCGTGGGTCAGGTATTGCAGTATTACGACGAACTGATCAAGGCGACAAAAGAGTCCAATATCCGCTCACTGGCCATCAATGGCATCGGACGATTGGGTGTTCCAGAGGGGATTCCCATCCTCGTTTCTATGGTGTTGCAAGGAGCAGGTGAGAGCGAGGCGGAACGCGGTGCCGCATTGGCGATGATTGGCTCGATTGGCGGAAGTGAGGCGGTCAGTGGAATCGTCAGGATTCTGGGAGAGATCTCTCCTTCCGATACGCTCCGGGAGTCCGCTCTCAAATTAGCGACGACACAGGTGGTGGGGGATGAATCGCTGCAGTTGGCTCAGTCATTCCTTCTCAACGAGGAAGGTGAGCTGAATCCATGGGGATCAAACCTGCTGAAATCATCTTCGGTGATTGATCTGCTTCGGGCGAAGGTGCAGCCAACAGATCTCCGTGATCGCGATCCACAGAGGTTTGAGCGCTGGGCCCGATTACAGGCGAAGCGGTTTGAGATTCTTGTTCAAGATTTCCTGACCAAGGCTTCTGCTGGAGCTCAGTCGGAAGCGGGCTCGGATGAAACTGCCTGGAATGAAATGAAACAGGAGTTGGTCGATTCATTGGCGTTGATGGGTAATGATCCGGTCATAGGTCCTCATGCAGAAGCTGTCGCCCAATTACGCCAACTGGCCCGTGAAATCGACGGCCGTGCGGTTGTCTCCGAAGCACTGGGTGCCGGCGCGGCTCCCAGAATCATCCAGTCTTTCACAGTCTATCTAGAGGCCGTGACCACCAGAAGTGGGGCTCCAGCAGTCAAAAGTTATTTCTCCCGGGATCCATGGACATGGTTACTGGATCAATTGGAGCAGAGAAGTCTCGAAACTGCAGAAGCGGAACTGATTCGGGGCCTAAGAGTACTGGCGGAAGAGCGATCTGAACGGGAAACTATACTGAACCGTATCGATGCGCTGGAAGCTCGATCGGAGCCTATTGAAAAAGAAACCGATCCGGCCCCTGTCGAAGAAGTCAGTGAGGAGCCGGTCAGGGAGTAATCGCCGCGGAGGCACTATTGGCCGGTCACACTGAAAATGTATTCCAGATTCAAACGATTGTTGGCAGGGGAACCTGTGAGGAATCCCACCATGCGGCCACCGCAATTATGTACCCCCATGGTGGAGCGCCCCTTTTGTTTGGAGCCGCCGACAGGGGGACATTTCTTCGTTCTGTTGCGAAACCCTTTCAGGCCCTTTCTCTGCTGCGCGCCGGAATCGATGAGGCGTACACGCTGACACCTCGCGAACTGGCCGTCATTTGTGCCAGTCATGCGGGAGAAGATCTCCACAGGGATCTTGTCAGAGGGCTTTTGGCCAAGGGTGATCTGTCCATCGGGGATCTGAAGTGTGGAATTCATGCTCCCTTCTCGCGCAGGCAGAGACAAAGAATGTTGTCTGAGAAGGAACCCCTGGATGCGACCTGCAACAATTGCTCGGGCAAACACAGTGGCATGTTGCTGGCAGCCCTCCACCAAGAGTTCGAGTTATCTGGCTATCTGGAGTTCAGGCATCCCCTCCAGCGTGCGATTCGTGCAATGATTGAACTCTTCAGTGGTGAGGTACTCACAGAGGAGCGTTACGGCACCGATGGTTGTGGAGCACCCACTTACCACATGCCTTTGCTTTCGATCGCAAGGGCGTTTTACAGACTGCATCACACGGAGTTTCTCAAAGGTTGTGGCCTGGAAAACAGGGTGCAAAGGGTTCACGACGCCATCGATTCCCACCCCAAGGCATTCAGTGGTGAGGGGCGGCTCCCTCTCCTCTGGAGACCTTACCTGGCCGGAAAGTTTCGGGCCAAGGAAGGGGCGGAAGGGGTCATGGTGATCTGGGGCAAAAAAGGATCACTGGTCATCAAAAGTCATGACGGTGCGGATCGTGGACTGATCCATGTGATTCCGCACCTGTTGAAAAGGGCTCACTGGATCGACGAAACCACCTTTGATCGCTGGATCACCGATCACCCTCCCCGTGTGACAAACGTGGCAGGAAAACAGGTGGGAGAGATCTACGTAGAGATTCCCGAACCGCTAGAATTGGAAGACCCGCTGACATCTGTTCCGGGGATGGGATTGGTCAGATAGATCTTCTGGCACGGGGGACAGAGATCGAAGCGAATCTCCCGGTAAACCTGATCCTGTGCTTCCTCGGCGCTGAGATTCTCGAGGGATTTGATCAGGCTTTTCCAGGATTCGGGACCGGTACCCTGCAAGTCTTCCGCTGAAATTTCCATGGGATCATAGGCGGCCTGGACGACGACCTTAACCTGATAACGAACCTCTTCGTCGATCAGCAGGCTTTTTCCGCAGCGGTCACAGGAGATGCCATCCAAGAGTCCCCGATTCAAGAGATTAATCCCAGTTGTCAGGGTTCAGTGTGCACCGATTCACGTTTGATTGCGAGGACCTGCCCAGAGGTCACGGAGTATCCAGGACATGATTTTCACTCCGGCCTGAAATGAGCCTTTCAGGGTACCGGAAATTTTGGAGGTTCCGATTCGGGGACGGTAGGGGAGATCGATTTCCCTGATGCGCAAGTTCATGCGAGCAGCCTTGATTTGCATCTCGACAGTCCAGCCAAAATCAGGATCCTGCATCTTCATTTCTTCCAGAGTTTCCCAACGAAGGGCGCGAAAGGGGCCCAGGTCCTGAAAGCTCGTTCCGTGAATCAAACGAATCAGGCAGGTGGCGAGGCGGTTTCCAAATCGTTGCTGGGGGGTCAGAGCCCCCTTCGAGATTCCACGATGTGCCCGATTGCCGAGGACCAGATCCGCTTCTCCCTGAATCAGGGGCTCGATCAGAATTGGCAGGCAGGATGGGTCATCGGAAAAGTCACCATCGAGGAAGACGATGATTTCATTTTCGGGATCTTCGATGACGGATCGCACATCTTCGAGGGCGGCAATGCAGGCTGATCCGTAACCCTTGCGGGATTCGTGAACGACTCTGGCGCCGTACTTAGCGGCGATATCTGCGGTTCTGTCTGTCGATCCATTGTCGGCGACGTGAATTGAGGACACCGGATCATCAGGAAGGGCTCGAAGCACCTTTCCCAAAGAGAGCTCCTCATTCAATGCGGGGATGACGACTCGAACTTCCCACTGCCGTGAGGGAGTGACCATGGGATCAAAGGTCCAGAGGAGGGATTTCCCGTGTCACCCGAGCGATCGGCTCCAGTTGGTCGAGGAGGGCATCCAGCTGATCCAGAGGCAGGGCATTGGGACCATCACAGAGAGCTTTCTCCGGATCGGGGTGAACCTCAAAAAAGAAACCGTCCGCTCCGGCTGCTGCGGCCGCACGGGCAAGAACAGGAATGAAGTGACGTTCTCCTCCCGAGACTCCCTCTGCACCACCGGGTGTCTGCACGCTGTGTGTCGCATCGAAGATCAGGGCTGCACCGGTTTCCTGAGTGATGGGGATTGCCCGGAAATCGTTGATCAGGCGTTGGTAGCCAAAAGATGAACCGCGTTCCGTGATCCACACGTCGGCTGCTCCAGCGGTGTTGAGAACCTTGACGCGGCTGGCGATGTCCCAGGGGGAAAGAAATTGCCCCTTCTTGAGATTGACGATTTTCCCCGTGGCGGCAGAGGCTTCCAGAAGGGAGTTCTGGCGACAGAGAAATGCGGGGATTTGCAAAACATCGACCACTTCTGCGGCACGTTGCGCCTGCTCATTGTCGTGAATGTCGGTGGTGATCGGAAGCCCGGTCTCTTCACCGATTCGAGCCAGAATGGGCAAGCCTTTTTCCAGTCCGGGGCCACGGAAGGAATCGGTGCTGGAACGATTCGCTTTTTCATAACTGGCCTTGAAGATGACCGGAAGGTTTCGCCTTTGGGCCGCCTCGGCGATGACGTGGGCGACCTCGACGGCGAAGCCTTCATCCTCGATGACGTCGGGACCGATGATCCACAGGGGAGCAGCGAATTCCTTCTCACCGATCCGAAAAGTCTGTCGCATGTCTCTCAAGGGACCACCTTTCAAGGCGGGGTAATATCTGCGGTGAAAGGGCGCGCTGCCCGATCATTCCTGACTCTGAAGTGAACCGGGAACCGAAGCCTCACCTCTGGCGTCAGGATATCGTCCTCAAGCACCGGAGTCCAAGTCGCCTGAGCAACGAATTCAGAGGATTTTCAGGGCTGGAGAGGGATTGCAGCACACCACCTTTAGTCGCCCTTGAAGGGCCGTTGTGCTAGCATTTCATGACCGATGCGGCAGGCTCGACGTCGTTTTGAGCCCTCTTCCGCATTTCTTGTGTTGAAAAGAGGCTGAGATGAGTGAACAAGCCAAGATCCAGTTGTACAGCGCACCCTGGTGCCCTGATTGCACCGTTGCTGTCCGCTTTCTGGACGGACTCGGAGTCGAATACGACGTCGTCAATATCGACGAAGTGGAAGGTGCCGCCGAACGCCTCGAGCAGGAAACCGGCAAGAAGGGAATTCCCTTCCTCGTCGTCGGTGACCAGTGGGTCCGTGCCTACACCCCCGGTGGAGGTGCATTCCCCGAGGAGGACATCGTTCGAGCCATCGAAGGCCCCCGCGAATCGAGCCGCTGATTTTCCGCCGATCCGAGATCACTCTGAGGAGATTCCACCGATGAAAAATATCCTGCTGGGGATCCTGACCCTGATCACGATGTTAACCCTGCCAGGCTTCAGTCAAACCCTGCCGGCCCAGCCCGGGGCGGGAGGGGGATTGCTCGACCAACTGGAGCAGGACGGATTGGGGGCTGGAGGATTTGGAGATGGCGGATTTGGTGATGCCATCTTCGGATCGGACAACCCGGTCACCGTGAGCCTCAAAAAAGCAGAGGGTCTCGCTCCAGGGGGACTCGTCCAGCTCGAACTTGAGGCCGCAATGGAGCGGGGCTGGCACATCTATGGCCTGAATCAGGACCCGGAGTGGGGGGTGGCGACCTCCATCGTGGTTCTCGAATCGAAGGACCTGCTCTTTGACGGAGAGATCTCGGAGCCCGAGCCCCATGAGCGTGAAGTCGGTGAAGAGTATTATCTCGAACACGAAGGAAAGACGATCTTCAGGATCCCTCTGCGTGCGCCGGAGGATGCGCAGCCGGGACCGCGGACGGTAACGGTTTCGGTGACCTACCAGGCCTGCGATGCCAAGGAGTGTTTGCTGCCCAATACGGTCGTACTCAGTACAGAAGTCACGGTGGGAACAGAGGCCCCCGGAAAAGAGTCGGCGACAGCGACCTTCCAGGCGGATGATTCACCCGTGAAATGGACCGTTCCCACTCTAGGGAAAGTGATCCCGGGTGAAACCTTCAAGGTGGAAGTCGGAGCGGAGATCGAACGGGGCTGGCACATCTACGGCCTTGAAATGAATCCCGAAAATGGCACCCCGACCCGATTCCTCACTGCGGATGGTTCTTCCCTGAAAGTGGTGGAGGTCAAGGAGTTGACCGCGCCCTACAAGGGTTTTGATCCCCTGATCGGCGGAAACAGTATCAAGCACCAGCGCAAGGCCCGCTTCGAGGTCACCCTCCAGTATGAGGGCGAAGAAGAACTGACCTCGGGCACTCTGCCGCTGATCGTCGAATCGATGTCGTGCGATGCCATGATGTGTCTGCCTGAAGAGAGGTTGAACCTCGACCTTTCGGTGGGAAGCGGGTCTGGGGCAGAGGAAAGTTCCGCCACAGGGCTGGCTGAGGAGAGCGACCCGCGCGTGGCCACCTTTGCCAATGATGACTTGCAGTTGACCGCAACTCTGGAAGCCGGTTCTACGATCGGAATCGGAGACATCGTCACCCTGCGGATCGATGGCAAGGTTTCCCCGGAGAAAAGAATCCCCGCATTCCGAGGGGACATTCAGTCTGAAACCGAGGATCAGGGATTGCTCGGCGTGATTCTGCTGGCCATCAGTGGAGCGTTCCTCGCCCTGGTGACTCCTTGCGTCTACCCGATGATTCCGATCACCGTCAGCGTGTTCACCAAGCAGGCCCATGAGAGTCGTTCACGGGTCATCGGTCTGGCCGCCCTGTTTGGTGCGGGCATCGTCGTCTCCTTTACTTCTCTCGGTTTCTTGTTGTCCGCTCTCCTCGGTGAGGAGGGTGCCAACTTCATGGCCACCAATGGCTACGTCAATCTGGCCATCGGTGTGCTCTTCATCGTCTTTGGATTCAGCCTTTTCGGGTACTACGACATCCAGTTGCCTGCCTTCATTCGCAATCGCGTCGGCGGTGGTGGAGGAGGAGGCGGAGCCGCCAGTGTTCTGGTCATGGGCCTCGTCTTTGCCGTGACCACCTTTACCTGTGTGGGACCGATCGTGGCGGCACTGCTGGCCCTCGCAGCAGGAGAGGGGCCCGGCTTCGCTGCGGTGGGCATGCTCGCTTTCAGCTCAACCATCGCTTTCCCCTTTGTCCTTTTGGCACTGTTCCCGAAGATGCTCACCGGTTTGCCCCGCTCCGGGGGTTGGCTCTCCACCGTCAAAGTGGTCCTCGGTTTCATCGAACTGCTGGCGGCGTGGAAGTTCTTCAGTGCCGTGGCGACCTACTGGCGCTTTGGTCACATCGTCAACCGTGAAGTGATTATGGCGATCTGGGGGCTCACTCTGGTTGCGATGGCACTCAATATCATCGGCAAGTTGCGCTTTCCCCACGACTCTCCCGTCAAATCGATTTCGGCGGGGCGTGGCGGATTGCTGTTGCTGACCCTGCTGGGGGCCGGCAGCTGCTTCTACGCCGTCACCGGCTGGCGCATGAATGAAAACATCGAAGCCCAGCTGCTGGTGCCGAGTCTTCACCAGAAAGCATCCCTGCCGTGGAAGCACCTCGACCGGGAAGGGGATGTGGACTTTGTCGCCGAGCTCGAAAAAGTTCGTCAGGAGATGGAGTCAGGGGAGCGGCCGCGCAAACCGCTGTTCCTCAATTTCACGGGGCACACCTGACAGAATTGTCGACTCATGGAAAATGGTATTTTCCGCGAGTCTGAAGTTGAGCAGTTGCTCAGCCAATACGAACTCTTCGAGATCTACACCGACGACGCCACCAGTGAGATTGAGGCGACCTATCGGGAGCAACAGATCCGCATCACCGGATACTATGCGAACCCGACCTACATCGTCCTCGACAGTCGCGACCAATTAGAAGTGGCTCGGGAATCATTCACCAACAGTTCTGAGCAGTTCATCTCCTTCCTCGAGCAGGGCCTGACGGACCGTCCTGCTTTTGAGAGTCGGATTCAGATCGAAGGATTGGAGATCCGCGAGAAGGGCAAGGATTACACGGTATTGACCCGTGAGAGTGCCTGGACTTATCAGGGGGAAGAGAAGGCGACCTATCAGGGAACCGAAGTCGCTGCCCTCAACGGAGATTTCTCCGCTTTTGCCACCTTCCGGGTCGGCGATGATTTGCAGGGTGAGTACGTTCTCAGGGCGCGGGTGGTCGGTGGTATCTACGACGGCGATGATCGTCTGCGCACCTTTGCCATCCCCCTGAAGTTGAGACTCAATGTTGAAGGAAATGAACGGGAAGAATCGTGAATCGCTGACCTTTCACGGACGACTTGCAAGACCTGATTGCTGACAGTTGATGTGATTCACCGCAAACTCCTCCCCTCGGTACCGCCCGAAGGGAGGAGTTTGTTTTTGTTTCAAGAGATGAGTTTTCGCAGTCGGGGAGGGGTTCACGGCCTAGTTGCTGTCGTCTTCCTGTTTGTCTTGTGTGATTTGCTGGAGGGACAGATTCCCGGGGGAATGGATTGTCAGCAGGAATGTCCGAATATGGGAACGCGTCAGATTGCTGTGGATCAGGTGGTTTCACCGGTCAGTAACCCCTGTTCTGACATGCCACTCAAACTGTTGCTCGATCGTTGGGGATCCACGGTGACCTTCCCCGAGCCCCAGTGTCCACTGTGGGTTTTGCTGACTCCGGCCCATGCGGTCCCGGCTCCCCGTAACGGCTGCTGTCTGTTCGAGAGGCAGACCCGTGCGGTGCTTCAGCAAAAACTGCACTGTGAGTGCACCAGCTTTTTTATCTTTTGCTGGAGTCGGGCCTGTCTTCCTTCAGGCGAAGCGATTCAGTGGAACAGCGTCGATCATTGGACCTCTTTGCCCTGTCCAGGAAGTGGGGAAGGTACTGATTGCATCGGGAGGACACCATGAAACGGCTTCCTCTCCTAATGATGACAGTGGTAATGATCCTCGCCCTGTGGATGCTCATCGACATCGGCAAGGATCACGACAGGGTCGGATCCGTTTTGACGAATTCTGCTCAAGGCAATCTTGAAATGATCCAAAGTGAACACGGTGTGGAGCCTTCGGGAGAATCCGGGAATCGGATCAGTAAAGAGATGGAATCAGCCGTTCCAGATAGGCCCGTTATCTCGGCTCCGAATCCCATGATGGAATCCATCCTGCGAAGCGGCCCCTGGAGCGAACCACTTCAGCGACTGATCGCAAAGGGCAAGCACAGTTCCGATGTGGCGCAGGAACTGACAGCCCTGTTCGAGTGTCAAAATGGTATCGGGGATCAACTGCTCCAACTTCTTGCAGAAGGGCAGGGAAGTCTCTTCGAGAAGAGAGCGCTGCTAGTTGCTTTGGGAACAGCCCTGTCGATGGATCCGGTTCCTCCCGGAATCTGGATCGACCGTCGAGGAGCTCTCGAATGGGCGGTGGATCTGTGGATAGAGGGATTGGAAGACTTCGATCAGTTGGATCGCTGGTTCGATTCGACGTTGGGAATCGATGGGAATCTGTCCTTCTCACTCATCGACGACTTCCTGTCGAATCCGGAGAAATATCCCGAGGAATCGGCGATGCGAACTCGCTGGAGAGAGGTGGTTCTCCGCGGCCTGAAATCCGAGATGAGAGAGAAGACCCCTGCATGGTTGGAGCAATGGACCCTCGACTGGCTGGAATCGGATGATGCCGAGTTTCAAAAAATTGCCCAGGGTATCGTCGCCAACCTGTACTCAATCGAAGACACAGGTTTCCGTAAAAAGGTACTCTCCAGAATCCGTACCCGGGACATTCCGACCCAGTTGGAAGTCGGAAAAGGAATCCTTCTGCAAGCGGACGGACAGCAACTGGTTGCGGTCATGGATGAATGGGCAGATTTTTTCATCCGTAACGAGTATCGGGGAAGTGAATTACTGACCGCTTTCCATCGAGCCAGAGAGCAGCGTTTGAAACCGCTCCTCTATCGCAGGGGTGACGACGCTCGTTCGGAGTCCTACCGGTTGTGGGTTCTCTATGGGGCTTTGGGTGGGAGAGATTCTTCGGGGACCTATCCTTTGGAGTGGATGCAGACTCTGGAGGAGACGGCACGGCTCGATCCATCCCAGGGAGTGAGGTTTCTGGCGTTGCGTTTGTGTGCCATGGGATGGGGGCAGCGCTCTGAGCAGGAGTGGACTGCATTGGCCCAACTCTCCGGAGTCAATCCAGAGCAGTTGAATCAGGCTCAAGGTTTATTCCATGGGACCCGTGAGAAGTATTACGGACCTGGGGGAGAGAAATGAAGCATCAGCAAGAACAGGATGTCATCGGCGGAGGTTTACCGAAGTCGAATCCCGCAATCGGGGCACTCTTCTGCTTCTGCAGGAATGCTGGTCATGCAGGCGGGGCAGGCAGAGCCGTCAGTTTCCGGTTCGTGTGATCCTTCTGGAGCATTCTCAGCGGCGAGAGCTGCAAGAACCTGTTGGGTGGCTGGAAGATCAGTTCTCGCGACCGCGAGAATCAGCTGGGTTCCTCAGCCTCCGGGAACCGTCTGGACCATGGGGGCGATACCGGCGTTTTCGAGTGCCTGGGCCAAAGCTCGAATCTCGGAGGGGCCACCTTTGCCGATGGGAACCCAGTCCTCCGGTTGAAGTTCCTCGTTCAAGAAAGCCTCATTTCTTTTTCGCCAGTTTTTCCAGCAATGAAAGGTTCTGTTGATCCATGTCTTCAACCTTGGGAGTCTCGAGAATCTTCGGAATACCAGCGAAACGGTCGTCCTGCATGACGAACTGGAACCCCTTTTTGCCGATCAGGCCGTCGCCGATGTGCATATGGCGATCGAGGTGACTGCCGAGATCTCCCTTGCTGTCATTGAGGTGAAGGGCAAAGACGCGACGGGCACCGAGTACCTTGTCGAGTTGCTTCATCGTCTCCTGGTAGCCTTCTTCGGTTCGAAGTTCGTAACCGGCGGCAAACATGTGGCAGGTATCGATACAGGTTCCAGTTCTTTCCGGCGTATCTATGGCGGTAAGGAGATCTCGCAGTTCCTCGAAGGATCTTCCCATGGTGGATCCTCCACCGGCGGTATTTTCGAGGAGGACCCGGGTTTTGACATGGGGGACCCGGTCAAAGGCCTCGCGCATCCCTGCGGCGATGCGTTCGATGCCTGCTTCGACTCCACTGCCGACATGGGCTCCGGGGTGCATGACGAGGAAATCCAGGCCGAGCAACTCCGCCCGCTCCAGTTCATCGGCAAAGGCTGCGATGGATTTCTGGAACAGTTCCTCCTTGGGAGAGGCGAGATTGATCAGGTAGGAGTCGTGGCTGAGGAGGGGGTGGGCACCCCATTCTTCGACAGCGGCATGAAATTTATCGACATGCTTGGGGTCGATGGGTTTCTGCACCCAGCGGCTCGCATTTTTGGTGAAGATCTGCAGGGCCCGGATCTCCAGCTCGATCGCTTCCTCCACGGCTTTCCAGGGGCCTCCGGAAACTGACAGATGGCTGCCAAGGCAATTTCGGTCCTCAGTGTTCTTGAAACTTTTGCGCAGTTTTCTCTGTCCAGCGGTGGCGGTGGGCATCGTCGTTCCTTTCGCAGGAAGTCAGTCGATGAGCGGGATCATTTCTGAAATCTCGGCCATCCAGTGATCCGGTTCTGGAGGCGTGATTTGACCATAACCTCCCCGGAGACCCAGTGTCAGGACTCCGGCCGCTTTTCCGGTTGAAAAATCGACGGCAGAGTCGCCGACATAAACGGTCTGGTCGACCCGGCACTGATTCAAATCCATCAGCTGGTGTAGTCCTGCGGGATCGGGTTTGGGAGTGCCGGTATCCTCGGGACAGAAGATCTGTTTCCAGGGAAACGCCTTCGTCAGTTGAGGCATCAGCACTTCGGTGACCCTACGCGGCTTGTTGGTCAGAATGGCACCGGCGATCTGTCGCTGATTCAAATGCTGGAGTAACTCGAGAGCCCCGGGTAGCCAGCGAATCTGGTGGTCAGGGAGTCCCGCTTCTTCAATGTAGATGGCCCTGAATGCCTGATAGAGATCTTCATTGCTCTCGTCAGCCATGGCGAGGTCTGTCAGAAGTACTTTGCATAATTCTCGGGCCCCATGGCCCACAGCACCTCTGACCGTCTCCTCTGTGAGAACCGATCCACCTCGGGCAGTGCGAAACCGGTTCACTGCCGAGGCGATATCGCCGATGGAATCGATGAGGGTTCCATCGAGATCAAAGACGACGAGCTTCGGTGTAAAGGACAGTCGCTCCATTAACCTGTGGCTGCGGATTCAGCAGGAGGGGCAGGGGGAGCAGGAGGTTCCTTGCCACCGCCGCTCTTTTGCAACAGGCCAATACCCATGACGATCATTTCGAGGGCAAAGAAGCCCGCAAGAAGCTTGAAGATGCCGTCGGTAAATCCATAACTGTGAAGACCGACCCCCAGCAGGTTCACGCCCCACCAGGAAAAGGCGATGATCATGGCATTGAGAACACTGAGGACGTGAACACCGCGATCACGGATGTAGCCACCCATTCTCAGGTGAAGGATGATCAGCTCTGCCAGGCAGATCATCAGTGCGCCATTCTCCTTCGGATCCCAACCCCAGAACCGACCCCACGAGTAGTTGGCCCAGATACCACCCAGAATCGTGCCGACGATACTGAAGAAGAGGCCGAAACAGAGTGTTCCGTAAACCATTCGAGTCAGACTCTTGTAGTAACCCGGGTCCGATTTTTTGACTCCGAGCATCTTGGAGAAGATCCACACATGGGAGATGGCGGCAGCCAGCAATCCGGCGGCATAACCGAGAGTCACGGTGGTGACGTGAGTTGACAACCAGAAGTTCGTATCGAGAACCGCGACCAGGCTCGGCATCGTATCGCCTGCGGTGACCGCCTCCTTCAACTCATAGCGGTTGCTGAGGAAGCAGCCCAGTGCTCCGAGGAAGGTGGAAACTGTCAGGGCGATATTGCGTCGATCGTAGTACTCAAGGGCTTGGGCCGTCAGCACGCAGCAGCCGGTGATAAAGAGGATCGTCTCGTACAGTGTGGTGACCGGGGGACGCCCCTGAATCACACAGCGGATGGTGACACCGGCGATCAACATTCCCACCCCTGAAAGACTCAGAATCCATGTCAGCTTTTTGGGTGCTCCACTCTGGGGTGCAAGCCAGCCCAGGCAACTCACGATAAAGCCGAGGAGGAAGAGGACCAGCGCCTTGGTGAAGTAATCCATGTTGTAGAAGGAGACTTCAGTGGAGATGTGTCTTCCCGAATCCTGCGTTGCGGCCAGATTTCTCAAGGTCGCACCAAAGTTGGTGGCCTCCACCAGAAACTGGGGCCGGTCATCGAGGAGGTAGGGCAACCTTTCCAGACTGTAGAGTGCCTTGCCGCGCTCTTCAGTGCTTTTCATCACCAGGGCTTCCTGGATCACTTCCGAAGAAGTAGTCCAGACGACAGGCAGATTTTCCTCGGTCTGAATCACTTCTTCCGGAGGAAACCAGTTGTATCCCATCCCCGAAATTTCCAGGGAACGGATCAGGTCTTCCTGCAGACTGCGCAAGGCTTCGATGACAGCAGGCCGACGATCTTCAGGAATTGCGAGAAGGTTTTCGCGATCGGTCAACTCTGCCATCTGGTCGATGTTTTGGAGAATGGGGGAGTATCCCGGTGCCGGGTTCTCACCGAAGATTGCCGTCAATTCTTCGACGGCGTTAAGCCCAAAGGTCTTGCGGGCAGAATCCATCGAGTAAAGGAGGACTTCCATCTCGCGGATGTCCTGCATCAGCTGGATGGTTTGACGCTCGACGAGGGTCCACTCCTTGGATTCCGGCTTCGCCTGCATGGTTCTGCGTGCACTCTCGAAGAGTGTTGGCAAGACCGACTCCAACTGGTCAAAACTGTAGCGATCACTGCGACGGAAGTTCGTGGTATCGAAACCGATGCCGGTAAGAACCTCAGCATTGGGGACATGAATGCAGCGGTACTGTTTGGCTACTTCGGGGTAAAACATGAAATCCAGAGCCCATGCCACCGGATCCAGTTTTTCGTCTTCCAGTTTCAGGGTTCTTCTGCCGTTGGCCTTGAGCATCAGGAAGCCGGCGAAGGTCTGGAACGGTTTTACACGTCCACCGTGCTGGATCGGCCAGCGAGCCACTTCATCCAGAATCTCCTGAGACCATGGTGCACGAGACAATGCAGCCCGCTTGGCAGTGGGAGCCGCGGGTTCTCCATAGGTGCTGGCAGGCTCTTGTGGGTCAGCGGCTTGTGAGTCAGACGCTGGGGCGTCCTGTGCAAGGACCGGGAAAGCCGTTGCTGGCAAGCTCAAGAGGGCGAGCAGAATCAGCAGTAAAGATCTTTGGAGGAAAATGTTCATGCGGCCTCCTGTTGCAATCTCTTCGATTGCCTGCGCCCGTAGGCGAGGAATTTCTGAACGAAGGCAAGGCCCATTCCGAGTGCGATGATGATGCAGGAATAGAGGGGCCAGTGATCAGAGGGGTTGTGAACGACAGCGAAGACACTGAAAAGTTCATCGCCGGGTTTGGCATCCGGGGGACCCCATGAAGATTGGAAGAGAATCAGTCCCTGATCCCTGAGGGGATCATTCATTTCGATACGGACATTTCGGCGGCCACCCTCGGAGATCTGGGTGACATCGCTGCGGAACTCCTTGGCCATGGTGATGCCGGGGTAGTCCACTTTCTCAAAGTTGTCGAGCTGGATGGTGAAAGGCATCGAGTGTCTGACTTTTCGGATCGCCACCACCCAGGTTTTGCCTTCATGCTGGAAAGCCCAGGGATAGTTCTGACCACCCCAGAGGAATGTTTTGCCTTCCCTGCCTGCTTCCCTGTCTTCGGGACCCTTGTGAATCCAGGCGACCAATCCGGGCATATTGCGTTCATTTTCCGGATCCATCGTTTCTGATTTCAGGTACCAGTCATCGATGACCACGGTTCCTTTTGGAATCGCTTCGCCAGCCGTCACTTGTTGTGGCCTGCAGTTTCCATGAAGGAATTCAAGGTTCAGAAAGAAGGGGACTCCTTCAGCGGGAGCAACGGTGAGAGTGTCACGCCCACGCCAGAATCGCTCGTGCAGGGTCTTCTCGGTCACCTCGCCCGTATCCGCTTCAAAGACAGAGATTTCCCACTCGTGGTGACTGATGTATTCGGAGGCCTTCTGGTTTTCCCAAAGACGGAGGTAGCCTTCCTGACCTGCAAGCAGCTTCACCAGACCCGCACTCATCATGAGGGCGATACCGACGTGAATCACAAAGACGCCGAGATTGTTCTTGTTCAGTCGCAACCTCAGAATACCGCCCACCAAAAGATTGGCAGTGAAGATGATCATGCACAGCATTCCACCGGGCAGGGGGATCATCGGCAGGCCCCAGGGAGCCCAGGCATCAAGGACGACCCAGGATTCAAAATACTTCTTTTGGGCTTGATAGATGCCCATGTTGGTCTGATCCATCGTTCCCAGAAAGGTGAGAATCAGAAGAAATGTCATCATCAGCGCTGCGAGTCCCAGCGAACCGAGAGATTTGATGAATCTGGAATCCCAAAAAGATGGGTTGGAAGAACTCATGATCTCTCCTTCAGGGACTGGGCCAGGAACTGGATCCCTTCCCGGGCCGCTTCGACCTCAGGCTTGGGCCCGACCAGTTTGATGAAGACCGCTTTTCCGTCGAGGTTTCGAATCAGACCAATCATGCCCCAGTCCGATTCCGCAGCGGAACCCATGCTGGAATAGGAGCCCTCTGCCTCGACCACGTAGGCCTGACCGCCCAGCATGGGCATGGTCGGCAAAGCGGCAAGGTCACCCTCCTTGAGAGGAGGCTGTCCCATCTCATTGCGCCAGCGATTCACATTCGCAAGGGTGCCACCGCCATCGCCCCCGAGAATGGTGATCCAGCAACGGGCCTCGGTTCCTGCAGCAAAGGTGACTTCGCGCATCGGCTTCCTGCCCATGGCAGTCCAGCCCTCGGGGGTCTCCCATGAAAGGGGAGAAGCAGCCGGGGGCGAGGAAGAGGTGGGTGCAGGGTTTTGTGCTGCGGTCGCCTGCGAGAGGCTCAGACCTTCAACAAACTGACTCAGGTTGTCCGCTTCGGCGATGAGGAGATCTTTGGGGCCTGTCGCCTTGAGAAAGACTGTTGCTCCACCGAGGGGGAGGACGTAGACGATCATGCGGGCATCTGCGACGGCAGACGAACTCATGCCGCCATCGAAATCACCATCGATTTCGAAGCGAACCCCCTCCATTCCCAAAAGATTGGCTTTTGGCAAAGCGGCCAGCGCTTCATTGGAGATCGGTTCTACTCCCATTTGCTGACACCAGCGATCCACATTGTCACGGAGGGATCCACCACCCTGGAAGACGGTCAGGTAGCATTCCGTTTGCGGGTTCCCGGCGATACGCAAGTTCATGCGACGCATCGAGGTCACCGGAAGTTCGACCCACCCTTCCGGAAGTTCATAACTCAGCTCCGGGGAGGGGGAAGATTCCGGTTGTGCCCTGCGGGCTCCGAACCTTTGCGAGAGATCGGCGTCGACCAGAACAGGATGGGCAGACTCGGGGATGACCCGATTCTGGTATTGGGGTGGGCCGCTGTTTGAAAGGCAGCCGCACGAAAACAGAATCAAGATCACTCCGGTGATCCGTGAAAACATTGATTCGAAAGCGAATGATCCCGATCCGGTTTTCATGCTACTCCTCCAGGTGTTTTCAGCAGTGAAATCAGCTGCTGATGGCGTCGAGTGCCTGCTCAAGGGTCGGCTTGGGGTGGGCACCGGTCATTTGGTTCACCACTTCACCGTCCTTGAAAAAGAGCAGGGTCGGAACACCCTGAATGCCGTATTTGACGGCGAGGCCTTCAGCCTGCTCGATGTCGACCTTGCCGATTTTGATCCCCTTGTCGGCGTACTCGTCTGCCAACTGAGAAACCACGGGTTCCAGAGTTTTGCAGGGACCGCACCAGGTGGCGTAGAAATCGAGCATGGCCAGTCCGCCGCTGGCAATCTCAGTTTCAAAATTAGTATCGTCGATGTTCAACAGTTTGTCTGACATTCTTCTTCTCCCTTCCCTCAATCGAGGGGGTAAATCAAATCGTCCGTATCCAAATCATCCTGCTTGACGAGCAGGGGTATTCTTTCTCCGGGATCCCCGTCTACCGGGCGCCAGTGGTCGATGGAATTTTCGCCCGGCTGCCATGAAAACCATGCAAGGCAGCCGTCGATTTCCCCGAGGAACTCCATGGTGGCAGCATCCGGTGTAGCCAGAATTCCGCCCAACTCCTTGACCTCTTCGCGGTAGGCCTCGAGCTTTCTGGACAGTGTTCTCAACTCTTCCTTCAGCTCGACCAGTGTGGGGGATTTTTCCTCCACTCCGCGTCCAGGTGAGCGGGTCTGACCCAGAATTTCATCGCGTCTCTGGATCAGTTTGAGAACATCGGTGCCGATCTTCTCCAGAAGGGGAATCCTGGCGGAAATGTCGTCGAGTTCGAGAATCGGAATCGATGCTTGCTGGTCACTCATTCGGGTTCGAATCCTTTCGATCGTCGAAAGTGCGCAGGTAATCTTTTGCAGGTCCACTTTGGTTCAGACCGATTCCTTTTCTGTCTCTAGGGTGCACTGTCTCTTCAGTACACTCTTCGGAGACGAATTCGGAATCGGCGGTGGAAAGATGACCCCATAGTCGGCAAATCCTGCGACAGCGGGCTACCGGGCCTCGAAAGGCCAGTGGCAACCGGATGTCCACCGGTAACCGGTGTCATTTTTCCCCTGTTTCATGGTAGGAGTGGGGGACTGCGGAAGCAATCAGGACCAGCGAATTATCGGGGTCAGGTGAGTCAAGATCGGATATAAATCAGGACAAAATCATCTTGCGTGGGGAGAGTTTTGATGACTGCAAAAATACGGGCGGGCAGCTGGGAAATCACCACTCTCGATGGGGGTGGATTATATCTCGATGGGGGAGCCATGTTTGGCTCCGTTCCCAGGGTAGTTTGGGAGGGGTGTATCCCCCCGGATGACGCCCACCGGATCCCACTCGCAACCCGATTGCTGCTGGCGAAAAACGCGGATGAGAACCGGATCGTCGTCATCGATGCCGGTGTGGGCGACAAAGAGGAAGAAGCTTTTCGGGAGCGTTTTGATGTCCGATTGCCAAACGGTGAAGGTCATTGCCCCCTCGAGAGGGCGATTCGCAATTCAGGAACCGATCCGGATCAGGTGACCGACGTCATCGTCACTCACCTCCACTTTGACCATGTCGGCGGTGCAACCCGACTGGACTCTTCTGGCAGTTCCATACCGGTGATGCCCAATGCCCGGCACTGGGTCCAGAAACGGAATTGGGAAAATGGGCTTCAACCCAATCCCCGGGAGCGGGCTTCCTATCTTCGCCCCAACATCGAGCCCCTCGAAGGAACGGATCTGCAGTTACTCGATGGACCCGGAGAAATCATGCCCGGAATCTCTGTCGAAGAGGTGGATGGTCACACGACCGGAATGCAGACGATTCGGATCGAAGGGGGAGGCCGGGTGATCCGATATCTGGCGGATCTGGCCCCAACGATTCACCACCTGCGAGCTGCATGGACGATGGGATACGACGTTCATGCCCTGAAAGTGGTCGAGGAGAAGCGTCAGTTGCTGGAGGCGGCGTCAGCAGAGCAAGCCTTGCTGGCACTGGAACACGACCCGGTACACCCGTGGGCACGGATCATCGAGGAGAAGGGCCGCTTCAAAGCGGTCCCTGTTTCAGAGGATGAACTCGCCGGGGAATAAAACAGGGGTTTACTGCGAGGGGAAATCCTTGAGAGTTCCAGAATTGCAGAGTTTCAGAACCGCAGAGTTTCAGAAACGGGTTTCAAAGTCCGAGGGACTTTGAACCGGCGTAGCAGTTGAGACCGGACTCTCCGGCAAATCCACACAGCACCATTCCCGCCTCCCGGGCGGTTTCCACGGCGAGGTTGGATGGAGCACCCACCGCAATCAGTGCTGCGAAGCCTGCGACGGCGGCCTTCTGAACCAACTCAAAACTGGCCCGTCCGCTGACGGTGCAGACGAGTTGATCTGCCGGCAACATTTCTCTCGTTACCAGAGCTCCCACCAGTTTGTCGAGGGCATTGTGGCGGCCCACATCTTCCCGAAGTGTGATCAGTTCACCCCCGGCAGGCCAGGCACCGGCCGCATGAACACCGCCGGTGGATTCAAAGAGGCTTTGCGAAGCACGCAGGAGATTGGGAAGGGTCGCCAACCAATCAGGGTCGAGGGTGGGGGACTCCGCCCGTTCCGGAACCCGCTGGACCACATCGTCGAGTCGGGTCCGCCCGCAGATGCCGCACGCACTGGTTCCGTGTCCCAGGGACTCCAGATGTTCTATGGCGGGAGTCGAGCCCTCCCTGAGAGTCACGGTCACCACGTTGAGAGGGTCTTCTGCCTGACCATCGGTGCAATGGGAAATCCCTGCCGGCTTTTCTGAAAGACCGAGGATTCCCTCGGCGGTGAGGAATCCCAGAGCCAGATCAAAATCATCTCCGGGAGTCCGCATCGTCGTGCCGACCTTTTGATCTCTGGATTCTCCATCTTCGGACCAGCGCAGGCGAATCTCGAGAGGTTCCTCGACGGCGATTTCATCGAGACCTCTGGGCGAGCGACCGGGACGTGTCCTTTTGACGGAGAGCTTCTGTGTCGGTCGATGGACCGCGGCATTGCGGGGAGTTGGGCGGGGAGTCGGTTGATCCTGTGAATCGGGTGCCATTGCCGTGATCCTGCCCTTCCTGTTGGTAAACAGGATACCTCATGGGTGCCGAAATGCACCCGGAGTCAATCGACTGCGGCTCGCCCTCGTCTCATCAGGTTCCAGGAAGGATCGGCTGCCCTTCCTCCCACACGAGGCGATCGATGGAAACCGCCTGAGGGAAGAGGTCGCGGAGAACACTGGCATCGAGAAGTCCCTGATCGTAACCCCATGCCCTGACCGGAGGATTGTAGACCCCGGACTTGCCCCAGCGTTCGGTAGCCTGACGGCTCTGGAACAGATTGATAAATGCTCCATTGATATTGCAGTCGACACCGGACCAGCGCTCATGGAAACGGGGAAGGTTTTCCAGTCCACCGGAATAGTTACCGCCGCCGTCGGGCGTTGGAACATTCCCGGTAATCATCGCCATATTGAAGGTGGTCTCCGTCGCATTGTCGATGTCTGACGCGGAGTCGCCCGGATCTTTATCATCATCCCAGGTGTTTGAAAGCAGATTGACGGCATCGCTGATGACAGCCACAGTCTTCTGGTTCGAAGTTCCGAAATCAGTGGTATTGAAATCTCCCTGAACGTAAATCGGATTTTCACTGACGAAGAGCATGTCTGCTGG
>CAJXMG010000015.1 GCA_913056395.1 uncultured bacterium | reverse complement strand
ATGGTAGAAGTTCCGTCACTGGCTCTCGTTGCCAATCATGTCGCACACCGTGTCTCCTTTTTGAGTGTCGGCAGCAACGATCTTGTTCAGTACACCCTTGCAGTGGACCGGGGTAATGAACAGGTTGCAGATCTTTATGACCCCTTGCACCCCGCAGTCCTTCAATTGATTTCTTCCCTGATCCGTGTGGGGGAAGAGCACGACATTCGTGTATGTCTCTGTGGAGAGATGGCTTCTGAGGTGATTCATCTGCCTTTATTGGTGGGGCTTGGATTACGTGAGTTTTCGATTACTCCACAGCTGATTCCGGAAGTGAAGCAGGTTATTCGGCACCTTGTTGACTATGAGGTTAGAGGCTTAGCTTCGAAATGCATGCAGTTATCGGATGGTGAAAGTATTTCTCGGGAGCTTCGACTTTGGGCCCTCGAAAACCTACCAAAAGTCGCTTCTAGACTGATTTAAGCGATTTTCTACAGGTAAGTCGATATCGCCGATTTGCCGTATTTTTTTCTGCGTCGTAATCTTCTCGGGACCTTCCAGAGGGGTCCCTCCCGGTGCCATTCGGGCAATTTCGGGGAGTCGATCCGGGCTCAAGCCTTCATGAGGCTGAGGCTCGTACCACACCACAGTGGTGTGATTGGAAGGCTTGAGAATGTTTTCAAGACAGAAGTCATTGGTTGGACTTGATATCGGCAACGACGAAGTGAAAGTCGTCGAGCTTACCAGAACCTCCGAAGGTCTGGAGTTGACCGGATTCGGTTGGGGGAAGATCCCATCTTCAGAAGAGACACTTGATACCGTCAAGGCAGTGCTTCGTGAATCTGGTATTCGCTGTCGTAAAGTTGCAACCTCGGTATCAGGCCGATCAGTTGTTGTGCGGTACATTACGCTTCCTAACATGGAAGAAGACGAACTCCCAGAAACCCTTCGACTTGAGGCAGACAAATATATTCCATTTGATCGTGATGAAGTTTGTATTGACGGTCAAAGAATCGAGTCGCCGACTGAAAATGACGACCATTCCGACGAAATGAAAAGCATTCTCGTTGCCGTCAAAAAAGATCTTCTCCAGGACCACATAGATCAAGTCCAAGAACTAGGCTTGGTCCCTACAGTGGTCGATGTCGATTCGTTCGCCCTCGGAAATGCCTACGACTTACGAACTGATGCGGGAGTTCAAGATGAAGACTCTGATAAAGCTGTCGCATTGGTCGATATTGGAGCCACGAAAACCAACATCCATATTGTTCGCGGTAAAACCTCTTGTTTCTCCCGAGAGATTTACCTCGGCGGTAAAGATTTAACTGACGCAATTGCTCGTCGAGAGCATTTGGACGAAGCAGAAGCCGAAGATTTGAAATGCGATCCCCAGGGGAATGAACAGATGGTTTCAAATGCGGTCCAGCCCATTCTCGACGAAATCGCTGGCGAGATTCAATTGTCTTTTGATTACTTCGAGAACCAGTTCGAGTTCCCTGTTGAAGAAGTCTTTCTGAGTGGTGGCGCAAGCCAAACCGTGGGGCTTCAAGATACTTTTGAAAGGGTCTTCGAACGAGATGTCAAAACCTGGGACCCCTTGGCGATGATTAAGGTTCGTGAGGATCTGGTCGATGTAGAGGCCTTGCAGGAGCACCTTGTTCAATTGCCTGTGGCACTGGGACTCGGTTCCCGTATTCAGGACTGCGTCTAGGCGCACGGGAAAGGAATCTTCAGTTGATAAAAATAAATCTGTTACCACACGATCTCCAACGGGCAGCCAACACGCCTCGTTCGGTTTTTTACTCTGTCCTCGGAAGTGTTTCAGCCGTGGCATTGGGAGCGATTGGCCTCATCTGGATGTGGATCGCTCAGGGCACGATGGAGGCTCATGCCGAAGCCAAAACGGCAAAGGTGAATGGCCTCGAGCAAGAGGCTTTGGAGGTCGATCGAATCGAATCGGATATTCGATTTTATCGTCAACGTGAGGGCTCGATCATCAAAATTAAGAATCGTCGTATTCTTTGGGCCCCCAAGTTGGATCAACTCGTCTCGAAGGTTCCAGATGACCTGTGGATCACTTCATTACAGGTCAATCTATTGGAAGAGAACGAATACAAATGGAAACCAGGTAGCCAGCAAAGTGGTGGCAGCCTGATCATGGATTGCGTCTCTAGTGGCTCTGATCCAGTCGCATTGACTCGGTTTCGCAAGAGCCTTCAAGAAGATAACAGGTTCTACACCGACCTCGTTGATGTAAGCGCATTTCCTGATTCTTTCTTCGGTGATTTTCAAAGTTTCAAACCGCTCTCATGGGAGAAAGTCGAAAAAACAGAAAGTGCTCCGGAGCATTTTCGTAGTTCCATCGGCATCAATCTCAAACCTCTCCATGATCCTCCGGTTGTAAACTCCGGCCAGAATGTGGGGCAGTGATGAACATGGACGAAAAGAAGCAACTGATAATTTTAGCAGTTGTGTGTGGCGTCTTCTTTTGTATAGAAGTCGTTGTTGGATGGAATCTCAGTAGTAAGAACAGTGAAATTCGCGAAAAACTTGAAGAACTTGAATCCAGAGAAGCTTCTGCGTTGCTCAAGAAAGACAGGATCCCTGGCCTCGTTAACGAATTACAGGAGCTTGAGGGAATCGTTGCGGAATACACTGAAATCTTACCTCGCGAAGATGAAGTACTTAGAGATGCATTCGTAGACACGATCACCCAACTTTGCAAAGAAAGCGGCTTGGTGATTACAGGTGCAGAGCCTGTGGCAGTAGAGCCTGTAACGAATCAGAAGCGAGGCCGGTCAGCTACCGCTCAAACGAGCTCTTCTCAACAATTTCAGCGCCACAAATACCGGTTCGAAATGCAGGGGGATTTCAACCACTTTCATAGATTTGTAAATCTAGTGGAGAACCACACCCGATTCTTACGCATTGATTCGTTTGATTTGTTTCCAATCGATCGCAGTGACGATCTCTCTGCGGCTTCCAAACCTGAGAAAAGTTTCACCATTGAAATCTCAACGTACGTTTACGAAGAGAAATCGGTGAATGCCAAGGAGTTGCAGTGATGAAAGAGCTAATCCAAGAAAAGAAATGGACTCTGGTAGTCGGCTTTTGTTCAGTCGCAGTCCTATACCTGGTGAGTAGTTTTATTGGTTCAGATTCCGTCGTGGATTCTGCCAATAAAATGACTGTTGCAGCTGAAAATAACTCCCTTGAGGGTTTAGATTCGTTGCCTGTGCTAGAAACAATGGTTACTGCTGATAACGTTTTCTCCGTTTCACCGGAGAATGAAGTTTCAGAGGATAACGCTGAACTTACTGAGTTGCAGAGGCCTAATACTGAAGTACTGCCTGCGACCGGATTTCAAGATGAAGAAGCGTCGATCACCTCAAAAGTAGAGGAGGATCATCGTATTTCTGAATTGAGTAAGGCTTGTGAAGAGCATCTTCGTCGTGGTCAATGGAAGAGGGCCTTTGAAGGGCTTTCTGAGTTGGTCGATCTGCGTCCTTATAATGCAGATTATCACCTGACACTGGGATTGGTTCATCGTCGCCTGCATTCCACTGAAGCAGACCGAGGACATCTCGAAGAGGCCAGCGCAAAATATCAAGAATACATAGATTCCGGTGGCCAGGAGGCAATTGCTTATTTGCTTCTTGCAGAGACTTCCGCTGCTTCAGGTAATGAAGCAGATGTTTATCACTTCCTCGATGAGGCCGCTTCACGCGGGATGAACATTGCAAGAGCTGTTGGTCAATTTCCGGTCCTTGAATCGTTTACTTCTGATACACGGTTTGTTCGTTCAGCGCTGAAGCTAGAGCGTTACATTCTCAATGAGGGATCTTACAGAGATCCATTCACTGCTCCTTGGAAAGGGGCGGTTGCTATCGAGACTGAGCGGGAATTCAGTTACTTCGATATCGAAGAACAAAGAAACCTGTTGAATGAAGCTCGTGAAGCCATTTCTCAGATTGAGTACTCGGTAAGGAACGACGAGCACGATGCTGCTGCTGAGGCTTACAAAAAAATCATGGAAATCACTGAGGAATCCAAGCGCTTTGATCAGCCAGAATTAGCGGCTGAATTGAAGTCTATTGGTGATCGCCTTCAGGATTTTGAGGATGGTGTAACCGAAATTCGAGTTCGTCATCTCTATGAGGAGAGCCGTTCACGATTGGATCGTATGAAACGCGCTTTCGCAGAACATGATTTTGATACTGTGAACCGTTTGCATTCTGAAATTCAACGTTTTTCTCAGGATATTGCGGATTCTGGTGAAGCCTACATGACTACTTCGACTCTTGTCAGTATGGCCGCAGCCCAACTCCGAGACCGCAGTGATATCGTGAGAACGTTCCTTTCCCGATCGATTGAGATCGATGGAGTTGCGATCTCTACAGACGGATCTCACGCCATCGTTGATGGTGAATGGGTGGCTCTTGGTGGGGAGATCCAGGGAGCGATTCTTCAGGAGGTTCACAGGGACCGTCTCGTTTTCCTCTTCGAGGGCGAGATGATCGAGCGTCGATTTGGGAGATTTTGATATCGGGTCCGATAAACCCGAGATTTTGCTGAAAAAAGACCGGTCTGGCCCTCAGGTGGGGCGCATTTTTGACCGATAGATAAATCAGGAAGTCCTGACACCGAGTCGGGAAAGTCGTGATCCTGTCCCTTTCGGGAGGAATTTGAAGATGAGAATACTGATTTTGGTGGCGACACTTTGCGTTGCCCTTTTTGCAACGGACTTTACCGCCGCTATGCAGGCTAACGGTGGAGTTGACCTCGTAACTATCGATGTACGAGACAAGGATCTTCGTGAGGTGTTGAGCCAGATCGGAGACCAGGTCAAGGTCAACATCGTCGTCGATCCTCAGGTGGATGAGAGCGTCACTCTGACTCTTGAAACCATCGACTGGCGTGAGGCTCTCGACATTCTTGCCCGTGAAACAAACTGTGTGATCTTGGAAGTCAGTGATCGCCTGATCCGTTTCACCCAGCCTCCTTCAATTAACATTGAGTTCCAGGATGCCGAATTGGCTGTGGTCCTTGAGCTGCTTGCAAAACAGTCCGGTGCCAACATCGTCATTTCGGAAGATGTTCAGGGGAAAGTCAGCTTGACTCTGAGAGACGTGCCCTGGCGTGAGGCCCTCAACACCATCGTCAAGACCGCAGGATATGTGGTTGTCAGCGAGCGTGAGGGAGTCAGCGAGATTTTGCGTATCGTTTCTCCCGAGAAACTGACTCAGCAGCAGGAAACTCGGATTTACCAGTTGCGCTACATTCGTCCTCCGGAGCAGTACGTGGCCATCATCTCGGATATCGAGAAGCAGGCCGGAAGCTTGGGGACCAATACCACCGATTCGGAAGAGGAGTTCACTCTCCTGAGAGCATTGCGCCGCGCATTGTCTCCCGGAGGAGAGATGGATTTTGACGTCAAAACCAACTCCATCATCGTTAAGGACATTGCACCCCGTCTCGACGAGATCGCTGAGATCATTGCTGAAATCGATGTGGAACCTGCTCTGGTTCAGGTGGAAGTGAAGTTCATTTCGACCGCCAACGACGACATTTTGGAAGCAGGGCTCAAACTGGATGACCCGAATACCCCGGGCCGCGACGGATTTCGTCTCAGCGCTCGTGGAGCCTCGCCCTCATCCAACTTCGCAGATCTCTCCGGTCTGGGAGTGATTCCGGATGCCACCACCGGTGTGCCGGTCTACAACGGTTCCGTGGTCTCCAACGGAGGCACCTGGCCCTTTGACATCGGAAACATGCAGAGTATTGGTGTTCCTTATCAGGCTCTCGGTGTTCTCGACTTTACCCAGACCCAGCTGCTCATCTCGATGGTCAAGGACGACGAAAACTCGAAGATCGTCCAGCAGCCATTCCTGACCACTCTCGACAACTACCCTTCGACGATTTTCGTCGGTGAGGAAGTGCCGTTTGCGGTGCAGAATGTGCAGCAGGACCAGAATGGAAACGTGACCGTCTCCATCGACGAGAACTCCCGTTCGCCGGTCAATGTGGGATTCACTCTTTATGTGTCTCCGCACGTGATCCCCGGAACCGATATGATTTACATGAATGTGATTCCGAAGGTCTCAACCTTGGTGGGTAACACTTCGGACATTCCTGGATTCGATCGTTTCCGCTTCAGTGATCCCGGCAGTGGAACCAGCGCTTTCATCGATCTCCCGAGAGAGAGCAGCCAGACCGTGGTCACTTACCTGCGTGTCCGTGATGGACAGACAGCAGTGATCGGTGGCTTGCACACCGAGCGTCGCGTCGAGATCGAATCGGCGATTCCGCTTCTTTCCGACATTCCTTACCTGGGGGAGGTGTTCAAGTGGCGTCGTCGTCAGGCGGACGTGAACCACCTCCTGATCCTCGTGACTCCGCGCATCATCAAGAGCAGTGAGGTCAGCGAAGAGATTTACCAGAACGCCCTGCGCGAGGCAGAGCGCTGGGACTACTTCAAAGAGAAGTACGGTGAGCCGACCACGACTGGAGAAACGGAAGAGGAAGGCGAAGCAGTGGGTGCCGTCGAGGTGATCCCTGCAGAGACTTCTGAAGAAGGTCGCTAAATCTGACAGAAAAAGTTGCTTTGAAGGCTTCCACGGTAAATCCGTGGAAGCCTTTTTTTATTGATCTTCCTGTTCTCTGGACCTTTGGGACTGGGAGGCTATCTTGGAGAATGCGGCTCCATTGCAGCCTTTCGATTTTGATCTCCTCATTTCTGGAGCGTTTTTCTCCATGCGACTGCTGGTTCAAACAAAGGTCGACTCTGAAACCCGTGTTGGCCTGGTCGATGACTCGGGGCGACTGTGGGAGTACCACCGTGAGTATCAGCGAGCGGGGGGGACACTCGTTGGGAATATCTATCTGGGGCGGGTCGTCAATGTGGAACCGGCGATTCAGGCTGCTTTCATCGATATCGGTGAAAATCGAACAGCTTTTTTGCATTTTGCCGATCTACATCCCGCTTACGACTTGGGTGAGTCGGTATCCCTGCGCACATTCAACGATCCTTTTCCTCGCAAGCGGGGTGAGGGTCTGATCCAGGACTGCCTGCGCAGTGGCCAGGAGTTGGTGGTACAGGTCTCAAAGGATGCCATCGGTCAAAAGGGGCCGAGTGTCAGCACTTTTGTTTCACTTCCAGGGCGGTCTCTGGTTCTTCTCAGTGGAGTTGCCCGCCCTGGAGTCTCTCGAAAGATCGATGCTGAAAATCGTGAGGCGCTCAGGGAGATTGCTGAAAAGCTTCCAGCCATTCCCGGGGCGGGTGTCATCATTCGCACTGCCGGTTCGGGAATTGAGGAGGAGGAGCTGGTCAAAGAGGTGGAAGGCCTCTCTACAGAATGGCAACAACTAGCTCAGAAGGCCGAGGAATCTTCGGCACCTTCAAAACTTCGCAGTGAAGTTGATCTGCTGAGGAAGGTATCCCGAGATCTTTGGAACTCTTCAGTTTCCGAAGTGATCGTCGATGACGAAGAGAAGGGGAAGCAATTGTTGGCGGATCGCCAACGCTGGCCACACACGGGCGATCTGAAGATGGAGGTCTACCGTGGAAAGACAGCCCTCTTTCGTCACCGTGGACTCGAGAACCAGATCGACAGCATCTACGACCGCAATGTGAAGTTGCCCTCTGGGGGGGCGCTGGTCATCGAGGAGACGGAGGCGCTGGTCGCCATCGACGTTAACTCCGGGACAGACCTGACCGCTTCCGATCTGGAGAACACCGCGCTGCAAACGAATCTCGAGGCCGCTGAAGAAGTGGCCCGGCAGATTCGCCTGCGGGATCTGGGTGGTGTGATCGTCTGTGATTTCATCGACATGTTGGAGGCTGATCACAAAATCAGGCTGGAAGAGGCGTTTCGGGAGTGCACCCGCGAAGATCGGGCAAAGATCTGGTACGCGCCGCTCTCCCGCTTTGGTCTGCTTGAACTCACTCGCCAGAAGCTGGGCCCGTCCAAAAATCGACTGGGACGGACCTCCTGTCCCACCTGTAACGGACGTGGTTCGGTGAGGGAGGAGCACCGTCTGGCCCCGGGCCTGATGCGGGAATTAACCCGTGGATTGGCCGAAAAAGGCACTCAGGAGGCTGTTGTCACGGTCGGAGAGGGGATTTTCGACCTTCTCAAGGAGGGCAGGGCCGAAGAAATTGGGGATTTGGAACAGCAGACCGGGGCAAGAATCATCCTGGAATCTGGCAAAGATTGGTCGCCAGAATGCTGGGCCATCCGGTATCGTTAGGGATCGCCCCTGATCCGCATGTGGTCCAGAGGGGTGTCGCTGAAACATTCCCGGGAATGTTCGGGGAATCGGCGATTCAATAAATTGATGAAATCGACTCCCATGTGAGTCGTTGAGAAGAAAGAGGAACCATGCACGCGATCTTTCGCGACGGTGGTCGTCAATATCGTGTAGAGGAAGGGGAGACCCTTTTCCTCGATTATCGTGAAGCAGAGGCGGGCAGCACTCTCCAGTTTTCTGAAGTGTTGGCCATCGAGCCTGGCAGTGGAGATTTCGTCTGTGGAACCCCTTTGGTGGATGGCGCATCCGTCGAAGCGGAAGTGATCGGTGAGGTCAAGGGACCGAAGGTCATCTTCCACCGTTTCCGTCGTCGCAAGAATTCTCACAGCCGCAAGGGCCATCGCCAAAAGTACATCAAGGTTCGCATCGGCAAGATCGCCAGCTAGAGATTTTCAGTGGGTGACGGCGACGCCTCACTCACTTTGAAAACCGAAACAGGAGCAGAGACATGGCACATAAGAAGGGTCAGGGCGCCTCACGTAACGGGCGCGACTCAAATGCCCAACACCGTGGAGTCAAAAAGTTTGGCGGCGAGAGTGTGATCGCCGGCAACATTCTGGTGCGTCAGTGTGGAACCAAGTTCCACCCGGGTCACAATGTGGGCATGGGCAAGGATTACACCCTGTTCGCCCTCGTCGACGGAAAAGTTCGCTTTGGAACCCGTCGTCGCGTTCACATCGATCCCGTCGCATCCTGATCACCGAGTACGTCAGGACCGCCCTTGAGCATCCGCTTCGTTGACGAAGCCTGGATCAACGTCTACGCCGGCAAGGGCGGGGATGGCTGTTGCTCATTTCGTCGGGAAAAATACGTTCCCCGCGGGGGCCCTGATGGAGGTGACGGCGGCCGTGGCGGGCATGTAATTCTCTTTGCTGATCCCCATGTCCAGACTCTCCTCGATTTCACCGGACGCCCCGTTCATAAAGCTGAAAAGGGACGTCCCGGCTCCAGTAAAAACCAGACAGGCCGAATGGGCGCAGATCTGCGCATCCCCGTTCCGGTGGGGACGATGGTTTATGACGAGGAAGGCCACATGATCGTGGACCTTGCTGAGTCGGAGCAGGAATTCGTCATCGCCAAGGGGGGGGAAGGTGGCCGTGGAAATACCGGCTTTGCGACTTCCACCCATCAGAGCCCTCGGGAATTCACCCCGGGTGAAGAGGGGGAGGAGCGCCGGGTTCATCTGGAACTGAAACTGATCGCGGATGTAGGTCTCCTCGGTTTGCCGAATGCAGGCAAGAGTACCTTTCTCTCCCGCGTCTCCAGTGCACACCCAAAGATTGCAGATTATCCATTCACCACTCTCAGTCCCCAGTTGGGAATCGCTGAGTTGGATACCTTTCGTCGAATTGTATTGGCCGACGTTCCGGGATTGATCGAAGGCGCTGCCGATGGTGTCGGGTTGGGGATCGGGTTCCTCAAGCATCTGGAACGCACCCGGGTCATGCTGCATCTTCTGGATCCCCACGACCGGGAAATCGACGAACTCATTCACGATCATCAGGTGATTCGTGGTGAGGTGGGGGCCCACTCCACAGAGTTGGCGGAAAGGCCGACGATCACAGTGATCAACAAGTCGGACCTGTTGCCAGCCGAAGAAGTGGAAAAGATCCGGATCGAACTTCAGGAGCGTTTGAACGAACCGGTCATGGTGATTTCAGGGGTGACAGGAGACGGAATCCGGAACGTTCTCGAGCAGCTCTGGAGGCTGCTGAATCCTTCTGAATAGCCCCTGAGACCCGTTTTCGACGATCCTGAGGCCTTCATCGTATTCTTCTATGGACCTTCATGTCCCCACGGGGACCCCCTTGATCCAGGGAGAGACGATGGAATTTCACGAACTGTTGCGCCGTATGGTGACCGAGAACGCTTCTGACCTCTTTATCAAGGTTGGCTGCCCGCCTTCATTGAGGGTTGATGGCGCTGTCAAGTTTCTCGATTGCGAAGAGATCTCCCCGCGTAAATCCCAGGAGTTTCTGGAGATCATCCAGGATTCACGCCCCGAGGCATTGCCACAAAAGTTGGACGTGGATACTTCCTATGATCTGCCCGGGATCGGTCGTTTCAGGGTTAACATTTTCCACCAGCGGGGACAGTTGGGATTTGTTTTCCGTCATGTTTCGCAAAATGTATCGGGGTTTGATGAGTTGGGTTTGCCTGAAGAGACCCTGACCCGTTTGGCGATGCAGAAGCGTGGACTTGTGCTTGTCACGGGAAACACGGGATCCGGTAAATCGACAACCCTTGCATCCATGGTTCACCACATCAATGAAACGGTCAATCGTCACATCGTGACGATCGAGGATCCCATCGAATTTACCTTCCGTGATCGCAAATCCATCATCGATCAACGGGAAGTGGGGATCGATACCGATTCATTCCCGACCGCACTTCGACACTCCCTGCGTCAGAGTCCTGACGTTATCCTGATTGGTGAAATGCGCGACCGTGAAACGATGGAAGCTGCGATCGCTGCCGCAGAAACAGGGCATTTAGTTCTTTCCACACTGCATACGGTCAATGCGGTTCAAACGGTGGAGAGAATCATCCACTTCTTCCCTCCACACCAGCATGATCTGATTCGTCTCCAGTTGTCTTTGGTTCTTTCCGGAGTGGTTTGTCAGCGATTGGTTCCGTCACTCGATGGACAGGGGCGGATTCCTGCTTTGGAGATGATGATCAACAGCCCGACGATTCGGGAAATGCTTCGCGAGGGAAAAACCCATGAACTGCACAGCGCAGTAAGGGATGGGGAACACTTCGGTTCCCAAACCTTCAATCAGTCGCTGCGAGACCTTTATCGTGCGGACCGAATCACCCTGGAGGACGCACTCGCCTTTTCAGATTTCCCCGAAGAACTCCAGCTTGAGCTGAGAGGGGTCGTGAAGGGGAATGCCATGGGAGATTTCGACTTCGATTACTAGCCACGATGGCTGGGGTCTGACTCCGGATCACGGTATCCTTCCTGACAGGAGGCAACCGTGGACACTTTGGTCATCGATGTCGGAAACACCCGTATCCACTGGCGCATGAGGCGCAGGGGTGAAGAGTTGTGTGAGGATCACGCCACTCTAGAGACCATGCAGACCTGTATCAGTGAATGGTCTGGTGAGTCCGGGGAGCCACTTCGAGTCGCGATATCCTGTTTGCGACCGGGGCACCGTACTGCTCTGGAAAAAGTCCTCCATAAACTCACAGCACTTCCCATCCTCTGGATCGAAAATGGATCTGCTGAAGGGGTCTCCGTTGAGACGGATTACCCTGAAAAAACTGGAGCAGACAGAGCCCTGGCTGCGCTGGCTTGGGGAGGTCTTCATGGGCGTACCCCTGCGGTCATCATCGATGCCGGGACAGCAGTGACCGTGGATGCGGTCTCACCGGAGGGGATTCTTCTTGGAGGTTGGATAGCTCCCGGTTGGGAGGCCTTGAGATCGTCGCTCTCGGCCGCAGCTCCTGAACTCCCCTGTGGAGGTACGGAGGTTGATTCGATGCCTTGGGCTCGGGAAACGTCTCATGCTCTCTGCGGGGGGTTTGAAGCGTATTTTCACGCCGGAATCGTCGATCTCCACTCACGGGTTCAAGCGGGCCTGCAGACCGACACGGATCTCGAGATCGCCACGGTTCTGACCGGTGGGGATGCACACCGCCTTCAAGCTGATTTTCCTGCGGCTCTTGTGATTCCTGGTCTGGTTCTCGATGGTCTGGAACTTGCTCTCGAGAGAGTGGACTCAGAACAGAGGGCGGATTGATGGTCAGCGTCGAAGCCGTGACAGGATTCGGGGCTGCGGCCCTTCATGGCGTTTTCCTTAACGGACAGGGTTCCTGGGAGTTGCTGGAGCAGCTGTTGTCGCGAACTTCTCTCCAGGATTGCTGGCATGCGGATCTTCTCGATGAACACGGCGAAGTCATCGATGACGTGGTTTGTCTGCGTTGGACCTCTTCTGAAGAGGCTTTTTTGCTGACGACTCATGGGAACAGATTAATCCTGGATCGTGTTCTCGATCGGTGCGTGGCGCTGGGGGCCCGTTCATGCTCTGAAAAGACCACCATCTTTGGTACGGGAACTCAAGATTCAGTAAACAGGATTCGTCACCAGGCACTGAGCGAGCTTCCGAACGCGGCGAGTGAAGATGTTTGTGCTTTTCTCCTGGTCCAATCTTCCGGTTCCGGTTTTGCCGGAGAGGTGGCGCAATGGCAGCAGGAGCTACCCTCGTTGGACCGGGTAGAGGAGTTGCTTGTCGACGCATCGATAGGCCTGCAGATGATCGATCCTCCGACGGTGGTGCTTACCGGAGTGACCAATGCTGGCAAAAGTACTCTTTTCAATCGTTTGATTGGAGAGGATCGCTCCATTGTGACTCCTATTGAGGGGACGACCCGGGATCTGGTCCGGGCTTACACACAGATCCTGGGCTGGCCCGTGATTCTGATCGATGGAGCGGGTACCCGAGAGACGGATGACCCCGTCGAATCTGAAGGTCTGAGAAGACTGGGCGAAGAAATCTCCCGGGCGGATCTGGTCCTGGAGCTGGTGTTACCTGGAAAGGAAGCGGTGGGGAATAATTCTTCGGCTGGTTCCATCACCGTTCACAGTCGGTGTGACGAATGGGAGACTGATCAACCTGTCATGACAATCAATTCCATCCGGGTATCCGCGGTGACGGGGGAAGGAATCCCGCAATTGGAAACTGCGATTCTGGATCTTTTGCACGGTGGGAGGAAATTCGATCCCAATCAGCCCTGTCCCTTCAATGCAGAGCATGTCATCTTTCTGGAGCAACTGCGAAGTTGTCTCATTCGTGAATCGGGTGCAGCAGACCTGATTTCAGGATATTTGGAAGGAGCAGGCGAATGTCATCATTGACCGACGCCAGCGGCTGGAACCTGGTAGAGCTTGCAGACCTGCAGCCTGGAGAAATTGCAGCGATTCTTGAAAGAGCCGCCGAGTTGCGGGAGTCGCCTGCCGCCCATCTGGGTAATTCCGAAAAGTCCGTCGCTCTCCTCTTTTCCGAACCGAGTACACGGACCTCTCTCTCCTTTCAGGTGGCTTGTCAAAGATTGGGCGTGCCCTTTGTGGAATTGCCGGCTGAGACGTCGAGTCTGAAAAAAGGTGAGACTCTTCTCGATACAGCACAGGTTCTCGAAGCGCTGGGGGCGGGTGCGCTGGTCGTTCGTGACCGGGACGACGCAGTGATTCGCAATCTCGCCGATCGTTGTCAGGCTGGTGTCCTCAATGCCGGTGGTGGAACCCGGGCCCACCCCAGTCAGGCTCTGCTCGACAGTCGAGTGTTGCTCGACGAGTGGGGGAGCCTCGAAGGTCGGTGTATTGGCATTCTCGGGGATGTCGCCCACAGTCGTGTCGCACGGAGTGACATGGTGGCGTTTACTGCTCTTGGAGCTCGGGTGATTCTCTTCGGCCCTGAGGAGTTCGTCTCCGAAGAGGGTTGGCTTCCGGGAGTGGAAACCTGTCATGACTTGGATTCCCGTCTTTCGGAGTTGGATGCGATCCAGGTGTTGAGGATTCAGCACGAAAGGATTGAGGGAGGAATGGCTCTCTCAGTTCAGGAGTATGTGGATCGATTCCAGTTGAATAAAGATCGGCTCACCAGATCAAAACCTGATATGTGCGTCTTGCATCCAGGACCGATGAATCGTGGTGTGGAAATTTCTGATGCAGTGGCGGACGGTTCCCAGTCGAGAATTTTGCAACAGGTTGCTGCAGGAGTTCCGGTTCGGATGGCCCTTCTGGAACGGGCCCTTGGAAATCAGCGGCACTCCGGGCACGAGGGTTGCCATTGAATGGGGCCCTGCTCGCCCGCTGGTTTCCATGGCTGTTGATCGGGCTCGCTCTTCTGGCCGGCTGGTTACCCGGTTCAATGGTGAGGGAGGCGATTCCCGAAGCGTTTCAACAGGAAGGACGTGACAAGGTCTTGCATGCGCTCGGCTTCATGTTGTTGCTTTTCGGTTTTCGACCGAGGAGAAAAGCGGGCGTTCCCGTCAGGGACTGGTTACCCGGGACAATCCTGCTTCTGATCCTGTTCGCCTTGATTCACGAAGGGGTTCAGGTGCTGATTCCCGGACGATCTCTTTCCTGGGATGACTTCTGGGCTGATCTCATCGGAATCGCCATGGCAGCCTCTGTGGTGCTGTTGTTTGACAAATCCTCCTGAATCCTCTTCCAAAGACAGATTTTTCTCTGAATAAGCCTCTGGGTGGTCCGTCATCGCTGTTCAGACGGAGGGCAGTCCCTCCCGCTCAATGTTGAGAAGAGATATAATATTAAAAACGCAAACGGTCCCTGATGCCGTTTTCGGGAAAGGCAAGCGATGAACCGGAGGCTGACCCAACGCTGTTTCATTCTGCTATTTGCAGGTGTGGTTTTGGCAAGCGGATGGGTGACAGGGGTTGCGGAGGCCCAGTCCAGGGGAACCGGTACATCCGTCTCTCCTTCATCTCGGCCGCAGGTGAGACCCTCACCTCGTCCGCAGACTCGTCCTCAGACCCGCCCTTCCGCTCGACCACAAGTGCGACCACAGGTGCGGCCACAAGTTCGACCGCAAACCCGACCGCAAACCCGACCGCAGGTGCGACCACCTTCGGGAAGCGGAGTTCAACTCCAACCGCGGGTCACTCCCAGAGTCACCCCCAGAGCCACTCCCAGAGCCACTCCCAGAGCCACTCCTCCTCGCGTGACTTCTCCGCGTGTCACTCCTCCCTCGAGAAATCCGGAACCCCGTTGGGAACCTTCCACGAGTGGATCAGCAGCTTCCTCTGCCGCTGGAGTCTCTACCGTCAATCCGATATCGAATTTCAAACCCGGGTCGAAGAGCGACCTTCGACCGCGGCCACAGCCTGAATTGACTGTACCCGGATCAGGGCAGTCTTCGACCGGTGTCCGCACCCGACTTCGTCAGGGCAGGCGAACCGTTACTCCGGTTCCGAGAGCTTTGCCGGTGACACCCTTGCCTGCCATGAGAGACCGGAAGGTTCCTTCACTGAATGAGGCAGGGAGTCCACGTACCGATCTGGCGCCAACCTCCGATATGATCCAGAGGTGGGGGAGGACATCCGCTTCCGGAGTCTCTACTTCAGTTCCCTCCCGTGGTCGTGCCCTCACCAGGAATCCCGGAGTCAGGTTGGCCCCATCCGGAGTGATTCATACCCCCACGGGTACGGTTCACGCACCTGTTTCCCCCAGTGGAACGGCGATCAGCAATACGGTCTATGGGCACACTTCCCTGCCCTGGTCCTGCCACCCGCAATACTTGCATGGATTTCATTTGGCACTGGGGGTTCACCTCTATGCTGATTACGGTTTTCACGGTTGGCACCATGGATACTGCTCTCCCTGGTATCTGAGTCACCCCCTGAATTGGTGTCATGGCTGGTGGTTGCCGTGGGCTTACAGCAGTTCGCATCACATTTTCTGGTGGCATCATGGATACTGGCATGGGCATTCCCATGGGGTCTTTTGGTCCTCGACGCTTCATTCCTCGCCTTATCGCTCTTCAAGGAGTCATGGTTCCATTATCTTTGTCGAAACTCAGGAAGAAATTATTGAAGTGGTTCGGGAAGACGAGTTTCTTCGGACTGCGATATGCGATGCCTGGAGTGCTTACCAATTGGGAGATGTCGAGAAAACTTTGACGTATCTAAACCGGGCAAATCAGGAGCAGCCTGATATTGGTCTGGTTCGTTTTCTCGAAGCGCTGGTTCACCTTCGCCTCGAAAACTGGCAGCTCGCTGGTTCCCTGTTTCATGAAGCCCTCACGCTCGAGCCCGGACTTTTGGCTCTGCAGTGGGAGGACTCGATTTATCTTGATCGACCGATTGAATCGGTTCTCGCAGACCTTTGGGGTTTGCTGGAGGAAGACCCGATTCAGCCGGAGATCGTGACGACCGTCTCTTGTCTCTCCCTTTACAGTCGAAAAGTACCTCTGGCACACGCACGGGGAGCTCTGTCAGAACTGCTTCTCGCCGGTGAAGGGGATCAGACCACGGTAAACCTGCATCAGGTTCTGCGGGGCGATCGGGTCGCATTTCCCACTGCTGTCACCCATTGGGTGGAAAATCCATCCTGTTCCGGATTGCTTGAGGTCAGTTTCTGATTCCTTGATCGCTCTCCGGGACATGGGCTCCCGTCTCGGGTATGATCTCCCGCGACAGGATGAGGGAGGGTGCGATGAACTCTGATTCCGGATCCGCTACAACCGGGCTTTCGTTACCATTGGAAGATCTCTACGAGGTTGCCATCGCCCAATTGGGCTGTTCGAGGGCGACCTTTTCCGGGTTTCGAGTGGGTGCTGCCCTGCTCAGCGACGGCAATATCTTTCCCGGCTGCAACGTCGAAAATTCCAGCTATGGATTGACCCTGTGTGCTGAACGTTCAGCCGTAATGCACTGGGCCTCTGCCGGTTCTCCAGGAGTTCCCGAAGCGATCGTTGTCGTGGCGAGAAACTCTCGTGGTGAAGTGGTGACGGCGATGCCGTGTGGAGCATGTCGACAAGTCTTGTCTGATTTGCCCGATTCCCGCAAACTTCAGGTCTTTACCGGCGAAGGGGATGGAATCACGATGACTCTTCTGGAAGAGTTGTTGCCTCATGCATTCGGTCCAGCGGATTTGGATACCAGTGGAGGAACAGATTGATGGAGAAGAGCTACAATAATCTGGGCCAGGAAAAGAATGGTCTCGATCACGCCTATGGTGAGGATGTTCATATTCTCGCTGAACCGTTTACGCTGGGAATGCTGGCGGAGTTGGGGAAGCCGGAAACTCGCCAGCCCCGATTCAACGAAATTCTGGAAACTCTTTACCGGGGGCTCCTCCAGAGAATGATCGGGCACGAGTTTCCCAGACGTTTGATCGAATGTGAAACGAACATGATCCAGTCGACGCCCAAGGGCGTCTTTCATGGACAGATCGTCGACCCCGAGTCGAGAGCCGTGACAGTCAACGTCGCCCGTGCGGGTACGATCCCCTCCCACCTCTGTCAAAATGTGCTTCATCAAGTGATCGATCCTGCAAATGTACGCCAGGATCATGTGATCATGGAAAGAACCACCGATGAAACCGGTGCAGTCACCGGAGCCGCACTTCACGGCAGCAAGATCGGTGGAGATGTGGATGGGGCCCATTTGATTTTTCCGGACCCCATGGGTGCAACAGGGTCTTCCCTGTCGAAGGTGATCCAGCACTATCGGTCCGAAGTGGGAGGCACTCCCGCCTCCATCATGACCGCCCATTTGATCGTCACTCCTGAGTTCATTCGCAATATGAAGGCTGAGCAACCGGGAGTGAAAATTTGGGCTTTGCGACTCGATCGTGGGGAAAGCCCGGAGGAGGTGCTCTCCATGCGCCCTGGAGAAGATTCCCGCGAAAGTGGATTGAATGAGATTGATTACATCGTTCCGGGAGCCGGGGGCGTCGGCGAAATCATCAATAATTCATGGATTTGAACTTCTGGATTTGAGATCCAAACAGATTTGATCGACAAGAGGGGAAGAGAAAGAGGATGAACCAAATGGGCCATATGCGATTGCAACCGGATCCACCCTTGCCCGGGCACCGACTGGAAATCCTTCACGAGGAGCAGGAAATCCGCCAGCGAATCAGTGATCTGAGTGTCGAGATTCGTGAACAACTGGGAGACAAGGATCCTGTCATCGTCTGCGTTCTCAAGGGAGCCTTTGTTTTTGTGGCGGACCTGGTGAGGCAGCTGGACTTTCCCTTCACCGTCGATTTTCTTCGGGCATCCTCCTATGGCGATTCCGTAGTAACCAGTGGTGAGGTGAAGCTCGATCTGGATCTTCAACAATCGATATCAAACCGTCACGTCTTGCTGGTGGAAGACATTGTCGATACGGGATTGACCCTTAAATACCTGCAATCCAATCTGGAATCGAGAAACCCTGCCTCGATCAGCATTTGCACCCTGCTGCACAAGCCGGCGAACAATGTGAAGTTGAGCCACATCGATTACTGCGGATTCGAGATACCCAACAACTTTGTCGTCGGCTATGGGCTTGATTGGCAAGGTTACTACCGGAATCTGCCCTACATCGCTCAGGTTCACCAAATCAACAGTTAGTGTTGCTGGCCGTGCTGCCTCCGAACCCCGTATCGGTCGAGTCGGCGATAAAGGGTTGTCTTGGGAATCCCCAGTAATCGAGCGGCCTCAGCCTTGTTGCCTGAGGTCTCCCTGAGGACGTCCTTGACGACCCCGCCGAGGACGATTTTTTCCAGTTTTTGCAGATCGGTCCCCACTTCAGCACGCAACTTGAGCGCCATCGGGTGGGGGATCCCCTCCTGTTGAAGGGATTCTGAGAGTTGGTCTGCATGGATTCTCGGTCCCATCTGATTGGCGAGTCTTTCCATTTCGTTTTGCAGTTCGCGGATGTTTCCCTGCCAGCGGGAGCTGATCAAAACGGTCATGGCATCCGCTGAAATGGTGGGGATCCTCCTGCCAATTCTTTGGCAATACCGACCGAGGAAGGTTCTGCAAAGTTGCGGGATGTCTTGCCGCCTGTGGCGCAAGGAAGGCAGCTGGATTCTGAGAACATCGATGCGATACCTCAGGTCTTCTCGAAAGAGCCCCGCCTCTACTGTGCTTTCCAGGTTTCGGTGGCTGGCGCAGATTAGCCGAAAATCGACCTTGCGGGGTTGGCTGCTGCCAATACGACGAATCTCTTTTTCCTGAAGTACCCGTAACAGTTTCGATTGGAGATCGAGACCCGTTTCGGTGATTTCGTCGAGAAAGAGAACCCCTCCATGAGCGGATTCGATCAACCCTGCTCTCTCCGCATGAGCACCGGTGAAGGCTCCGCGGTTGTGTCCAAAAAGTTCTCCTTCGAGCATGGCTGGAGCCAGTGCAGCACAATTTTCGGCAACGATGGGGCCATGTCGCCGGGGGCCCAGCCTGTGCAAGGCCCGGGCTACCAGTTCTTTTCCGGTGCCGCTCTCACCTTGAATCAGGACAGGAGCATCAGAGGCCGCATACTGCTCTATTTGCTGAAGAACTCGCAATAACGACTCTGACTGACCGATAAACTCCGGAAAGCGTTTTTTGAGCCGCTCTACCTCCGTGGGTCCTAGAGTGCCTTTACCAGTGGTCACCATTCTGTGTGTGCTCGGGTCTGTCATTCCCCCTCCTCTCGGGTTGAAGGATCGCAGAATATTGATTAAAGTCAATATTTCAGGGCGGCCTGATCCGGACTCCGACAGGGGGAAGTGCAGGTCATTTTTTCCGCTTGTGGGTCCCATTGGCCAGCAACGATTGACACTTCTCTTCCTGAGGGATAAGTTTCTTCACACACAGCACTTCCCCGGTAGCTCAATTGGCAGAGTAGGTGACTGTTAATCACTTGGTTGTTGGTTCGAGTCCAACCCGGGGAGCCATGATCGCCCCTTTCCGCAAGGAGAGGGGCGATTTCCATTTCTGGATCTTTTGAAGCCTCTTCAGGATCCTTCCAGTCTGACCATGACGAAGTTTCCAAACCGACTGCGCTATTGGGGTCTGACCCGGTGTCACGATTGTTGAATAATCCCTATCGGGTAAAGTGAACCTCAAGGTTTGAAAAACAACTTCTGGTCAGGAACTGATGTCGCATGTAACCCGATCACTAATCGCCATGGCCCTTTTGGTCACCCTCAGCGGATGTGCCAGCCGGGATCACCGTTTGGCCCAAGACCAGGGTGATGCGATTCGTTCTGAAGTGATCGCTGAGGTTGAGCGTTTTCGCAGTGAAGATCTCATCGACCCCTTCAGCCAATCTGCGGTCGATGATTCCGAAAAACCTCCGGTGATCGTAGAGCAGATCACTCTTGAATCGGCATTGAGATTGGGAACCCGTCTCAATCGCGGTTATCTCAGTCAAAGGGAATCCCTTTTCCAGTCCGCGCTTTCATTGGGGGTGACCCGCAGAGATTTTCTCAGGCCCGTTTTTTCCGGAAGTGTTTCTTACAATGTTTCCGGTTCGTCAGGTGAAGACGAACTTTCCAAGGTTGCCGGCTTGTCTCTTAATGGTCAGCAGTACCTCTTTACAGGTGGTCGTCTCAGCGTTTCTGCAGGGAGCGACCGCGTAGACGATGGAACCTCTGCGGTTCGAGATTATTCTGGAAACTTCAGTGCGAGTATTACCCAGCCTCTGCTAAGGGGGGCGGGGAAGGATATTCCGTATGACGCTTTGACCGGTGCCGAACGTAATCTCCTTTATGCTGCGAGAAACTTTGAAGAGTATCGCCAGAATTTCGCAATTCAGATCACGCAAAAGTTTTACAACCTGTTGAGCCAGAAGATTCAGTTGGCGAATGCTGAGGAAAATGTTCGTGGCCAACAGTTCGCCTACGACCAGGCGAAGGCGCTTTTTCGAATCGGTACAGGAAGCAGTCTGGATGTCTTTCGAGCGGAACAGGCATTGCTTGTGGCCAAAAACAGTCAATCCAATGCCGTCGAACAGTATCAGACTGCCCTCGACAACTTCAAAATCGACTTGGGAATTTCGATCGACAGCGATATTGAGTTGATCGGTGATTTTCCGGAGCTCTCCGAGTTTTCCATCTCACTGGAAGCGGCATTGGCTGCAGCGATGAACAATCGGTTGGACCTTTTGACTGCAAGGGATCAGCTGGAAGACGTCAGGGTCGATCTCGACATCGCCCGAAACGGATTGTTGCCGGACCTGAACCTGAGCCTCAGTTATGGATCCTCCTCAGAGATCTCCGATTCCTTTTCTGGTCTGAACTGGGGTGACAGTGAGTCTTACTCAGCGGGACTGAACCTGGAGATTCCGCTGGATCGATTGGGGCGCAGAAACGCGTTCCGAAACGCAGAGGTCGCTCTCGATAGAGAAATCAGGGGGCTCGATCTCAAGGAACAGCAGGTTCGTCTGGAAGTGCAGTCGGCCCTGCGTCAGTTGGACCAACTCAAATTTCAATTGGAAATCGGTTCCCGCACCATCGAGTCTCTTTCGCTGACTGTCGAAAAAGCAGAAATCGATCAGACCCGCGGTACGGTGACGAACCGGGATGTTGTTGAAGCACAAACCGCTCTGACAGAAGCCAAGAATGCCCAATTGGACCGAATCGTCTCCCATGAAATCCAGATTCTTGAAATCTATCGATTGTTGGGACTGCTCTTCGTCTCGGAGGAAGGGATGATCGTTTCATGAAATCGAAAGAACAGATCCGCCTGATCGTCGGCTTGATTATTCTCGCAGGAATTTTCTTCGTCTTTTTTGGCGGCGAAACCGCAAAGAATAGCGGTGGAGGAGTGTTCATCGTCAATCGGGGTGATCTTCCCATTACGCTGACTGAGAGAGGGACTCTCACCACACGCAATGCGACCCGTATCCGTTCAGAAGTTCGGGGGAGGCGTCGTATCGAATGGATGGTGGACGAAGGCTCTCAGGTCAAGGAGGGCGACCTCATCGTCGAACTGGAGAAAACGGAGGTCCAAAAACGGATCGACCAACTGGAAAACGAGTTGATTGCCGAGGAAACGTCCCTGTTTTCAGCCCGCAACGATCGGAAGATCCAGGAGGATCGCAACAAGACCAATTTGGAGAAAGCGCAACTGGGGCTGGAAGTGGCACAGGTTGAGTTGGAAAAACTGAAACAAGGCGATATTCCCCGCAGGGAAAGGGAGTTGAATCTGGCCATTGAGAGGGCTCAGTCGGAGCTGGATCGATCAGAGGGACTCTGGAAAGATATGCCGACGATGCTGGAGAAGGGTTTTGTGACTTCCGACCAGTTTGAGCAGGAAAGAATCAAACTGAAGGAGCGTCGAGAAGCTCTGGTGACCGCCAAGCAAAATAAATCTCTTTACGATTCCTACGAAAAGCCTCTATCTATCAAGCAGAAAGAGTCGAGCGTTTCTCAGGCGGCGCGAGCCCTTGAAATGGAAACCAGAGCTGCGGAAAAATCCCTCGCCAATATCGATCTGAAAGTCAGTCAATATGAGCGTCGGGTAGGGGAATCGCAGGAGGAACTGGATCGCGAAAAAGACAATCTCACAAAAATGTCGGTTTATTCGACGGCCAGCGGAATCGTTTTCTACGGCAATCCAGACAGACCCTGGGATCGCGACGAAGTACGTGTTGGCGGAGACACCTACTTCAACCATGTGCTTTTGACCATTCCAGATCCCAGTGAGATGGCAGTTTTGATCAAGATCCATGAAGCCGACATCGACAAGGTCAAGGTGGGCATGGCGGCGGAGATTCGCTCCGACGTCAACAAGACCCGAATCTACAATGGAGAAGTCACCAAAATAGATTCTGTCGCCAATGCCGGTGACCGACGCTGGGGGGATCGCGTTCGCAGGTTTTCGGTGGAGATTCAGTTAAGAGGAAGTGATCTCTCTCTGAAACCTGGGACTTCTGCGGAAGTGGTGATCAATACCGGCAACTTGGAAAATGTTTTGCACGTACCGATACAGGCCGTCTACGCCGAATCGGGGTCCTTCCACTGCTATGTCATGACCACTGGAAAACCGGAGAAACGGAGCGTTCAGGTGGGGCGTTCAAATGAGAGCTATCTCGAAATTACAGACGGATTGTCTGAGGGTGAAAAGGTCCTGCTTTATAAACCTGATCAGACAGAGTCTTCCACAGAAGAGAAACCGCCCATGGGGACAGCAGCAATGATTCTTCCTGGAAGTAAATCCTGAGTTGTCTCAACCGATCATTTCCCTTGAGGGAATTCACAAATACTACGGTGAAGTTGAGCCGCGACTGCATGTTCTCAAGGGGATTCGCCTTGATGTCACGCAAGGCGAGTTCGTTTCTATCATGGGAACCTCAGGGTCGGGCAAGTCTACCCTTCTGAATCTGTTGGGGTGCCTGGATGTTCCTACTGAGGGGTCTTACTTCCTGGGTGGAAACGATGTTTCTCAGCAGTCAGACGACGAGCTTTCAAGAATCCGAAATGAAGATATCGGTTTCATCTTTCAGAGTTTTCAGCTGATTCCGCAGTTAACCGTTCTCGAAAATGTTCAGGTTCCACTCTTGTATGGGGATTCTTCCATCAGGGAAAAGGAAGAGCATTGTCGCTCGATCCTCGATTCAGTGGGGCTGTCCCACAGACTTTCCCATCGTCCATCCCAATTGTCTGGTGGGGAATGTCAGCGAGTGGCGATCGCCCGGTCTCTGGTCAACGATCCCCTGATCCTTCTGGCTGATGAGCCGACTGGAAATCTGGATTCCAAAACAGGTCAGGAAGTTCTCGAGTTGATGGATTCCCTTCATGCTGAGGGAAGAACCATCATTATGATCACCCACGATCAGGAAGTGGCTCTACGAGCCCAGAGACAGGTACGCATCCACGACGGACTGGTGATCGAGGAGGCCTCATGATTTCGCGGAAGAAAAAGGAACTTCTGCGTATGGGATTGCAGAGCCTTCTGGGCTACCCCATGAGAACAGTGCTGACGATGTTGGGGGTCGTGTTCGGAGTCGGATCGGTCATTGCCATGTTAGCTCTGGGGGCTGGTGCCGAGAAAGAGTTGCTGCAGGAAATCGGTCGTCTGGGAATCCAGAACATCATCATCAACTCTGTGGAGCCGGAGCAGCCAGAGAACAATAACAGCAGCGGTGGTCGCAGGGGGTGGATCAACTATTACGGTCTGAAATTCAAGGATCACCGTCAGATCGTTGAGACGATTCCGGGAATCGAGCGTGTACTGCCAGTTCATCTCAGTAAAAAGAAAGCCTGGAATGGAAGCCGCTGGATCGAAAGTACCCTGTTTGCTGTTGAGCCGGACTACTTTGAAGTGTTCGGATTGGAGATCGCGAGTGGAAGGGCCTTGAGTCCTCAGGATGAGGAAGACTTGGCCCGCGTTTGTGTGGTCCGATCAGGTTTGCTTCAGGAACTGGGGATTTATGAAGACCCCATCGGTTATGTGCTGACGATCGAGGATCAAAAATTCACCATCGTCGGTGTCCTTTCGGAAGACCGTTTTCAGGGCTATGCACAAAAGGCCCTGGTCGCCGACGCCCGCAGCTCGGAAATCTATGTTCCCTATCAGACGGTACTCAAGCGACAGGGAACGAGATCCTTTTCAGGAAGCGCAGGTAGCTGGGAAGCCACCGACGTGGAATTGAACCAGATCGTGGTTGAGGTTGAAGACCTTGATCAGGTGATCTTGACCTCTCGAACGATTGAAAATCTTCTCTCCCGAAATCATCCGGAAAAAGATTACGAAATGATCGTTCCGCTGGAGGTGTTGGCCCAACGACGAAAAACCCAGCAGGTCTTCAATATCGCACTGGTGGCTATCGCGTCCATATCCCTCCTGGTAGGAGGGATCGGAATCGCAAACATCATGCTGGCGACCGTCACTGAACGTACCCGGGAGATCGGGGTTCGCAGGGCATTGGGTGCACAAAAGAGGCATATCATCGCCCAGTTTCTGACTGAAACGACGACGATCTCCATCCTTGGCGGAGTATTGGGAATCTTCCTGGGGTTTGGACTGGTCCAGATCCTCGTGATTTTCACGGGTTGGACTGCGGTGATAACCCCAATCAGCATACTGGTCGCATTGACGATTTCCGTCGCTGTCGGAATTACGTCAGGAATTTATCCGGCCAGAAGAGCGGCTGCTCTTGATCCCATCTCAGCACTTCGACATCAGTGACCGGGCTGATGAAAAAGCTGAGAGTTATTCGTGCCCTGAAATGGTTCGGTGTTCGAAATTTGTCTCGGCCTTGATTCCGTAACCTGAAATGCAGCGGAGCAGTTCAATTACTCCCGAGTTCGTCACGGTGTAGTAGATCTTGCGACCTTCCCGTTGACTGGAGAGTAATCCAGACCTTTGCATCAATCGAAGGTGTTCGGAAGCCATGTGATTTTGAATCTTGCAGACCTTGGCGAGTTCACCCACGTTGTAACGATTCAGCATCAACAACTGAAGCATTCGCAGGCGCATGGGATGGGCCATGGTGCGCAACAAATCACTGACCAATACAGGATCGAACGGTAGTGTTTGATTTCTGTACTCTTCCATAAGGAAAAATATACCCACCTTTAGATAATAAGTACTTGAGTTATTAAGGTATGGAATACCTATGCTCCAAAGGACCTGTTTGGCAGTCTTCAGTGAGCAAAACCTGCGATGGAGGCAAGTTTAGTCACGATTGACAGTTTCTAGCTTCTGACTCACCCAAAGTGCGATCAGCAAACTTGCGAGTACGTCAGTGGGGTAGTGTCCGTGTTCGAGAATTCGAGTCGCAGCACAACCTGTCGCCGCCAGAAAGATCCATGGGGTCGTTGTAGGCCAATGTCTGCTGATGGCGATGGCAGCACCAAATGCCACAGCGCTATGGCCGCTGGGAAAGCAGAAATCGGTGCCGTCCCACCATTCAGGGCCAAATGGGACCCTTTGCCATGTGTCGGTCACTCCTGAGACAGGATCAGGCCTTCTGAAGATCGGTTTTAAGGCCTCTGAGAGGGCTCCTGAGATCATTGGGGTTAATAAGAGGCTCCTGATATGAGAAGGCAGTCTTGGCCTGCCAGCGTTCGATTGAGCGACCAGCAGGATCAGGGAGACTCCCACCCATGTCGGCAGATAGCCGAGGATCCTGAGGAGGGACATGAGGTCCCCTCTTTGTTGACCCGAATTTTCAGGAATTGCCGAGATGATTCCACTGTCGAAGGGGGTCAGCATGGCGATCATGACCAACACTGTCAGGAAGGACCAGCGTGGAATTGGGGGGACCGGTTCCAGTGAGTTCATGGCCGATTTCCTTCTAAAGTGCCCAACTTTGCCACAAAGATTTCCCGGGGTCGATTTCTTTGAATCAGTGTACCCAATGACCGAATCTCTGTCGGTTGCAGGGCCACCTTCCAGGACACGAGTTCTGCTCCGACCAGGATCACCTGCTTACCGGAAAAACGGGAAGAAGGAAACCGGGTGGTCTTGAAATCATCATACGCTGAAGGTCGGGATCCGAGTGCGACAGAAGCGCAGTAGACTTCGGGTCGAAGAGGGAGATAGTAGGCCAGCAGTGCAGTCTTGTCGTAGTAGTTGCACACGACGGGAGCGGTAGGGAGATCCTCAGCCTGCAATATTTCGTGTAACTGGTCTGCAAACTGCTGATGGCCTGACACCCTGTGGATTGGCAGTCCATTCAGGCCTGCCGAATTGAGCCAGGAGTTGAGAGTGGGGGCACTGGAGATCAAGGTCAGCAACAGTATTCCCGTCAACAGTCCTCGTATTCCGACCAGGATGCACCAGATTCGCTTCTGTAGTTCAGAACATTCGTGCTGGAGCCAGAATGCACCGAGGGGAAGCAGGGGGGCGTAGGCTCCGACAGTCCAGTTCCCCTCAGTGGGTCCCTTGATGGAAACGAGCAGGTAAAAAACCAGCAAAGGCAGGGCACTCCAGCGTAAAACTGAGATGATTCCTGATTGCTGCGGAGTGACTGGATTGCGAAGAAAAAAGCTTCTCAACATGATCCAGCCCAGCAGGGGGCCAGCGAGACTGAGAACCTGTGCCAGATACTTCAGGGTCCAGGTGGGGTCATACTCGAGCCATGAGGTGGTTCCACTGTCACCACCGGGAACATGAAGGTGTCCCAACAGGTGCTCAACCGTTGGCCAACCACGCTGGGCATTCCAAAGGATGACTGGAAGCATTCCCAAGAGAAGAAAGCCACAGGCTCCAGAGATTCCAGGTCGGAGTCCGTTGGCCCCTGTCAATCTTGAACGTTGCAGCCAGAGTGCAACTCCCAAACCCAACGCTCCCAACAGAGCGGTATATTTGGCGAGAAATGCAAAACCGAGACCCAGGCCCATGATCCAAAATGGAATACGAACCGAAGTTCCCTCTTCCGCTTTTTCAAGAATTTGAAGTGCGCCGAGAGTCGCGATGGACCAGCCTGCAACCATCATCATGTCCACTGTAATCAGGGATCCACCGATCTGGTATCCGAGGAGCAGTTGATAACCGATCACTGTGGTCAAAACGGTGGGAGGGTGATGGTCCGACAGCCTGCAGGCGATACTACCGACGGCGACCCCTGCAATTGCATGACAGAGAAAGCTGCCCAGGCGAATTCCGAAAATTCCATCACCAAAGAGAGAGGTGGTCACTGTGATTAACCAGGTGACCCCCGGGCCTTTGGTGTAATAGGAAAGGGAAGGGTGTCGCGACCAATCCCAATACTGGGCTTCATCTCCACTCAACTCCCAGGGATAGAGGAAACCTTGAAATAGGCAACGGAGAAGCAAAACCGCGAGAGGAACCCCCCAGACCCAATAGAGCAGAGAGTGGTCACGTTTCAGCACGTTTCGACATCCTCTTCCAAAAAACCACCCGGAAACAGGTTGGGGTCGTCGAAGAGCAGTCTCAGGAAGACGAGGAGGTCTGCAGGGAGAGGGTCGATCTGTCGATGGCTGGAAATGGAAGGGGATTCTCCGGGGTGGTCGAGGAGATAGGCGTGAAGGAAAAGTCTTGGAAGACCGTGGTCTCTCCGCAAACTGTCATTGATACGGCCTTTGCCGTAGGTACTGTCTCCGACCACTTGATGACCGAGGCGTGCGAGGTGCCTGCGGATCTGATGCCTTCTCCCGGTTTCAATTCTGGCTTCGAGGAGACTGAAACCATTTTTTTCCATGATCTTGCGAAATCGGGTCAAGGCAGGGACTGGGGCTTCTTTCTTCTTTCTCGAGAGGGGCAGATCACATTCAAATTTCGGATCTGTGTCGCCTCTGGCCAGTACGAGGTAACTCTTGATGGCTTGAGGATCCTGAATCAGGGATTGCAATCTAGCTGCGGACTCGGAGCTCATTCCCATGCACACGATCCCTGAAGACGCCCGGTCGATCCGATGGACGGGGTATACGAATTGACCAACTCGATCGCGAATCCATGTCAACAGAGTCTCACCACTGCCCCGCTGCTCATCGGTAGGGTGAACGAACATCCCCGAAGGCTTGCTTGCGTAAACCGCTTGATCTGTTTGATGAAGGATTTTTGGCAGCATTATTCCATTTCCTGAAGTTGGATCAGGGGTGAGGGAAAATGGGGGTTCTCGCTTCCAATGATCTGGTCAATCTCGTGGCAAAAATTCTGTATGTGAATTCCTCGATAAAAAGACTCCTCCTGCTGGGAGTCAATCATGAGAAGTCGGGATTTTCCTCTGCCCCAAATTGAGTTGGCGGGACGGGGTTGTTGAAGGCGAATCTTCAACAGTGCAGCACTTGCCTGGATCAGCCCCTGGGTAAAGATTCGCAGGGGGTCTTCATTTTCGAGGGGTAGCCACAGGTCCTCCCAGGCTTCATGGGCCTCCCAGTAACAACCGTGATTGAAAAGGTCGACTCCGTGGAGATAGCTTTGATCTTCACTCCACGGTCTGGGGGACTGCCGTGGCAGGATATGAAAACTGGGGTCTTTTTGATTTATACCTGGCCAATAGGGGATGACTGGAAGAGGGCCCTCAGATTGATACCTTGGTACTTTATTGCTCAATCTATCCACCCCTGACTCTGATACGAAATTCAACTGGATCAGAGGGCCGAATACCCTTTGACATTGAACAAATCATAGAAGAAGCAGTTCGGATTATGAAAGGTTTTTGGTGTGATCTGGTAGGTCATTCACAAAACTGAAATTGAACACAATCAAGAGAGTCTGCGGGAGTTAAGTCCGGACTGCACGTCCCATCAGATCCAGGAATCGGTGTCCCACCAGCAAACATGTATTGAAATAGGAAGACCGCGTCACCAATTGTCAAGATTCCATCGTCATTGATATCGTCAGCATCCAAACAGGATCCTGGCGGCTCAATCCCTGAGACTCGGTACAAGAGAAGGACCCCGTCAAGAAGGCTCAGACTTCCATTTTGATTCAGATCGCCGCGAATAAAGTGAGGTTCCGTTACAAGAATGGAGCCAGCAGATAATGTCGGAACCACTTCTGTTAACTCAAGAACCAAAACGGTTGCCACTGGCGGATTTCCCAAGGTTGAAGTCAATGTCAACGGTGAGACACTACCCACTGGAGCATTCTGATTAATCGTGTAATCAATCAGAATCAGTGGCTCAGAGGTCATTGCAGGAAGAAGGTCAAAAGGGGTGAAGTAATCTGTAATACAGGCAACAATAATACCGGAACCCCCAGTAGGTTCGACATTTACATCTAGGAAATCGGGCCCTGAATTTCCGTTCAATGCCTGCATGACAGGTCCAAGTTGGATCGCTGTACTTGAGTTGACAGAAACGATTGCTGGATCATGGGAAATACCAAAGCTGAATCCATGTGTGGGAAGGTCAGTGGTAAGAAGAAGTTGAGCCGTAATCGTTGATTCGTTGTACCCTTCACCACCAATCACTTCCAGGCTGCCTACTTGAGCGTTGAGATCGGCTGTGAAAAGTAAAACCGTTATCAGAGCTAAAGAGATCGATCGGAAAATCATCCTGCATCCCCCAAGAAACGAAGTTTAAAGATAGGAGTTCCTGCTACATTTATAGCACACAATTGGAATTTGGCTTCGAACCAGGATCGCGAGAGATATCAGATACAGGATTGTCAACTGGGGGTTACTTGGCGGGTATAGAAACCGTTCGATTTAAACCTTTGGGTTCAAACGTGTAGGGAGATTTTCCCTGTTCAAGAATAGTGATAACCGGGATTTGAGTGGATTTTCCGAGTCCAAAGGTGGCCACTGGTTCACATTGGCTCAAGTAAGAACGAGTGGTTCCGACCATCTGTCTCTGCACTGATTCTCCCTGACGACACTCAATCCAACTGCCGGGCGAGATTCCTTCAGTGCGGATGCGAATCCATTGGTGTCCTGTCCCCTGATCGTTTCGGAGCAGGCGTACTGGTTCACCCACCTGGGTCAATAGAAGGTCCAGATCTCCATCCCCGTCGATATCTGCACTGGCGAGGCCTCGGCCAATGGCCGGAATCGACAGATCTCCGGTCTTGTCCCCGGCAACCTCCACATAGCAACCAGCACCGGGACCACGATTCCAGAAAAGTTGTGCCTGCTGTCGGTACTCTTGGCCCGGTTGAACTGTGGCAATCTCTTCCTCGAGATGTCCGTTGGCCTGAATCAGATCTTGGCGACCATCCAGATCGACATCAAAGAAGAGAAGTCCAAAGGAAAGTGCCTTTCGACTGGGGGGACCAATCCCCTCGTTCACCGATTCGTCGATAAAAAGCTCTGAAGCGGGCATTGAGCGATAGAGGCCTGTCATCTCTGCCGAAAAGTTGGCAACGGCAATTCCCAGTCCGCCATCATTACGGTAATCGCAAAGGTCCAGTCCCATCGCTCCTGTTGCAGATCCATTGGCGTCATATGCCAATCCACATTCGACTCCGACTTCTTCGAATCGGGCTTCCCCGTCGTTTCTGAACACAAAGTTACGTGTGGTGTCATTGGCGACGATGACATCGATGTCGCCATCGCGGTCGAAGTCCGTTGTCAACATGGCGAGAGCTTTGGTCGCCTTGGAGAGATCCGGTGTCTGCAGCCCTGCCTCGACGCTGAAATCATTGAATCTTCCGGATCCATCGTTGAGGTGAAGACGACATGGACTTCCCTCAAAGTTGGTGGGGGGGCCATAGGCCCTGCCAACTCCGGTGAGTCGGTAATCGACTTCGAGGTCTTTCTCTGGAGACCATTGAACATACTGACAAACAAAAAGATCCAGATCTCCATCAGCATCCGCATCGAAGAAGCCTGCGCTGCTCGACCAGGCGTCGGGCCCGCCGGAAACTCCAGCTTGATCCGCTACAATGAAGTGATCCCCCTGATTCATCAGGAGCAGGTCCGAACCCACCGCAGCGACGAAAACATCCTGATCTCCGTCACCGTCGACGTCACCCACGGCCAATCCTGTGCAATAAGCGTCGATCTCGAGTTGCCACTCCTTTGTGGCTTCGAGAAATTGGCCGCTACCGTCGTTCAGCCACAATCGAAGTGTGGAATTCGCAGGTTTTTCGCTGGTCCATTTCCACGGGCGGCCACTGGCGAGAAGGATATCACTGTCTCCATCGGAGTCGACGTCGACAAATGCGCAGCCGCTCCCCATCGTTTCGGGGAGCAACTTTTTACCTCGGGCCCCATCGTCGTGGGTGAAATCGATGCCTGCACTGCGAGTGATGTCTTTGAAAGGGAGAGGGGGAGTACTGGCTGTTCCATCCTGACCTCTGGGGCGAATCGGTACTTCAGGTCCAGATTCGACCGGTTCTGCGGAAGGCTCATAGTTGGATACAAACCACAAACCGGCTGCGAGAAGAGCGAGAACTCCAAGGATTCGAACACTTTTTTGGAATGCATGCCCAATGACTTCATCGTCCTGATTTTCGGGATCAGGAGAGTCTGGAATGTCGGAAGGATCGGTCATTACTTCTTGCCCTCTTCTTCACCGGATTCTATCGGCTGAAGAGGGTAAATCACAATCGCTTCGGCTGAGGCATTTGCGGGAGGATTGTTGGCTCGATGGGCGGAAACGGCCACATCCCGGGCATTGTCGTCGACCTTGTACCGAGAGTGTTCGCTTCTGTGGAAATTGGCCTTGGTAGCATGGTCGACAGGATTTGAAGGGGAATCTGCGCTCTGGTTTTGTTCGAGAGCCAGCAGGTCGTGGATCTGGGCCAGATTCCAATGTGCGCTGGTGTTTTCCGGATCTTCGTCCAAGACCTTGTCGAACCAGTTGAGGGCGATCTGGAGATTTTCCGATTTGCGTTCTTCTCTTTGACGGGCGATGGCAAAGCAGACGGTTCCCAGTTCGTTGAGCAGACGCACGTCTCTGGAAAAATCAAAGCCTCTCTCGGCAGCACCGGGATAGCGGGTTTCATAGAGGCGCAGAAGGGTGGTTAAGGCGGCGTCGTAGTAACCGTTCTCCCGGTTCACAAGGCTGCCAAACCAATCGAGGCTCCAGGGCGGGGGAGGAGGATCGTGTTGAGCTGCTTTGTCCAGAGACAGTGCCGCTTCATCCAATCTTCCCGCCTTGATCAGCGCTCTTGCCTTGTTCATGGCGCCGTCAGGTCGCCCAAGGCGCGTCACTTCTTCGAAGGCAGAGATGGCAGTCACCAATTCTCCTCGAACGGCACCTTTGGCTCCCTTGCGGAGCATGCCGATTCCGTAATCATTCCAGCGCATCCAGGTGGGCTTGCTCTCCTCGATATCGACTTCGATTTCGGGGCCACCGATGACAAAGGTCACTTCGTCCTCACCCAATGTCACCACAGGAAGATCATTTCGCTCGCCATCCATGAACAGGCTCAGGAAGTGAGTGTCGAATTTTCTGTAGAGGGCTTTGGCTCGTACTGTCAGCTTTGATCCCGGTGCATTCGGAACGTCGAGGCGATAGTGGAGAGAATCAGCCGCACCCGGAGGAATCTGATGGTTGTAGAGCGCAATAAAAATGTCTTCGACATTGCGCTCGTGGATCCGATTCCCTTCCCGGTCAAGAACAAGGGCGTTCATCATGTGAGACCAGGGGTCCAGAACTCCTTTTTCATCGAGCAGTCCGCTGGAAGCGATCGGTTCACCGTCCAAAAAGACTTCCATCGAGACCCACGTTTGATTGGAATCGGCAGTCCCCTCGGTGAAATGGTGTCCCATTCCCATCGTCCGCAGGACTGTTTGGACAAGAATGGTCTCGCCAGGCTCGATTGCAGGAACCCTCGGGTGAATCGGGGCCTCCAGAGGAGCATCCACGTCGTCTCCACGACGGATACCGAAGATATCTACATCGATGGAGCCTTCGAGGAATTTTCGATGCACTTCCAAAGAAGATTCACTGGTTCCGACCATGGCTCGCATCGCCGTATTCGCTCCCGGGAACAGGTGGTCATGCACAGAAAGGATTCCCGTACCGGTGATGTCTTTTGCACCAAAATCGGTACTGGGCATCGCCGGCATGTGACAGCCATTGCAATCGTTTTCAGCTTGGGCGGGGTAATAGAAGGAAGCGACACCGTGCCCACTGACTCCGCTGAGGAGCCATGAATCGTAGTGGTTCTGGCCTCGGAGCCACTTGTAATGGTTCAACTCTTCCGGGATATGAACCTTGTGGCATGAACCGCAGAACTCTGCCTGCTCATGCAAAGGCTTGAGGTAAGTCTTTTTGTGGAACGCAGGCTTGGCCTTGATCAGCTGACGATTGACCCACTTGAGAAGCGGGTCCTCGCTCATGGCAAACGGATACAGCTCAGGCTGTCCAATCACATATTCGCCATTTCCTCTGGGACCCGGGACTGACTCAATGGCATGACAAACGGTGCATGTGATGGCGGCATGAGCTGTGGGGTGGTTGTCCATGTCAAAGTCGGGATCGTCAAATGCGCCACTGAAGAATGGAACAGGGTCATGGCAGCCGGCACAGAATCGGGAGGCATGGACGTCGCCATCCCTCTCCAGGAGGAAATCACGGGTGTTTTTGACGCTCGCCAAGTAGGCCGGGTTGTTGAATGAACTGAATCGGTGTGCAGATTCGGACCAACGGGAATGAACGTCAGGGTGGCACTCTCGACAAGTGTCATCCCGCATCAGCCTGTGGGCTTCGATGAACTTGCCGTCACTGGTTCGGGCAAGGGAAGGCTCAAAATACTGGTCTCCATCTGTAGGTGTCATTCCGGGTGGGACCGAGTACTGATGCCAGACGAGCATCAGGAGAACGAACAAGAGTCCGGCGAAGCTCCAGCGATAACTGACTGCCCAGCGGATCGGCACTCCTGCAAGCCTGTGGAGAACAAAGAGCCAAATCGTAACCAGCGGTGTGGCAACATGAGTGGCATAGAAGATGGTTCTCCAGGCGGGGGACCGGATCTCGAGAATCCCCTCAATCCGGGTCAGTAACACCCCGGAAATCAGGAGTAGCAAGCTGGCTATGAAAAGGCCCATACCCGCTTTGACAGCCCGTCTGTTGGGGTGAGACCAAGATCGTTTCAGGTGCCAGAAGCCAAAAACCACAAAAGGCAAAATGATCAGTACACCCAGAACCAGATGGACGAGGAACATCCATTGGTAAAAGGAATCCTGAAACTGACTTTTGAGAACCTTTTCAGCGACGGTGACCGCCAACAAGTAGAAAGAGTTGATTCCCAACAGGGCGAACAGACCAAAGACCGCGGCCAGCCAGGGGCGCAGGCCGGGGTGAACGGGGTCCGGTCGGGAACTCCGTGACTTTCGGCTATTTTGATCGGAGTTATAATCTTTGTTGCCCATGCAGAAAGTATAACTCCTGCGGTACCGAATGAGAATTCCGGCAAGTTCTAAATTTGGATTTGGGTGACAGTGAATCGGATCCAGAATACTAGAATACCGGAATACCCCGACCGGCTGGGCGAGAGCCGAGGATCATTTCAGGAGTTTCCCATGACAGCGAAATTGCACTTCATGACGAGAGTGGCCCAAGGAGCGAGCCCGCGCAGGTGGGTCCTTTTGTTGCATGGAATTCTGGGTGCCGGGGGCAACTGGGCGGGATTTGCCCGGGATTTGGCCGAAGCCAGGCCTGATCTGGGGGTGCTGGTTCCTGATCACAGGCTGCATGGGCGGTCCGAATCAGGAAGTCCGCCAGATCACCTGGAGGCCTGTATCACCGATCTTGAAGCGATGATGGAAGCATTTGAAGGTGAGATCCATGCGGTGGTGGGGCATTCATTTGGGTCCAAGATTGGCATCCTGCTCGCCCTTCGCCAGTCGTCAATTCGACAGGCATTTGTTCTGGATGCGGATCCAGGGCCCTTGTTGATGTCCGGGAAATCCAGATCGGAGTTTCAGGTTCTCACGTTGATGGATGCACTTCGGGAAGCACCCTCGAAGTTTGCAAGCCGGGGAGAGTTCGTCGAGTACATGGGAAGATTCGGTTTTCGACCGGAGATAGCCGGTTGGGTCGGTAAAAACCTTCGCAGGGAAGGCGAAACCCTGCACCTGCCACTCGATCTGGACCGTATTGAAAATCTCCTGATGAGCCATCACGAGTTTGACGCATGGCCATGTCTCTCCCATGAAGGTGTTGAGAGAATCGACTTCATCGTGGGGGAGCGATCGAAAGTGGTGGGAGAGTCGACCCGATCCCGGATGAGATCTGTATGCGACAGTGATCGGCTCCGGCATACACTGGAAGTCTTGCCAAACGCCGGTCACTGGTTGCACGTGGATCAGCCAAAACTGCTTTTGCAGTCCCTTTTGAAAAGGCTGATCTAGACCTTCATTTTCCTCAGGTAGGGAAATTTCCACTTCCGGAAGTTCTCGAAAGTTCTCCTCCAGGACCAAACTTTTCCACCTGTTGTCGGAGCTGATCTCCGGATGGAACTTTTTCTTCCGGGAAGGGGTGCTCTGGAGTGGACTCGACGTAAAGGCTGGTTGATGGGAAAGCGAACCCAACTTCCAATTCTTCGGCAAGGCGAATCACTTCGAGAAGGAAGCGCTGTTTGATCTGAAGTTCTTCGGTGTAATCCGCAACGATCAGGCGAACGTTGACGAGGACATCCAGGCTGGACGCCCCGAAATCGACGAGAGCAGCTCTGACCGTCTCTGTTTCAATCTTCTCTTGGGCAGCGGCGATCGCTTTGACCCCTTCACAAAACGCTTCGATCTTGTCTGCGGGGGTTTCGTAGCGGAGACCAACCATGGTTTTGAATCTGCGATAGTTACGCTGACCCATATTGTCGATCACGCCGTTGACCAGTTCCGAGTTGGGGACGCTGACCAGAGAGCTTTCAAAAGTCCGAATCCGGGTGCAACGGAAACCGATCTCCTCTACCACTCCCTGAATTCCACCGACCTTGACCCAATCGCCGAGTTGGAAGGGGCGATCGGTGAAAACCGTGATGGATCCAAACAGATTGGCGAAGGTGTCCTTGGCAGCAAGACTGACACCGATACCGAGTACACCGAGACCGGTGACAAGGGGCATCACGTCTTCTCCCGTACTCTGGATCAGGTAGATCACTGCTCCAATGGTGACGAGAAACTTCAGACTTTTGCGAATCATGGGAGCCAGCTGGTCGTCCAGTTTGCTTTCGGAGAGACTGGCTGCCTCTTCCATGCGAGCACCGAGAAGATCAACCAGGCGATAGGCCAAAAGCAGCCCTCCGATGGTTGCGAGCGCACGCACGACCACGTCCATAATTGAAACACCCAGTTGTGAAAATTGGAGTGCCGGTGCCAACAGGTTTACGGTCAGTGCTGATGCAAACCATCCCAGAGATTTACCCACCGATGTAATCACGGCGGTCGTCTTTTCAGACTGACCGACTCTTGCGAGGATGGAATTCAGAATGGAACCACCGATATGCGAACTGATTTTTTGAATCAGCCAGGCGGCAACGGCAATCACTGCCAGAAGCAACCATTGCCACTGTTCCATAAACAGGATGGTTGATCTCATCCCATCGGGGATTCGATCCTGAAGCCACTCAAATCCTGTTTCGGTCACCACCAAAGGGGCCGGGTCAGAGCCGGATTCCTGAGGCTGTGCCGAGATGGCCATTGGGCAAAGCAACAGAAGTGCCCCAAGGAAAAATGCCTGAAGACGCATCAGCAAACTCTCTTCCCTCACGCAACTGCGGCAAAACGCCGACCGTGCTCTCAGGGGAGGAATTTACCCGGATTTTTCAGTTTTTGGGGCAAATATTCTTCAATGACGTAGTTCAGGCCCCACATCGCCAAAGCCTGTTGTTCCGCACGGACTCCCATCGACAACAATTGCTCAATCGCCGATTTCCACTGCTTCTTGCTCTTGAAGAAGGGGTCATTTTTGAGGGCGTCCTTGGCACGCTTGATATCGACATCCTTCAAGGGGTGGGTCGGAAGTTCGTAGTCGATGATGTCCTGAGGGGTGACTCCCAGATAGGTGGCATTGGGAACGCAGAAGAAGCGATTGATGTGCGCGGCGTTACCGGATCCGACCTTCAGGGTGCGATAGATATTGGAGATCCCGTAAGGGTCGCAATCGACGAAGGCGTAAACCGGAATCTTGGCCTGTTCGCTGAGTCGGCGAATGAAACGGCGGGTCGAGCGGGTGGGGACTCCAGCCATGTTGACGAGAATGCAATTGGAGGTCTTCCAGAACTTGTGACTTTGCAGCCTTTGGAAAACACCTCCGGTTTCGATTGCGAGGATGAACTTGGCGCCGGTTTCAAAGCTCAAATGTTCGACTGAAGTGGGGATGGAATAGGCACCACTGCCGAAGCGTGTGCAGTCAATGCGTTCGATCTCGCCGGATTCCAGATCCGGGTCGAGGACTACCAGGTCTCCGGCCACTGCGCCGCCATGCTCATCGGGAACAAAGCGCAACTGCTCACGACTGACGTCGTCCACCGAGAAGAGCGCCTCGATGTCATCCATGACCGTGTCCGATTCGGTTTGGTCGTCAAACTTGGCTTCTTCCCAATTCTTCGATTGGTAATAGACGTCTCGCTTGGTAGCAAAATCGTTATTGATGACCAGTTCTCGGGAAAGACCCATCATGCGCAGTGTTTGTGCGAACCCCTTGACGGTGTTGACGGTCAGCGTGCGCTCCTTGCGGGCGCGGCCGATCTCAAGGTAACCCTTGCGCTTGTCGTAGGAGACGTTACTGAGACTGCGAACAGGGAAACGCATCAAGGGTTTGCCCCGGCGCTGGATCTTCTTGTAGATGTCATCTGCAGCATTTTCGATGCTGGAGATGGTCTTCTTGTCTTTTTTGGCATTTTCCCGGCGGACTTTGTCCATGTATGCCCGGGTGATTTTCTTTGTCATTCAGTCTCCCTTACATCTTCCGGCTTTTTTCGAGAACATCTGCCAGTTTGGATTCTGCTCCGGTTCTCTGTTTATCGCTCAACTCCAGGATGTCCTGCAGGGCGATGCCGATCTGGGGAATGTACTTTTTGATGTAATCCTTCTTGCGCTCTGCATCCGCGAGTCGACGTTTCTTGCGCAGGTGGATCGCCAGTTTTCGACCCGCCTCCATGATGGCGAGGCGCATCTCCTTGAGGATCTCGTCGTATCCGGCGACCGCTTTCTTGCTTTCCGAGGTGAATGGAACCCACACACTCGCGATGTGAACCAGGATCGCCAGTGGACCGGTTGGCAGTGCCCCCCGGGCCTGTTGGACCTCGTAGTTTTTCCACGGGGTCGAAATGATCGATTGGGTGATGGCGCATGCACCCTGTTCGTATTGCAGGGGAACCCGATTGGCGAAGCGGAAAATGCTGGCGAGCTCGTCGCCGGGAAGTTCTCCGCCATAAGCGATCCCCGCCTCTACCTGAAAGGGATTGCCGCGATAGACGGCAGGTTGACGGGTGACTGTCAGGACCAATTCCGGGTCAAAGTTGCGCCGGAGGGTTTTCGCCATCAAATCTTCTCCGATGGGGGAGAGGCAGTTGGTTGGCGGCGCCATCATCTTGGTCTGTTCGATGGACTTGTGAAGAATCTTGACATCTGCGCTGCTCAGCCTGCGTGGGTGACGATCGGTATCGATGTACTTGCCCAGTTCTTCGCTTTGCTCACTGACCTTTTTCACCACATTCGGGGTCATTCGACAAAACTCGCTGCACAGGAACCCGCTGACGGTTCTGGAGGAGGTGTCCTTCATCATTTGCATGAGGATGCCCAGTTCCACTCCGTGGGGATGAGGCAGGATTTCCATGGGGGCTTCCGGAAGTTTCTTCGTCACCCGTTCCCAAATGATGGGCTCTTTGTCCACAGGGTTTTTGTATTGGATTTCGACATGGGGGTTGGCGAGGGAGACCTGTTCCAGGAAAGCATCGATAGAGTGCTTGCCTTTCTTGTAGGTCCCTTCCAACTCGATATGGATTTCGGTTCCATGGGCCCAATCGACGTCGACTTCCTGCTCTTTTTTGACCACCGGTTGGTTTTTGGCCATGTCGATGGCAAGGGTGACCCGGGTAGCGGGTTTTCTTTTGGAGGTTCTGCTGGTGACCACCATCGGTTTGCCAGTGGTCAGGTTTCCGTACATGCCTGCAGCACTGATCCCGATTCCCTGTTGTCCCCGGGTCTGCTTGCGGGCATGGAACTTGGATCCATAAAGCAGTCGACCAAAAATCTTGGGCAACTGCGCAGGAACGATGCCTGGCCCATTATCCCTTACGAGAATGGTGTGTTGTTCCTCGGAGGCCGCCGTAACTTCAACGACAATCGTCGGCAGGTATTCCGCTTCCTCGCAGGCATCCAGAGAGTTGTCGACCGCTTCCCTGACGGTGGTCAGGAGAGCTCGGGCCGGGCTGTCAAAACCCAGCAGGTGGCGATTCTTGGCAAAGAACTCACTGACGGAGATGTCTTTTTGCTTGGCCGCCAATTGTTCAGCCTTGTTGGCAGATGCGGAGTCATCTCCAGAGGTTGCACGAGATTTTTGGGTCTTCTTTTTGGATCGGGGAGCGGAGCTCTTGGCGGCTTTGCCCTTGGGGCTTTGACTGAAAAGATCTGCCTGTTCCGGTTTAGATCGGGATCCGGTCTTGCCACCGGAAGATCGTTTTTTGGCCGCTTTTTTAGTGGCCTTTTTTTTGGCGACTTTTTTGGCTGCCTTTTTTGTCGTTTTTTTGGTGCTCTTCTTCGCGCTCTTTTTCTTTGCGCTTTTGGTCGGGGACAACCCGCCTCCTCATCCACTCCGCGATGTTCGCGGGTTTTCAACTCTGGCGTGCACGAATCCTAGCCGCTCTTTCCACAGCATCCAGTAACGCTTTGTCGAGAAAAGGTCAGTCTTCCTCTGCCCAAAAGTCGACTCCGGTTCCCTCCTCAAGGGGAGAGGCGAGGGCCACTTTGAGATGGGGGGGGCGAATATCGAGGTGTTGTAGCCTTGAGCGGGGAATCCACTCCAGGTCTTCGGTTGCCTGGACCCCATCGACACCATGAACAAAGTTTTCTCGGGATCCCGCTGAAACCCTGCAGCGGTAGATCAGGGCGATCACATGCAGTTCGGGCGGCATCTCGGGAGAAAGGCGTTGGTGTCGGCCCGCGATAAACTCCCGCAGAAAGGCGGGTTGCAAACCCTCGATCTCGAGACCGGTCTCTTCACGGATCTCCCTGCAAAGTGCGGATTCGAGGGTTTCGCCGTGTTCGACATGGCCTCCCGGGAGGAAATACCAGCAGCCATCCTCTGCGGATGAGCTGGAGTCCTTTGCCCGCAAAAAGAGGATTTCATCGTCGCGCTCGACGGCAGCCCTGACCGTAAATCCCGGTTTCCGTTTTCTCGGCTTCTCTGTCACCCATTCCCCCGTCCGAAGGCGATCTAGGCCCATCTGCAGACCAAGTTATGATAACCTGAGCCCGCCTGCTACCGATCAGGAAGATCGATAGCACAAGTTTGACGTAAGAGAGGATCCTGAAACATGACCGGTTCACGTCTGCGGATATTGATCGCACTGCTGGCCCTGCTCCCGGCAAGCTTCCTGATCTCCAGTGATCTGGGAGCCCAATCGCCGGAGGAATTGGAGCGCCGCTGGAAAAAAAAGCAGGAGTCCACCTTTCTCAAGGCGGTCAAATGGGAACGCTCCCTCGACTCTGCGGTGGAAAGAGCACGCAGGGACAATTTGCCCATCGTGGCCTACTTCACCCGATCCTATGCCCCATGACCGCCTTGCACCGCTTTGGAGAGGGGTCCTCTCCAGTCCGATTGGTGGAAGGAAATGGCCGGCAAGGATTTTGTGCCCTACGTCAATATCAGTGCTCGACTTCAGGACAAGCCTGATCAGGATCTGTTGAGAGAGATCGGAGCGCGATCCTTTCCGACTACGGTGGTGATGGATGCGGACGGTCAGGTGATCTTGCGCAATGACACGGCGGGAGCTTTCCGACCGAACGCAGAAAACAGGGTACGTGGTGCGGTGGAAGTGGCCTCAGAATTGGTCAAAGCGAGATCCTGGGTCAAAAACAGTGAAGAAGGTTCCGCAGATCAGGCCGCAGCCAAGGCGAGCCTGTTGCTGCTGGAATCGATTATGGATCTGCGCAAATCCACGGCAAAGGAACTGGAGCAGGCGGCCAAAACCGAAGGAGTCGATAAAAAGTTATTGGCCCGTTTTGAGCGCTGGAATGCCTACCAGCCGGTGAACCGCCTTTTACAGGAGTATGTCCGCAAAGTCAGGGCGCTGGATTCCGAGGACAAGGTCGGGCGCGGAAAGTTGTATCTGGATACTTCCCGGGAGATGCTCGAACTGTATCGGGCGGGGACCCGTCTCAATGATGCCAGAATCAACATCTTTTCCGATTACTGGCGGCTGGTTTTTGATGGGGCGATCACCGCAAAGGATCTCGCTGCGGCTGAATCTGCATTGACGACCTATCGCAGGGCTTATGGATCCCGTGCTGATCTCAAACCCCGGATCAATCTGATGAGTTCCAAGCTCGCAGCCCTGAAAGAAGAACTGGAAGTGAGTCAGCCATGAAGTCGAAGGACCAGCCTGTTGAATTGATCGGCGTACCTCTGGATCACGGTGCAGGGCAAAGAGGGGTCGCCATGGGCCCGACAGCCTTGAGAATCGCTGGACTGACCAAGGCATTGGAGCGACTTGAGCTGAATGTGATCGACGGCGGGGATATTGCGGTTCCCATCCCTGAGCTGGAAAAGCCGGGCGATCCCAAGGCCCGTTACCTTGAGACGATTTCCCAGACATGCGGTCAATTGAGTGATCGCGTGAAGGGGTCACTGGACAGCGGTCGCTTGCCGCTGGTGCTGGGAGGGGATCACTCCGTTGCTGTGGGAACCATCAGCGGTGTCGCCAGTCACTACCACAGTCAAAACCCCGGTTCGATTCCAAAAATCGGTGTGCTCTGGCTGGATGCCCATGCCGACCTGAACACTCCGGATACTTCACCTACAGGCAATGTCCACGGTATGCCCCTTGCCTGTCTTCTTGGGAATGGGCCCCGCGAGTTAACCGAAGTCGGTTATGCCGGAACCAAGTTGGAACCCCACCGCATCGTGCAGGTCGGGCTCCGCGATCTGGATCCGGGGGAACGTCGAAATATCCGCGAAAACAATATTCGTGCATACACGATGGAAGATGTCGATCGCAGGGGCTTGCCGGTGGTGCTGGAGGAAGCGATCTCTCATGCTCTGGCGGACTGCGATCACCTTCATGTGAGTTTCGACATCGATGTCATCGATCCCCGATTTGCACCGGGTACCGGAACCGCGTTGGAGGGGGGCTTCACCTACCGGGAGGCTCACTTGGCGATGGAAATGATCGCCGAGACTGGAAAGGTTGGATCTCTGGAACTGGTAGAGGTCAATCCCGTGCTTGACCACGGCAACAAAACCGCAGAAGTGGGAGTTGCCATCCTTGCCAGTGCGCTGGGAGAGGAAATCCTCGGATAATCGGTTTGTGGAGCCCTCCGTGGCCCTCTGTTCTCATTGTGGGATTTTTCGCCAACCTCTATGATGTGCTGCGAACAGAAGTCCCGTCAGACAGGGGGAAAGATGGCGTCAGTTCCTGCAGGCAATGACATCCCGGACAGTTGGCCTCCACCACCACCGGAAAAACCTGGCAAAAGATCCGGGGGGGGCGGTGGCAAACGAAATTCAGGAGGCGGCGACTTCCAGTTACACCCAATGGCGGTGCCAGGATTTTTGCTGGCTCTGATTTTGGGGGTCTTCCTCTTTTTGGTTCTCACCGGTAGAGCGGGAATCGTCGACATCTCCGATACGGAAGTTGCGGTGATCGTCAACTATCTGACCGGTGAAGAAGAGGTGGTCACCACTCCGGGAGTGACCTTCTTCCTGCCCTGGCTCAGCGAGGCGTATGTCATGGACAAATCGCCGAATGAGTTCCAGATGACGGGTGCCAGAAACATTGATTACAATCATGTCCGTGAATTGTCGGTCAGGGCTTCGGACGGTTCCTCTTTCAAATTCAATGTAATCTCACTTCAGTACCAGTTGATCCCCTCCGAAGCAGCCAAGGTATTGCAGGACAGTGGACCCGGTGAGGCCTTCAAGCGTAACTGGGTCAGGGCCTTCGCAAGGTCGGTCCTTCGTGATGAGTTCGGTCGCTATTCTTCCGAGGATATTGCCGACCCGAGCAACTACACCACCGCCACGAATCAATCCAAGAATCGCCTGAATGAATATCTCAGGGACCACGGCATTGAGATTCTGCAGATCATCACCCCCAAACCCAGTTTTGACGTCAAGGTGGAAAATGCCATCGAGGATCGGAAAAACGCCAACCAGGAGGTGGAGCGACTGCGCATCGAGCAGGCCAAGCTGATCAATGAGCTGGAGCGCAAACTCGCGGAAACTGAGCGAACCAAGGCCTCCGAATATGAACAGGCTTTGGGAAAACTCGAGGCAGACAAGATCAATGCGGAAAAGGATCGGGTCCAGATCGAGAAGTCTGCAGACGCCTACAAGATCACCCAGATCAACGCAGGCAAGGCAGAAGAGGCTCGCAAGACTCAGGAAGCAAGGGCTCTGGAAAACAGTGCTCGCAAGGAAGCAGAAGGTTTGCTGGCCCGTGTCGCCGCACTGGAGCGTCAGGGTGAAGTCCTCGTTCGAGAAGAACTTTCCAGGCTCTTCCAGCGTGTGAAATTCAGTGTGGTGCCGTATCGCAGGGATTCCGCACCGGTTCGAGTGGAGCATTTGCTTCCTCCGGCGGGACAATCCGCAGGGTCTCAGGGGATTCCCGAGTTGAAGGGAGACCGTCGATGAAGTTTCTCTCCGTAATTCTGTCGATTTTGATTGTTGGTTTGTTTCTGCTGACCGTCGTCACCCAGAAAATTCCACCTGCTTCCATCGGTGTCAAACAAGTGGTTTTCGGACCTGGCAAGGGAGTGGTGCAGGAAGATTTTCGCACCGGGCTGGTTCTTGCCATTCCGAGTTATCATCGTTGGCACCTGTTGCCCCGGCAGACCCATTTCCTGCATTTCGTCAGCGGTGAAAAGCTGCGAGACAACCGCAATACTTCCCGGGGGATCGAGGATTGGCAGCAGCCCCTCGAGCTTCGTACCAAAGACAATAACAACGTGACCATCGATGTTTCACTGACCTACAGAATCATCGAAGGATCCGGTTACAAGTTGGTGGAAGAGGGATTGCGTCTCTCTTACGTGGAGCGGGTCCGTTCGCAGGTTCTCAATGTTTTGCGGACTGAACTTGCGAAGTTGACTTCTGAAGACCTTCAGTTGACGGATAAGCGATCGGTACAAGCAGCGGAAACCCTCACCGTTCTTCGATCGGAACTGGCGAGTTTTCATGTCGAGCCGGAAGATCTGTTGATCCGTGCGGTCAAGTTCCTTCCCGACTACGAAAGCAAACTTCAGAACAAACAGCTTTTGCGTCAGGAATCAAAACTGGAAGAGGCTTTGACCAAACAGGCTGAGGAAGATCAGAAGGTTCAGACCCAGAAGCGCCAGATTGCGGCAGCAGTTCTTGCCAAGGAGCGGGACTGGGAGAAAAGGATTCAGGAGCAGCGCTCGGCATTCGAGGTGGAAATCGCCACGATCTCGTCAGAAGCCCAGCTCTATGATCGTAAAACCCGATCAGAGGGCGATGCAGAGAGGGACATCCTGATCGCGGAAGGGGATCTGGCCATCGAAAAGTCGAAGGCCCTGCGCGACGACTTGCGAAATCAGGCTCTCGATACCACCGGGGGCCGAATCCTGCTCGCACTGGAAGCGGTCAAGAATCTGGAGATCCCGGAAGTCATTCTCAACAGTGATGATCCTTCGGTTCCGATGCTTCTCGATATGAGTCGCATGACGAGGCTGTTGGTCGGAGAATCTCCGCCACCGCCGTCATTGACAGATTGAGTCGATGAACTGATTCGCAAGACTGATTCAGCGGGACTGATTTAGCGCGAGGCAGTTTGAATAAGGAAGTATAAAAGGATTCAAAAAAGAAGAGGGAGTTGCCAGAGTCAGGACTCTGGCAACTCCCCTTTTTGATTGACGTCAGAAAGTCTGACCAGTGCGCTCACCGTTTCTCGGGGAATGCGAATCGTCGAAACTCTGGGCCAGTGTCCCATCTGTCTGGCTCTGGAGAGCCAATCGACAGGATTCTCGTCGCTTTCACTGACCACGTGCTGGTCAGCGTCGTGAAGGATCACCTCGATGGCATCCTCACTGTGACAGCGGCCGATCCAGGTGTTTCCATCCTTTTGGCGTACTACCACGGTAATGCCGTGGAGTTCGCCCATGTGGTCATGAAACGTACCCAAGGTTCAGTTGGCCTTGCTGGAGCAGTGCTCTTCGTACGCCTGGACCAGATCGAAAGCGATGCTCTGCGGGTCACGGCCTTCAATCATGTGGCGTGGCAGGAACCAGACCAGCTCCGAGCCCTTGAAGAGGGCCATCGATGGGCTGCTGGGGGGGACCTGTGAACAGAAGTCGCGAGCTTTTTGAGTCGCTTCCACATCCTGGCCGGCGAAGACGGTACCGATGCGATCCGGTTTCGTTTCGGCCTGAATCGAAAGAACAGCACCGGGTCGTGCACCACCTGCAGCACAGCCACAGACGCTGTTGATGATGACCAGCGAAGTTTCATCCGATCCGAGGAAATCCTCTACCTCAGTCGCAGATTTCAGTTCGGTGACTCCATGATCGGTCAGTTCCTTGCGCATGGGCGCAACCAGTTCTTCAGGGTAAGGCATGGGCCTTCCTTCCTCAGGGGTTCAGGATCCCCGCAGGGATCTCCCCGATGCTAGCCACAGAAGGTGCTCAGGACAACCAGACCCGACCGGGTCTCAAGATCAGGAGCATCATGATCCGCCGGATGGCGGAGTCGGAGGAGTCGGTTCGACCACGTTGGAAGAACAGCACGAGCCGTCCTCTTCCTGATTGTCGGTGGTTGGAACTCCGAAGACCTGGGTCATGAATGGCCTGGGCCCTTTACGGAAAAGACTGAGCAGGAAGAGCCCACCAAGGGCATAGAGAGCAATTTGGGTGAGTTCGAAACCTGATTCGGAATGATCGTGCATGTGATCATGGCCCAGATGGGCGGCTGCACCGACTTCCACCGAGGGAAGAGCGGCGTCGACTGCATATCCGCAACCGATCGCTCCAAGGCCGACGCTGACCGCAAAAAGGATGGCTGTTTTTTTGCCATGAAGATCTGCCAGTACCCCGAAGGTGGTGGCGTTGGTAGCTGGGCCTGTGAGCAGGAATGCCAGTGCTGCACCGGGAGATGCCCCTCCTGCAATCAAGACCGCAGCAAGGGGAGTAGCACCACTGGCGCAGACGTAGACCGGCAGGCCGAGCAGGGCAAAGGCCGGAACCTTCAGCATTTCGGGGATTTTTTCGAGGACTGAACCGTCCGCAACCAAGGGAGACAGGGCGGAAGCCAGAAACAGTCCGAGAATGATCCATGGAGCGGTACCGTCGACCAGATCACAGAGGCCCACTTTCAATCCTGCAAAGATCCGTTTTCCAAGCGGGGCTTCCGGCTCGGAAGGCTGTTCCTTGAGAAGGTGTCCCTTGATCCTGGGCACATAATGAACCGCGAGCAGACCTCCAAAGATGGCCAGTGCTGCCGCTGCCAAAACTCTGGCCAAGGCAAAGGGGCCGTCGATCATGGTGACGGACAGGAAGACGGCATCGATTCCCAACTCGGGGGTGGCGATCAGCAGAGTGATCGCCGCAGCTGTCGGGACTCCCCGTTCGACAAGACTTCGATAGAGGGGGAGTACTCCGCAGGAACAGATCGGCAATGGCAGGGCAAACAACATGCCGCGTACAGACTGCTGGGCATGTGAGCCTTTTCCCATCCAATCGATGGTGGTTTTGGGAAGCAGGGCATGAATCAGGCCGGCGACGGTATAGGCAAGTAACAGAGCCGGTGCGCTTTCCTGTGCCAATGCCAGGAAGTTTTCAAACAGCTGGGCGACTCCACCATGGGCGTGATCATGGCCCGATCCGATATGGGCGCTGTCGGTAACATGGGTTGCCAAAAACAGCATCCCCAAGAGGGCTCCGATGGCGGAGAGAGCTGGCGTTTTTCCAGACTCCTCAATTTTTGGAGAAGCGGAATGGATCAGGACGTGGAGCAGGGATCCGCCGAGGAATGCGAGTAATCCGCCCAGAGGAAAATTCTTCAGGGCCGTTTGAATTTCCTGTCCCCCGATAAATCCACCGGCGTGGATCAGTGTTCCCAATCCTATGAGAGCCAGAGCAGGCGCTATCCCGTAATGGGGACGAACAATCCACCAAATGGCCATTCCTTCGACAAGTCGGTGAAGGATCACTGCCAGAGCCAATCCTTCAGCTTGGGTTCCTGCGCTACCCAGAGACAGTGCCACGCCGTCCAGAGTCGAGTGAATCAGGATGGCGGCGACTCCAAACCAGGTTGCCCAATGATGGGCACTATGAGCCATTTTGTGGTAGCGCTTCTCGATCATGCTGGGAACGAGAAGCCCCAGCAGTGCCAGTGGAATCGCCCACAGGCCAACTTCCTCCATCGAATGGGGGATCACTTCCATGAGAATCAGGCCTGTCACCGAGAGCAGGACAAAGCCATCGAGTACCGGCAGGAACAAGGGAAACCTGCGGCCCAAAGAAGCAGTGGCGGGGCCCAGAATGAAGGCCACCGTGCTCAACAAGAGAAGATTCAGATCCAAGAGGCTCCCTTTCGCCTATTAGAATAACGTAAAAGCGTCATTCTTAAAGCGATCTGATCAGGTCTCGGATCCCACTCGGGCCAGATCAGCCCTTGCGAATCACGTCGAGAGGTTTGGCCCCGCGGGAAACCTCAGATCTGCCCTTCAGACCGAACCACTTCTGTTCAATGGTGGCATAGAGGCGGCGGTAGTCGGTGGTGTGGATCAGGTCGTCCCGGACCAATTTCCCGAGATCAGGCTGTCTGCCGGAGAAGCCTCCCTTGATATTGCCACCGAGCAACAAGTGTGGGGCAGCGGTGCCGTGGTCGGTTCCCTCACTGCCATTCTCTCTGGCACGGCGTCCAAACTCCGAGTAGGTGCTGATCAGGGTGCGATCCCATTTACCGGTGGCGATCAGTGCCTTGCGCAGGGCTGCCAATCCATCCGCCAGCTCTGTCAACAGACGGGAGTGGCGATTGAGTTGGTTGTTATGTGTGTCAAAGCCGCCGATGGAGATCTTGATGACGGGGCAGGGAACTCCCGAGGTGACCATCTCTGCAGCAATCTTGCAGCGTTGTCCAAACCGGGTGCCGGGGAAGCGGACTCCGTGATCCGGTGAAGCCTGAATCTTCTCTTCGATGATCCCTGCCGCTTTTTTGATGTCTTCCTGAACATCGAGTAGGTGCTCCAGTGCCTTGCGAGCATCCGTTCCGCGAGCCACTTCCGGAACTGCACGAGCCTGGCGTGAAAATTTTTCGGGGTCATCCATATTGATCACTCGCAAGCCGGTCCCGTACAGAGGGCCTGCGTCACCTCCACCGATGATGATTCCTTCGGCGGCTCGATCTGGATCGGGCTGAGCCTTGAGCATTCTCGTCAGCCACCCTTCCTGCAATTCTTCGTCGCTGTCGGAACCGGTTTCCCATATTTCGATGGAACGGAAGTGGGATCGATTCGGATCCGGGTAGCCGAGGCCGAGTATCCAGTTGGCTTCCTCAGCCTCCCATGCTTCTGTCAGCGGTTTCAGGGAAGAATGCATTCCCTGTTTCGAGTCCAGCTCGATGATCTGGTTCTTTTTCAAACCGATACGGGGTCTCAATTCCCGATAACGCTCATCACGGAGGGGGATCACGGTATTCAAACCGTCATTTCCTCCCTGAAGCTCTACGAGTATGAGAGTCCGCTCGCGCAATTCGGGAGCGACCTTCAACTGCTTCTGTTGCGGATCATCAAATGCCCAGGCTTCGACTCCGGGAACCAGCCATGGAAGGCATGCTCCTCCGCTGAGATGAAGAAAGGTTCTGCGATCAAATTCCATGGGATCTCATTTCAGCTGATAGGTCGGGTCGAGAATCAGTTCCTGCAAGCGCCCAAAACCGGTATCGCTCTGATCGGCATCCGTCACCGGTTGAAAAGGCAACCACGAAAGGGTCCATGCTTCTTCGTTCATCGATTTACCGTCGATGAATTGCTGGTACAGCTTTTCAACGGACTGTGCTGCAACTGGGCGATAACGGCGAATCTGTCGCCGGTTCAATCGCTTGGACGTCCTGTTTCCTGCTGGATTCATTTTCGGTTTCATGTCGGGAGACATCTCTGGCTCCATTTCCGGGTTCATTTCAGGATCCATCTCGGGTGTCTTTTCGGGATTCATCCCGGGTTTGCCGACGCTGGCAGAGCCTTCGCTCTTTTGCCAAGTGGCAAAAATCATGGCTGTGGGGACGGCATCCTGCAGAAACTTGCGTCTCTCCAGCAAAGACGTCGAATCGATCCATGCGGTTCCACCGGGCCAACCTGCCACGTTGGGTGGGTCGAAGAGAACCTGTCCCATCGCTTGAAGATTGCGGTTGAGCTGCAACCCTGGAATCTCGCTGATTTCCAATCTTCGCAGAGAGCCCATCACCAGATCGACCGGGCTTTTGACCAGCGCTCCCCGATATTCTGCTGACCAGAATTGATCTGATTTGAAGACGTGTGACAGGAATGCTTTCAAATCCCAATCGGATCGGCGCAGCACCTTGCCCCACTTTTTGATCACTTCCTGATCGGGAGTGGGTGAGACGAATTCGAGCCAGAATCTGCGTGCAATCCACTCACCACAAGCGGGGTGCTTGAGGACCAGATTGACGACGTCCAGCCCATCGAGGCGGCCTCTTTTACCCAGAACGGTTTTGACGGAAGAATCATGGAGACGGGAGACTTTGCGAACCTGACCCTGACCCTGGACTCGATATCCGGTAAAGGCACGGGCCGCTTCCTTGACGTCCCGTTCTGTGTAATGACCTTCTCCAAGACTGAAGAGTTCGAAGAGTTCCCGGGCAAAGTTCTCATTGGGTTTGCCCTTTTTGCTTTGTTGGGTGTTGAGATAGAGGGCCATGGCGTTGTCCATGGAAACAGCTCTCAAGAGATCAGCGAAGTTGTCGCTTCCATTTTTACGGAAGAGCTGATTTTGAGTGAGCATTGCGTGCGGTGATCTGACGGTCCGCATTTCTGAAGTGAAATGCCCATGCCACATCAATACCAGGCGTTCAGTCAGGGGCGACGAAGTCGTCAGGATTTCCTGTGCCCACCAGGATCGGGCTTCCTGTTGCCAACCTCTCTGCGTTCTGCCGAATGCTTGCCTGTCCTCCAGCCGAAGATCCCGAATCTCCTGAAACGATAATCCGGTCCATTCGGGGAGGGGGGTTTGTGCTTCGGTTTTCAAGGTGCTAATCAGTTGATCGACCGCTTGATCTCGGGTCAGGGAAGCGTAGTTCTCCAGCGTCTGGTGGGGGACACCAAAGCAGGTTCGATCGAGGAGGTGCCTCGCATCGGCGATCCCCATCCCTTTTGGAGAATCGGCTCGATCAACGGTTGCCTGTTGATCGGTCGAAGGAGAATCGATGACCGGTTGAGCAGCGACAAGGCTGACAACGAGGATCAGAAGGCCGGGAATTGGACTCATGGTGTCTCTCCATTGGATCGTTTCAGGCCTCAAAAGAACCGAAGCCGTCAGGGTCACAAAAGAATAACACCGAATCTGCTAAATGGTTGCATCGAATACTGACCGCAAGGTGATTCAGGAAGCGGATTGCTCCAGAGTCTGATCCCACTCTCCCGTCGAAGCGGCAGCATTATTCCGTGCCCTTTGCATGAAGGCTGCTGAGGCAGCGGCAAGATTTTCCGCCTTGCCCGCCCAGGTCTTCATGGCTGTGGCCTGAAGCGCCCTGCCGTAGGAGAAAGTCAGGTTCCATGGGTGACCACCCAACTTGTTCATCGCATCCAGATGGCCTGTGGCGTCTTCATCACTTTGCCCACCAGAAAGGAACGCGATACCCGGAACGGCATTTGGAACGGTACGCTTGAGACAATCGACGGTTCTGGAGGCTACGACGTCACGGCCTGCTGCTGTGGCACCGGTTCCCGGAATGATCATGGAGGGTTTAAGAACGATCCCCTCGAGCAGCACATCCTGCTCTTCCAATTGACGGAAAGTCAAATGCAAGGCATTGGTGGTCACGCGGTCACAAACATCGATGTCGTGGTCGCCGTCCATCAACACTTCCGGTTCGACGATGGGAACGATCGAAGCTTCCTGACACAATCGGGCATAGCGGGCGAGGGCATGGGCATTGGCCATGTAACATCCCTCGGAGGGAATACCGTCTCCGATGGTGATCACGGCGCGCCACTTTGCAAAGCGGGCACCCAACTCAAAGTATTCTGCGAGTCGATCCCTGAGACCGTCGAGGCCTTCGGTGACCTTCTCTCCCGGGAATCCGGCCAGGTCTTTGGCACCCGTATCCACCTTGATTCCGGGAACGATGCCTTTTGCATTCAGATTTTCCGGGAAAGGAACACCGGCATCGTCGCTCTGGCGAAGGGTTTCATCGAAAAGGATGACCCCGGAGATATATTTCTCGACATCGGGGCTGTTGAAAAACATTTGCCGGTAGATTCGACGGTTTTCAGAGGTGTTTTCGATGCCGAGGGCTTCAAAGCGTTTTCCGCAGGTGGGGTGGCTCTCATCGGCAGCAAGGATGCCCTTGCCGCGGGCGACCATCTTTTGTGCAGTTTCTTTCAGCAGGTTCTTGTCCATTAGGCTCTCCCCATTTCTTGCTTGATCCGGAATCGGGATCGAGAACTCTGTCGCAACCATCGGGAAGCGACGTGATCTTTTTACAGTATGGGGTGGGACCATGCCACTGGAGTGGATGGTTGAAAGATCTGATTCTCGTCAGCGGGGAAGGGGAACCGGTTTCCGGAGGAAACTAGTTCTTGAACTTGGCTGTGCGCTTCTGGCGGCGGTTGTGGTTCGCCGGACGCTTGCCGTGGTTGGCCTTCTTGACCCGTCGGTTATTTCTGTTGGACATGGTGCGAAATTACCGCAGACCCCCCAGCCGGGTCAACTGAACCCGGGGGAGGTCTACGGCTCTTTTTGGCGAATGGCCTAAAAAGTGGCCCTTGGTGCTGGGGGAAGGTCCTCCAGAAGCCGCTCGATGGCCATGTCCAGCTGGAAATCCCAGTGGTTTTCCTCCGCTTCCGGGGTAGAGGGAACCAGAAGATCGGGGATCGCCCCATTGAGATCCATGTCGAGTCCTCCGGGAATGGTGTACCAACCGCGGAAGGGGACCCGAATACTGCTGCCGTCGATCAGGGTAGAACTGCCGGTGCTGATCACACTTCCCGATGTGGGCATGCCGATCAGGGGGCCGCGTTTGAGGTTTTTGATGGCGTGGGAGAAGATTTCGGCATTGCTGTAGGAATTTTCATTGCACAGGACCGCAATCGGTTTTGTCCACGAGGGAGCAGCGAGGCGATCATTGGGGTAACCCAGGCCGCCGGCACGGGGTTGGGTCAACGCATGGGGTTGCCGCGTCAGGGAGACGAGCAAGCGATCGGTCGTCCAGCCGCCACCATTTTCACGCACATCGATGATGAGACCTTCCCGATCATGGCCCGCTTCGTAGAGCTGTACTGCAAAACGATCGAGACTGGTCTGATCCATGCTTCGAATGTGGAGGTATCCGAGTCGTCCGGCGGACTCCCTGTGGACCTGCTGACGACATTCCTCGAGCCAATGATCGTAGAGCCTGCTGCGCAGGACGTTGTTGGAGATGGGACGAAGAATCACTTCGAAGGTTTCTCCGTCGCGTTCCAATTCAAATGCGACCCTCTTGCCGACTTTGCCGTTGAGAGGGATGGAGGTGTTGCTGCCGGGAGTCAGAGGCGATCCGTCGATGGCCAGGATGAGATCACCGGGTTCTATATCGACCGCTTCGTCCGCAGCCGGAGTTCCCGGAACGATTTGTCCGACCTGATATCGCCCGGAATCGGAATCCCTTTCCCAGCGCCAGCCGGGAACTCCCGTGGCACGGATCGACCGCGACCATTTTCCAGCAGCCGAGAATCGCTGATGGGAGGAGTTCAACTCACCAATCATGCGGTTGATGATCCACTCGAATTCGCTGCGGTGGCGCCGTTGAACCGCGTAAGGACGGTAGAGTTCACCGATGGCGTCCCAATCGAGTCCTTTGAGATCGATGTCATAGAAGCGATCCCGCATCGTCGCCCAGGCCTCATCAAAAACGGCGCCCTGTCGCTCCTGCTGATCGACGGTGAATTTGCTGGAAATCGGCAGGCTGGTACTGGATCCGCTTTCACTGATGAGATTGGGAACCCCGGAAGCCAGTCGCAGGTATTTCTTCGATTTCGCGATCCAGGGGCCGAAGGGGTCCCGTCCGCTGGTGACCTTTTTGGCCGAGGATCTGGCAGTCGTGTCGACGCTGTAAACGGCAGAAGAGGACTCATGGCTGGAAACAAAAAAGATCTTCTTCGATTTAGATCCCCAGGCGGGCCCACGCACTCCGGAATCGGAACTGAAGGCCCGGGTGAAGCGATCGCGGATTCCCTTCAGATCGATTTTGACTTCCGGAGTGTTCTTGGCGGAGTCCTCTTTTTCATCCTTGGACCCGTTTTTGTCCTTCTTTCCTTCGTCCGATTTTTTCTGGGGAGGAAGGGGGTCGCTGGCGAGCTCGCGATCCTCGGCTCCGGGTTGGTCGTCCGCTTCCGTCAGCCACAACCACCAAAGGTCACCACCGGATTCGTCCCTTTGTGAGATGAAGGCCAGCTTCTTGCCGTCTGGACTCCAGCGGGGACTGCGGTCGGGACGAGGGTTGGCGGTCAAATTGAAGGGGGCACGGGTGCCATCGACGGGGACGAGCCAGATGTCTCGATTGAAATTGTTGTCCTGGGTCGAAAAGGCGATCCAGCGACTGTCCGGAGACCACTCAAAGCTGGGAGGTGACCAGCCGGTGTGAAGAACCCGTGATTTACTGCCATCCAGATTTTGAATGGCGAGGTCGCCGTCTCCCAAAACGAAGGCCAGCAGTTTGCCGTCGGGAGAGATCTGCGGATACCTGCGGCGGTCGCCAGATCCGGGGAAAGGCGTGACTTCAGTGGAGCGGCAGCGATCCAATCGGGGTTCACCCTCTTCGGTACTTTTCAACGTGTAGAGGTTCTCTGTTCCGCCCCGACGACTGACGAAGAGCAGATTTTGAACCGATTGTCCCTCTTCCAGGGGAAGCCAGACCGGATTCGTGTCTTTGGCAGGGTGGTGCGTCACACGATTGACGGAGAGGCCCTTTTTGACCCTGCGCACCAGAATGTCACCTTCACTGCCCACCGCCAGCATTTTGCCGTCAGCGGAGACGGAGGCACTGGTGGCGCGGTTGTAGGAGAGATCCTGCAATCCGAGAACAGGCAGATCTTCAAGCGCATACCATGACACCTTTTTCAGCGCTCCTGTTTTTCTGTGCAGGTGCCACGCGTTCATCTCGGACTCGAAAAAGATGTGTTGTCCATCACGGGAAATGCTGGGGGACCGCACCGAATCGGATTCGATATTGGTCCAGACCTTTTCAAAGTTTCCAGAGAGATCCCGCTCAACCAATTGACCACGACCGTCGATGGTTTTGACCATGAGGAAATGATCGTCGTCGATCCACACCGGAGACCGATGGTCCTTGTAGGTCGGGGTCAACTGTGTCCATTCCTGACTGGTCAAATCGTAGAGCCAGATCTGACTTGCCATAGAACCCTCATAGCCCTGGCGCGTGACGCCTGTTCCCCAACGGGTTGCCAGGATCTTCTTTCCCGAAGGTGAAAGACGAGCGTTGGCTGCAGCAGCCAGAGTGATGCGCTGTGGTTCATGAAGGGTGGAGTCGTCTCCTGGGAGAGTCAGGGAGTAGAGGCGGGTGCCACCGCGCTTCCAGGTATCCACACGATCACTGGAAATCAGGATAGACTTTTCATCCGGGTACCAGTCGCAGGCCCGATCGGTTCCACTCCACCAGGTCAGCCTTTGTGGTTGGCCGCCATCCACAGAGATCTTCCAGACATCATCACTCCCTTCCCTTCGTGAAGAGAAGAGCAGTTGGGTACCACTTCGATTCCAGCGGACGCCAGAATCCATCGCCGGGTGATCCGTCAATCTGCGGGCTTGACCACCCTTCGTCGGGGCAAGCCAAAGATCACCTTCCCACAGAAAAGCGACCTGATCTCCATTCGGAGAGATTTGCGGGAAAAGGGGCCACCGCATCGGTTCGCCCCCGCTGGGAGAGAGGGGGGCCGGCGAGGCGAGAGATGCTTCGGTCGGATTCAGGAAGGTGAGTAGCCAGCAGGTGGTCAACACGGTAAGCAGTGGCAATGTTGAAGGCCGCAGTATCTTCAAGGGGGATCCTCTCAGCTGATTCGTGGGTTTAGTCTGTGGTGAGTTTGGGTTCCGGGCAAGGCCGGACTTGACCTTACGGTTGCGAATGGGCACGCTTTAGAGAACCGACACAGGGGCAGGGGAATCTTACATGAATCAGTCCGACAAAAAGGAAAACGGTTCTTCCGGGGAATCCACGGGTGAAAGCACCCTGGTTCAAAGATTTCCCGCTTCCAATCTACAGGTTCTGGCCCATTTCTATCGTGGAGAACTGGCGAGGGCGAATGTGTGGCGTCAGCGAATGGATGCGACCACCCATTGGGCGGTGGTTTCGACGATGGCCATCATTTCTTTGGCCTATTCCACTCCGGAAGCATCGATGCTGTTGCTGCCTTTCTGTTGTGTCCTGCTGTATCTACTGTTGCACATTGAGGCGCGCCGGTACCGATACTTTGATGTCTGGCGCATGAGGGTTCGCATGCTTGAAGTTCATCTAATGGTGCCGGCCCTGTTGCAGGGACAGGATCTTGCCGAAGGCAATTGGCGGGAAACCCTCTGCAATGATTTGCTCGCTCCTCATTACAAAATGAGTCGGATCGAGGCTCTGGGTCGCCGATTGCAACGAACCTACATATGGCTCTTTCTGATTGTTCTGGGGACCTGGTTGTTGCTGGGCTTCAATCGCATCCCCGAAGGGGATTTGGACATCGGTTCCTTTTTGTCTGTCTTTGGTCAGGGATCTGTCTCCGGTGCAGCGGTGCTCGGATTCGTGGGCGTCTTTTACCTCTACCTGTTTTCTATAATGGTGATCGCAGGGCCCCGACAGGATACGGAAATCCGTCGTAAGGAGCCTTCGCGACAGCACTGGCCGATTTGATCGGTCACTTATTACGGGAATCCGCCCTGAAACTTTCGAGGAGTTTTTTGGCCTCCTGGGCGATCGCAGTTTCCCCCAGTCTCTGGACCAGTTGTTCCGCTTCGGTCATGCGTCCTGCCTGAAGCAGAGTGCTGACCGTCTCGAGGGGGGGCTCGGAAGCATTGGGCATCGCCGCCCCTGCACGGGCAAACCAGCGCAGTGATTCTCCATAGACGGAGAGGTCACGGTGGACCCTTCCCAATTCGAGAAGAATGGATCCATCTTGCGGATTCAGAGCCCAGCGCTCCTTCAGCAAAGCAATCCTTGATCTCCCCGACAGGATTTTCTGATACTGGGCCATGGCTGCCCGTGCTTCTTCAGGTTTCTTCAGGTTCCTCAAGGCCAATGCACGGTTGTATGCTGCGCCATGTTGAAGAGGGTCTCGGAGCAGCACTTGATCGAGCAGATCGAGGGCAAGGCGTGGATCCTCGCCCAGAAGCAGTTGTGCCAAACGGTAGCGGGCCCGATCAAATTGATCGTCAATCTTCAGGACTTCCTCAAATTTATGACGAGCTTCCTGGAGCTGATTTTGCGATTGAAGGGAAAGCCCTTCACCAAAGATGCCCCGAACCCTGAGAGCCGTTTCCTTGCGACTTTGCATCGCACGGAAAACCCTGATTGCTTCCCCATGCTGACCCAGGTTTTGAAGTGCCCGACCATAGTTGAACAACTCACCCAGTTTTTTTGGCTCCTTTTCAACTCCCCGGGAAAAGGAATCCACTGCTTGCTGATACCGCTCAAGGGCAAAACAGGCTTCTCCCTTGAGGAGCAACAGTGCCGGGTTTTCGGGATATTGAACCAGGTAGGCCTCCAGATAAGGCAGGGCGATGATGGATCGTCCCTCTGCGATCAGGCTTCGCAGTCGGATTCGCTCTGTGGGCAGTTGCTGAATCGACACCGGAGCAATAGACGCGGGGCCTGAATCGGTTCCCGATGGCGTCGGGGTCTGTGCCTGAATGGGATCAGGCAGGTGGAGCAGCAGGATCAGCAGGACAGAAGCCAACTTCAATTCCGTTTCTTTAGGTACAGATTTCTTCTGCTCTGAAATCATCCGGAACTTTCAGAGGAAAATCAATCCCACCGCCGACTGGGTCAGTAGTGAACATTCTTGTCATTCTTCAAAAGAGTGCCTGTAAGATATAAAAAGTTTCCTGGACACGACAACAATGAGGGAAAAAGCATGAAGAGATTCTACATCAAAGGTCTGCTGACTTTTCTTTGTCTGTTGATGGGTCAGGATCAGGCGGCGTCTCAACAGCTCATTCCCCGAAGCGTGGACGTCAATGGCGTGACGCGGGAGTATACGGTTTACCTGCCCGTCAACTTTGATCCGGCCGATCAGCTTCCCGTACTTTTTGCATTTGGTGGAGGAGGAGATACCGGGGCTGTTTTCATGCAGTTTGAAGGGGACTTCCGTCCGTTGGCGGATTCGGAGCGATTTATTGCGGTCTATCCCGAGCCGCTCCTCGACGTCAACGGTTGCCTTTGCTGGAACAATTTGGGGCCTTACAGCACCGGGATCGACGAAGTCGGTTTTGCGGATGCCATGATCGATGCCATGGTCGCCGATTATTCTGCGGATCCTCAGCGGATGTTTGCCTGCGGGTTTTCGCTCGGTGGCAGCCTGATGTGGGATTACGCCTGTGAGCTCAGCGACCATTTTGCGGCAGTGGGTGTCGTTGCAGCCAACATGTGGGAATGGACCCAATCCGCCTGTACACCCGCCCAACCCATCGGCATCGTTCACATTCTTGGGACCAACGACTTTTATGCTCCCTACAACGGTAACCAGTATTCGATTGCGACCAATGTTCAGAACAATTTCTGGGCTGAGGTGAATCAGACCCAGTCAGTTCCCACGGAAACTTCCCAGGGTGGCGGAGTCACCCTCTTCCAATGGACCGAGGGGCCCGGTTGCCATTCGGTCGCACACTATCGCATTCAAAATGGGGATCATGTCTGGCCTGCATTTTCGCAGCAGGCGCTGTGGAACTTCTTCTCGAATTACACTCTTTCCGGAACGGGAATCGGCCCCGGTTGTGTCCCATCCACCGGCGGATTTCGCAGGGGCGATGTCAATGGCGACGGTAGCCTGAACATCAGCGATGCGGTTTCAGCGCTGATTTACCTGTTTGATGGGGGACAGGTCGACTGCGAGAGTGCAGTCGACGGCAATGACGATGGATCCATCAATCTGGCGGACGCCGTCTCGATCCTTGCCTACCTCTTCAGCGGCAGCGGGACGCTCCCCGCTCCCTTCCCCGACTGTGGAACCGATTCAACTGCTGATGCACTGGATTGTCTCCAGTACAACGGCTGTTGATTTCAGGGAGAGTCGGGAGAGAAAAATGGTGGGCGAAGAGGGACTCGAACCCCCGGCATCTTCGGTGTAAACGAAGCGCTCTACCAACTGAGCTATTCGCCCTGATCCTGATCGAAACTCCATCGTAAGGATTCCGTCGAAAAATCCCAGCGGAAAGACAGAGTTCGCACAAGAGTTTTTGAGTCTGATTTAATCAGCACTGTGAGTTTTCAGGCTTTTGGGTATTCTGTTTTGCAACCAGTGAAAGGAACCCTGATGAGCGAAGAACGGGAAATCGAGCAGTTGGTCCAGAGGTATTACGAAAGCCTCTATGAGTCGGACGCAGAGAAAGTTCGGTCGGTCTTTCATGAGAAGGCGATGATCGCAGGTTACCTTCATGGTGAGTTGGTGCAGATGTCTCTGGAGGAATTCGCCGGTTTCGTCGCGGCCCAACAACCTTCACCCCAGGAGAGCGGTGCGAAGCAGCATCTTGAGATTGAATCAGTGGAGTACGCGGGTGAAACAGGTTGTGTCATGCTGAGTGAAGAGTACCTGGGCATGACCTTCTTTGACACACTCTCTCTGTTGAGGGTAGATGGGGAATGGAAGGTCTATAACAAGATCTTCCATGTTGAGGATTGAATCGGTTAAATAGAATGATTGCTGCTCTTTTATGGTGAAGGAATAGGGATCCATTATGAGTTCTGAATCTGATCCATGGCCATCCAACCCGGAAGCGGCGCTCCCCCGATTGGTGGAGGAGCAAGGGGGGCGACTCTACTCTCTCGGTTTGAAATTCTGTGGAAATGCGACTGAGGCAGAGGATCTGGTTCAAGAGACTTTTATCCTGGCATATCAGAACTGGGAATCCTTTGAAGGGCGTTCAAAGGTCTCAACCTGGCTGTACTCCATCGCGGCCAGGGTTTGTCAAAAAATGCATCGCAAGCGTGCCGGAGAGCCGGATCAAATCGGGTCTCTGGAGGAGTTGCTTCCATTTGGTGAGCCCCGGATCGCGCAAACCGCTTCCGAAATGGATCCCGCTGATATCCAAATGATCCATATCGAGTCGAGGGAGGATTTGGAGCGGGCCATCGCTGAAATGCCCCAGGACTTTCGTATGCCACTGGTACTCAAGGACATCATCGGATTGACCGTTCCGGAAATCGCTTCAGTGATGGGAATGGAAGAGGGGACGGTGAAATCCCGGGTCCACAGGGCACGACTCAAACTGCGGAAACTGGTCGACAACCGTCTTCCCAGAACCCCCGATGACGTGCCACCTGCTGCCTATCCAATCCAGGTATGCCTCGATCTGCTTGAGGCGAAGCAGCGATCTCTGGATCTGAATGAGGAGTTCAGTTCTGAGGTGATTTGCCAGCGGTGTCAGTCCGTCTTTGCTTCCATGGATCTTGCTCAGGATATCTGTCAATCCCTGGCGGAGGATCACATCCCAGAAGGGTTGAATGAGCGTTTGCGGAAGGCTCTTTCAGAGCTGTAAGTCCCAACGCTCAAACCAGTTAAAAAAACTCAAAAAAGTCGGGAACGATGACGGCGTTTTGTGCCTCTCAGATGATGAACCTGAGTGGAGGTGCGCCCATGTTTGTCAGGCAGATCACAGACGATCAGTTGGCTCAATACAGTTATCTCATTGGCTGTCAGCGCACTGGTGAGGCCATCGTTTTCGATCCCATGCGCGATATCGACCGCTACGTCGACCTGGCGAAGCAGCAGGGGCTCAAGATTGTGGCCGCTGCGGAAACCCACATTCATGCGGACTTTTTATCGGGACTCCGGGAATTGGGTGAACTTCCCGGTGTAGAGCTGTTTCTTTCGGATGAAGGTGACAAGGAATGGAGTCCCCGCTGGCTCGATCAGCATTCGGGGGGTGGATCCTACGAGCACCGACTGCTCAAAAATGGAGAGACCTTCTCAATCGGAAATATCGACTTCAAGGTTCTTCATACCCCTGGACATACCCCTGAGCACTTGTCCTTCCTGGTCACCGATCGTGGGGCAGGGGCAGACCAGCCGATAGCACTGATTTCCGGAGACTTTCTTTTTGTGGGTGATCTGGGGCGCCCGGATCTGTTGGAGACCGCTGCTGGCCATGCAGGGTCGATGGAGCCCTCAGCCCGAGAACTTTTCCAGAGTGCTCACTTGATCAACCTTCTTCCCGAGTTTGTTCAGGTTTGGCCCGGTCATGGATCTGGCAGTGCGTGTGGAAAAGCATTGGGCGCAGTGCCCACAAGTACCATTGGTTATGAAATGAGATTCAATTCTGCTCTCTCCCATTCAGCGAGCGAAGAGGAGTTCGTGCAGAAAATCCTTTCGGGACAACCGGAGCCCCCTCTGTATTTTTCAGAAATGAAACGCCTCAACAGGGATGGGGTTCCGGTACTTGAGAGCATCAGAACTCCAAAAAGAATGAATGAGGATCAGTTTGTTGCCGCTTATGAAAGCGGTGCCATCGTGGTGGATACCCGCGATTGGGATCTATTCAAGGATCAGTTTTTGCCAGGATCCCTGTCAATTCCCATGACCAGCAGGCTCAATTCTTCTCTGGGAAGTTTTCTGGAGCTCGACGATCGGCTGCTAATGGTCTGCAGGGAAGAGGACGTGGACGAAATGGTTCGCCGACTGATTCGCATAGGTTTTGACAAGATTCTTGGTTGGGTTCACCCAGATGAAATCGTTGGACTCAGTAGCTATTTGGGGGCTTGGGGAACGATCGAAGAAGTCCGATCGTCAGATTTTCTTGAGGGGATGGAGTTTGAGGGACGAGGGATTCTCGATGTTCGCAAATCCTCGGAATTTGAAGAAGATCATATTCCGGGAGCCATCAATCTCTCTCATACCCGATTGCGGTCCCAGCTTCACGAGTTGGACAAGAACATCACGTGGTATGTCATATGTGAAACCGGTGATCGGTCTGCACGCAGTTCCAGTTTCCTCAATGCAATGGGCTGGTCTGTCATTAACCTGTCCGGAGGCATGCAGGGATTGCGGAAAGGAAAAGTCCTTTGAAGATCGATAACCCAATCCATGCCCTGGCTTTGAACGGGGAACTTACCTGCGAAGAAACCCGATCGATGATTGAACAGGGCGAGGCCGTTTTGATCGATGTTCGTGAGCATGCGGAGTATCGGTCAGAGTCGATTGCAGGTGCGATCTCCCATCCTCTTTCCACCTTTGATTCGGAAATTCTCACTGAAATCCTCGGCGATAAAAAACCGATCTTCCAGTGCCGTACAGGGATTCGTTCCGCCGATGCGCTGAATCGCTGGGTGGCTGACGGAAACGATGGCTTTCATCTGGCTGGGGGCATTCATAACTGGATTGCTGAAGGGATGGGGGGTCTGGCCAGTCGTACAGGAACTTCCATTGACGTCATGCGTCAGACTCAAATGACTGCAGGCCTGCTGATTTTGACTTTGAGTGTTCTTTCGTTGCTGTTGAACCCGATCTGGTCGGTGGGAACAACATTGGTAGGCATGGGCCTCTTCCATGCCGGGGCCAGCGGAACTTGTGGCTTGGCCACGGTGATTTCATGGCTCCCCTGGAATCGACTCCGCCCATGTCCCGACTGCGGGTGAGGCCGGAGTGAGAACGATTTTAGAGATTTAAAGGATGGGCCTTCCACATCGAAAGGCCGGGAGGACGACCTGAGGCTTCCCATCCCTGCTCAGAGGGCAAAGAGACCTTTGAGTGGAGCCCGGGTCGACACCTTAAACGCACTGCCGGCTCTCGAAGCCAGAGCACCTGAAAAACAGAGAGTTATCTCAGCTGCCAATGCACCTCCTCAGAGGCGGGCCAGCGATTCACCCCAAACGGTGTCGTTGGCCTCGCCTCTTTTATTTTGAAGGGCCATGAGACATTTTTTTCGCCGGACGGGATACCCCGAATCGTCACCAGCGTTCGCATCAGAGAGGCAGAATAATTTTGCCTCCAGGCAGGAGAAACATGGAAATAGCCCTGGGGATTCTTTTCGTCGTCAGTGCTGCCATTCCGGTGGTCTACCTGCTGAATGACAAACGTTTGCAGAAGCAAAAACGGTCCCAACCCCGATACACCAAAGATCAGGCTGTACGCCTGTTTTTAGTGGGGGAGATGAACGATGACATTCTCGACAGCCTGGAACGTGGCAAGGATCGTTAATCGCATTGCCGTGAATGCAAAAAGAAATCCCGCTTCAGCCAATGGCTGAAGCGGGATTTTGAATTCTGGATGGTGGGCGATACTGGACTCGAACCAGTGACCTCATCGATGTGAACGATGCGCTCTAGCCAGCTGAGCTAAACGCCCCCAAGTTTTAAAGTTGGTGCCGAAGAGAGGATTCGAACCTCCACCCGGTGTGAACCGGACCAGGACCTGAACCTGGCGCGTCTGCCAGTTCCGCCACTTCGGCACAAGCAAGCATGAATATCCTTTCCCCCGGGGAAAGTCAAGACTCCCCGACGATGTTGGCCCAGTTCATGGTAAAACTCTTCCTTGACCCTTCTATTCAGGGGTGATTTTGGCAGCGAGGAAGGAATCGATGAGATGAAGGTGGTGGCCCAGAATCGACGGGCTCGCTTCGAACTGGAGATCCTTGACACTCTGGAGGCAGGAATTGTCCTGCAGGGCTCCGAGGTCAAGAGTCTTCGTGCAGGCCAATGTGAAATGGTCGATGGGTTTGTCCGCGTTGAGACGGGCGAGGCTTTCATGCACAAGGTACGCATCGCGGAATACAGCCATGGCGGATACTCCAATCATGAGCCGACTCGCAAACGGAAGCTTCTGGTTCACAAGAGAGAAGCAAATCAGTTGCGCGTCAAGATGGAGGAAAAGGGTCTGACCATCGTCCCCCTGAAGATCTATTTCAACGAGAAGGGCAAGGTCAAGGTCGAGATCGGTATCGGTCGCGGCAAGAAGGCCCACGACAAGCGCAAGGCCACAAAAGACAGGGAAACCAAGCGGGAGATCGACCGCGAAATGCGTCGCCGTCGCTGACGAGTGGGTCTTTGCCTTGTCAGGATTCCTTGCCGAATCCGTAAATCAGGATACATTAAGAGATCACACGTTTGCTGTTGTGACAGTGAACGCAATTCTATCGGGGGCGAAACGGTTTCGACCGGACGATGGAACGTCGTGTGGCAGGTGGAGGTTGTCCGGAGGCCTCCTTAAACACCGGCAAAAGTTTTGACTGCGAACAACAACTTCGCACTGGCTGCCTAATACTGGCGCCCCTTCCCCCGCAGCATGTCCAGGGCTGCGGACGGAGGGCCATTTTACTGGACTGGCCGAAGAAGACCCTGCCAGTGGTCTTTGAGGCGAGATCGAACTGGCGACCGTGGATCGGATCCTGTCCGTTGGAGCTGACCTCGGTTTTAAAGAACGGACTATGCCTGTAGAAGCTCGGCGGGAAACGTTTCGGGACCCGGGTTCGACTCCCGGCGCCTCCACCATATTCAACCACCGTGTCCTGTGATGTCAGGAAGCGGCTCTCCTGTGCGCAAGCATGATCAGGGGATTTCCTATGGCTGTGGGGGTCAGCCAGGCGACCCACGGTGAGAACTGGTTGAAGAGGGGGAGTTCCTCGGTGCTGAGGAGAATTTCAAAAAAGCCCGAAAAGACCATGGCGATAAGTCGTCAGAATTGGAGGGACAGCTACGTGATAAGGAAAATAAGGCAGGTACTGGATTTAAGTACAAGAAAGCGTTTGGTGATTTCAACTACATTGTTCCTAAAATATGCGTCCTTAATTCAAGGTATCGGCGTAACAGAGGAACCCGCTGTAGAGCTTCAAGCAATAGTGGAGGCTCAATGAAAATCCTCCACACATCAGACTGGCATTTAGGCCGCTCCCTTTACGGCCGGAAACGCTATGAGGAGTTCACTGCGTTTCTGGACTGGCTGGCTCAGACCATTGAAGATGAAAAGGTCGATGCCCTGCTGGTTGCCGGTGATGTGTTTGATACCAGCACGCCCAGCAACCGGGCGCAGGAGCTCTACTATCGCTTCCTGTGCCGTGTGGCTGCATCCTGTTGCCGTCATGTTGTGGTCGTTGCCGGGAACCACGATTCTCCGTCATTTCTGAATGCCCCGAAGGAGCTGCTTCGTGCGCTGAATGTATATGTGGTCGGCTCTATAACCGAAGCCTTGGAGGATGAGATATTTGTTCTTCACGCAGATGATAAGCCGGAGGCAATTGTCTGTGCTGTGCCTTATTTACGCGATAAGGATATCCGCACAGTCGAACCGGGAGAAACGATTGACGATAAAAACGCCAAGCTCGTTGAAGGACTGAAAAACCATTACGCGGATGTTTGTGTTATTGCGGAACAGAAACGAGCCGAATTCAATAGCGCCGGGCATGATGGTATTCCCATTGTTGCTATGGGACACCTCTTCACGGCAGGCGGTAAGACGGTTGACGGTGATGGTGTCCGAGAGCTTTATGTGGGATCGCTGGCACATGTCGGTGAGGAGGTGTTCCCCTCGTCAGTTGATTATCTGGCCCTTGGCCATCTGCATGTTCCTCAGGCGGTCGGTAGCGCGGAGCACATCCGCTATTGTGGTTCGCCTATTCCGATGGGTTATGGCGAGGCGACTCAGGAAAAGAAGGTCGTGCTCATAGAGTTCAACAGCACCACGCCAAATATCCAAGAACTCCCCGTACCCTGTTTTCAGGAGCTGGTCCGCATTGTCGGATCGCTGGATGATATCCATGCGAAGCTGGAGGAGCTCAAAAAGGAAGATAGCGCTGCATGGCTTGAGATTGAATACACCGGCAGCGACATTATCGGCAACCTGCGCGAGATGCTCGACGAAGCTATGGCCGACTCAGCCATGGAAATCAGGCGGATCAAAAACCGGCGTGTCATTGACCGGGTGATCAGTACGGTCGCGGAAGATGAAACCCTCGATGATCTGGATGCAGGGGATGTATTTACCCGCTGTCTGGATGCCTTTGAGGTGCCCGATGAAGACCGGGAGGAACTGACGGTCTCCTACAACGAAATAATCAAGTCTCTCCATGAAGAAGACGTCAACGCGGAATAGAGAGGCTGATTATGAAGATACTTGAACTGCGATTTAAGAACCTCAACTCCCTCTACGGTGAATGGGTCATAGACTTCACTGATCCCGAATATGTATCCAACGGCATCTTTGCCCTGACTGGTCCGACCGGTGCGGGTAAATCGACGATTCTTGATGCCATCTGTCTGGCTCTGTATGGGGCCACGCCACGCCTTGGGAAGATCACCAAGAGCGGGAATGAGATCATGTCCCGCCAGACCGGTGAATGCTACGCCGAGGTCTTGTTTGAATCCCAGGCTGGCCGTTTCCGTTGCCACTGGGAACAGCGCCGGCGGCGGCGGCCGGGAAGAGCACCGTGGTCGGCGTGAAGTTGACCCGCCATTTGCGGGCGAGGGCGCGTTCCTCGAGGGTCTCGCCGTCGAAATCCGTGACCTCGTTATTAACTCTTTGCGTATGCGCCCTGACCGAATTGTGGTTGGTGAGGTGCGTGGTGGCGAGGCGCTTGACATGCTCCAGGCCATGAAC
>CAJXMG010000014.1 GCA_913056395.1 uncultured bacterium | reverse complement strand
ATCGTCAGATCACAGTCGTAGCAGACGGTCAGGGTGAAACCCTGAATGTAGTCGTCGTCGTCCTTGTAGTAGAAGCAGAGATCACCGGTCTGGCCGAGGTAGGCGTAGTTACCCTCATCGGTGTCGAACTCGGTTTCCATCCACAGGATGGTGTCTTCGGCAGGAACGCCGACCGGCTCACAGGTGAAGGTGCCACTCGAAAGAATCGGCTGCAGGGAAAGCCCGTTGATCACGAGGACGTTGTCCAAGGGAGGAGTTCCCAATGCACCACTGTCCAGCGTCAGTGGACTGGTGGCAGCCGCCGGGACCGCTTCACCTTCCACGTAAATGTTGGAATCCACACAGCTGTAACTGTAAGTCGCCAGGTGGATACCGTTTCCGAGAGGAAGGGTCTGACCGTCGAAAGGCGGGTTGAAGTCCATGACGACTCCCAGGGTTCCACCATTCTCGTACAGATTCGCGATCTCGAATTCTGCGCCATTGGAAAGGGTGTCTGCGCCGAGGCCAATGTCTTCCAGAGTGATCACTGCAGGATCATGGGTGACCGCAGTGACAAACCCCTGAACCGGACCGAGACTGTTGTCCATGGTCACGAAGGCTTCACCGAGGGTTCCGTTGCCATCTGCCGGAGCAGAAGCATCGAGGGTGTACATCGTTGCCGGAGGAGGCTCGAGCAGAGAAACGGTTCCATCATTCAGACCCAGACCCTGACTTGCACCAATGCTCAATCCTCCCTGGACGAGAATATTCTCGAGGGCGGGAGAGTTGAGGGTGCCGTCGGTGAAGGCGACAGGGGTATCCGTATCGGAACTGACCACTGTTGCCGCAGATACCGTCATCGTTGCGATCAGGGTTCCAGATCCTGCTGGAATCGTCTGGCCGTCAAACGGGCTCTGGGCATCGAGAACGACTCCCAGCGTTGCGCCGTCAGCAAAAATCTCGGGCACTGCAAGTTCTGCCCCCGTTGAGTCGGTCGCACCCGCAGTGGATAGATCGGATACGGTGAGGAGACCACTGTCGATGCCGATGGCAAGAACGAATCCCTCCGTGGCAGCCGTTGAATCCATGGTGACATTCAGGGTGTCTGATCCTACCCCGAGAATTGAACCATCCGAGATGGTCAAAGATTGCTGTCCCCCAGCAGTAGTACTGAGAAGCAGCGTAACTGTGAGCATCAGCCCACCGAGAATTCTCGTACGCATACCTGGTACCTCCAGAAAAGAGTTTTCAGTCAAAGAGCCGAATGTGCCGCATAAGCTCCGTGGCAATCGGTTGAATATCGCAGTGTCCACTTCGCCAAGTCGTAAACTCGCAGAGAATACAAACCGGAGGGAATTCCTCCCTTAGTAAACTTGACTTGGTTGAATGTTAGCGTGGGAAATATTCCTTGGCAAAGACAAGGAAGGATGACTTAACTGACATATATATTTCAGTTTGCGTTCATTGAGCAGAAACGGACCCAGCACCCCTTGGATCGCTGATTCCGACCCATTTTGATCTATACATTCTGCTGATCAGCTGGAAGTCTCCGATGGAGTTTCGGGTGCCAATCGTGTGATTCATGACTTTCAGCAGGCCCCGGGTGGATTGCGGGACACTTTTCTCCAAATCCAGTCGGTCCGGGAAGCACTGATGATGCATCTTCGGCATGGTGACCGCGAGTTCGGGGGAGAGTTTCAGGTGATCGAGGGCATACAGTACCTGAAAGACGTTCGTGATGATGGTGGGCCCACCGGGGGTTCCGAGTACTGCCAGCACTTCCTCAGCGTTGTCAGTTCCATCGGAGAGACACACGGTGGGGCTCATCGAGGAAAGTGGACGTTTTCCAGGTGCGATAGCATTCGGTTTCCCCTGAATCAGACCAAACAGGTTGGGGACCCCGGGACGCGCCGTGAAATCATCCATTTCATTGTTCAGCAGGAAACCGGCACCGGGGACGAGGACTTTCGATCCGAATGAACCGTTCAGAGTCGTCGTGACCGCCACACCATTTCCGTGTTTATCCACGACGGAATAGTGAGTGGTCTGCTCCGATTCTTTGGGCAGGTTTTCCTCAGGGACCAGGGAGGTCGATGGAGTGGCTTTATCAGGTTGGATATCCGCAGCCTTATCAGCGAGATAATCCGGATCGAGCAATCGTTCCAAGTGGCAGTCGACGAAGTCCGGGTCACCCAACCATGTGTTTCGGTCCGCAAAGGAACGGCGCATCGACTCCGCCATCCAGTGAAGGTGACGGGGTGAACCCACTTCCGAAGCCTTGATTTTGGCGTTCTCCATCATTTTTGAAATCTGGGCAAGACAGACCCCTCCCGAGGATGGGGGAGGCATGGTGATGGCACTGCCGCTCTCGGTCTTGAATCGAATCGGGTCCCGCTCGACACAGCGGTATGTCTTGAGATCGTCGGGACGAATGATCCCGCCACCTCTCTTCATCTCTGTCACCAGATGATCTGCAACTTCACCTTCATAGAACCCTGCCCGGCCATTTCGGGCGATCAGTTCGAGAGTGTTTGCCAGTTCCGGTTGGCGAAAAATCTTTCCGGCAGGGAAGGCTTTTCCTTCTGGATAGAAGAGATCGGCACTGGCTCGATAGCGCAGCATCCGATCTCGGGTTCTGGAGGAGTTGAGCATTCGATGGGTGCGCTCGGTCATGGCGAAGCCTTCCCGAGCGAGGCGAATCGCCGGTGCGAGCACCTGTTCTCTGGGAAGGGATCCCCAACGATCGAGTGCATGGAGCATTCCGTCCACGGAACCTGGAACTCCTGCTGCCAGGTGACCTGTGAGAGAGGCTTCCTCTTTTCCCTGAGCATGGGCTTCGCTGTACATGGACTCGGTTGCGGCTTGTGGGGCGACTTCACGGAAGTCGAGGGCAACGGAATCCACCCTGGATCTTTCCCTGCCGACGGACCCTACCAGAAATCCACCTCCACCGAGGTTCCCGGCAGCGGGGTAGGTGACGGCCAGTGCAAATCCGACTCCGACTGCGGCATCGATGGCATTTCCACCTGCATTGAGGAGATCGGTACCGACTCTGGCGGCTTCGGCTTCGGCGGCGACCACCATTCCCTTGCCGGCCGTTCTCGAGATTTCAGGGTTTTCAGCGTTTGTTTTCATCCGTTGTCCTGTCGACGAAAGCGGGGACGGAAAGCACCTCTGTTTTGCCCTTTCGGGTCAGTGCCTGATGGAAGCCTTTACGCATCGAGCCGGCCCCTGTCATGCCGTCCGCACGAATGGCGACAAAGGATGCATGAACGTCCCGGCCTCTGGGAGATCGACGGGCGATCCGGTCGAGAGTTTCGTCGATGGCCTCTTCAGGAGTGGCTCCTTTGCGCATCCACTCAACCACCAAAAAACTGCCACAGACCCGGGTGATCTCTTCGCCATCTCCGGTGGCGACACAGCCCCCGGCTTCGTCATCGGCGTAAAGACCGTGACCGAGCAGGGGAGAGTCACCCACTCTGCCCGGGTGTTTCCAGGCGAGTCCGCTGGTGGTACAGGCGACACAGATATGACCATCCGAGTTCAGCAGAACCAATCCCAGAGTGTCGTGCCCCGACGCAGGCCCTTTACCGTCAGGATGTTTTTTTCGCCACTTGCGATAGGCTTCCCGCGCTCCTTCAGAGAGGGTTTCTTCAACGGGGAATCCCTGATCGGTGGCAAACTCCCGGGCCCCGGCCCCGACGAGAACCAGATGGGGAGAATGATCGAGAACCGCACGGGCAACCTTGATGGGATGGCGGTAACCCTGCAACGAGCACACCGCACCACTCTCGAAGGTCCGGCCGTCCTGAATCGCTGCATCCAGCTCGACGACACCGGAACGATTCGGTAATCCGCCAAACCCGACACTCTGGATCGAGGGGTCTGCCTCTGCGGTCATGACTCCTTTTTCCACGGCGTCGAGGGCGGAGCCCCCGGACTCGAGGGTCTGAATCGCTGCAGCGTTTGCCGCTTTGCCGAAGGGCCAGGTAGAAATGACGATCACCTCTCCGGGAGTCGGAGGGGTGGACTCTCCCTGGAGCCCGGTGGAGGCGAGAAAGCCTGCGCCGGCGGCGGCTCCCCGAAGTAGAAAATCCCTGCGGTGCATTGGTCCATGCCCTTTCCGAGTGTAGTGGAAGTCTGGGGTATCTCTTCTTTTCGGGCAACCCTCGCCTGAGGCACCCCTTGCGGCTAGGATCAGCCGCCGGAGGAACATGCGTCTCGATCTGTCTATCTTGAATCAACAGCAACTGGAAGCGGTCGAATTCGGTGAGGGCCCCCTTTTGGTTCTCGCGGGTGCGGGGACCGGAAAAACCCGTGTCATCACCTACCGCATGTCTCACCTGATGGCCCGGCGATCGGTGCCGGGGGACCGGATTCTGGGTTTCACCTTCACGAACAAGGCCGCAAAAGAGATGCGGGAGCGTCTGGAGCGGATGTACCCCGATCTGGATCCATTCCCCATGTTGTCCACCTTCCACAGTTTTGGTCTGCAGTTCCTGCGTGAGGAGCATCGGGCGTGTGGAATGCGATCCCGCTTTCCTATCTACGATGATTCTGATACGCGGGCGGTCCTGATGGAGATATTGCGCGAGATCGGCGGATTGAATGCCGCTGAAAGAGATGTCGATGGCGTCCGCGCCAGCATCTCCCGCTGGAAGATGGATTTCGTCTCACCGGAATCCGCACTTGACGGTGCCGTGGATGACTATGAGGAAATTCAGGCAAGAGCCTATCTGCGATACAAGGAGCGAATGCGGGGATTCAATGCGGTCGACTTTGATGATCTGATCCATTTGCCAGTGAAACTTCTGGAAGCGGATGAGGATCTGCGGTCTCGCTGGCAGCAACGATATGACTATCTGTTGATCGACGAATATCAGGACACCAATTCAGCCCAGTACCGATTTGCCAGAGCGTTGGTAGATGACCGGGAGAATCTCTGTGTTGTGGGGGATGATGATCAGTCCATCTACGGCTTCAGGGGCGCAGAGGTTGAAAAGATCCTCTCTTTCAAAAAAGATTTCCCGCTCGCCCATGTCATCACCCTGGAGAGCAACTACCGTTCGGTGACATCGATTCTTGAACCCGCCAACGCGGTGATCGCAAAGAACCCGCGGAGACATCCGAAGAAATTGATTTCGATGCGCGGTGAAGGAGAGCCGATCCAGTTTTCGATCTACGATGGGGAACAGGAAGAGGCCTCATCGGTGGTCGCAAAAGTACAACGCGCCCGCAAGATGGGGGTGCCCCTCCTGAAGCAGGCGATACTCCTCAGGTCAGCGATACAGGCGCGCCCCTTCGAAGAGAAACTTCGCTTCTTTGAAATCCCCTACACCATCATTGGTGGGCGCAGTTACTTCGATCGCCGCGAAATTCGTGACGCCCTCTCCTTCCTTCGTGCGCTGGTGTTTCCGGAGGACGATATCGCTCTCCTGCGGATTCTGAATGTCCCTAAAAGGGGATTCGGCAAAGCGGCACGGGAAGTCATCGATGAGTGCTCCCGCAACCGGGGGATTTCAGTACAGGCCGTACTCGAGGATCCAGGCTTGATGAGCGCCGTTTCTCCCGCAGGCCAGAAAGGTGGCCAGAAACTGATGGAGGCGGTGCATGCTGCACGGGCGGAGTTGAATCACGATGGCAGTGAAGCCCTGAAGCAGTTGCTGGAGGAGGTGGTTTATGACGATCACCTGAAAGAGATCTCAGGTGGAGATCCCCAGGATCTGGAAGCACGCAGGACTGCGGTCGAGAGCCTTTATGAATCGGTGGCCCGATTCGAGTCGAAAAAGGGTCAGGGCAAACTCGATCAGTGGTTGCGGGATATCTCACTCGACTCGGACAACAACGAGGATCATGGCGGAGATATCCTCACACTGATGACTTTCCATGGGGCCAAGGGACTCGAGTTTCCGGTCGTTCATCTGGTAGGTGTTGAGGAGGGCCTGATTCCTCATCGTCGAGCGATCAATGAAGATCCGGACAAGGGTGAAGAGGAAGAGCGACGATTGATGTACGTCGCGATGACCCGTGCCATGGATCAATTGCATATGTCGATGGCTCGTACCCGACGTCGGGCGGGTCGAGATATGGAATGTGATGAGAGTCGATTTCTTGCGGATATTCCTGAAGAGTGGATCGTCCGTGAGGAGATCAGGGAAGAGGATCGCCCGCCGGTAACAGGAGAGGAAGCGAGATCCCGATTGGATCAGCTGCGCCGACAGTTGGCGGATCAGGATACGGAATCCGCTCTTTGAAGCCGGAGATCATTTACTGGCGCTGAAGAATCCTGTCGACATCTGCAACGGTGGAAGAATCTCCGGCAACGCCTTGTCCCAACAGCAGCAGTATGATGGTCAGGGCGGTGATGAGCACCCAGCGGTGAAGCAGGGTGTACTCGGTGGCGATGGGATCGGGCATTGGGGAAGAGAGAACGATCTCTTCAGGGGCTTCCACGACCGGAAGCGCCTGAGCAGGATTACTCACAATTTCCCGCCACTGTTGCTCCCGACTGGGAGTGACAGAAACCTCGGATTTTTCAGTCTCTGTGTTTCTGGAACTGTTTGGCTCTTTTTCCAAGGGCATGGGGCCTCCGCTGAATCCGGGCACACATCAGGGTGTACACTGCTTCGATCGGCTGTTTCCGGCATGAACTTGAGCCCTTTTTCTCCCTTTTCTGCATGGGGAGAGGATAATCTGCTGTCGGGACATGAGTTTCCGAGGAAATGAGGATCGACGTGTCAGACAGCCTTCGTATCGGTCGAGAGGTGATTGAGCAGGAGGCCCGAGCTCTGGAGGCTTTGGCCAAATCGCTGGGACCGACTTTTGAAGAGGCGGTGAGCCTGTTGGCTTCCACTCCCGGCAGGGTTCTCGTCTCCGGGGTAGGAAAGAGCGGGAGCATTGCCCAAAAGGTTGCGGGCACACTGGCGAGTACCGGAACACCGGCCCTCTTTCTCCATCCCATCGAAGCATTGCATGGGGACCTTGGGGTCGTCGGTGAGGGGGATGTGCTCCTTGCTTTGTCGAAGAGCGGCCACACCGAAGAGCTGGTGAGATTCCTCAAGCATTTCCAGAGGGTGGGCGGCAGTATCGTTTCTGTCTGCGAATCTCTGGAGTCACCGGTCGCAAAGTTAAGTCAGGTAGTGGTCCAAATCCCCATGGTGGGAGAAGCGGGTCCACTTTCCCTCGCCCCGACCACCAGTGCCGTCCTGCAGTTGGCTGTGGCAGATGCACTCGCCATGAGCTTGCTGGATGCAAGGGGCTTCACTGCGGAACAGTTCGCCCGCTTCCATCCGGAGGGTGCGTTGGGCAGAAGATTGCTGGTGCGCTGCGAAGACATGCTCCATGAGGGCGACAATCTTCCTCTTATAGAAGCTTCCGCTACGGTTCCTGATCTGCTCGTGGAAATGAACAGTAAAGGCCTGGGACTCGCATGTGTGGTGACCGAGGAAGGCCAGTTTATCGGGGTCTTTACCGATGGAGATCTGAGGCGCCTGCTGACCCAGAGTGATTCTCCCCTGAAACTGACAGTTCACCAGGCGTGGGAAAACAGCAGGAGAGAAGACGCTTCAGGATCTGCCCCCCTGACGGTTGAAGCAGACAGTCTGGCTGCAGAAGCGTTGGGATTGATGCGAGACCACCAGGTGACATCTCTGGTTGTTCTCGAGAAGGACGGAAAGCCCAGGGGAATCGTCCGCATGGCCGATCTTCTCAGGGAAGGGATCCGCGAAGCTTCCCAATAAATTGGATTGTGATTCGTCTATAAAAAAACTGCAGTGCCGGTGATCGACCGACGCTGCAGTTTTTTTGCATGATTGCCAGGATCAGTTTCTTGGCAGGTAACGCCTTCCGCGATCGCCGGCTTCTGCTTCTTCACTCGAGTTGGTGGAGACCATGTTTGGGACAGCCGCTTCTTCAAGGCGATCGGTTCCGTCCCAACCCTTGATCAGATCGGCAACGGTTGTGGTTTCGAGAAGCTTTTCAGAAAGCTCCCAAATCTCGGACCAGCGATCCTGAAGGGGCGGAGGTGCAGTTCCACCGAGAAGGCAGTACTTTTTACGGCTCTTTCCCTCGATTCCTTCAACAACATTTTTGAGTGTGATCTCTTCCGGTGGGACGGCAAAGACAAAGCCACCGCCAGGTCCGCGGTTACTCTTGAGGTATCCTGCCCTGACGAGCGGTTGCAGCATTTTGCGGGTGAAGTGCTCAGGGAGCTGGGCTTCTTCACAAAGTTCCACCACAGTTCGGGGGATCGCCGGATTCTGTGCCATCAACTGGAGGCAACGCAGAGCGTACTCAATTCCCCTGGAGTACAAGTGAGTCATCAGACTACCTTCAATCTTTCGCGAGATATCAAATTTGGATATCGCTCGCATACTTGTTCAATCCGAATCTACCCCCTGAGATACGTGTGGTACGGCAGAATCGTCCCGGGAATATCGATTCACATGAACAATAGCGGACACGTGGGTCTATTTTAGGGATGCAAGAAGGCAGTTTTCCCGAATTCCGGGGAAACTGCCTTCTCGGTGAACGATTTCAACGCAGGATAAATCGAATTGATTCCGAGTTATGAACCCATGTGTGGGTAGCGGTGATCCGTGGGGGGCGCGAAGTTTTCCTTCACCGTTCGCGGGGCAATCCAGCGAAGCAGATTCAGGGCTGAGCCAGCCTTGTCGTCTGTTCCGGAAGCGCGTGCTCCCCCAAAGGGCTGCTGACCGACGACGGCGCCGGTGGGCTTGTCGTTGATGTAGAAATTGCCCGCACTGTAACGCAAGCGGTCAGAGATCCTGTCTGCTGCGACGCGGTCACTGGAGAATACCGCTCCGGTGAGAGCGTAGGGGCTGGTTGAGTCGACCAAGTCGAGGGTTTCTTCCACTTTGTCATCGGCATAGACATGGACCGAAAGAACAGGACCGAACAACTCGGTCTCCATCGTTTCATATTTTGGATTCTGGCATTCGATGATGGTCGGGCTGACGAACCAGCCTTTGGAGTCATCCGTTTCACCACCGCAAATGATTTCACAATCGGAGTTCTCGCGGGCTCTTTCTATGGCAGAGCGGTTGCGATCAAAAGCACCTTTGTGAATGACCGCACCCATGAAGTTGCTGAAATCGCGGACATCACCCATCGGCAAGGAGCGGGTGGTTTCGATCAGGGATTCTTTCAACTGGGGCCAGAGGCTTTGCGGCACGTACATGCGGCTGGCTGCGGAGCACTTTTGACCCTGGTACTCAAACGCCCCACGAATCGTTGCAGCGCTGAGAGCTTCGACGTTTGCACTGGGGTGGGCGAAAATGAAATCCTTGCCGCCGGTTTCACCGACGATGCGCGGGTAGTTGCGGTAATGCTCCAGTTTTTCGCCGATCTGTTGCCACAGCTGACGGAAAATCTGGGTCGAACCGGTGTAATGGATTCCGGCAAAATCAGGGGAAGCGAGTGCTTCTCCGGTGATGGAAACCGGATCTCCGGGAACAAAGTTGATGACACCAGGAGGCAGGCCTGCCTCTTCCAGAAGGCGATAGGAAACCCAATTGGAAAGAACCGAATGTTCCGACGGTTTCCAGACCACCGTGTTGCCCATCAATGCCGGTGCACAACAAAGGTTTGCGGCGATGGATGTGAAATTGAAGGGCGTTACTGCATAGACGTATCCCTCGAGGGGACGATGGTCGACATGGTTCCAGATGCCCGGTGGATTGATGGGGGGTTGCTCTCTTGGGATCTGATCGAGTGCGTAGTGATTGTTGAAGCGAAAGAAGTCGACCAGCTCGCACGCCGCATCGATCTCAGACTGGAAGACCGTCTTGGATTGGCCGAGCATCGTTGAGGCGTTGATCTCATTGCGCCAGTGACTCCCCTGCAGAAGAACCGCTGCCCGCTCCATGACGGCTGAGCGGACCTGTTGGGAAACCCGTGACCATTCTTTCCAGGCTTGCTGTGCTGAGGCGATCGCCTTCTGCACGACTTCCGGAGTGGCGCAATGCCAACGGGCAAGAACATGCTGGTGATTGTGTGGAGAGACCTGCTCACGGATTTCACCGGTATAGATCGCCTCACCACCGATGATGCAGGGGATCTCGGGAACCTCTGTGGCCATGGAATCGAGCCGGGCCTCCAGGGAGCTTCTCTCAGGAGATCCCGGGGCGTAGTCGAGAATCGGTTCGTTGTCGGGAGTTCCCGGATTGAAAATTTGGTTTTCCATGACAGTCCCTTCTCGCGGGGGGGGTCAAAAGATCAGGATCTTCAGGTACCTGAATGACTGGGCATTAAAGCCCTCAACGTGCACCAATGCCACTGATCGCAGGCCGGTTCGGTTGCCGGGAATGGGGGGAGTGTTACCTTGTAAGGGTGTGATTGTCCTTCACCGGACCCTCCTCGCCGAGTGCAGGGTTGCTCATGCACCCCTCACCGTCTTCGCCGACCTCAAAATGGGGGCGTACTCGCAGGGTGGGATTCGAAAGTGATACGGAAATAAGCGGAGGAACAGGCATGACTGATTCAATGACCCGACTTCTCGATTCTGGAGACCTTTTCAGGGACCGACATGTGGGCCCCAGGGAATCTGACATCGCGGCAATGCTCAAGGTGATCGGGGAAGATTCACTAGAGAGTCTGATCGATCGGGCCGTTCCCCAGTCGATTCGCCTGAGCAATGACCTCTCCCTCCCTGATCCGGCAACGGAGGCGGAAGTGCTCAAGGAGCTGCAGGATCTGTCTGCCAGTAATGAGCAGTTCCGTTCCCACATCGGAACCGGTTACCACGACTGCATCACACCGCCGGCCATCCAGCGCGGCATCCTGGAGTCTCCCGGCTGGTACACCGCCTACACTCCATACCAACCGGAGATCAGTCAGGGTCGTCTCGAAGCCTTGCTGAACTTCCAGACGATGGTCTGTGATCTCACCGGGATGGAAGTGGCCAATGCCTCGATGCTCGATGAGGGCACTGCGGCAGCAGAGGCGATGACGATGTGTCACCGCATTCAGGACAAGGCGCGCCGTGGCAAGGATTGTGACCTGTTCTTCGTTTCAGAAAAATGTCACCCGCAAACCATCGAGATCGTCCAATCGAGAGCCGAACCACTGGGTATCGAAATCGTGGTTGGTGATCACGAGGATTTCACTTTCCCGGCGCGGTGTTTCGGGGTTCTGGTTCAGTATCCTGATACCGATGGCCGAGTCGTGGATCTTGCAGGAATCAGCGATCGGGCCCATGAAGTGGGCGCGATGGTGGTGGTTGCCGCTGATCCTCTTTCCCTGGCCCTGTTGACCCCTCCCGGTGAAATGGGAGCAGACGTGGCCGTGGGCTCGACCCAGCGATTCGGAATTCCCATGGGATTCGGCGGGCCCCATGCCGCTTATCTTGCCACCACTGAAAAGCATCAGCGTCAGTTGCCCGGGCGACTTGTCGGTGTTTCAAAAGATGCTGAGGGTAAAGAGGCATTGCGTCTGGCACTGCAAACCCGAGAGCAGCATATTCGCCGCGACAAGGCGACGAGCAACATCTGTACAGCTCAGGTTCTTCTGGCTGTTTGTGCCGGAATGTACGCCGTTCATCATGGGCCGGAGGGGTTGCGGAGAATCGCCAGCAAAGTTCGCCTTCAGGCGGAGATTCTCGCCAAGGGACTCTCCGATCTTGGGCACGATGTCTTCGATACGGTTCGCTTTGATACGGTCAAGGTCACGCCCAACAACGTGGGCGTCAATGAAGTTCGCAATCGCAGTGAAGCCGCCAGAAGAAACTTCCGCTACTACGATGACGGTTCCATCGGGATCACCGTCGACGAAACCACCTTGCGGGAAGACTTGCTTTCTATTCTCGAAATCTTCGGTGCGACCGCAGGGTCTCTCGACCTCGACGCACTCGCCGGATCCATCAAACTCGATCTTCCGGAAGTTCACTCGCGCAAGAGTGCCTTCCTTGAGCACCCCGTCTTCCACTCCTACCGTTGTGAGACGGACTTGATGCGCTACATGCACAATCTGGAAACCAGGGACCTTGCGCTCAACGCTGCGATGATTCCCCTTGGTTCGTGCACGATGAAGCTGAATGCAGCGGCGGAGATGTTCCCGATTCTCTATCCAGGTTTTGCGGGTTTGCATCCGTTTGCTCCTGAAGAGCAGACCAAGGGATATCAGGTGTTGATCGATCGTCTCGATCAGTGGCTGTCGGAGATCACCGGATTCGATCGGGTGACGATGATGCCGAATGCCGGTTCACAGGGCGAATACTCAGGCTTGATGGTGATTCGTGCCTATCATCACTCTCGGGGTGAGAGCCACCGCGATGTCTGCATCATTCCGCAATCCGCCCATGGAACCAATCCTGCCAGTGCCATCATGGCGGGGATGAAGGTGGTCGTGGTCGGTTGTGATGACGATGGAAACATCGACATGGAAGACCTGAAGACGAAAGTTGAGGCTCACAGCGATCAACTCTCCGCCTTGATGGTGACCTACCCGTCAACCCATGGTGTCTTTGAGACGTCGATTCGTGAAATCTGCAGCCTGGTTCATGAAGCCGGTGGACAAGTTTACCTCGACGGCGCAAACATGAACGCCATGGTGGGCATTTGCAGGCCCGGTGATTTCGGTGCAGACGTATGCCACTTGAACCTTCACAAAACGTTCTGCATTCCCCACGGTGGTGGAGGTCCCGGTGTGGGCCCCATCGGTGTGGCGGCGCACCTTTCACCCTTCCTTCCCGGACACCCCTTGAGAAAAACCGGGGGAGAGCAGGGGATCGGTGCCATCTCCGCAGCTCCCCATGGCAGTGCCACCATTCTGCCGATCAGCTACGCCTACATCCGCATGATGGGAACCCAGGGTCTGGTTCATGCCACACAGGTTGCGATTCTTTCCGCCAACTATCTGGCTGCTTCCCTGGAAGGTCAGTACCCGATTCTTTTCAAGGGCGAAAATGGACTGGTCGCGCACGAATGCATTATCGACACCCGGGTTCTCAAGTCTGAGGCTGGGATCACAGTCGATGATGTCGCCAAGAGATTGATCGATTACGGATTCCATGCACCAACGATGTCATGGCCGGTGGCAGGGACCCTGATGGTCGAGCCCACTGAAAGTGAGCCGAAGAAAGAGCTGGATCGATTCATCGAGGCGATGAGTGGGATTCATACAGAGGCGAAAGCGGTGGAGGGCGGTGAATTCCCTGCGGACAACAATCCGCTGTGCAATGCACCTCACACCGCAGCCTGTGTCGTCAATGACGAATGGGATCGACCCTACAGCAGGGACAAGGCCGCTTTCCCCAGTGGGCATACCCGTGCTCACAAGTTCTGGCCTGCAGTGGCCAGAATCGATCAGGCTTACGGGGACAGAAATCTCGTCTGTTCCTGTCCTCCAGTGGAGGAGTATTCAGATACTCCCTGATTGCCGGGTACAGAATTGAAAACTGCCGTGTTGTGCTCATGCGCAACACGGCAGTTTTCTTTTATCCTGATCGGGATCAGGAGGCATCCGTTTCAATCAAGCCTTCGTGAAGCGCTCGTGTTCCCCTGACCAGATCTTCTTCAGAGACGACGCACGTGATCACGAGATTGGAGCTGGAAATCAGGTCCAGGTTGATCTTCTGATCCGCAAGAATGCGGAAGATGGAACCGGCGATTCCCGGCTCTCTGGAGATTCCCTCGCCGATGATATTGAGCAGGGCAATACGCTCATCGACGATCCAGTTTTCGCCTCCGACCTGTTTCACCAGATCGTCCAATTGCTGTTGGTCGATGTGGGTGTCTCCCGGAACAACAAAAGTGATGTCGTTGTTTCCGGCGTGGCTTTGCGCCTGAACGATGAGGCGGACATTAACTCCCAGTTCACCGAGTGCACCGAAGATGTTCGCAGCGACTCCGGGGGTATCGGGCACCGAAACCAGCGAGATTTTTTTGACATTGCGATCGTCGGTGACCGCACGGATCTCTACTTTTTCCATGTCCGTTTCCTTTCCTGTGATTCGGGTTCCAGGGGTGTTGCGTGTAGAAGACGCCACTACCAGTGGAACCTCAAATCGGCGTGCCATTTCAACGGATCTTCCGTGGAGGACACGCGCGCCAAGGTTGGCCATCTCGAGCATTTCGTCGTATCCAAGTGAATCAATCTGTCGTGCTCCATCGACGATTCGCGGGTCGGCGGAGTAGACTCCAGTGACATCGGTGAGGATCTCACAGAGCTCTGCGCCCAGTGCAGCCGCCATTGCCACGGCGCTGGTATCCGATCCACCCCGACCCAGCGTGGTGATTTCGTCCCGTTCGTCGTGTCCCTGGAAACCGGCCAGCACGACCACTTCGTCTTTTGCGAGGGCAGAGACGATGCGGTCCGGATCGATGTGGAGGATGCGTGCTTCCGAGTGCTGGGTGTCGGTTCGAATACCCCCCTGAGATCCGGTGAAGGATCGGGCAGCGATTCCGATTTCCTGTAACGCCATCGACAGCAATGCCATCGATTGCACCTCACCCGCCGACAACAGCACATCCAGTTCCCTGTTGGGGGGGCGTTCAGAGATTTGTCGCGCCAGTGACATCAGGCTGTCGGTGGTATCTCCCATTGCAGAGACGACACACACCACATGAACTCCCGATTTACGGCGATCAGCGATGCGCTGTGCAGCATTCTGGATCAGCGAAGGTGTGGCGACGCTGGTGCCACCAAACTTCATGACGTGAATCGGCTTTTTCAGATCGGTGGGATTCATGTCACTTCCTCCCACGTCAGACCACTGCGGTCAATTTCCAGCACGAGAACTCTTGAAGCGACCCCGGCTTTTTCGAGAGCCGCCACTGCAGAAGTGACACCTTCACCATTTTTCAAATCCTGAATCGAACCGAGCGGTGCAAAACTGGCGAGAGTGGGACCCGCTCCGGAGAGCCAGGATCCCAGCAAGTGGGCATCCTTGCGCAGCTCACCGAGGGCCGCTCCAAGTCCGGGTATCAAAGGAAGTCGATACGGTTCATGCAATTGATCGGTGCATGCCTTCGAAAGCCCGGAGGTATCTCCACTTTCGAGGCTTTTGAGGAGCAGTGCGAGGGAAGCCATGTTGGCGGTGACCGATCCGGTTTCATGAGAAGCGGGCAAGACGGAGCGCGCTTCGGAAGTAGCCAGAGGCTGCTCCGGGACGACGGCAATGACACCGAGAGATTCCTGACAGGAGATCGTCTGGCAGTCAGCCTCGCCCGAATCATTCTGAAAGCAGAACTGCAACCCGCCGTAGATGGTCGCAGCCGCATTGTCTCCGTGTCCTTCCCGCTGGGTGAGCTCCAGGAAGAGATCCCTTCGCTGCGGGCTTCCGTCGCCCTTCAGCAAAAAACCGGCGACAAGTCCCACTCCCACTGCAGCGGCACTGGATCCGAGCCCACGGGTCATGGGGATTTGACTGTCGATCTTCCAGTGACAGCGAAGCGCCGCGTCACCGGCAATTTCCCGCGCAGTCGAGACGATCAGATGCTCTTCAGTCGTCGGTACCTGTGACGATCCTTCGCCGGTGACTTCCAGATGAAAGTCGTCGGCGGGAGAGATGTCCGCGGTCAGGGGGCAATTGAGTGCGAGCCCGAGGATGTCAAATCCCGGGCCAAGGTTGGCACTGGAGGCAGGGGCACTGATCTTCCAGCGGCCCATCAGAGTCCCATTCTTTTTCTCAGGGCATCGAGATCAGCAGGAACCGCCTCGGGAATATCGAGGCCATCGATGGCCCGATCCGGATCTTTCAATCCATGGCCTGTCAGGGTGCAAACTACGTTGCCACCCTCCGGGCAAATCTCTTTGCCTTCCCTGTGGCGCGCCAACAATCCAGCGACGCTGGCGGCACTGGCCGGTTCACAAAAGACTCCCTCTTTCGAAGCGAGATGTGCATAGGCTTCGAGGATTTGGGAGTCGCTGACTGCACTGATTTCACCTTCCGACTGTTCGATGGCTTCGACCGCTCCTTTCCAGGAAGCGGGATTGCCGATGCGGATGGCGGTGGCGATGGTTTCGGGGTTCTCGATCGGTTTTCCATGAACGATGGGAGCAGCTCCTGCGGCCTGACAACCATACATGCGCGGGGTCGAATCGATCACCTGTTCCTGATGGTATTGGCGATATCCACGCCAGGCTGCGGTGATGTTGCCGGCGTTGCCGACGGGCAGGAAGTGGGAGTCCGGTGCGCAACCGAGGGTGTCGGTGATTTCAAAGGCGACCGTTTTTTGTCCTTCGAGTCGGTAGGGGTTCAGTGAATTGACGAGGGTGATGCCTTCTTTCTCGGCGATTTCGACGACGAGTTGAAGTGCCTGGTCAAAGTTGCCCTCGATGGGAAGAACCGTCGCTCCATGAACGAGTGCCTGAGCCAATTTTCCTGCGGCGACTTTGCCCGCAGGCAGAACCACATAGCAGGGGACTTCTGCACGGGCAGCGTAAGCGGCGGCGGCTGCAGAGGTGTTGCCTGTGGAGGCGCAAATGACTCCACGGCATTCGGATTCCATCGCCTTTGAAACGGCGAGGGTCATGCCCCGATCCTTGAAGGAACAAGTCGGATTGAGTCCTTCGAATTTGAGGAACACTTTTCGATCACCGCCGATGATTCTTGAGAGAACCGGTGCGGGGATGAGGGGGGTCGATCCCTCATTGAGGGTAATCACGGGGGTATCATCAGTGACAGGAAGACGACTCCTGTAGCGCTCGATAATGCCAGCCATGATTGCCTCGTTTCCGGGTTATTCCTCGATACGAATTCGTACCGGTGAGGAGATGTCGCGAAGGTCTTCATCCAGTTGACCGAGAGCGCGATCCAGTTGTGGGGTTTGGACGGGGTGGGTGAGGATCTGAACGGGAACACTGTCGTGAACCTCGCTGAGATTTTCACTCTGCTCAAGAGCGGCGATGCCGACCTCTTCCGATGCGAGGGCACCTGCGACTCTTGCGAGCACACCCGGACGGTCCGGTACTTCAAGACGAAGGTAGTGTCGTGCCGGTCTCATCCCCGGATCGAGGATGACGGTTTCCTTGCCAGCTGGTGGGGTTGAGGAGGAATCTCCCCGGGCGGCACGAAGAATGTCTGCGACGACGCTGCCCGCAGTGGGTTTTCCACCGGCACCCTTGCCCTGAAGGACGAGGGATCCGAAGGGGTCCGCCTCGAGCAGGATGGCATTGTCTTCATTGCGAACATTGGCGAGTCTGTGTTGGGCCGGGATGAAACAGGGCATGACACCCATGCAGGTTCCGCGTCCGTTTCTCTCGAGAATACCCACCAGTTTGAGTTTGAGATCCTGGGACCAGCCGAAGCTGATATCGAGGGGGTCGATGTTTTCGATGCCCTCGACTCTCAGTTCATCCACGGGAACCGTGTGCCCCAGAAGAATTCTTGCGAGCAGAATCAGTTTGTGGGCCGAATCCATACCGGTGATGTCGAGGGTCGGATCCGCTTCGGCGAGTCCTGCTTCCTGGGCATTTTTCAGGGCTTCCTCAAAGCTGTGCATTTCCAGCTGATCGAGGATGAAGTTGCAGGTTCCGTTGAGGATGCCGAAGAGTCGATCGACAGGTCCTGCAGGGATCCCCTGTTGCATCACCTGAAGAACGGGGACCGCAGCAGCAACGGATGCTTCGTAGTAGAGACCGCGCTGTTTTTCGTGGGCGAGATTGAAAAGTTCCTCGCCGTGCACGGCAAGCACTGCCTTGTTGGCGGTGATGACTTCCTTGCCCGATTCCAGCGCTTCACGAATCCAGGTGCGGGGATGATTTTCGCCACCCACCAATTCGACGATGGCGTCGATCTCAGAATCATGAACCGCTTCCAGAGGGTCGGTTCCCATCTGTTTCTTGCCGGGAAGGTTCTCGGGGATGGTTCGGGGGCGGGTCAGATCACGAACGACAATTCTGTCGACGACGACCCGACGACCTGCCCTTGCCAGGCAAGCGTCCTGTGTAGAGGCCAGCAGTTCAGCGACTGCGGTCCCGACATTTCCCAATCCCAGTAGGGCGATCCTGAAATCTTCCATCTCTCAGAAGATCGGATTTTTTGGGGCCCAACTGCAATGAAAAAACGGGAGTTTCCCTATTTCTTCGCCGGGAGGTCGAGGATGAAGACGTAGGGCTGCCCCTTCAGCTTCATGCGCTGATTGACGATCACCAACGGGAAACGGCTCGAACGGTACTTTCCGAGGCTTTTTCCCTGGGGGTCCATGAAGCGGACCGTTGCCACCTTTTTGGCATCGACCGATATGATGGCCTTGCCCAACTTTTCCGGAAGTGCGACTTCCAAAGGTTGGGTTCCCTTCAGTTGAATCGCTTTCTGCGACTGAAGCTTCCAATGCTGGGACCCGGCCCTGCGCAGGTAGTTCGTATATTTTTTCAGGTTCTTGGGCACGTCTCCGCTGTCGGCTCCGGTGACGTGGAGCACCCGCAGGCGATCCGGGCCTTTCGCCGGATCAGCGGTGGTCACAAGCTCCGACGGTACACCCTGGGAGAAAGCCAGTGTGGGAACCAGAGCGGCAACGACCAGAGCGGCAACGAGAAGTGTCGCCACCAGGATGAATGATCGAGGGGCGGACTCTCCGTTGAGTCCGATCGACGACAGCGGGGTCAGTGGATTTCTTTGGCTGAAGTTCACCATTCAATTTTATCCATTCGAAAAGATGATCATCAGGACGCCGTCGTCGTCTCCTTCTTCTTCATGAAGAATGAAACTGCCGTCCCCTTCGGGCAAGTCCAAAACCTCGAAGACGACCTCGTCTTCGAACGGCTCCGTGGGAGCGGTCAATCCATCCCTCAGGATGGAGTAGACCACGCCTACGCAAATCAGCACGGCTGCTGCACTGGCGAGCAAGGGCATCGCAAGAGTTCGTTTCTGTTTGGGAGTGGGCAAGGCACCGGCACGTCGCAGGCCCGCATCGACCCTGGCCCAGTCGAGGGAGGTCGGGGGGGTGACCTCCTGAAGTGGATCTTCGGAAACCCAGGCGTCGACCGCCTCAGCATCCGTTTCCAGCCACTCACGGCACTCTTCAGACTGGAATCCCATACGTCCGAGAAAGGCGACTTCGGTATCGGTCAGCTCTCGGGTGGCAGAAGCTTCGAGGAGTTCGCGGAAGCGCTCGAAATCAGCGGAGTCGCTCATCGGCCACCTCCCTCTGCGGAAGATTTGCCACGGCGGGGTCCTCCCGGATCCCAATCTGCAGGCAACGATTCCTTGACCTTTTTTCGTGCATTGAAGAGTCTCGACATCACCGTTCCCACAGGGATTCCCATCACTGCTGCAATCTCTCCATAGGAGAGACCTTCGTAACAATAGAGGGTGAAGACCATTCGGTGCGCTTCACCCAGTTGGTCAACGGCATCGCTGACAGCTTTCGAAATCTCCTGACGTTCCAGTTGCGATTCCGGTTTTGATTCTCCGGACCGGCCGGTTCTCATGTCACGCTTGTCACCCACCGAGTCCTCAAAGACCGCCTGCTCCTTCCGAACCTTGCGGCGACGAATGCGATCGATGCAATGGTTGGTGGTGATGCGATAGGCCCAGGTCAAAAATCGGCCCGATGGATCAAATCCATCGAGAGCTTTGTGAATTCGGACGAAGACTTCCTGGGTAGTGTCGAGGGCATCTTCGCGATTTCTCAGCATGCGCATCGACACGGCAAAAATCCTCTCCCGGTGCAATCGATAGAGACCCTCAAACCCTGCGGGGTCACCGGCGAGGTGCCGGCGTACCAGCTGGCGGTCTTCTTCATCCTGTTCTGCATTCACAGCTCCGCTCCTGCCCTGATTTCCCTGGCCGGGAGGGCTGGCTCCGGCGTGCCGTGGACGATCTGGCACGGGGGATGACGGAGAGGAGGAGGATTCATTCATTGGGATTCTCCGAAAAAGGTCGATTTTCGGGATTGCCCGGATTTGGCCAAATAGGCGTCGATGGCACTGGCCAACTGTTGTCGGGTGTGGTCGACGGACCAGTTTCTGGATTCGGCTAACCGGGAAACATCCTGCTGCTCCGGTCGTGAGGAGATGAGGTCGTGACCATACCAGGCGAGTTTGAAACGAACCGTTTCGCCGCAGGCTTCGATGGTCACAGATTCCCTTTTCAACACGCTGCGACGCAGCGAGTCGATGCGGATTCCGAGGGTCCCGGTCCAGCGGTGCAGTGCAGCGCAGAGAGTCGATTCATCTGCGGGACGGGCAAGGACCGTCAACTGATGCCCGGGACGTGATTTCTTCATCTGGATCGGTGTCAGGAAAGCTTCCAGAGCCCCCGCTTCCAGACAGCGGTCGACGATGCCTCCCAGATCTTCGCCGGAGATATGGTCGATGACGGTTTCCATTCGAAGCACTTCATCGCCGAGGGTGGGAGAGGCCCCTTGCAATCGCAAAAGACGGACACCGTTGACAGGGTCGTCCTCCGGAGCGACACGCTGACCAAATCCCCAACCCTGATTCAGCAGAGTTCCCTCGGGGGCTTCCCTTTGTTCATTGGCAAGGCTCATCAACAAGGCGGCTCCGGTGGGGGTGGTCAGTTCACGGCCGATGGGACCCGCATGAACTTTGGCACCGCGGAGCAATTCGACGACTGCCGGTGCCGGTACCGGTATCAGGCCATGGGCTGCACGAACCTGGCCCTGACCCAAAGGCAGCGAGGTACAGATGATTCTTCTCGGCGAGATCGATTCGATGGCGAGGAGGACACCGAGAATGTCGACCTGGGCATCGATGGCCCCGACTTCGTGAAAGTGGACCTTTTCTTCGGGGATGCCGTGAACCGCCGCTTCCGCCTTCGCCAGTCTTCGGTAAACCTCTTCCGCCTTTTGACGCACTCCATCGGAGAGGATCGGATGTTCCAGTGCTTTCAGCAGGTCCGGTAAAGTCCGGTGTGGAGGAGAGTCCTCCAGAGTGGTCACCCGGGCACCGAGACCGACGATTCCACGCCGATTCTCAGTCACAAATTCGATCCGGTGGGGGGGCAAAATTTCCGCCAGAGGCTCGCGAATGACATCTTCGGAAATCCCCGAATTGACCAGCGCTGCCAGGAACATGTCTCCGGCGACGCCCCTGCTGGCGTCGATAAACAGCTCTTCGGGGCTTCCCAGAGAAGCGGAGTTGGGGCTTAAGTCATTATTTTGCATGAATTTAAGTGCGATGGCCTTTCTCGGTAACCACTCCCCGTGTGCTACCCCCGACGGGGGCCGGATGCAACCTCCTAGCGGGGTAGTCCCTCCTTCAACGTCTGGAATGGCAGAGGAGTTCTGGCGAGCCCTCGACATCGGTGGAGACCTGTGAGACAACATGGTCTGCTCTCGACGACAAATTTCGGTCCGGAGCCGTTCCTGAGCCTTTTATTGAGGTGGGTGTGGATGCGGCAAACCGGGTCGGGTGAACTCGTCGGAGCGGAAAGAAATGAAGAGACGGTCGAAGCTGCTGGAGGATGATTGCGTGTGATGGGTGGGGGTTTTGACCCTCCCGGTTTCACCGGTTTTCTGTGCATCGATTTGACCGGATTTTCTTCACGAACCAGTGTTCTACGAGCCAAGAAAACAACAACTGACGTGTCGTGCCCGGATGAGTTTCCGGTCGCAAGGCACAGGAGGGATGAACGAGCATGAATGAGGTGGTCATGAAGCACCGCAGTCACGGGATCCTCAAGGGAATCCTGGTCGCATGCATCGCTATGCTTTTGGCAATGCCGGGTTTGACCGGAACCGTCGACGCACAAGTCCGATCGGATGTCCGTGCTCTTCTGGATGAAGGCATCAACCTTTTCCAGCAGGGAAAACTTGACGAGGCTCGCCAGAGTTTTGAGCGTGCACTTTTGTTGGACATCACTTCTGAGGAGGCCCTCGATTGGGTCGACAAGGTCGGATACGGCGAACTGATCAGCGTGATCCGCGCCGGCGATGACACTCTCAGTGGTCAGATGGGCACCCTGTTGCGTTTGACCTCTCTGGAGACGAAGCGTCGTTCCATGGACGAAGACGCCATCAACTCTGTGCTCGACACCTACTTCAGTGACGAAGATCTTCTGGAGCGCACCAAGCTGCTCTACCGTGCCATCAGTGACCACGGTGTTTACCTGTTGCCCGGCCTCGTCGAGCGTCTGGGACAGCCGGAGCAGAAGTTGCGCGTGCTCGCCATTCAGGCCATCACCCGTATCAGTGACGACGCCGTGTTGCCCCTTTGCCGTTGCCTTCATGCTTCCGAGCAGGGCGTGGTGATGGGTGCGGTTGCCGCACTGCAGAAGATCGGCCACCCGGTTTCCGTGCCTTCCCTGCGTTGGCTCGCCGAATCCACCGGTGATCCGCTGGTTCGTTCTGCCGCCAATGCCGCAGCGGATGCGATCATTCCCGGCAGCAGCAGTCGTGAGGCCTACGGATTGCTGACCGACCAGGCTCACGCCTTCAGCATCGACGGTGGCAAAATGGTTCGCACCTACCACGACCCGGTCGTGTGGATGACGGACGGCGGCTCCCTGAACTGGAAGTCGGTCGAGGGTTGGGAACTGAACGAGCTGCGTGCCGAACAGTTCCTTGCCGATGCCCTGAGCCTCAATCCTTCCGGTGCCGGTGCCATGGCTCTCAATGCCTGCAACCAGATGGCCCGCTGGAGTGAGTACCGCGACGTCAGTGCTGTGATCTCTAACCAGGTCGATGCCGGTGACGCTGACGAGTCGGAACTCTCCAACCTTCGCGGCCGTGAGTTGGAGATGCAGCGCGTGCGCTCTTCTGCCTACTCCATGACCCCCGAGGTCGTCGACGCAGCGGTGGAGATTGCTCTCACCGATCGTCGCCCGCAGGCTGCCATCGAGTTGATCAAGACCCTCGAGTCCTTCGATTACAGCAGTGGCACCAGCGCGGTTCCCGGATCTGTGATTCGTGCTCTGACCTACGATCACCGTGGAGTTCGTTTCGCCGCCGCTCATGCGGTTGCCTTCATGGGTGCAGCCCCCGGATTCAGCAACTCCGACAAGGTGGTGCCGAACCTCGCTGAGGGCCTTTCCGATGCCAGCCGCAAAGTCGCCCTGACCATCTTCCCGGATCAGGATGATGCCCTGCGTGTCGGTTCCTTGCTCGCCCGTGCCAACATCGAATCCTTCAATGACGAGGATCCCCTGCGGGGTCTTGAGCGTGCCGTCTCCTTCCCCAAGCACATCATCGCCATCTCTGCCGAGACCGGTGACATGCCTGCCGGTGAGGTGATCGCCCGCTTGCGCAAGGACTACCGTACCCGTCGCACTCCGATCCTGGTCTTCGCTGATCAGGACAGCTTCAGCCAGGCCCAGCAGGTCTACGGCGATGAGGAGTCCGGAGTATTCGTGGTCAACCGTGCCATCGATGCCCTGCGTCTTCGCAACGATCTCCTCGTGGGATTGCTCGCAGATTCCGATTCGTCCAACGGTCAGGCCGTTGCGGCAATGGCTGCCGAAGCCCTGCACCGGATGTCGATGCCGGGTGGGGGATTCGATCTGAGTGGTGCCGTCGACGGTGCGATTCGCGCCCTTGACGATCCTTCCGACGCAGTGCGCATTCCTGCTTGCCACGCTCTTGCCAACCTGCGTTCCGCCGCAGCCAGCGATGCACTCGTTCGCATCGTTTCTGAGGGTGATGCGGCCAGCGTTGATTTGCGCGAGGCTGCACTGACTGCACTCGGCAACATCCACCGCGGTGCCGGTGCCGGCGGGGTTTCCCCGGCGGTGATCGATGCCGTCAAGGGTGCCATGGGCTCCTCGGAAGTGGCTCTGATTCAGGCCGCCTCCCGCGCCATGGGACTGATCGGCAACTAGATCACTCTCGACACTTCAATGCCTGCGGGGCGAGATCGCGATTGCGGTCTCGCCCCGCTTTCTTTTCTGGGTTAAAAATAAATCAGGCGGCCAAGGTTCAGATTTCCAGAATGGAATGAAGGAGTGTGCCGTGCTGAGATTTCTCGCCATTTTTTGTGTCACTGTCGTGACCCTTTCCGGTTGTCAACAATTTCAAACGCGCTCATTGCCCACCGGTGATGATCGCCCGCTCGTGGGAATTCACGATCTGGTCCTCAGGGAGGGTGTGACCGAGGAGCAGTTCGAGGCCTTTGTCGCCGGTCCCCTGCGCGAAGCGTTCCGTGAGCCGGTCAATGGTGTGTCGGTCGGAGTCTCCAAATGCGATCGCGGAGAATCTGTCGGCCAGTACCAAATGGGCTGGTTCTTTGAGAGTGTGGCCCAGCGCGATTCCTACTTCCCAGAGGGAGGAGAGGCGACCGACCTCTACGAGGAAGAAGTGGGTCAGCATGTGGGCGACGTCATGGATCAGCTCTTCAGCCTGTGCCAGTCCACCGGTTTCACCGACTACGTGGTCGTCTTTGCCACCCCGGATCCTTCAGAAGGTCAGGTGCCGGCTCTCTACGGTTCTCACAAACTGGAACTGCGCGACGGGGTCACCGAGGGGGCGTTCGAGGATTTCATCACCGGGGACTACGCCAAAGCCTGGTCAAAAGAGATCAAGGGTTGTGGCAACATCATCCTCAAGGGGGACCGGGGTGAACGTTCCGGCAAATACACCATCGTGCATCGCTTCCGTCCGTGGACGCTGCGGGATCAATACATTCCCGAGCCAAGCCGCCTCTCCGAGGAGTGGATCAACGAAGTGCAGCCGCTTCTCCCGGAAGAAGAGGGGAACCGACTGTGGGAGATGGCGCGACGCGACGGCTTCTCCGATTGGGGCCCGATTCGTCCCTGAGGAGATCCTCTCACCCTTTTGAAATGAATGGAAACGCCCGGGGCTACCCGGGCGTTTTTCATGGGGGGAGTCAAAATCCCCCTTTGGAGTTTTGTGGCGATGAGGCAGACTGGCGAACAGGGAAGTGAGGGCGGATGGCGATCTCGACGATCTGCGAACATTGCGGAGCTGGACTGTCGGCACCGGACAGCAGTCTGGGAACGAAAGTTCCTTGCCCGACTTGTGGTCGCAAGACCCGGGTACTCACTCCTGCGGAATCGAAAGCGCTGGTGGAGAAACAGGCACGCGAGAATGAACGCCAGGAAGAGCGGCGTTCACGCCTCGAACTGCTCGCCCGACTTGAACGGGAAGAAGCGATGCGTGGTGGCATCGAAAGCTCGGTGAGAAACTTTCAGCCGCGGGCGGGAACCCGTCATGGTCGCCTGAGACAAATGGGGGGGCTGCTGCTGGGCCTCTCCTGGGTTGTTTTCCTGTTGATGGGTGTGCAGGTGATCTTCCAGTTGATGACCGCGCTGGGATTCTCCGATGCGCTGGCCGGAAGCGTCGGGTTCGGCGATGTAGCCCGGGAGATCGCTCTCGCCCTGCTCGCCTTTGCCCTGATGCGCATCGCTGCCGAGGCGTGTTTCTTCATGGCCGAGACCGGGGATCGTCAGTGGGACATCCGCGCCCTGCTCCTCGATCTGCTCGATGAGCAGAATCGGCGGCAGGACGAGGAAGTGACCTGATCACTGGCGGAGATCTCCGCGCGTCTCAATCAGAGAAGAAACAGTCGAGGGCACCCTGTGCCGAATCACCGAAGTCGCTGTCGAGTTGCATGCGACTGGGCGGACGGTGACCGATCTCCTCAAAGATCTTTTCCAACCCATCGCTGGCGGCCTTGGCGTAAAGGCGAACCATGCCTACCGTGGTCTGGTCATCGAAGACGGTTGCCATGATGGTGCGATCGCCGACCATCGTCAGTTGGATGCTGTCCTTGCGTCCCTGATGGAAGAGCACGGAAAACTCATCTTCTCCGAGGAGCTTGGCCATCTCACGTGTGGCGGCGTAGGAGCCGGCGACGAGGGCGGCGACGGTCTGCTCGTCGATGGAGCTGGTATCTCCGCAGTAGGTCACCATGTGACCTTCCTTGTCGATGAGCAGGTTGCATTTGCTGCCGGAAAGGTCGAGGAAGTTGCTGAGGACCTGATCGATGCGCGTGATGTCCTCCTTGTAGAAGACGAGGCGCTGGTTTCTCAGATGGTCGCTGTCACTGATCATTTTTGGGAACCTTCCAGATTCAGGAGAAAAAGCCACTGACGTGGGCGGCCCAGGCGGCAACGGCGGTGAGGATGACACCGACACCGATGGCGAGGCCGACGGCCTTGCCACGGCGGCTTCTCTGACGCCGCGGTGAGGTCACGATGCGCGGACGTGCACTGGCGGTCATCGATGCCGCAGTGGATACCCTGCGCACTCCGGTGGCACGGGTCTTGCGAGCCGTGGTCGTTTGCGGAGAAGTGGTGGTTGTGGTGTTGGTCGCAACCGCAGTGGCGGTGCTGGAAGATGATGCAGTGGACTCATTCGATGCTGTCGACCCTTGCCCCACAGTTTCAGTGACAGCACTCGGAGAGACTGTCTCAGTAGTGGATTTACTTTTGACAGAAGAATGCTGCTGGTTGAGGGATTGCAGAACCATGCTTGCCAACTTTTTCAAAGTCGGGAAAACCCCTTCACCGGATCGTGCGACCGCTTCCACATGGGGGAAGTTGCCGGGGTTCAATTCCTGTTCCAGTTCTTCGACGGAGTAAACCTCCGGCAGGTCACGCTTGTTGTATTGCAGGACCACCGGCAAGGTGTCGAAGGAGAGACCGTGCTCCTTCAAGTTCTCTTCCAGGTTTTTCAGGCTCTCGATGTTTTCATCCATCTTGCCGCGTTTGGAATCGGCGACGAAGACGACACCATCTGCTCCCTGAAGGACCAGCTTGCGGGTGGAGTTGTAATAGACCTGACCGGGAACGGTATAGATCTGGAACTTGGTCTTCATGCCGGCGACCTGACCCAGATTGAGGGGCAGGAAGTCGAAGAAGAGGGTGCGATCACCTTCGGTGGCGATACTGGTGAGGTCACCCACACTGGTCTGGGGTGCCTTTTGATGAACCACTTCCAGATTGGTGGTCTTGCCACTCAAACCCGGACCGTAGTAGACGATCTTGCAGTTCACTTCTTTGAGGGAGAAGTTGATCTGAACCATGTTTGCTCCTGTTTCCGTGGCTAGGCTTCCTTTCAGGAAGCCTGGATCTCGAGGATCCCGCGTAACTTTCTGGCCACGCTGCGTATTTCCAACATTCCACTGTCCAACTCAAGTCCGGCGTGGGTGACGACGATGAGAGTCGCGTCGCCGATTTCGAGGAGGAGCATGTTTCCTTCAGTTCCTTCGAGGACGATTTCATGGGGTTTGCCATCGCTGCTGTGAATGGCGGCTTTCTGTATGGAGAGGCGGGCTCCCGAAGTCAGGGCAGCGAGGGTTTCACTTTCCAATCCCGGGCCGAGGGCAGAGCAGACGACCATGCCGTCTTCTGTCATCACCATCGATCCCACCACACCGGGGATTTGCTGCAGGTTTTGCAGGATCTCTTTCATCGACGTACCTCATCTTCACAGGTTTGCTGTAGCAGACGGGACAGCTGGCCTTCATGGGAAGCACGGCTGCAGTGTCCGAGGAGGGTGCTGCCTTCTTCCGCCTGTCCCATCAGCACTCCGCCTTTTCCACGGGAAGTGAAGCGGACGAATTCGCCCATCCCCATCCGTGGCATGGCCTGATGCAGGGTTCCAGAAAGTACGGAGAAATGTTCGATGGTTTTAGTCTCAGTATCGGCGGCCTCTGAATAGGCAACCAAGGAACGATCCTGGGAAAGTTCCCACAGATCGATGCCGCGAGTGGAAGGCAAAACAGAGTACTCCGCGGGGGAGTGGACCGGCTCGACACCGGTTTCCCAGCGGAGGAACAATTCCTGCACATTGGCAGTGTTCTCTTCGGGCAGTTCTTCAGCGAGGAGAGACAGCGCCATCACCACAGGATCGCCTGCGGCTGCGCGCTGGAGGGGAGCGAGAACCTTCTTTGCTGCTTTCGGGGCACGTAGTGACAGCAAGAGAGAAGCAAGATCCCTGAGACACTCACCATGACCCGGTCGCAGTTGGCATGCCTTCGTCAAGTAACGGAGTGCACCGAGACCCGCGACACCATCGGCGTCGCGCCTGAAGCGGCGCAAGTGTGAGCGGGCGACGGCGAGGTAACCCTCTGGATCACAGGGATCCTCTTCGATAGCGGCTCTCGACCACAGTTGCCAGCCGGCACGATCACCGAGGATGTCGAGAAGGTCCGCAAGGCGGGAGGCATGGAGTGCGGAAAACTCCGAGTCTGCTTTCTCTTGAGCTGCAGCCAACTCGAGGCGGGCATGCTGCTTCTCGAGAAGAGCGAGCTTCTCCTCGCCTTCAGGCCACGGCTGAAAACGGATGACCCCGGCTCGCATCAGTCGCATCGCGGGAGCGAAGCGATTCTGGCTCTGAAAACGGGAGACCCGTTTGAGCAGGTCGTCATGACAACCCGATTCAAGAAAAGCGCTCACTGTGTTCTCGACGCGATCGTTTCGCGGCGACCTGGATTTCCACGTCTCGATGATGCCCAATCGGCCTCCATACGCCGGATGGGTGGGCGCGACCTGCGGCCACGTTCCGGCCATCAAGCGTACGATGTGACTGGAAAGCCCCGCAAATCGCCCCAGAAAGCCATGGGGACTTGCCCAGCGCCCACCGGGGTGATACGCAGGGGCAGAGAATTGCTCATCCTTCCAGCCAGCGACTGAAATGAGGCTATTCGTGAACGTTGAGATTCCTGAAAAACATGCACAGTTGATGGTCGATGCGAGCGAACGGGAGCCGGATCTGCTCTGGGCCTCGGGATTTCTTGCCGTCGATGCGTTCACCTGGCTTCGTGATCGCAGGGGATCCGCCATCCTGTTGACCGATCTCGAACTGGGCAGGGGAGAGAAGGAGGCCCGGGTGGATGAGGTGGTCAGCTTGTCGGCGGTGGCGGAACAGGCCCGGGAAGCCCATGGAGATCAGCCTGTTCCTTTTGAGGGTGTAGTACTTCATTGGTTGAAATCGCGGGGAATTGAATCGGTGGAGGTTCCCGCCCGTTTTCCGCTTTTGCTGGCAGATCACCTGAGAGCGGGCGGAATTGTCGTCGAGCCCAAGCCGGACCCCTTTTTCCTTGATCGGCGACTGAAGCAGGATCATGAAGTCCGTTGTTTGGAGGAATCGCAAGCAGCGACAGAGGCAGCGATGGAACTCGCCATCGGCATGATCCGTGACAGCGAGGAGGGGGAGGACCGAATTCTTCACCTCGAAGGAGAACCTCTGACTTCCGAGCGGATCAAGGCCAAGGTCCGTTCCTTCCTGCTCGACAAAGGGCTCCAGCTGGGAGATTTCATCATCGCCCCCGGGGACCAGGGCTGTGACCCCCACGATGTGGGCAGTGGCCCGATTCGGGCGGGGGAGACGGTGATCTGCGACATCTATCCTCAACACATGACCCACCGATATTGGGGCGATATGACCCGAACCGTGGTCAAGGGAGGGGCCTCCGAAGAGCAGAAGCGCCTGCATGCGGCGGTTCTGGAGGCCCAGGAGACCGCCATCTCGATGATTCGCCCGGGAGCGTGTGGTCGGGAGATTCACAGCAAGGTTCAGGAGATCTTCGACAACGCCGGCTTTCACACCGAGAAGCGGGAAGGTCAGTGGGTCGGTTTCTTCCATGGCACAGGCCATGGTCTGGGACTCGACATCCATGAAGGGCCACGAATCTCCGCGGTCGGTCCTCCTCTGGAAGAGGGAATGGTGGTGACAGTCGAGCCTGGACTCTACTACCCAGGATTGGGTGGCTGTCGTATTGAAGACGTGGTGTTGGTCACCGCTGACGGCTGTCGCAACTTCAACAAGGCTTCCAAAGAGCTCGAGGTTTGATCCCTTGTCCGATTCCAAACCGCTGACTCTCTCAGAATGGTTTCACCAGGAGACGAAGTACGACCGCAGAACCATCAATCTGTTGCCGCGCCCGGATTTTGATGGTCAGCCGATGCCATGGAAGCAGTGGCACTCCCGGCACCCGGTGGACCTGGTGCCCTACCTTCCCTTTGAGGATTTTCCGCTGGGGCCGGCGGAGGATCAGGAACCTCTCGATCCTCGAAGTCTCGGTGATGAAGTTCGTGCCATCTCACGGACCCTCTTCTTCACCTGCGGGGCGACCGGATTTCAGCAGACTCCTGAGGGAACCCAGATCTTTCGGGCGGCACCATCCGCGGGAGCGTTGTATCCCACGGAAGTGATGGTCGTCTTGAGAGAAATTGAGGGATTGAAGGATGGGCTCTATGCCTATTCAGTTCCGCACCACCAGCTGGTGCTCCTCTACGAAGGCGTCGAGATGGAAGAGGTGGCTGCTGCCTGTTGGGATGATCCGGCCTTTGAGGATGCAAAAATGTGCGTGGTTCTGACCGGGCTCTGGCAAAGATCCCGCTGGCGCTACCACGACAGGGCTTACAGGCGGATTCTCCTCGATACGGGGCATGTTCTGGGCAATTTGGTCCACGCTGCCGGTCACGAGGGGTATCAGGCAAAGATCCGAACCCGCTTCATCGATTCCCGATTGCAATCGTTGCTATTCCTCGATGATGCGGAAGAGGGAGTGTTGGCTCTCGTTCCTCTGGTTCCCTGGCAAAGCGCAGGAATCGAGGTGCGGGATGAAGAACCGTTGAGTTTGAAAGCCTCTACTGGCTCGCCTCTGACCAATCCCCCGGCTGAAGACCCCATCGTTGCTTTACAAAGGGCTGGAGAGCTCTTGGAAAACTCATCTTCTCAGGCATTGGCGATGAAGCCGGCTCTCGCAGTGCAGCAGCAGAACGAGTTTGCATTGCAGGGAACGATGGCGGATCTGTCAGGAGAGTTCTGCTCGATTTCAGTGCAGAGAAGGTCGACACGCCAGTTCACAGGGGCGCCCATCGAAGTCAGTGATCTGGGAAGGATTCTCGACTTCTCCCATCGTTTTTTGCGCGCCTCCTCGACTCAGTTGTTAGGGGCTGGACCGCTGCTCGATGTTCATTGCATCACACAAAGGGTGAAGGGAATCGACAGCGGTCATTGGCTATACTGTTGCGAAAAGCATCGGTTGATTCTCAGAAAAGCGGGGGATCATCGGCGGTCACTTCAGGAGTATTGTCTTGGACAGGACTTGGCTGGCGATGCAGCAGCAGCCGTGATCTACAGCGCTCCTCTCACAGAAGCAGTCCGGTTGTTAGGGGACCGAGTCTATCGTGATCTCCATTTGGACTCCGGTTTTCTCGGACATCAGATCAATCTGGGTTCCATGCGTCTCAATACTGGAGTCAGTGGCATTGCAGGTTTCTTTGACGACTCTTTAGGGAAGTTCCTGGGCTTGCCGGAGGGGCACATCGTGACCTATATCACCCTCATCGGCGATCCAATGCCGTCAGGCTAGACAGATTATCGGCCTTTTTCAGGATATTTTCTTAAGTCATAAGCGCTGAAGGCTGAGGCCACTCCCCAGAGTTGGGGAAAAATACACTTTCTGGGCTTAAGTGCTTTTTATTATTGATCTTAGGGGAGGCCAGTGCTGCCTCGGAAAGAGCGTTTAAGAGCTAATTTGAACCCGCTAACGTTAGATTTTTACAAAGAAAACGGTCAAATTCTGCAGAAGAGGGCTTGCCACTTTTTTCGATTCTGACTCTCCTATGTCCCATGAGCAAGGGCCGAAGGCCTCGGCAGGCATGTCACGGGTTCTCCGATCCTTGCTCTAGCCGCAACGTAGGTTAGCAAATCATCAGGATCCCCAAGGGATCGAGGGCACTGCGCCCGAGAGCATGGGGAAGAAAAGGGGTAGACAATGAACAAGAGCATCGTGCTCGGCCTTCTTATGGCCATGTTGGTTCCGACTGCGGCCTTTGCAGACGGACACGTTTCTCTGGGTGGCGACGTTCGCCTTCGCTATGAATACAGCGACGCCGCTGCGCTTGACGCCGGTCTTACAGCCAGGACTTACATCAACCTGGGAGCGAAGATCGACGACAACACCAGTTTCATGAGTCAGGTGCGTCACGGATACGCATTCAGCAGTGGTGGTGGAACCACCGATAACTACGACATTCAGCAGGCCTACCTGAGCATCGCCGACATGGGTGCCATGGCTAATTTCCTGGGTGGATGGTCCATGGACATCGGACGTATGAACAACCCGAACCTCGGTTCTGGTCGTATCGTCAACTCCGCGGACTGGAATTCTGACGCCGCCGGGCCTAACAACCACGATGGTTTCAAGCTCAGCACCGAGTTGGGTGGCGTGGACTTCGATCTCTACCGCTGGGGTGGTAACGACAACAGCGACGATAGCGCCATGATCTTCAACTTCGGCCTCGGTGACATGGCCGGATTTGCTGATATCGGTTTCTACTACGCCACTTCCAGTGCCGCGGCTGCAACCGAGGATCCGAGCTGGATGGCCTTCAACATCAACAACATCGGTGGAGACGCCCTCATGGGTGTGGACCTGGACGTGGAGTACGCCACCTCCGACGCCGATGCCGGTGGAGAAGACGGAACCCTGACCTCTGTCAGCGTGGGATACGCACTGGACCAGTTCAACCTGAGCTTCAGCAACAGCGTGACCGATCTCGATTGGACTTCCATCAACGGTGACCCTCATGGTACTCACGGTATCGCTGACCTCTTCGGAGGAGCAGACCTCGACAACACCACCATCGGTGTTTCGACCGACGCCCTCATGGATGGCATGGGAGTGACTCTGAACTACATCACGATTTCCCGTGACTCTGACGGTGCCGATCTGGGTACTGAGCTCGACCTGATTCTGGATTTCGCTTGCGGTCAGTTGGGCTACGCCAGCTTCTCCGCTGACGACGCCGGACTCACCGACACCGATTACATCTACTGGCAGAGTTCCTACGACTTCTAGGAAATCCGCGTTCCGGGAAATCTCCCGGGGCCCGAATTTCGATTTGACTCGGAGCGGGGACGTGCGCCTTCGGCGCGCGTCCTCGTTCTCTTTTTATAAGGGGATTTCATATCTTCAGTGACCAACTTGCCGGTTCCCCTTTACAGATTGAGGATTCCGGGCAGGATGTGGGCATTAGTCCTTCCTGGGGAAGCCCGGGTCGGCAAGAAGTTTCCGGGATTGGGATACGCGCCAACTCCGGTAAACGTCAGAAAGGGAGTAGTCATGCCCAAGGGGATTTTCCTTATCGTCTTTGCGGTCTCTGTTTTTGCAGGGAATGTGGTTCAGGCACAAATGCCCTTCGATCTCGATGCAGAGTTGCGCCTTCGCTGGGAGCGCAGAACACCTGCAGCTACCGAGGGCGATCAAACTCGAGGGTTTTCTCGCTTGATGCTCGGTTACGAGACCGAGCTGAGTGATCTGATCGACATGCGCCTCAAAGTGAGGGATTCACGTTTCTTCAGTGAGGGAACAGATACTTCCGAAGTTCACAACGATCCCAGGGTTCACATCCTCGATTTCAGAATCGCGGATGTGGGTAAGATTCATCCCTACCTCAGCTTCATGGATGGCTGGGATATGGAGTTCGGAAAGTCCGAGCTACCCACCTACAACAAGGGTCGCATCATTCATTCCGACGACTGGAGCAATCTGGGACCGGAAACCAGTGGTGGATACCATTTCCATCGTGGACTTCTCAATGACGCCATCGATTTCAACTTTCATCACCTGACCATCGACCGCGACACCTTTGATGCCAACAACGAGGGTGAGCACGCCTACGGATTGCATGTGGACTTCAATGAGCTGCCACTGATCGAGGCGAGCCTGTTCCTTTGGCAGTTCCGCGCCGACCAGTCCAATGCCGCCTTGGCTGCGGAAAATGGCAATACCGACCCCGGTGCTTCCCACGAGGATACCTATGGCTTTGCCTTCAGCCTCAGAGAAGGCTTGATCCCCGCTGCGACCCTTTCCGTGGAGTACGCTCTACAAGAAGGGCGGCGCTACAACGGCGATCTGGACGCAATCCAGAGACTGGACTCCCTCTACTACGCAATTGAGGGCACCTATGACATGGAACCGATGGAACGACTTTGGGACTTGACCCTTGTGGCAGGTCACATTCGGGCGACCGGAACTTCTGCCGGTGCTTCAAGAATTGAGGAGTACCGTTCTCCCTTTGGAACTCCCCACGGGACCCATGGAATCACCGATATCCTCGGAACCAGTAACGTGAAAGATACCTACCTCGGATTCCGCACAGTGTTGGGGGAGACGGGGGTTGAGTTTATCTACCACGAGTTACGGGCGGATCAGGGACCGGATTGGGGTGAGGAAATCAATCTGATCCTCGACCACCGTATTGGAGATCTCGACGTGGAGTTCGGGGCAGCCAAATTCAGTTCACTGACCAGTACCTACGATTCGACGAGTTTCTTCTACGCCCAGACCTTCTGGAACTTCTAGGAGCCGATCAGGTTTCATCAAAACAGGGTCTGTGCTCAATGAGCACAGACCCTGTTTTCGTTTGGGATACGGCCTAGAAGAACTTCAACGCGTCGAGAGGCCACAACCGCAGAAGCACCCTGCCCTTGACCTGGTCGAGGGTCACCGTTCCGAAGTCGCGGCTGTCCCGGCTTTGGGGCCTGTTGTCACCGAGGACATACATCGATCCTTCTTCGACGATTGTCGATTCCCCCGGTTTCTGGGGAAAGATGGTGCGCCGTGTGTAGCCTTCACGCAGGGGTTCATCGTTGAGGTAGACCATTTCACCGATCAGCTCGATCTTGTCACCGGCGAGGCCGATGACGCGCTTAATCAGGTTTTTGGAGGTGTCTTCAGGAGAGGCGAAGATCACCAGATCTCCCCTGGAGATTTCGGAGATGGCAGGGCTGACCTTGTCGACCATGACCCGTTCGCCGTCATAGAGGGTCGGTTCCATCGAATGGCCACTGATGGCATAGACCTGGGTGACGAAGGTGTGCAGGACCAGTGCCAACGGGAAGGCGATCCCGACCACCAGCAGCACCTCCAGAGTGATTCTCCTGAAGGGGCTGAGACGGGGAGTGGTTTCGACTTCCTGAGTATCGGAAGCCACCTTACCCGGGTTCGGCGCCTCTTCAGAATTCAATGGGTCGGGGGGGGATTCGAATCCATTCATGCCTGCTTGCCCACCCTGTCCGAATTCTCGCTTTTGTCTGTGAACTCTCTGGCCAGCAGCGGAGAACCCTGAACCTTTTGCTCCTCCTGACGCAGCCATTGGCGCCAACGGTGAGCTTCGAGGCCAAAATCCTGACCGGTCAGCCTGACCAGTTCTTCGTGGACCGTTTTGGCAGTTTCCGCCTCGGCGTTTTCAAGGGCGTCGATAAGGATACTGACCGCTCCATCGTGCTTCAGGCCTGGCTGCAGTTGAATCAGCGAACGGGCCAGCAGACTTTGTCGCTTGCGGGTGAGAACTCCCAGATAGTGCTCCATCAGCAATCCCCCGAGGAAGAGGGAGCCGACGACACGCCAGAATCCGTCCGGACTGATGAGGTTCGTGGTCACCCAATCGTAGAAGCCGATCAGCACGATCAGTGAGACCCAGTAAAGGGCGATCCACAGGAATCGAACCGCTTTCAGAAATGCGATGAAAGATTTCATTCGACTCCTAGTGACGGAAGTGTCTCTCTCCGGTGAAGACCATGGCGATACCAGCCTTGTTGGCGGCCTCGATCACTTCGCCATCCCTGCGGGAACCCCCCGGCTGGATCACGGCACTGACCCCCGCCTCGATGGCGGCTTCGACACCATCCGGGAAAGGGAAGAACGCATCCGAGGCGAGGGATGATCCCTGAGCCTTGTCAGCGGCCTTTCTGCAGGCGATGTGCACGGCGTCCACCCTGCTCGGCTGGCCTGCACCGACGCCGACAACGGCATTGGACTGGGCCAGAAGAATCCCATTCGAGCGCACGTGGGGCAACACCCGCCAGCCGAAGAGGAGATCACGCCACTCTTCGTCGGTGGGGGCCCGATCGGTCGCAACTTCGTAATCATCCCGGGTTTTCTGCGGAATGTCACGGGTTTGCAGGAGCATCGCTCCGGGGACGGCCCGGGCCTCGATGGGCACGGCACCTTCATCGGCGAAGAAACCACCCTCAAGGATTCTGCAGGAAGAACCCCACTTGGCGCCACTCTGGATGGCTTCGATGGCGCCCTCCTCGTAGGCGGGGGCGTGGATCACTTCGAAGAAGTGGTCCGGGGTGCTGATACGACGGGCGAGGTCGACGGTCAGTGGCTCAGAGAGGGCCAGAATGCCACCGAAAGCACTCACCGGGTCACCGGCGAGGGCGGCGTCAAAGGCCTGATCGAGGGAGCCGGCCTCCGCCGCTCCACAGGGGAGGCAGTGCTTGACGATGACAGCGGCAGTGCCTTCAAGTCCACGGCAGCAATCGATGGCCGCCGCAGCGTCGAGAATGTTGTTGTAGGAGAGTTCCTTGCCTCCGTGGCAGGTCGCCTCGGCGATGGAGAAGCTGTCGCCATCATTGCGCTGATACCACGCCGCTTCCTGATGGGGGTTCTCTCCATAGCGGAGTCCTCCAACCTGGTACCACTGCTCGGTGACCGTGGCGGGGAAGGGCCCCTCCAGCTGTTGACCGAGCCAGTTGGAAATCGAGGCGTCGTAGGCTGCGGTGCGGCGGAATGCTTCGAGGGCGAGGCGGTTACGGGTATCGCCACAAAGTTGTCCGTTGCTCTCCAGAAGTTCGTGGGTCAGTGCCGGGTAACTGGATGGATCGACGACCACTGCCACATCCGGATGATTTTTGGCGGCGGCACGCACCATCGCCGGTCCTCCGATGTCGATCTGCTCAATCGTGTCGGCGAAGGAGGCTCCCGACGCGGCGGTTCTCTCAAAGGGGTACAGATTGACCACGAGCAGATCGATGGGCGGGATTCCGTACTCGTCACACGACTCGAGATCGCCGGGAACGGAGCGACGTGCCAGCAATCCACCGTGGATCCGCGGGTGGAGTGTCTTGATGCGACCGTCCATCATCTCCGGGAAACCGGTGACATCCTCCACAGGACGAACCGTAATTCCCGCATCGCGCAGGGTTTTGGCGGTTCCGCCGGTGGAGAGGATTTCGATCCCCAGAGATACCAGGTGCTGACAGAAGTCGACGACTCCGGTTTTGTCACTGACGGTGACGAGTGCTCTGCGAATCATGCGCAAGTCCTCATCGCCTTGAATCTCGGGCGTGTTTTCCTGACTCGACATACTCTGCGGCTCCTTCAAATCGGGTGGTTTTCCGGGGGTTTTGCCCTCGGACCTTGAGGAAACGACCGGTGGATCGCAAACTCGAAGCAGGATGTTAGCCCGGGTGGCGGGTAGGGTCCAGCGAGCGAGGAGAGATCGTCGATGAAGATTCTGGAGTGGTGGGCAGAGAAGGGCCGGATACGGGTCCGCTTCCCCTACGACGCGGTGCTGGTCGCCGAAGTCAAGGAAGTCACCGGTCGTCGCTGGCATCGCGAGGAAAAGGCATGGTCGATTCCACTGGAGAGCGCCGGCGAGGCGGGGAAGATTCTGCTTCCCCTGGGTTTCCAGGCGGCGCCAGAGGTGGAGAAACTGCTGACCGGCGAGATCGAGGGAATTGCCGGTTTGACCCAGGCCGCAGAAACGGTCAGGGAACAATCCGAAGAAGGTCACGCCTCCGGTGAATCCACCGACTGGTCCGTCTCGCGCCTGAATGAAGAGGTGCGGCAGGCCATCCTTCAGGGCATGCCGAAAACTTTATGGCTTCAGGGCGAAGTCATGGGAGCGGATCGAAGCCTCGGTCGTGGCAGCAATGCCTCCCACCTGTACTTTCGTCTGGTTGAAAAAGAGCAGGGCGTGGATCGACCTCTGGCTGAAGTCTCGGCAGTGATGTGGAACTTCCGGCGCGATGCTTCCTTCCGCAAGTTGGAGGAAAATGGCACTCCGTTGGAGGACGGCCTGAAGATCCGCGTCAAGGTCCGGCTCGATCTCTACGTGGCCCGTGGCCAGTACCAGGTCACCGTGGAGGAGATCGACCCCGAATTTACTCTTGGAGAGTTGGCGCGCCGGCGAGAGGAGATTCTCGCCGAGGTCCGCCGTTTGGGGATCGAGCGTCACAACCTCGATCTTGAGATGCCAACGGTCCCTTTGAGGGTTGGGGTCGTCACCAGTCCCGGGAGTGATGCCTGGAAAGATTTTCACGACGAATTGGTTCGTTCCGGATTCGCTTTTGAGATCAGCCTCTGTGGTGCAAGGGTTCAGGGTGAGGGGGCGGAAAGCGATCTCCTGAAAGCACTGGCATACTTTGCCTCCAGAGAAGCGGAGTTTGATGTGGTGGCCGTGATTCGCGGTGGCGGATCGCGCACAGATCTGATGGCATTTGACACCCTCGATCTCGCCAAATCAGTGGCGCTGCATCCGGTGAAGGTGGTCGTCGGCATCGGTCACCATGCGGATCGATCGGTTCTCGATGAGTTGGCCCATTCGGAGAAGACTCCCACCGCGGTTGGCCAGTATCTGGTTTCCAGAGTTCAGGAATCATGGGATGCGGTGGTGGGGACGGCGGAATCCATCGTCGATCGGGCCGGTGCATTGATCGAGATGGAAACGGAACACCAGATTCACTCTCGAAAGAGAGTGGCACTTCTGGGCAGGCGGGCACTCGCTGTGGCGGTGGACAAAAAGGAAGCACAGAGGCTTCGCTGTCAGCGTCAACTGGGTCGGGCGATTCAGCAAGAGGGGGAAGCCCTGTTGATGCGTACCCGACGGATCCACTCTGCCACTTCCGTACAAACCCAACTGCAGAGAGCGCGTCAGGATTCCAGAATCCAACGGTTGATCTCTGCTGCCGGCAACCGGCTCAAGGATGGTCAGCGTATGAAGTCGGAGAGCCGGCGAAGGCTCGTCTCTTTGGCGACTCGCTCCCTGACACGGGAGCAGGAACAACTGGCCCAGCGGATTCGCAGAAATCGATCTGCAGATCCACAGCAGATCCTTGGTCGCGGGTTTGCGTGGATCAAGAATGAACAGGGAACAACGGTTCGCAACAGTGACGAAGTGGAGAAGGGGGACCGCCTTCACATCCGTCTCAGCGAAGGCTCCGTGGACGCCAGGGTGGAGTCATCTGCCGCAGAAATTGCCCCGGAAAGTCGCGGACTTTGAAGCGGTGGACCTGTTCGGTGGCTCCCTGAACCGATAGACTGGATCCTTGCTTCAGAAGAGGGCTTTTTGGAAAGAGCCCCGGCATAATCTGGGATCTGCGAAAAATAGGTCTGAAGGAGTTGCGCCGCGATGGCAGCAAAAAAGAAACAGCCCGGTTACCGGGAAGCGACGGAAGAGATCGATGCCATCCTCGATCGTATTGAGGATTCCCGTGAAGTCGATGTCGATGCACTGGCAGACGATGTGGAACGGGCGGCTGAACTCCTGAAAATCTGTGGAGACCGATTGAAGCGTGCCGAACTGCGGGTCATGGAAGTATCCGAACGCCTGCAGGAAGAAGCGGAAGAAGAATCCTGATCCGGGATCAGGACCCTAGTCACTTGGAGGATATCATGTCCCTCGTCGTCGTCGGCAGTGTTGCCTTTGACAGTATCCAAACCCCCGATGGAGCATTGGAAAATGCTCTCGGAGGTTCTGCAGTCCATTTTTCCATGGCCGCTTCCTATTTCGGAGGAGTCCAGTTGGTCGGTGTGGTCGGTGAGGATTTCCCCGACAGTCATCGGCAATTGATGTCTGGCCGTGGGATCTGCCTGGACGGTCTGGAAGTGGTGCCAGGGGGCGAAACTTTCCGCTGGTCCGGCAAGTACTTCGATGACATGGACCATCGTGAAACTCTCAGTGTTGATCTCAACGTCTTCGAAAACTTCAAGCCGGATCTTCCGGCTTCCTATCGTGACACCGGGTTCCTCTTCCTCGGCAATGGAGCCCCGCTGACCCAGGCCAGTGTTCTCGATCAGGTGTCATCAGCTCCCTTTTCGGTGGTCGATACGATGGATCTCTGGATCGACATCGCCCGCCCCGATCTGGAAGCTTTGTTGAGCCGTGTCGACGCGCTGGTTCTCAATGATGAAGAATCGCAGCAACTTTCCGGCGAGAAAAACGTCATCATCGCCGGTCGCAAGATTCGCGAGATGGGCCCCCGTTGCGTGATCATCAAACGGGGACAGCACGGCGCATTCATCTCCCACGAAGATGGGGAAGTGGCACTGCCTGCTCTGCCCCTTGCCAACGTGGTCGATCCCACCGGTGCCGGCGACTCCTTTGCGGGTGGCCTCATGGGCTGCCTGCTGAAAAGTGAGCGGACCGATCTGTCTGCCCTCAAAGTGGCGGTGGCATGGGGGACGGTGACCGCTTCCTTCTGCTGTCAGGGATTCGGTGTTACAGGCTTCGAAAACGTCTCCGCAGGAGATCTTCGGGATCGATTTGAGACCTACAGAAACATGCTCGAACTGGATCCGGTGGAGATTCCGCAAATCATCTGAAGGTGACGATCGGGATTGCCTTGAAGAATTCTTCCGCTGGTCGACGATGAAGTGAACCGCGAGGGAGATCGGCAGGAGTACCGGTTTCCAGGATTCAGGGAAGTGCAACCAAGATGCGTGTAAAAGAGATCCGTAATCAGTTCCTCGATTACTTCGAGTCCCACGGGCACGAAAAGGTGGCCTCCAGCCCCGTCGTGCCCCACGAAGATCCCACATTGCTCTTTACCAACGCCGGGATGAACCAGTTCAAGGGTGTCTTCACCGGCCAGGAGACCCGCGAGATTTCCAGAGCGTGTTCTTCCCAGAAGTGCATCCGTGCCGGGGGCAAGCACAACGACCTGGAGAATGTGGGTTACACCGCCCGCCACCTGACCTTCTTTGAAATGCTCGGCAACTTTTCTTTCGGCGATTACTTCAAAAAGGAAGCGTGTGCCTGGGCCTGGGAGTTGATCACCGAGCGTTTCGGCATCGATGCCGACCGCATGTGGATTTCCGTCTTTGAGGAAGACGATGAAGCCCGGGAGATCTGGCGTGATCATGTGGGTGTTTCCGCTGATCGCATCGTCGGCCTCGGGGTCAAGGACAACTTCTGGTCGATGGGTGACACGGGGCCCTGTGGACCCTGTTCCGAATTGCATGTGGATCGTGGGGAAGAACGCTCCTGCGGCTCCGATTGCGCCTTGGGAGTGTGTGATTGCGATCGCTGGATGGAGATCTGGAATCTGGTCTTCATGCAGTTTGAGCAGCGTGGACCGGATGATCGCATCATTTTGCCCAAGCCGAGTATCGATACGGGAATGGGTCTCGAGCGGATTACCATGATCCTGCAGGACAAGGATGATGTTTACGAGACCGATCTTCTGGCGACCCTGATCGAGGGCATCGGAGACATCACGGGAGTGGCTCCCAGTAAGGGCCCCGAGGGAATCCCTCACCGGGTGATCTCTGATCACATCCGCAGTCTCTCCTTTGCCATTGCAGACGGGGCTTTCCCATCCAATGAGGAGCGTGGATATGTGCTCCGGAGGATTCTGCGCAGGGCGAGTCGCTACGGATACAAGTTGGGAATGGAAAAACCATTCCTTCATGAGCTGGTACCCTTGCTGACACGCGAGATGGGGGAAGCGTTCCCTGAATTGCAAGAGCGCCAAGACCTCATTGCCAAATTGATTTTCAAGGAGGAAGAGCAATTCCTTCGAACTCTGAAAACTGGCATGACCCGCTTCGATGAAGAAGTAGCTCAAATGGAAAAAACAGGAACGAAAGCGTTCCCTGCCAGTGCCGCATTCTTCCTCCATGATTCCTGTGGATTCCCCATCGACCTGACTGAGCAGATGGCTCGGGAAGTCGAGGTCGAGGTGGACCGTCCCGGATTTGAAAACCTCATGGAAGAACAGCGCACCCGGAGCCGAGTGGGGAACAAGGTGGGAGTCGCTGTCGCCGGTGACGATCGCAACGACCTCGCCGGTAACTGGGGAACCACCGAGTTTGTCGGGTATTCCGGCGGCGAAGGTGAGGCCAGCCTGCTCTCATTCAGTGCAGACGGTGATCACGGACGGGTGATCCTCGATCGTACGCCCTTCTACGCCGAATCGGGGGGACAGGTCGGAGATACCGGAACCCTGAACATCGGCGGGCTGGAAGTCCCGGTGATCGATTGCCAAAAAGACGGTCAGGGGACCTTCTTCCACACCGTCGATCTCTCGGGAATCGAGGCCGCGGGAATCGAGGTGGGTGCTGCAGTTCATGCCCGCGTCGATCTTGAGCGTCGCCAGCATATCCAGCGTAACCATACCGCAACCCATCTGCTCCACGCAGCGTTGCGTCAGGTGGTGGGAGATCATGTTCAGCAGAAGGGCTCCCTCGTTTCACCTGAACGATTGCGCTTTGACATCAGCCATTACGAAAAGGTGTCCCCGGAGCAGTTGAAAGAGGTGGAAGGTCGAGTCCAGGACTGGATTCTGCTCGATCAGGAGATCGCCATTCATGATGATATTCCCATCGACGAAGCGAAGGATCGCGGAGCGATGGCGCTCTTCGGTGAGAAGTATGGTGACCGGGTACGCATGGTTGAGATCGGCGATTTTTCCATCGAGCTTTGTGGGGGCATCCATTGTGCCCACACCGGCGAAATCGGCCCGATGATGATCACCGGTGAGGGCAGTGTTTCCTCTGGGGTTCGCCGGGTGGAGGCTTTGACCGGTGCCGAGGGTGCCCGTCGAATGCGCGAGAATGAAGACCTGATTCAGGACCTTGCACTGCTGATGAAGAGTTCCCGAGAGGAGTTGGGGGATCGCCTCACTGCCATCCTCAAGGAGAACCGCCAGCTTCGTGAGGGCAAGGGTGCGGCTCAATCCAATCGCGATCTGCTCGCGGACCTCGAGGGGGGGCACGGCCAAAGGATCGCCGCTGACCCGGGTGAGGTGGTGGTGGCTCATTGGAGCGATACCCCTCAGGACCAGTTATTGGTGGCTGCGGATTCCCTCAAGAGACGCAAGGGGCAACGGGCCTTCGTGCTCGCATCCACTGGAGAAGACGGTGTTCGCTTTATCTGCGGGACCTCTGAGGAGGTCCCCAAGGGCCGGGTTCATTGCGGGAAAATCGCCAAGATGGGGGCCGGAATCCTCGGTGGTGGTGGGGGTGGACGCCCGGATATGGCTCAGGCGGGCGGGAAAGCCGTGGATCAGCTGGATGAGGCCCTTGGGGCGATGGCCGCGGAATTGGCCCAGGCACTCTCTGGAAATGGCTCCTGAGTTCTCCGGATCTTCTTGACCATTTTGGGAGCCAATCATAACATCCGGGTTCGTCCGGGTGCGGAATCGTCAGGGATGTCCCTATGAATCCCCCGTAGACCATGACAGGAAAAACCAGGGTGTAGCCCAAATCGTATGGGCACCACAGACACAGGAGCGAGATCGATGGCAGTCCCACAGCGTAAAACCAATCAGGCCCGCAAGCGCAAGCGCAGGGCTCACGACGCCGTCAGGCCGATCCTTCATACCAAATGCACCCGTTGCAATTCCCTGACCCTCCCCCACAGCATCTGTGATGTTTGTGGAACCTACCGGGGTAGGGCTCTGTTGGCGGTCGAGGAGTTCTAGCGACCCGGTTCTCTGGCTTTTTCCTGCAGGGGATTTGCTTCAGAGGCTCTGGTTCAAGACTCGGTGTTACCAAGACCTAGTGTTACTAAGACCTGGTGTTATCAAGATTCTTGGGCAGGAGTGACGATATGCCTTTGATTGCAATCGACGCCATGGGCGGCGATCAAGTTCCCTCCGTACCCGTCAAGGGTGCTTTCCGTGCTCTCGAAAACAATCCCGACCTGAAGATCATTCTCGTTGGCCCTGAGGATCAGGTGATGCCTGTCATCGATTCCTGTGGGGGCCTCAATGACCGGGTGCAGTTTGTTCATGCTCCCGAGTGGGTGACGATGGAAGAATCGCCCGTAGAGGCGCTGAGAAACAAACCCGCTTCCTCACTCGCCAGCATCGTCATGATGCAAAAAGAGCGCACGGTGGAAGGTATCTTTTCCGCAGGAAACACCGGTGCTTTTGTGGCCGCCTGTTCGGTTCACCTGCGAATGCATGAAGGAGTTCGTCGACCCGCCATCGCTTTGCCGATGCCGCGCGGAGAAAAGCCGATCATCCTCTGTGACGGTGGGGCCAATGTGGAAAGCCGGCCGCAGCATCTGCTGCACAATGCGGCCATGTCAGCCACCTTCCTGACCTCGGTCTATGGTATCGAGTCCCCCCGAATCGGCCTGCTGAATGTGGGATCGGAGGCGGACAAGGGGCATTCCCTGGCGAAGGAGACCTTTGAACTTCTGTCCGCAAGTGGATTGAATTTCTGTGGCAACGTTGAGGGAAATGATCTTTTCAACACGACCGTGGACGTCATCGTTTGTGACGGTTTCACTGGAAACGTGGTCCTCAAGTCATCAGAGGGGCTTTCCGAGTTCATCTTCTCGACCATCGCCCGTGAGCTTTCCGGCGATTCAGTCGGCGGCTTCGACCTTGGGCCACTCAAGGAAATGATCGGTGCAGGACTGAAAAGCATCGCCAGCCGATTTGACTACGCAGAGTATGGTGGCGCTCCACTTCTGGGGCCCAAGGGAATCTGCACCATAGGCCACGGAAAAAGTGACGAGAAAGCGATCTGTAACGCCATCACATGGACCTGCAGAATGATTGAATCCCGCTTCGAGGAAGACATGGTGCGTGCGATCGGGACAGTCAATGAAAACGTTGAGTCCATCGATCGCAGCTCTGAGAAGCAGGCCTGATCCCTTTTCATTTTCGGGATTTTCAGTTCCCCTGAGGAGTGAGGAATAATGTCCAACCTATCCCATCCGGATTCCACCCGTGCCATTCTTTTCCCGGGACAGGGAAGTCAGTTTGTGGGCATGGCCAGGGATCTGTTTGAAAACGAGACTGTTGCCAGAGACATGTTTGAAATCGCCAGTGAGCGCATGGGCCGTGACCTGATGGCTCTTTGCGCTGAAGGCCCTCAGGAAGCTCTCAATGCCACCGATGTCTGTCAGCCGGCGATCTTTGTCGCTTCTCTGGCAGCGGTAAAGGTGATTGAAAACTCTGGCGGTGCTTCACACCTGGAAGCGCGAGCGACGGCAGGGCTTTCACTCGGGGAATACAGCGCATTGGTCTACAGCGGGGCGATCCGTTTTGAAGATGCCCTCGATGTGGTGATCGCCCGGGGCAAGGCGATGCAGGAGGCTTGCGACAAGACCGCTGGAACGATGGCCTCGATTTTGGGCCTCGATCTGCAGACGGTTCGAGAGGCCGTTTCAGAAGCATCCGACGCAGGAATTGTTGCAGTTGCCAACGTCAATGCAGCGACCCAGATTGTGATCAGTGGCGAAAAGGCTGCGGTCGAGGTCGCCAGTGAGAAAGCCCGGGAAAAGGGCGCTCGCAGGGTGATTCCGCTGGAGGTGGCCGGTGCATACCACTCACCGCTGATGGCCTCTGCAACGGAAACCCTGAAACCGATTCTTGCAGACCTGCAGATCGGTGAGCCGGAGATTCCATTCTATGCCAATGTCAGCGGTGCCCGGGTGAGTGATCCGGAAGAGATCCGTGATGGCCTCATCCGCCAGGTCGAATCTTCGGTACTCTGGGAGCCGACTTTGCGATTGCTGATAGAGGATGGAGTGGCTGAGGTCCTGGAACCGGGACCCGGCAAGGTTGTGGCAGGTCTGGTTCGTCAGGTCGACCGCAGCATTCCGACTCGTTCGGTGCTCGCCAAGGATTCCATTGAAGAACTGTTGGAAGGAACCCCGTCATGAAACTCGACTACACCGGCAAGTCTGTCATCGTCACTGGAGGAACCCGTGGAATCGGCAGGGCCGTCGCCAGCGCTTTCGCAGGTGCAGGTGCAAAGGTGGTGATCTCTGGAAGAAACGCAGAGACTGCCGCTTCCATCGCCGCAGAGATCGACGGCGATGTCCACGGACTGGCGCTCGATATTTCTGACTCGGCAAGTGTCAGCGAGTTTTTTCCCGCAGCGCAGGAGATCCTCGGCGGAGTTGATGTCCTCGTGGCCAACGCCGGAATCACCCGGGACAAACTGGTGATGGCGACCAAGGATGACGACTGGGATGATGTGATTTCCACCAACCTTCGCGGCACCTTTCTTTGTGCACGAGAAGTGATCCGGCCGATGATCAAGAGCCGTTCCGGAAGAATTATTGCGATTACCAGTATCATCGGCCTGACCGGAAATCCGGGGCAGGGCAACTATGCGGCGAGCAAGGCAGGGGTCATCGGCTTCGTCAAGTCGCTCGCTCAGGAAGTGGCAAGCAGAAACATCACCGTCAATGCCGTGGCTCCAGGAATGATCACCACCGATATGTCGGCAGATATCTCCGAGAAGGCCCGGGAAGCCATCGAAGGGCGAATCCCGGCTGGAAGATCCGGAACTCCAGACGAGGTAGCGGCTTCCGTCATGTTCCTTGCCAGTGAGCAGGCTTCCTATATCACTGGAGAGACCCTTCGCGTCGATGGTGGATTGGCCTGTTAGGGCAATTCTGACTGGACGAATTTCCCGGTTTGCCTAGAATCTACGCAGGGCATCCCTCTAGATGGGGGCTGCAGGATCACCAGCCTGTGAAGTGACACAGGGTGATTCCGAATCGAATAGCAAACTCACAGACTCTTTTTTGCCGCAGGCAAAAACAGACAAGGAGGATACCGATGAGCGTCGGAGATCAGGTCAAGGACATCATCGCTGAGGAACTGGGACTCGATCGTGAAAAGGTCAAGGACGAAGCAGTTCTTCAAACCGATCTGGGTGCAGACAGCCTCGATATCGTTGAGCTCGTGATGAAGCTCGAAGACCAGTTTGACATGAAGATTCCCGATGAGGATGCCGAAGGACTGAAGACTGTCGGAGATGCCATCTCCTACATCGAGTCCAACTCCAACAAAGTTTGATCTGCGCCATCGGAGGTAAATCCAGATGAGCAGGAGAAGAGTTGTCATTACCGGAATTGGCGTGGTCGCTCCCATCGGGAACGACCTCGCTACATTCTGGAATGGAATTCTGGAGGGGCGTAACGGGGTCGGGCCGATTACCCACTTCGACGCCACAGATTTCCGCACGCGCTTCGCGATGGAGGTCAAAGATTTTGACCCGTCCTCTCGAATCGACAGAAAAACCGCTCGCCTGTTAGATCGTTTCGCCCAGTTTGCTCTCTACTCCTCGGGTGAGGCTCTGGAGGACAGCGGGCTCGATCCCACTTCCCAACCGGACCGCTACGGTGTCATCACCGGGTCGGGGATCGGTGGCATCCAGGAGATGGAAGACCAGCACACGCTGCTGAAGGAGCGGGGGCCAGACCGGGTCTCTCCTTTCTTCATCCCGAAGATGATCACCAACGCAGCGGCGGGTCAGATTGCGATCGCCCACGGTTTCAAAGGAGTCAACTACTCCACCGTCTCCGCTTGTGCTTCCAGTCAGCATGCTCTCGGAGTGGCCCTCGATACGATTCGGGCGGGCCGCTGTGATGCGATTCTGACCGGGGGCAGTGAGGCGGCGATCACACCGCTGAGTATTGCAGGATTTTGTGCCCTCAAGGCGATGTCGACCCGTAACGACGAATTTGAAACCGCGATGAGGCCCTTCCAGGCCAGTCGTGATGGATTTGTCATGGGTGAGGGGGGCGCCATGTTCATGTTCGAGGAACTGGAGCATGCCAAGAAGCGCGGAGCCCGCATCTACTGTGAGGTTCTCGGCTTCGGTGCGACCGACGATGCCTATCACATCACCGCTCCCGATCCGGAAGCGAAGATGGCACGCGAAGCGATGCGTCTGGCTCTTGTGGATGCCGAGCGCGACACCTCTGAAGTGAATTACATCAATGCCCATGGCACCTCGACGCCTCTCAATGATGTCATGGAGCAATCTGCTGTCAGGCAGCTGTTGGGAGCGACTTCCGACTCTGTCATGATGAGCTCGACCAAATCCCAGGTGGGTCACCTGTTGGGAGCTTCCGGTGCAGTGGAACTGGCTGCAACCGCGATCGGCATCCGTGAAGGGGTTGTCCCGGCAACGATCAATCAGGTCGACCCTGATCCGGAGTGCCCTCTCGATTCAGTTGCCAACGAACCGCGTGAAGCACAGATCGAAGTGGCGCTCTCCAATTCCTTCGGATTCGGCGGACATGATGCCTGTCTCTGTGTGGGTCGTTACAAGGATTGATTCCTGATCTGAAAACTGTTTGAAAACTTGCGTTAAAGGAAACACCGATGTCTGCATCCAATGGTCCCATTCTGATTTCTGATCCTCTTCCACCGGCAACCGAGGAGATTCTTCGCAATGCGGGTCTGGAAGTAATTGTCGGCGCAGACAAAGTTGAGGAGAGTTTGCCAATCATCAGTGGTTGGATTCTCCGTTCCGGTACGCAAATTACTTCTGAGTTGCTCGATCAAGCTCCCAACCTGAAATGCATCTGCCGGGCTGGGGCAGGGGTCGACAATATCGATTGCGATGCCGCGGCCGAAAAGGGAGTCCTCGTCATGAATACGCCTGCGGCCAACTCCAACGCCGCCGCAGAGCACGCCCTCGCCCTGATGTTTGCCGTCGCCCGGAATGTGGGTCAGGGACATCTGGGAATGAGCCAGGGGGGCTGGGACCGGAAAAAGCTGGTGGGTGTTGAGCTGGAGGGCAAGACCCTCGTCGTCGTCGGCATGGGAAAGATCGGTCAGAGAGTCTGCCGTAAAGCCAGCGGCCTCGGCATGAAGGTGGTCGGTTGCGACCCCTTCGTCGACGCTTCCGTCTGCGAGGAGAATGGAGCCACTCTTTCCACCCTTGAGGATGCTCTTCCCAATGCGGACTTTATTTCGCTTCATCCTCCTCTCAATGACCACACCCGCGGAATGGTCAACGATGACTTCCTCGGGCAGTGCAAGGCGGGGGTTCGTCTCGTCAACGTCAGTCGGGGTCCGGTGATCGACTCTGAGGCATTGTTGCGCGCGGTCGATTCAGGGCAGGTAGCCGCAGCGGGCCTCGATGTCTTTGTCGAGGAGCCCCCTGCCGAGAATGATCCCCTCAGGAATCACTCCTCCATCATTTGTACACCCCATTTGGGTGCTTCCACCGTCGAGGCCCAGGACAATGTCGGCTTGCAATCTGCCCAGCAGGTCGCCGCGTTTCTTCTCGAAGGTCAGGTTCAGCACCCTGTCAATCAACCGGTCAGCTGAGCTGAATCGTTGATGGATTCCTGATCAGGAAAGGGGGCTTCCGTCTCCTTCTCCCGACGATGCCGAAGACTCTTCCTTCTGTGGTGGAGTGTCGTGGGGCATTTGCACCGGATACAACTTTTCCAGCCTTTGCAGAGTTTGTTCCGCATCTTCATGGCGACGCTGTCGGTGGCTGAGCAGGTAGACCTGACAGCGCAGAACGTGCTCGTGGGCAGTTCCCGGTGAAAGAACCTCATCGAGCACGTGACAGTGGTAGAGAGCCCTGTTGTTCTCGTTGCACCTCAATGCCAGTTCCATCGCCTTGAGGTGGAGGATGGGATCCAGCGAGTTGCGCTCCAGCAATCGGTGGGTGCGCTCGAGCATTTTGAGATAGGTCCCGGGGGTTCTTTGGGGAATATGGCTGCGCCAGCGCCAGAGCCACGGGCTGCGATCATCCTTGCGGTAACGCTCGGGATACCGCAGGCGCAGATATGCAGGGATCTGAAAAAGCAAAGCTGAAATTGCCAGAGCCAAAAGAATGGGCAGTGCCGGTTTCAACCGCAGCAATAACAGGCACAGCAGTGAGAAACTGACTCCCAGAACACAGAGAAGGATGGTTCGGGTTCTTTTGTTTCTGGCGAGATCCGGGTTCTGATCCAGAGCGGTCAGGACCAGCATGCCGACCATTGCACAGAAGAAGGTGGGGGTCATGGCGAGCCCCGTCGAAGTCAGCATTCTTCCTCCTGTGATTCAGAGTCGGTTCAGATCAATAAACAGGTTGCCGGGTAATCAGCGCTCGAATAAAACCCGCCCTCACGAAATGGCAAATTTCGATTCAGGGGATCACATGTTTCGTTCAAGCCTGAATCATACCCACCGACAGACTAAATTTCATCTGACAGATTCAATCTCTTGAATAGTCGATCAGCCCGTGGTTTCCGCAGTATGGGATTCGGATATCTTTTGCTGCTCGTCCAGTCTGCAGGTTTCAATCGCTTCAAGAGTTTCACTGGTTACGTCAGGTGTCGGGTAGTCGCCATCGAAGCATGCCGCACAATAGTTCAGGTTTGATCCAGCGGTTTGCAGGGCTTCACGCAGGCCAGCGACGGTCTGATAAACCATCGCATCGGCTCCGATCGCTTCAGCGATCTGTTGTTCAGACTTGTCCCGTGCGATCAATTCGGAGCGGGTGGACATGTCGACCCCGTAGACACAGGGGAACTGCACCGGCGGTGAACAGGAAGCGAAGTAGACTTTTCGGGCCCCGGCTGACCGGGCGAGCTCGACGATCTGCTTCGAGGTTGTTCCGCGGACCACGCTGTCATCGACGAGCAGAACATCCTTGCCCTCGAACTCGCTGCGGATGGCGTTCAGTTTCCTGCGCACACCGGAAGTTCTGGCTCCCTGTCCCGGCATGATGAAGGTTCTGCCGATATAGCGATTCTTGACCAGGCCTTCCCGGTATTCGACTCCGATGGTCGTCGCCATGGTACTGGCGGCTGTGCAGGCACTGTCGGGGACAGGAATCACCACATCGACGTGGTGGCCGAGCTTTTTCCAGCGCTCACCCAAATTGCGCCCCAGCTGTCGCCGGGACTCATACACGCTGACATCGTCGAGAACGCTGTCAGGGCGGGCAAAATAGACGTGCTCAAAGATGCAGGGATTGTGGGGTCTGTCGACCAACTGTTTTCGGACCGGTTCTTCACCGGGAACGAAGATGACCGCTTCTCCAGCATTCACATTCTCGATGCCTTTGTAACCCTGAATCTCCAGCGGGATGTTTTCGGAGGCACAGGCCCATGAACGACTGCCGTCTTCATTGTCCCGATATCCCATGACCATTGGTCGTATCCCATTTGGATCGCGGAATGCAACCATGCCGAAACGGGAGATCAGGGCTGACACTGAGTAGGCACCCTTGACTCTTTCGAAGACATTTGCAATCGCCTTGAAGACAGAGTCGTGATCCGGTTTCAGTCCGCCGATTTCAGAAAGTTCCACAGCAAGGGTGAAGAGGATCAATTCCACATCACAACTGGAATGAAGGATCGTTCTCTTTTGCTTGGAGAGCCAATCCTGAACTTCTTCCCCATTGGTCACATTGCCGTTGTGAGCCATGGCGATGCCGTAGGGGTAATTCACGACGAAGGGTTGAGCATCCTCATTGGTGGATCCGCCAAAGGTCGGATAACGAACCTGACCGATCCCGGCGTTGCCGGTGAGTCGCTCCATGTTTTTCATGCGGAAGACATCGCGTACGAGGCCATTCCCCTTTTTCAGGTGAAATCGTTCGTCATGGGTGACGATCCCGGCCGCATCCTGTCCCCGGTGTTGAAGACAGACCAACGCCTCATAGATTTCGTGACAGGCTGGCTGATCGCTGCCAATCACCCCGAAAAAACCACACATAAGGAACCCCCGTGTTGATTCAAAAAGGGGCCCTGAAAGGCCCCATGGGCAAGCCAGAAGCATATCTCCCCCCGGGGAGGCTGACGAGGGCCTGATCCCGGTTGGCGCAATTTTGTCGGGGATGTCACTCTTCTGTGAGCCCTCCTCTGCAGGGCTCCCGGGGATCTGTCCCCAGGACGTGGAAATTTGAGTTCAGGCAGCCGGATTTACGTTGTTTTGGTGTGCTGGAAGAGGAATAACGCCGGCTGTCTGATTTTTCCGCCTCCCGAAGCGTCTCCCGCTTCAATCCCTTCGCCATCCCTGGCGGGGTGCCGGAAAACCGTGGTGTGGTCGATCCGGCACCCCGCCTCCCTTTTTCTCCCCTTGAATCAGCGATTTTGGCCCCTGATGGGAAATTTCAGGTCCCGGGGAACCCTGTTCTGGACTGCGGCGTTTTGTAGCAGTCTACTGGAGAAACTGGGATAAATTGCCGCTTAAAGAGCGATTTTGAAGTGTTTCGCCCAGGTTGGATCACTGAAAAGAAGTTGGGTCGCTGAAAAGAAGACAGGGAGTCCTCCAGTGCAGCATTCCACATCCAACGATGGGCATACCGAAAACGGGGAACCCACCGGGTATTCGGAATCGGCTCTCAGGAGTTGGCTCCTCTTCCAGGTGGCCGCGAAGCTCAATCATCAAATGCGCAATCACCTGACGGTGGCCCAAAACGCCCGTTTCACCCTGGACAGGGCGATGGAAAAGCAGGACCAGGAGAAGATCGACAAGTCTCTGGAAATGGCCACCCTGGGCTTCCAGAGATTGGAGGGTGTTCTCAAAACCTGGATGTTGTTCAACTCGGAGCAACCTCATGCGGTCCGGATTCTCGAGCATTACCGCAAGCGCTTTTCAAACTCTGGAGTTGAACTGCTGTTTCCCCTCAATGATGAACTCGTAGAGGACTTGCTGCCGGCGATCGTCTATTCGCTGGAGCATCTGCGTACTCGCCTGATTCGTGGTGCGGTACTGGAGATTCGAGTCGAGGAAAACAGGGTTCAAGTCGAACAGTCAAGAAATGAGGAGATCGCACCCCCGCCAGAAATGGGCGATGTCCTGGATCATTACTTCCATCTCAAGCCTCATGAAAAAGGCTGGGAGATCACGAAGAAGGGGGAGGCCAAGTCATGACTTTGACCAAATCAACACCGGATCATGTCCTGATCGTGGACGATCAGGAATACACTCTGGAATCGGCACGGGCAGTGATGGAGTCCGTGGGATATGAGGTTGCCACCCTCTCCGATCCGACAAAAGCGTTACAGCTTTTGCACGATTTCAGGGAAGGGCCGAATCCCATCGATCTGGTGATTACCGATCTCGACATGCCTCGACTCAATGGTGAAGAACTGACCGCACAGATCTCTTCGACCTTCAAGGATTTGCCGATCATCGTTTACACCGGAGACGACGAACGGGCATCGAAGCGACGGCTCCTCGAAGCGGGAGCATGGGACTATCTTGAGAAGCAGGGCTCTGTGGAAGATCTCCTGTGCACGATCGACAAGGTCTGGGCACAGGTTCTGCGTCGAAAGACGGAGGGTGAAAAAACCACTCCCAAGCTGATTTTCCGTGATGAAGTCATGAAGGAGGTCATCGGCACCATTCGCAAGTTGGCCCCGATCCCCTCACCGGTGCTGATTCAGGGAGAGCCGGGTACAGGCAAGGAACTGGTGGCCCATGAGATTCACCTTCAGCGGATGATCCATCTCAACGATCAAGTTAATGAACGAGTCAATCAGAAGGATTACCCCTACCTGGCAGTCAACTGCGGTGCACTGAGTCGTACTCTTCTTGAAAGCCAACTTTTCGGTCACAAGAAAGGAGCTTTCACCGGCTCTGTTGCTGATCAGGATGGGCTTTTTGTTGCTGCAGGAAAGGGAACCCTGTTTCTGGATGAGATTACCGAGTTGGATATGGACCTTCAGGTCAAACTGCTGAGGGCGCTCCAGGAGAAAGAAGTCACTCCGGTGGGTTCCAATCGTCCTGTTCCATTCCATGCGAGAGTGATCACCGCGACCAACCGTCCCATTCAAGAGTTGGTGCAGCAAGGAAAGTTTCGCGAGGATCTCTTCTATCGCATCAATGTCATCAATCTGGATATTCCACCCTTGAGGGATCGCCGGGATGACATCGTTCCCATCGCCAAGCATTTCATCGACAAGCTTCATCAGGAATACCAACTCCCCGGAGAAAGAACATTGACTCCTGAAGCGGAAAAAGTGCTTCAGGAGTATCACTGGCCCGGCAATGTTCGCGAGCTGAACAATTGTATTGAGCGTTCTTTTGCCCTGGCTGGACATCCTGAACTGATCCGCGTCGATGATCTTCCGCCTGAGGTGGTTGGCCTTCAGGGATTTGCCGAGTCCTGTGAAACCGCTGGGCGTGCGGTGGTGGAGCGGGCTGTTGCGGTCGCCGCTTCCGATCATTTTCAGACCTACGATGAAGTCGTGGCGGATCATATACGCAAAGCGCTGAGTCGATCCAAGGGGGTCAAAAGCCGGGCTGCCAGTCTTCTTTCCATCGATCGAAACCGGCTTTACCGATTGATGGAAAAATACGAAATCTGAAGATTCTGAGCGTTGCTCCATTTTGAGGCTGTTGCGTGAAAATGGGGCAATGCTTTTGCTGCAGATTGAATCGCTCCTCCCCGGGCTGTCCCTTTCTCTCGTCCGTTTATGGCCGCAGAAGTGCACTTCCCACTTTTTTCAGATTGGCACAGACCTTGCCATGTCATCGAAGGATCTCCACAGGGAGTAGCGGCACATGCTGCCGCCTTCGAGACATGCGGAGTGTCGATCGAGGGGAGAGTCTCCGGTCATCCGGCCATTCTAGGCGGGCTGAGCTCGGAACCGGCGGCCTCCCACCCTTTTGAATTGACCTGTTCACCGGGGCACTGATCCCGGAATCCGGGTTGTTGTTGGGTTTTTTGGGGCGGCTGTTGCGAGACACCGGGCGGGCTCGTCTGCGACAGATTTTTTCGCCTTTACCCCTTCCCGGCTTCCTTTCGGAGCTCCGGCTGAACAGCACTCAGGGAGGGTTCTGGCATCTGCAATCCCGGACATGATTCTGTGGAGAGTGGGCGGCCAGGCCCTCCCTTTTTCTTTTCTTTCTGATATTCAGATCTCCGCTGCTGTCACTCTCAATGATGGCATCTCCGTTGACATCTCCCTGTACTTCTCCGTCGTCGCGACGATGATCCTCCGAACACTTCTCTCTGGTATCTATCCTCTATCTATCCTTCATCAGGATTTGTCTTCGCCGCTCTGTTTTCGAATCGGTAAAGATTGCCGAAGTTCACAGTCTCGGCACCCTCGGAAATTTTTCAGGTGTGCGGCGATAACAGGCCAGAAGCCGCTTCAGGGCTGGCGCGGAGGCCTTTCCGAAAAAAGGCAACTGTTATGCCCGTTAATACTGACAAAAAAAATTTGTAAGTCAGGTTCGTCACTATAATCGGGGTAGTTTTCAGATTGGGAAAACCGCTTTCGGTGATCCCACTCCCCAGGAAGAGGAACCTGCCCATGCTCAACAGAATATGGAACTGGGTAAAATTCACACTGCCGTTGTGGATGGTGATTCAGGGCACTTCAACTCTTGAAGCCCAGAGCGCATCCTTGCGCATCCAGGACGTCACGGTCTATCCCGGACAGGGGAACGTTTCCGCCGCCATTCTGGGTCTCTCCTCTGAGCCCATCAGCGGCTTTCAGGTTGCTTTGCAAGTGGATCCGGATCGCATTCAGTTGCAGGGATTCGATGAAAACAGCGGCATTCTGGACGCGGTCAGCGTCGAGTTTCTGGATTCGTTTGTGGAGGAGACTGAAGGAGAAGCGGGTTTGATCGCCATTCTGGATGGATCCGCACCCTTTGACGGAGCTCTTCCTGCGACTCAGGAAACCCACCTCGTCTCCGTTCTCTTCGATGCAGATCAGTGGCTGATCCCGTCCAATCAGGAGTTGTTGAGTCTCACCGGGGAAGTGGGTACTGCCAATCTGCAAAGCACGATTCTTGTGGAGGGGGCCCCGGTAGCGACCGATCTTCAAAACGGATTCCTCAGTGTGATCGAACAAAATGTCCTGATCGCTGAATCCACCACGGGGCAGGCCGCTCTTGGGGAAGTCGATCACGAAATCAAGATTCACGCCTTCAACTCGGAAGACTTGCAGGGTTTCTCGATTTCTCTGGTCTACGATCCCCTCGTCTGGGAGTTCTCCCACGTCGAAATCACCGGGACTATCACTGAAACTGCAGGTGCAGAGTTCGTCGAGGAATTTTCCAATGACGACCAGGGCAATGCGGTACTCGGAGTTCTCCTCGATATTCTTCCGCCCTACGCGGGGCAGGTGATTCCGTCGACCGGTATCGAGCTGGAAGTGGCGCGCTTCTATTTTGATGTTCAGCCCGATGTCTTCGAATCAGTGGAGACCACGATTGGCTTTGCACCTTCACCAGGGACCCCTGTGGTCGACAACGTCTTCGTGATTGGCAATCAATCGGTGCAGCCCCTGACCATCGATACGGTCATCGAGGTGGCGGTTCAGAATATCTTCCTCAGAGGAGATGCGGACGGGGATCTCTACCTCGATCTGTCCGACGTGATCAACAATCTGGTTTTCATGACCGGAGCTTGTCCCGAGTGCCCCGATCCCACTTGTTACAAAGCCCTCGACGTCAATGACAATGGGGTCATCGATCTCGCAGACGGTGTTCAACTGGTGAATTATCTCTACACCTTTGGACCGCCCCCGGCGGCTCCCTTCCCTGAGCCGGGCCCGGATCCGACCCCTGATGATCTGACCTGCGAGCGCTAAGTTCACGATCGGCCAGAAATCCCGATTCATCGTATTCTTATTCAGTGAATGAGAATCGGGAGGTCCCCTTGAGCGACGGCAATGCTCCTTCTGGCAACGAAACTTCCATTCCCCAAAAAGCACAACTTACGGCGATTCAGGGGCCGCTGGTCGGTACCTGTTTTTCCATCCCATCTGCGGTCGCCGTGATCGGATCTGCGCCGGAGGTTGAGGTTCCCTTGTCGGGGAGCGGAGTGAAAGCTCGTCATGCCGGACTCAAGTGGACGGGGGAAACCTGGGAGATTTATGACCTCACCGGGGATCAGGTCCATGTGAACGATATCCCGACGACCCACAGGATTCTGGGTGGCGGTGAAATCTTCCGTATCGGTGAGCATGAATTGCATTTCACGGTGGTATCCGGGCAAAAGGGGGAGACTCTCGCTCGTGCCAGCGCTGCTCGTGGTACCGAGGCGGTTCTCAGCATCGAGTTGGAGCGTGGCAAGGTTCTGGGAGCTAACGAGAAGATCGAAATCGAAGTGGGGCCGGGCTACACCATCGGCAGAACCCCGGACAACGACCTCGCCATCCGTGATCCACTCGCCAGTCGTCGACACTGCCGTATTGAGGTGATCGACGATGAGGCGGTGTTGACGGATCTGGGATCCCTCAATGGAACCCACTTGGAGGGGCGTGCGGTTCAACAGGCGACGTTGAGAGCAGGGGACCTGATCGTCGTCGGCAAGACCGCCCTGCGCTGTTTGCGCTCAACCCGAAGCTGACAGCCTGACAGAAGATGTCTTCAGGGGCGCGGATGAAATTTTCCGTGGGTGTCGAGCAGTTTCTTGCGTTCGACATGGGTGTAGATCTCTGTCGAACTGACACTGGAGTGTCCCAGCAATTCCTGAATCGCAAACAGTTCTGCATCATTGGCCAACAAATGTGTGGCGTAAGAGTGACGCAGCATGTGTGGATGGACCCGGTGACCAATCCCCGCGTGGAGGGCACTCCTTCGAAGAATCTCATAGACGGATCTACGGTTCAGGGGCAATCCCCGGACGGAGAGGAAGACCCGGTCATCCCCTGCGGGAACCATCGGCCGTTCCTTGTCCTGATATTTTTGCAGGGCCAAAGTGGCGCGGTCACCCACGGGAACGATGCGTTCTTTGGAGCCTTTGCCGAGGCAACGCAGGAATCCTTCACCCAGGAACAGGTCTCTTGGACGCAGACCACACAACTCCGAGACACGCATGCCGGTGCTGTAGAGGAGCTCCACCACGGCCCGATCCCGGAGTGGGGTTTTGCCGCTCCTCTCTGGATCTCCGGCTGCTTCGATGATGGCTTCGACCTCTTCGAGGCTGAGTGTGTGGGGGAGTCTGCGATCCTTGCGTGGCAGCAGGATCAGGTCGGTGGGGTTTTCCCCGATGCGGTTCTCGCGCACCAGAAATTTGAAGAATCCGCGCAGGGCGACGAGTTTTCTCTGGCGGCTGTGAGCACTGATCCCCTGTTCAGTCAGGGTTTTCAGATAGTCTTGCAGGTCTTTCCGGGTCACCTTCTCCGGGAAACTGAGATCGTTTGCCTGGCAATGACGGGCAAGATCGACCAAATCACGGCGGTAGGCGCTGAGGGTGTTCTCCGCGAGGCCCCGCTCGATGCGCAAGTGATCGAGCCAGAAGGTGACGGAGGGGGGGATCTCCCCTGTTTCACCATTCTTGATCGGTTGCGGGGTCGGTTGACGCTTCATAGAATCAGGCCGCTTTCAGGCATCCCGTGGGGATGGCGTGATCAGGGGATTGCAGGCTCTCTTGGGGTTTCACCCTGTTCAGAATAGCGGAAACAGGCGATTTTGACCAATTTTGCCGATTCTGACCGCTGTCAGCCGGTTTTCACGGCTTTTGAGATTTTCAGAATCCGGGGAAATTTATCGGGAGTGTGATGGAGTCGTCCCATGGTGGAGGGCAAACTCTCCTGATCCTGATTCAGGGTCGAGTTCCTGAATCGAGGAGCTTTCCGAAGGATCCTGGCAGAGAAGTGGATCAGTTTTAATCGACCTTTTGCGGAATCAGCGTTTAAAGGAAGTGATTCTGCCCTGACGTCAGCAGACCGAAGGCAGTTTTCCGGGAGTAACAGCATGGCCAAGAAAAAATACACCAAGCGCGAACTTGAAGGATTCAAGAAGGTTCTGTTGCAACACCGAAATGTCGTCACCGGAAACATGAGCTCCCTCGATGGGGAAGGTCGCGGATCCAGTGGTGATGAGGGTGATCTCAGTTCCGAAAACTTTGAGATCGAGTTGACCCTGTCCGCCATGCAGAGTGAGACGAACCTGGTCCAGGAAATCGACGAGGCTTTGCAGCGTATCGACGACGGTTCCTATGGTATCTGCGAGGACACCGGAGACCTGATTCCTGAAGCCAGATTGCAGGCGATTCCGTGGACCCGCCTTTGCGTTGAAGCACAGGCTCGCCGGGAAAGATCCTGAACTCTGGAGGGAGCCGGATGAACGAAGCAGTGGATCCTTCTGCCGTTGATCTTTCGGTGAAGATTGCCGCTCCTTCTGGACATCTCACCCTGACTCACCCGGTTCTTCCCGCTTCGGGGACCTTTGGATATGGCGAAGAGTTCGAGCCATTCCTTCCCCCTGGCACCTTTAGCGCCATCGTTCCCAAATCGATTTCAGTTGAGCAACGGCCGGGCAACCCGCCGCCTAGGGCCATCGAGACTCCGGCAGGCCTTCTCAATTCCATCGGTTTGCAGAATCCCGGTCTCGATTTGTTTGTCAGTGACTATCTGCCCAGGTTGCAACGTTACGGCGTTCCTATCCTCGTCAATGTGGTGGGTAAAACCATCGAGGATTACTGCAAGGTTGTGGAAACCCTTGAGGGCCGTGATCTCGTCCTCGGGTACGAGCTCAATGTGTCCTGTCCCAACGTCAAGGAGGGGTTGCGATTCGGTCTCGACCCCGACGCAACAGGTGCCCTGATCAGTGCGGTCCGTGAAAAGACCGGCGGTGTGATCATGGCAAAACTGACTCCCAATGTGACCGACATCGCCGAGCATGCCGTGGCCGCCCAGCAAGCGGGGGCAGACGCGGTTTCAATGATCAATACGATTCGCGCTATGGCGGTCGACTGGCGCAAGGGCAAATCCCGGATCGGTACCGAGACCGGAGGCCTCTCCGGCCCCGCCATTCGCCCGGTCGCCTTGAGGATGGTTTGGGAAGCAGCCCAGGCTGTGGACATTCCCGTCTGTGCCATCGGCGGAATTTCCAATGCGGAACACATTCTGGAGTTCGTCAGCGTAGGAGCTTCCATGGTTCAGGTGGGAACACACCTTTATCGGGAGCCCACCTGTCTCATCTCGATTCTGAGCGAGTTGCGCGAATTGCTGGCTCAGGAGGGGTATTCAAGCCTTGAAAGCCTTCGCGGTTCCTTCGGGAGTGCTCCAGATCGGTTGCCGGAAAGTTCCCGTCCAGTACGCTAGTGATCGGGATCAGGTAGCCACTGTCAGGAGGGCTGAAAAATGGGTCTCTTCGACAGCATCAAGGGCATCGTTGGCAAGTTCGTGCCCTCTCGCAATGAAAAGATCATCAAGGATCTGATGCCTTTGGTCGCCAGGATCAACGAGCTTGAACCACAGTTTGAAGCTCTCGGTGACGACCAACTGCGTGGGCTGACCGCTGACTTTCGTTCCCGCCTTGAAGCGGGGGAAGCCCTCGATGATCTTTTGCCGGAAGCATACGCCGCTGTCCGCGAATCATCCCGTCGCAATCTGAAGACCGGCACCGGTGTCGCCATGCGTCACTACGATGTGCAGCTGATCGGCGGAATCGTTCTCAATCACGGTGGAATCGCCGAAATGAGAACCGGAGAGGGCAAGACCCTCGTCGCGACCCTTCCGGCTTACCTGAACGCCCTGCCAGGCAAAGGTGTCCACGTCGTCACGGTCAACGACTACCTTGCGAAGCGTGACGCAGATTGGATGCGCCCGGTATTCGAGGCTCTTGGGATGACGGTTGGAGCGATCCAGTCGAACATGCAGAGTCAAGAGCGGCTTGAGCAATATGGCTGCGACATCACCTACGGCACCAACAATGAATTCGGCTTTGACTACCTGCGCGACAACATGAAAACCCGCCCTGAGGATCAGTGCCAAAAGCACCGGGCCTTCGCCATCATTGACGAGGTGGACTCGATCCTGATCGATGAAGCCAGGACGCCGCTGATTATTTCCGGTCCGGCGGAGAAATCGACCGACATTTACTACAACGCAGATCGTGCCGTGCGAAAGCTGGTGCGGGATCGTCACTTCGAGGTCAAGGAGAAGGAGCAGCAGGTCATCCTGACTGAAGAGGGGATCGAAGCCGCTGAGAAGCTGGTTGGAGTCGATTCCTTTTACTCTTTCGAGAATATGCATTGGCCCCATCACATTGAGCAGTCTCTCAAGGCGCACCATCTTTATCGCAAGGATGTGGATTATGTCGTCAACGAGGGCAGTGTCGTCATCGTGGACGAGTTCACCGGAAGACTGATGGATGGCCGCCGCTGGTCGGATGGTTTGCATCAGGCGGTGGAAGCCCGCGAAGGCCTCAAGATCAAGGACGAAAACCAGACGCTGGCAACCATCACCTTCCAGAACTTCTTCCGGCTCTACGACAAGATTTCAGGAATGACGGGAACCGCGATCACCGAGGCGGAAGAGTTCCGTGAGATCTATGGCCTTGAGGTTGTGGAGATTCCAACCAACAAGCCGGTGGCCAGGGACGACCAGTCCGACATCGTCTACCGCACCACCCGTGAAAAGTGGAATGCGGTGGTCGACCGTATTGCCACTGAAAACCAGAGTGGTCGCCCCCTCCTCGTGGGAACGATTTCCATCGAGGACTCGGAAGCACTTTCTGCAGCTCTGACCCGTCGTGGTATCAAGCACAATGTGCTCAATGCAAAACACCACGAAAGGGAAGCTGAGATCATCTCTGAAGCGGGACAAATGGGCCGGGTGACGATTGCGACGAACATGGCTGGTCGCGGAACGGACATCGTTCTTGGAGATGGTGTCAAGGAAGCGGGCGGCCTGATGGTGATCGGGTCGGAGAGGCACGAGTCTCGTCGCATTGACAATCAGTTGCGTGGCCGTTGTGGTCGCCAGGGAGACCCTGGGGCAACACTCTTCTTCCTCTCTCTGGAAGACGATTTGATGCGCCTCTTTGCCAGTGATCGTGTCTCCGCCATGCTGAAGAGGTTCGGCATGGATGAAGGTGTTGATATCTCGCACCCGATGGTTTCCCGATCGATCGAGAAAGCCCAGAAAAAAGTCGAGGCGAGAAACTTTGAGATCCGAAAGAATCTCCTCGAATACGATCAGGTCATGGACAGTCAGCGGAAAGCGGTCTACCAGATCCGGGATCGCATCCTTGTTTCTGACAATCTTCAGGAGTTGATCGGCGATCAATTCGAGGATGTTTTGGAGGAGTACCACGCCGGATTGCTCGATATTGAGGATCCGGACAAGTCGATTGCAGAAATGCTCTCGGAGCATGTCGAGCAAAAGTATGGCGTTTTGATCAAACCCAGTGAACTCGAATCTGAAGCTGCGGTGGACAAGGTCTGCGAGAGCTGGAAGCAGGAAGTTGAAAAGAAGCGCGAGAGTGCCGGCGGAGATGATTTCGACCGCCTGCTTCATTACATTCTTTTGCGCTCCCTCGACGAAAAATGGAAAGACCACCTTCATGCCATGGACCAGTTACGAACGGGTGTGAGCATGCGCAGTTATGCGCAGGTGGACCCCAAGCTTGAGTACAAGCGTGAGGGATTCCGGATGTTCACGGGTATGTTGCACCAGTTTAAAGAGGACACCTCCGCGGTGATCTCGAGAATCCGCATCGAAAAAGTGGATGAGTCCCGTCAACAGGAGCAACTTGCGAGCACGTGGAGTGGGGGCTCGGAGGGCGTCACCGCCGATGCTGCCAAGCAGCAGTTTGATTCCCATTCGCAGACGATGGATCAGGGCGTTTCGGGGTCGCAGAAAACTGCCACCGTCGAGACGATCCGCAATGATCAACCCAAAGTGGGTCGCAATGATCCCTGTCCCTGTGGCAGCGGCAAAAAATTCAAGAAGTGTCACGGCAAACAATAGCATTGCCCCAGTGCTTCACGGAGGAATACCGCCGGTAAGGCCATGATGTACCGATCCGCAACCAGCACACTCTCCATCCGGTTACTGATCTGCTCGATTCTTCTGGATGTGTTTGTGATGGTGCCTCTGCTACTTCTGGTATCCCCCTGGCTTCTGTACAAGATTTTCGCCGAGGGTCGGGGTGTTGGAGACCTCAGGGAGAGAATCGGTCTTTGGCAAATTTCCCTGCCGGTACGGCCCCGAATCTGGATTCATGCGGCCAGCGTTGGCGAAGTCCACGCAGCGAGACCATTGGTGGCAGAATTGATGGCCCAGCACCCGGGCAAGGAATTTCTCCTCACAACGATGACCACCGGAGCCCGTGAGATGGCGAAGAAACTTTTGCCTGAGGTGGAAGTGCGATTGCTGCCCATCGATCTGGGGCATTTCATGTTCACCATGATCAGGAAGATGCGGCCATCGATTCTGATTCTTATAGAGCTTGAGTACTGGCCACAAATGCTTCTTGCATGCAAGGCGTACTCAATTCCGGTGACAGTGGTCAATGGCAGAATCTCGGATGCCGGGTTGAATAAATGGAAAACCTGGAATTCAGTACTGGGTTGGATGGCTCAGATTCCTGAATTGGTTTTGGCGAGAAGTGAAGAAGATGCCGATCGGTTTATTCAGATTGGCACCCCGGCGGAAAAGGTTCAGGTCACAGGAAATCTGAAGTACGACTTCGGGTCCCTTTCCATACAGGGGCGCAGATTCAATCCTGCAGATGGTTTTGTATGGATGGCGAGCTGCACCCATCCAGGGGAAGAGTCGATGGCACTCGAAGTGCACCGGGAGATACTCCGTGATTACCCCCGTGCTCGCCTTGTCCTCGCCCCAAGGCATATCGAGAGATGTGATGAGATTCACAAGTCTGTGGAAGATTTGGGCTGGTCTGCTGAATATTGGAGTGCCTCCGGTAAGGCCGGGAAATCTGAAGTGCTGATCGTGGACCAACTCGGTGTGCTGATGGAAGCTTACACCTATGCGGAAGCGGTGTTCGTCGGCGGCAGTCTGGTCGACCGTGGTGGACATAATTTTCTAGAGCCGGTCTTGTGCGGTTGTTTTACCTGCCATGGGCCTCATATCGGTAATTTCAGGGATATGAAGGCGCTGCTGAATCCTTTCGAAGTGTTGGATGAAGTTGCAGATTCGAAGGAATTGGCAGATTGGGTTCGCGAGAGGGCTCATTCGAGGGAAGCGATTCGGGGGCGTCAAAAGTCCGCTGAAACCGTGAAAAGTGCCCTTGGAGGGATTTCCTCAGCAACCGCAACTGAGTTGAAACCATGGATCGAATAATCCGGAGTCGGTTGGCTCAGGCCCTCTGATTGGCTAAATTGTCTCGATTAAACGAAAAAAATCGCGCCTTCAGCGCAGTTTTGAAAATCAGGCTGGGAGGAATCTGATGCTGATCGAAAATGCTTTTTTCACCTCTGAATCGGTGTCCTGTGGACACCCCGACAAGATGGCTGACCAGATCTCTGACGCCATTCTGGACGCTTATCTTGCTGGAGACCCCGCCAGCCGGGTTGCCTGTGAAACGATGATCACCACCGGATTGGTGGTGGTGGCAGGAGAGGTGACCAGTAACACCGTCGTCGACGTTCAGTCTCTTGTACGGGACAAGATTCGCGAGATCGGATACACCGATTCCGCAATGGGGTTCGATGCAGAAACCTGTTCTGTCATGGTCACCTTGGACAAGCAGAGTCCTGATATTGCCATGGGTGTTGACCGTGAGGGTGCTGGTGACCAGGGATTGATGTTCGGTTATGCCTGCGACGAGACCCCTGAGCTGATGCCGATGGCCATCAGTCTTTCCCACAAGCTGGTCGAAGAGCACAAGCGCCTGCGCGATGCCGGTGATGCGCCTTTCCTGCGTCCGGATGCCAAGAGTCAGGTGACCGTCGAATACGTGGATGGAAAACCGAGCCGTATCGACGCCGTCGTGTTTTCATCCCAGCACTCCGACGATGTCAGCAATGAAAAGTTGCATGAGTACATCAAGGAGCAGATCATCCACAAAATCATCCCGGCCAATCTGCTCGACGAAAATACGAAGTACTGGATCAATCCGACCGGTCGTTTTGTGGTTGGCGGTCCGCAGGGAGACTGTGGTCTGACCGGACGCAAGATTATCGTCGACACTTACGGTGGCATGGGTCGCCATGGTGGTGGCGCTTTCAGTGGTAAAGATCCCTCAAAAGTGGACCGTTCTGCCTGCTACATGGCCCGTTACGTTGCCAAAAACATCGTCGCAGCCGGGCTTGCAAAGCGCTGTGAGGTTCAGTTGGCATACGCCATTGGTGTTGTCGAGCCGATGTCGGTTCTGGTGGATACCTTTGGTACCGGAACCGTCGCGGATACTGACCTGCAGAAAATGGTCACCGAGGTCTTCGACCTGACCCCTGCCGGAATCATCAACACCCTCGACTTGCGTCGTCCCATCTACGCACCGACTGCCGCACATGGTCACTTTGGCCGTGAGGACGCCGGTTTCCCTTGGGAGCAGTGCACCAAAGTTGAGGAGTTGAAGAATCAGGCTGCGGGAGTGGCTGGCGCCTAGGCGAGCCCCAGGCGGTCGACGTCTTCCTCGTCGAGACCCAGATGATGTCCAATCTCGTGGAGCAGGGTGATTTTCACCTGCTCCACGAGATTTTTCTTGTTCCGGGACATACGTTCGAGATTTCTGCGGTAGATGCGAATGACCGCTGCGGCAGGCATTCCCTCCTGTGGAGAAAATCCCCCATGGGAATCATTGGCCACCGTCGAACCGCTGTAGAGACCCAAAGTATCGGGACTGATCTGACCCGCAGATTCCTGAATCATCGCCAGCTCTGGAAGATCCTCGAGAATGATGGGGACCTCTTCCATTTCTTTGAGGATATTTTCCGGTAACTCTCCCAGAACTGTTGCGACCAGTTCATGGGCTTCCTCAGAAGAGATGGTGGGAATCGGTGGATTGCCATCAGGGTCGAGCTCGGTTGCCTTCGCAAAGTGTTCGTCTGCGGATTCCGGATCGCCGAGGTGGTCGTGACAAAGGCCGATGAAAAACTCCCGGTCTGCCTCTTCGAGTGGATCGGCGGGATCCAGTGAAAGAGTCAAAGCGAGTGCGCCCTGAGGGTCACCGGTAAGGTAGAGTGCCTCAACCTTGCGATGTTTGAGAATCTCAGCGAGTTCCTCGTCATAACCGGGAGCAGAGGATCCCAACTCTTCAAGCTCCTGAATTCGTTGGAGCGCTTCCCGGGGTTGTCCCACTTCGAGCAGGGCGGTCACGATCAGGATCAAAGGATCCATTTCGGTGGCCCTGTTGGAGAGTTTTCCAATCAGTGTCATGCACCGGTCGGTATCAAAATCTTCCAGAGCCTGCTTGAGTTCTTCGAGGAGCGAATCCATGTCCTTCATTGGTCGGAGATTTCCTTCAGCCATTGGGCAAGTAAATCCACACTCTGTGATCCGAGTGCATGACCTTCATCATGCCATTGAATTGCTGCGTTGACCCCTGCTCTCTGGAGGATTTTTTGCGATTCTTCCACAGGATCTGCTTTGGTCAGGGGATCTTTTCGATCATGGAGAAAGAGCATTTGCAGCTGGGGCGAGGAAGCGAGTTCCTGTTCAACAAATTCATGCTTCAACCTTGCAGAGGCGATGGTGCAACTGCGGAAGAGATTTGTATTTCTGAGCGCGACGAATCCTGCCAAATAGCCACCCTGACTGAAGCCGAGAAGGTCTAGGGGTAAATCTGAGAGCGTAGAATCCTGTCGGATCTCCTTTAACAGATTCAACAAGTCCTCTTCCGATCTTTGCATCGATTCCATGAAGCCCGGCTGATCCCCTGTGAAGATGTACCAGGCGTACCCTTGGCGAGCACCATGACGGCCCCGAACTTCCATCGGGTAGGGACCACTGGGAAGAATCAGCCCGACCCCCTGATCGAGAAGGGGAGCCAGTTTTTCACCGAAGCGTTCTCCCTCTTGAGCCATGCCATGTAATCCCAGTAACAAACTTCGGAGTTCACCCTTGGGTGGAATCCAATACCAGGGCGCATGGAATGTGAAGGAGCGATAGTTTCTGAAAGTGCTCAAAGGTCTCGGCCTCCCTTGATATTGACCGGCAAAAGCATGACATTAGCGTATCCTCAGATGGGTCCCAGATCAGTTTTCTTTGCCAGAGTTCGGCATACCCGGGTCCCACCTGCAGAACTCTACAATTTGAAATGGAAGCCCGATGTCTGATTCTGCTGAGATTCCAATGCGACCAGGTCTGGGTGACCAGGCCCCTGATTTCGAGGCCCAAACCACCCACGGAATGATCCGTTTTTCTGATTGGCAGTTGGGGAGATGGGTCGTCCTCTTTTCCCACCCCGCAGATTTCACTCCGGTTTGCACGACAGAGTTTGTAGAATTTTGCAAGTTGTCGGATTTCATGAAAGAGAAGAATGTTGCTCTTCTCGGCTGTTCTGTCGACAGCATCTATTCGCATATTGCCTGGGTGCGGGATATTGAGAGTCAATTTGAGGTCAAGGTGGACTTCCCTGTGATCGCTGATTTGGATCAGGCGGTTTCGAGAAAGTTCGGGATGATTTCTGAACCGACTTCTGCAACGGCTCCGGTTCGTTCAGTGTTCTTTATTGATGGGTCGGGAATCGTTCGGGCAGTGATCAGTTACCCCCCGGAAGTCGGTCGTTCTTTTTCCGAGATTTGCCGTGTGATCGAAGCGCTTCAACTAGTCGATGAAAAGGGAGTAGCCTGTCCGGCAAACTGGAAACAGGGTGACGCTGTCATCGTTCCGCCGCCAAAGACCACAAAGGAGGCGGAAGATCGTATGGATGATCCTTCCCTCGATAGAACCGATTGGTATCTCGCCAGAAAAAAAATCGAGGACTGACCCAAAGGCCAGTCCTCGATCAGATTCTAAAGTAACGGTAGGAAATCAGGGGCAAGCAGAGAAGTCTGCGCAGCCAAGCCCACCACTTCCAAGAGGATCACCACCACAGTTCGGGTAAGGCGAAGCGGGCGCTAAGCCATCCAGAAACTGGTGATTGATGAGAAAAATCGCGTCTCCAATATCCACTTTGAGATCCGAGTTGGCATCGGCACTGGAAGTACAAGCGGGCTGGGTTCCGTCGGTGAAGAAGTAACCGATAAGGAAGATGGCATCCGCTAGATTTTCTGAACCATCCGAGTTGGCATCTCCACGGATGAATGGTGCTGAGTTGGTGAAGCAGATCTCACCTTCTGTAAGATTCGGCATGTTGCTGACCCCATTGATGGTCAGGATGTTATTGATCGGAGGAGATCCCAGTCCATTGACCATGTTTACGCTACTGCATGATCCGACGAGGCTGTTGTCAGCAACACTCTCCAGTTGGAACTTGACCACTGAGTTTCCGGTTCCAGGAGGAAGAGTATGCCCAGTAAATGGTGGGCTGAAGTCGAAGATGGCAGCGCAGGCGGCCCAACCAACACCAGCACTCATTTCATCCTCGTTTGTGTAGGTGAAGAACTCGATGGAATCAGGTGAGAGAATGGATTCAACATCCGTTCCATTGGTATGAGTGTTCACAAACGTGAACAGGTTTGCATCCCAGGTAATGGCACACTGGTATCCCTGAACCTCAGACTGGTTGTCGAGACGGATTACCACGTCGACCATGGAGCCGGGAATGGCGGCAGCAGAGTCCACACTGAAAGAGTTCTGCCCCTGGACGATCAGGGGGAAACAGAGAAAAACGGCCAGCAGAAAAACTGTTGAGCGCATGAGACACCTCCTCAAGAGGGATGGGGAATCTCCCGAATAGGTGCTTCTACCCGGGAAAAATGTCAAAAATTTCAGGATCAGCGTTGTTGATTCGGATCAGCAACCGCTGGCAAGGATGCAGTCGAGGCTATCGTCAGTCGGATCGGGACCGCAGTTCTGGGGACCAGGTGCGGCAGGGGGAGGGCCACTGACAAACAGGTAGTTCAAAAGGTAAATGGTGTCGGAAATGTCGAGGGATCCATCGTCATTCATGTCGGCGGAGTCGAGGCAGCTTGGCTGCTGTCCACCGGCAAAGAGATAGTTCACTACAAACAAGGCGTCCGCCAAGTCTACTCCGCTGTCACCATTGGTGTTGCCGCGGCGGAATCCGGGAGTGCTGTCGAACTCGATCACACCGTCAATTTTGATCGGTGAAATCGACAGGCCATCGAAGATGACATAGTTGACCGCAGGTCCGGGAACGCAGTTTGGATCTGCGGCGGGACAAGAGGGCAGATTGTATGAATCATCGAGAACAATCGTGGTTGTCGATCCCACTTGGGCACTGGGAGAAACCGCAAACTCCAGTTGTAACAGCGACTGATCCGTACCTGCTGGAAGCACCTGACCACTGAAAGGGGGCAGGAAGTCAAAGATGGCTGCGAAGGTCGCGAGCCCGACACCGGGTGCAACATTCGGATCCATTGCAGGGTAGAAGAGCTCGATACCGTTAAATGCCCCAGGTCCTCCAGGGAAGACCGCATCAGTCGTCAATCCAGAGAAGTAACCAAAATCACTGGAGGGCTCAATGTGAGTCAAGAGTGTGTTGTCGTAAGAGATGGCAATCTGATATCCCTGGATGGGGTCAACATGCTCGTATTTGAGAACAGCAGTGACAGTTCCACCGGGTGCGGCAAGCAAAGGGTCAAAACTCAGAATGTGCTGGTTGTTCACCGTAAAGCTGCCGTCGTTGAGGGTTGGGACGAGGGTGAAACCTCCAGCGGAAAGGACGTTGTCAATTCCCGGATCTCCCAGGCCATCGACCAACTGTAATGGCAGTGTTCCGGGGAGGGCCTCATTGCTGACAGAGAAAGTTAGACGCATCAGTGTCTGGGGGATCGCGGGGGAAGCCTCCAGTGCCGGAGGAGCTTGACCGAGACTGCCATAACCAAAAATCACACCAGCGGTCAGCGTTCCGTTATTGGAATCGATCTGGATTCCAGCGAAGTCGGGTTGATTTCCGGAAAGCAGATCGCTGACGGCGGTCTCCGTAAAGTCGGCTGCGGTCAGCACAAGGTCCGGAATCGGGTACTGAACCCCCAGTGCAAATCCCTCTACAGGCTCATCATGAGTCGCAGAGATGAAGCAGTGGATTCCACTTTCACCAGCATTTCCGCTCACATTCGAGATGTTCAGGCTGTTCTCTGCCCTCATCTCACCAAACGGGAGGATCAGAAGCGTCAACATGAAGAAGAGCTGCGACTGTTGGAAGTGCATTGGGATTGGACTCCTCCTGAAGGACAGGCCTGGGGTTCATTTTGAATCAATGATTCATGATCCAAAGATTGATGGTCCAATGATCGTAGGTCGGGGGGGGCTGGAACCTTTAAAAACAGCAGATTCCTTCAAGACCACAATCATTCACCAAGACCCATAGTACCACCCCTGTGGTTGCCATCCACATCCGGGGGGGACACTGGCGGGCCCGATAGTTGCCTTCGCGTAAATCCGGCAAAAAATGGACCCCGGGGTTTCCCCCGAGGCCCAAAACTCATTACGAGCGATTTGGATACATTTTCATTCGACGATTTACTGGTCGTCTCCATCGCCATCGCAGCCCAGTCCGTCCCCGTTGGTCGGGTCGATTCCCATATTCGGGAAGGGAGCGGGAGGAGGTGATCCACCGGCAAACTGGTAGGTGAAGACGTAAACCGCGTCCCCAATACCGACTCCAGGGCTGGTCGGAGTAGCGCTGTCATCGATGTCACAGGCATCGAGGCATGGGCCGGAGTTTCCACCCACGGGCTGGCCTTGGAAGAGGTAAGCCAAAATGGCAATACCGTCTGCGATATCGACAAAGCTGTCGCGGTTACAGTCACCTCGAACGAAGGGGTTGAAGTCTACGAGCTCGATTGAACCGTCGATCAGGTTTGGTGTTTCACTGTAGCTTCCGTCGACAATTCTGTTGGTGATCGGCGGAGATCCAGCGGCTGGAATGAAGCCGACAGGGGTGATCAGGGGAGCCGGCTGGCCACCCAGATCAGTGGCAACATCAAATGCAAGGTTGAGAACTTGCTGATCTTCACCCACCGGAATTTCAACAGAGAGGCTGAAACTCATCACAAGACCGACGCCCAAAGTGCCAGGCTCAGCAGTACCGGATACTTCGACGAAGTCTGCGTCAGCAGCGACGCCGGCAGCAGTGGCGCTGGCAAAAGTAAGCAGGCTCTGGTCGTAGCCGACTGCGATGGAAAGTCCGTCGATGGGACGCTCCGTGGTCAAGGAAACGGGCAACTCGGCGGTCTGGCCGACGACGCCCATTCCAGTTCCCAGAGTCAGGAAGTTGGGGCTGAGAATATCAACCATTGCATCCTGCTTGGAGGGAACAATGCTCTCGCTGTCGATCACCAAAACGGTTGTTACGAGAGGAGTACCATATGAACAGAACTGCAACTGGGACGAAGTTCCCACTTCGCCAATGACGTTGTAGTCAATCTCGAGCATTTCGAAGTCTGTGACTTCACTCAGAGTTGCGCATCCGGTGAAGCAAATCACGACACCCTGAGTCACCGCTTCGTCGGTGATGTTCATCGTCTCAAAGTCAGGAGCATCACCATTTTTGACGGTCGCAGCATCAGCACCGAGTGCCGAGCTGAGAGGGATCAGGGAGCCAGAATCATTACAGACTCCCAGGCTCCAGCCCTGAATCGCACCAGGTTGGGCATTATCCAACAGGATGGATTGGGTCAGAGAACCGCCGCCAAAAGCTTGCCCGTCAGACATTTTGACCAAGATGTCAGGGTTTTGCGCATGGGCAAAGCCTGACAGTATTACCGTCGTTAGTAGAAAAGCGATACAAGCTTTTCCAGATTTCTTGAGATTGAACATCTCGTTGTCCTTCCTCGCCACCGACTCCCGTGTCGGTGAGCTCGTAATAGAGTTTCCCCCCCCAAACGAGGGGAAGTGTATGTTCGATGACTTTAGGGCTGTCCCGCACAGCCGGTGTCACTACTGTCACAAACTGGTAATTCGTCGTCGGTGGGATCCGGTCCGTTGTCGAACGGTCCCGGATCCGGTGGGGGCGGGCCGAACTTGAAGAGCCAGTTCATCACGTAGACAGAGTCTGCAAGATTGATCAGTCCATCGTCATTTCCGTCACAGGCATCTGCACAAAGAATGGGCAGCCCCTGAAACTGCGAAGCGATGATGGTGGCGGCATCCGCAAGGTCGACTTTGTCGTCGCTGTTGCAGTCTCCGCGCTGGAAGATTTCCTCCGCAACCACGGTGATTCCAGTGTCGATTCGCTCGTAGTCTTGAACCGACTGGTAATCGATAACTACGTTGTTGTAGAGGAAGACGGTACCGAGACCGTTGATGTTGTCGCAGAAGTAAATCTCTTGCAGTTGATTGCACTCAGCGCTCTCGTCGACAGTGACCTGGATCGAACCCACCAGCAGGTCTTCTGAGGTGGGGGGCAGGGTCTGGCCTTCAAATGGCGGCAAAGCATCCAGAAGGATCGCCAGGATCAGTTCGCCGGTCTCACCGTCAGAGCAATCGTCGTCAACCTGATGATTGAGGTACTCTGCGCCGATCTCCTCAACGATTGAGCCATCAAGGCTGAAGGTGCCATCCTCGATGGTGAGATCACAGTCGTAACAGATGGTCACTGTGAAACCCTGAATCTCATCGTCGGGGTCACTGTAGTAAATGTTGAGGGTTCCCGTTTGCCCTGCGTAGGCGTATTCGCCCACAGCGCCGTCGAAGATAGCTTCCGCAGTCATGATCGTGTTGTGCTCAGGCGGAGGCTCCACTGCGAGGCAGGTCAAAGTTCCGGCTTCCAACGAAGGATTCAGGGACAGACCCTCGACAACGATGACGTTCTCCAAGGGAGGTTCACCGATGTAGTTATTGATGGGAGTCAAGGGAGTGTCCAGATCTGCCTCAGGGAGGAAGATCGGATTGTT
>CAJXMG010000013.1 GCA_913056395.1 uncultured bacterium | reverse complement strand
CGACAAATGTGGGAAAGGATACGACTGGCGTTGCCCCCATTGTGGAAACCCCAGTTGATTTCGAAGACATCGAAATTTCCGGAGAGGTCGCGCTTGCGCAGTCCCTGATCCTCGAAGTGATTGCGACGATCATCAGATCGACGGTCATGGGGTCTTCTGTGGTCGGAACGACGCCCCGGTTTCTCGGTGATCTTTTCCAGATCGTAGCCGCGGTTGGCGGGGGCGGGCTCTGCCATCTTCAGCAGGGCAGCGATGATCTCTTCGGGAGTGCGGCCTTCCGGCTGCTCCAGCAGGAAGCGTGCATACGACTTCTGCTTTTCGCTGACCTCATCCGGTTCGGCGAGTTGCGCATGAAGATCTCTGCGGAACAGTTTGGTGTGGCGCTTTTCGATTTGTGCCCGGCTCGGGATCGGTTGCCACTGGGGCTCGACTCCCGCCTGGGAGAGAACCCGACGCACTCTTCCCTGCAGGTGCAGCGGAACCATGAGAATGCTGCGTCCCTTTTGGCCGGCACGGCCGGTGCGGCCACTGCGGTGGGTGTAGTTTTCGACGTCGGTGGGAATGTCCGCATGGATGACCATGCCGATTCCCGGGATGTCGATGCCGCGGGCAGCCACATCGGTGGCGATGAGGATCTTCTGTTCGCCATGACGGAACGCATTGAGAGTGCGGGTCCGCTGTGCCTGGGTCAGTTCACCACTGAAGGGTGCGGCGGGCAGTCCCTTGGCGGAGAGACGTTCGGTCAGATCTGCCGCATCGACCCGGCGACGCACAAAGATCAGCACCCGTTCCCCTTCGGCGTGCAGCAGCACGTTGACGAGGGCCCGTTCCAGTTCACGGGGGCGGATCAGATGGGCGATGTGCTGGATGTCGGCGTTGGCTTCCCCGAGTCGGGTGCCTTCGACGATCAGCGGGTTCTTCTGAAAACCATCGGCGAGTTTCTGCACCGCCTGCGGGAAGGTGGCGGAGACCAGATGGCTATAGCGTTCCTGGGGCAGGTTTTCGACGATGGCTTCCAGCTCTTCACGGAATCCCATGTCGAGCATCTGGTCCGCTTCGTCGAGGACTACCTGGCGAATGGAACTGCAGCGCAGATTACCGGTGCGAATGTGATCGAGCAGCCGGCCGGGAGTTCCGACCAGCACCGCCGGTGATTTTTTCAGGGCACGCTTTTCACGGACCGGATCGGATCCGCCGGTGACCACCTCGACGGTGACTCCGGGAACTTTGGCCAGCAGCCAGCGTAGCTCCTCGGCAACCTGGACCGCCAGTTCACGGGTGGGGGTGATCAGCAGGGCTCGGGGGCCTTCCGCCTTCGGCAGCGGTTCACCGCTGTCCGTCTCGGGGAGCAGATCACAGGCGAGGCGAAGTCCAAGGGCGAGAGTTTTGCCGGAACCGGTCTGAGAAGAGATCCGCAGGTTGCGGCCTTCTCCCTCGGCGGAGAGCACTGCTTCCTGTACGGCGGTCAGTTTTTCAAAACCGCGGGCCTCGATGGCCGCACGCAAGGGGGCCGGAACCTGGGCAAAGGGGTCGATCGTTTCCATCACTGTCTCTCACGTTAATCGTCACCGGATCCCCTGTTGCCGACACCGGGGCGAAACGTCCCGGCGGGTGGCGAGGCGGTTTCAGCAGGAAACCGTTCCCAACACAAAGGTCACTGATATAAACCTTAACTTTTTCGGATGGATTTGTCCCGGTTACCGGGAAGATTGGCGAGATTCTTCGGGAGATGCACAGCGCTGATACTGAGGTACTTGTCAGGTTCTGCTCTCCTGACAGGGATATCCGGAGAATCTCCGATGTACTGCCAGGAGAAATAATTTAGACGAAAATCTGAAAACGGAGGGTGAAGGACCCTTCGGAGGTCGCTGAAGAGCCTGAACATCCGCTAGACGAGCTTGCCCTCACTATTGCGGAAACCGCCGGTGACGAGCATCACTGAATCGATCAGCATCCAGATCCCCAGACCCCCAAAGGTCAGGATCATCAGAATGGCAGTCAGATATTTTCCGGTGTAGAAGCGGTGGGCACCGAGCCAGCCGAGGAATGCACAGAGGAAGAAGGCAGGAACGAAAGCGCTGTTACTGTCTGGATTGATCTACTGATTACGACTGATCACACGGCCCTCGGAATCGGTAAACCCGTCGGTGATGACGATGATGTAGTCGATCAGGGCCCAGATTCCGAAGCCTCCCAAAGTCAACAGCATCAGGATCCCCGTGCCGATCTTGCCGACATAAAAGCGGTGGATACCAAAGCCACCCAAAAACATCGCCAGAAGCGCGGTTGGTACAAATCCACAATCACTGTAACGGGAATTATTCATCTTCCAGACCTTCCAACTTTTGTCCTGGGTAACAGACGATCCTGCCCTCGCCGTCCTTGAACTTTCCAGTGAACAGTTCGATGGTGACAATGGTGGTGTGGATGAAGTCGGTAGCGGCGAAGAGCGCAGCCAAACCGGGTTTGCCTATGGCGAACTGATAGATGGCACAGATGGAGAGGCCCAGGTCAAACAATCCCAGAAACCAGCGGCCCAGATAGAAGTGCTGAATGCCGAAGACCCCAAAGATCATCGACAGGATGACAGCGACCGCATAATTCTTGTCTGATCTCATCAAACCTCATTCTGAAAAATCAGATCAGATCCTCAACACGCTGACTTAGGATCCTGTGACCTGAGATTCGGTGGCCTGAGACCCTGTGGTCTGAACTTGTCTCTTCGCCTCTTAATCCACAGAATGAAGAAGCATCAACAGTGCGAAATCCAAGTAGGTTTCCAGACCGGAAAGCGAGTGTCTCTTGAAAGAGCTTTTTTCGACGAGGACGAAGAAGATTCTGGTGGTGGGGGCGGTACTGGCTCTGGTTTCCCTCGCTATTCTCCTCTTCGAAGAGTTTCAGGCCTTCCGCGGGAGGACATATGTCCCCGTGGTCAAAGGTATGCAGGAGTTGTATCAATCCATCTTTCCCCAGCAAAACCTGCTGGTGGAATCCTCCGCCATTACTGCTTCGGATGTGGGAGCGGATCCGGGGAGGGATGCCGTGGTGATGGCCAATCTGGCATTCCCCAATCCTGCTGGATTTGAAAAGCATCGGAACTGGCTCGAAGTGGAAAACGGCCAGGTGTCATATGACGTGGTGGGTTTGCTGAAAGGTGAGACGAATGCGTGGTGCACCTTCGCTCCCTTTCGGGTTTATGTGGAGGTTTCCGGAACGCGGGAAAACCTGAAGGTCAATCTGGTGGAGATCTACAAAGCTCTGCAGACCTACTGGAAGCAGCAGTTCCGCCCAGGAGATCAGTCCGGAAAAACTGCCATTGGAACTGGCATGCTTCTGACGATTGATACGGACCCCTTCCACTTGTCCCAGACCCAATTGATGTTGGAGAGCGGGCCCGATGAGATTCTTTGGTCTGGCTCGATTCAATTTGAACGAGGTAAGAAAAATCCACCACTGAAAGTCACACCGATTTCTGGAAGCTCCATCGATGACAGCGGAAATTTGCCTCCTGAGCTCAAATCTGGCGGAGTGTTTCAGGGTTCACCCGAGGAGTATTTCTGCCTTCGCCTCATGAGTATTCTTCAGCTCTCCATTCAACGAATGGAAACCAAGGTGAAGGAAGGACTGTTTCCCGAGAGTGTGAAGAAAGCTTTGTTGAAAGCGTTGCAGATCGAATCCGAGTGAAGATGATGATTTCGATGAGATCTTTCAGTTCTATTTTTGTACTTTCACTGCGAGGAGTCTCTCATGGGTGACTGGTTCACGAGTCGATCCTTCAAAATTCTGGTGGTTCTGCTGCTATCAGTGGTCGTCCTGCTGGGAGCGATCGTCACCAGTTTGCCTGCAGCAGTGGAGAAGGCACTGGTGCTCGGTGGAGACTACGTCCTCGGAGAGGGAACCACCTCGGTGGGGCGAGTGGAGTTTCGGGATTTCGAAAAAGTCCGCTTCGAAAAATTGGCCCTGAAAAATCCCCCCGGTTTTCCGGATGACCCTTTCCTTGAAATCGGGCCTTCGATGCTCTTTTTGAGTGGGAGTTCCATTTTCTCATCGGGACCTGCCCGTGTGGAAGTTGCTCTGGGGGCTGCAGAAGTGTTGGTCGATGCTTCGATCGGTGCTGAAGGCCTGAAACTGAATCTCCTCGAAGTGTATCGGAAGGTCCGTGAGCAGATCCCCGCAAAGGAGCAGGGAGAGAGTGCTCAAAACTCAGAGGCGGGCCCTCGGGTCCTACTGTCGAGATTCTCCATCCAGGAATCCCGATTGACGGGACAGATCCGTCTTCCTGGAGGAAGGGTGGAATCGCTCTCGTTGAAGATCCCCGCCATCGAGTACGTCCCCGAGCCGGCGGTCTCTTCCGACGAATCGAGCAGTGTGGGTGAGCTTTACCGGGAGGCATTGGACATGCTCATCGGTACCGCGTTGAGGTCTCTGGAATCTGCCAGTGAGAAGTGGCAATTGTCCAAGAGTGAGCGCGATGCCTTTTTGCTGATGTTGCGCAGTTGGTCCGACGAAGGGGTCTCGGAATTGGTCAAGGATCGGGTTCAGGGACAGGTCAAAAAGGTCCTCGAAAAACGACTGCCCAGCGGCCTCAAAGGCATCCTCGGAGGAGATGATTCCTCCGAGGACTGATCGCTTCCGTTCTCTTACTGCAGACAACCCTGCTCTTCCTGAATCGGATCCGGTCCCACCTCCGGAAATGGTAGTGGGGGATTCGGTCCACTCCCAAAGAGGTAGTCGAGCAACCACAGCGCATCGGTCAATTGCAGCAATTCATCATCGTTGACGTCTGCCGCATCGAGGCAGGGCAAGGGTGGAACTCCGGGGATGTAGAGCCACTCCAGCAATCGCAGGGGATCGGCCAGATTGATGTTTCCATCGCGGGTGACATCTCCACGAAGAAAAGTGGGCACGATGGTCACCGCGGCGGGGAAGTAGCCATGCCGCTGGCCCGACTGGATCCACAGATCGTGAACCCCTTCCTCGAGCGCCGGGAACTGGGCGAAGATTCTCTGTGGCAGAACACTGCTGCCGGGGATCTCTGTTCCATCGACCTGTAATTGAACCGGAAATCCGGGAACCCAACCATCTCCCTGAATCTCGACGGTTTCGCCATCCCGGGAGATCAGTGCAGGGTCGATGCTCTCCAGATCGATGCTCTGCCAACCTTGAGGCCCACTGATCGCAGCGGGGGTCGACAATTCCTCAAAGTTGTCGGGAAGCAAATTGATGCATTCGTCCGATCCCAGAGCGGTGCCATCCGAGTCCAGATCTCGACAGTGCCAGAGGGTATCCGTATCCCCATCGCCGATGACAATTCCTCCTCCAGGGTGGGGCCAGGCAGATCGGGGAGAGGGGGAGTTGGCGTACAGGCGGATCTCCGGATCCTCGCTGATTTGCCCATCCCCGTTGAGATCTTCAAGGACCCGAATTTGTCCCGAGAGGTCATCTACCATCCAGAAGCGTCCATTCTCTCCCCGTTGAAAATCGGTGATCCGGCTGATGTTCCAATCGCCGGGTGTCGTAAACCAGGGGGTCCACTCATTCGGGTTGTCGATCATTCCGTTGCCATCTTCATCGTGGGCCCGATGGATCATCCCCCGGGGACCATCGATGACGAGAAGGTGTGACTCTCCCAGGGGTACCAGCTCGGTGGGAAGAAAATCTGCATCGACCCCGGGGGTGTTGGTGACGCTCCACCAGATCTGGACTTCGCCGGTATCGAAGAGGCCATTCTCGTTGAGGTCCTGGAGTCGCAGGATTCGTCTTCGGGTGGTGCTGCGATCGGCGACGTAAAGGGTTTCGATTCCCGAGTCGGATGAAGGATCACGACAAAGTGCGGTGGGATAGACCCAATCGGGTGTGGCATTGCCTCCATCATAGAGGACGGTGATTTCTCCGGGGGTCTGCCAGAGTTGATCCCCATCCAGATCTCGCAGGGAAACCAGTTGGTCGAGACTGCCTCCGTCGAGAAGCAAGAGGTCATCCGGTCTGCTGAGCAGGGCGTTGGGAATGGAAAGCGGGTTACCTGCCAGATCGGTGAGAAGGACCGGGTGTTCCTCCGTAGAGAGATAGAGACCATCGCCATCCAGATCCCTCAGTCCGAGCAGATGATCACGGCTGCTGTCGGTCACGATCAGGGGCAGAGCCTGTCCAAAGCCGCTGCTCTGCAAAAGCAGCAAGCCGATGAGAGCCAAAAAAAGACAGCCGACCAAATAGGTCAGCAGATGACGATCGCCACGCATGGGTATCCTCCTCGTGTTGGGCGGGAGGAGGGGCTTAGCAAGGAGGGTGCCAGTTCTCTTGTGGAGATGAGAGTCAGCAGGACGCCAAAGAGGCATAAGTCTGGATGAAAAAAAGAGCGGATCCGGTCAGGAGGTCGTCCAATGTCCTCCTGCGGATCCGCTCTTTTTGGATGTGGGATGGAAAGGGGTCAGTTTCCTTCCACCCACCGGTCGACGTGGCCATCCTTGAGGACAATCCAGGTCAGATCATCATCGGTTCCCGGGTTACCGTCGGGACCCGCAGAGAAGATCTTGGCGATTCCCTCACCGTCCTTCACGTCGAAGACGGAAAACTCGGAACCGAAGGGATCGCTGAAGAGGCTCTGTTGCATTTCAGCCAAAACACCGGAAGCGGCAGGCATGGGAGTTCCCGCAGTCTTGGATGCCACCCGACGGGCGATCTCCTGACCGAGTCTCTGCGCCGCGATCTCCGCTTCCCTCATCAGTCTTTCGTCACGATCTCGCTGCATCGGATTGGTCCGATCAGAGTCGGGGCGGATACGGAACCGTTTCTGGTCGATCTCCTGCGGGTAGCTGTTGTTGCTACGATCCGCATCGGCGATCTCCCAATGGGGATCGATTTCCACCTTCACTACCGGCTCGGGGGTGACCATCAGGCGTGAGATCACCCGCGGGTTGGAGCGCCACAACTCTGCGGGCAGGTGTTGCTCCTCAGTCTTGCCACTGGAGTAGGTCAAACGCACCGGGACCGGCATCACCAGACCGCCGTAGTTACGCAGGCGGACGATGGTGAAGTTCCAGTCGCGGTTGAGGAGTTCTTCATCCCCGGCATCGAGGCGGGCGAGGAAGGATTCGTATCCGCGGCGATCCTCTTCGGTGACATCGAGTTCATCGAAACTGTTGTAGAAATCGAGCAGTTCCGGGAAACGATCACTGCGGAAGGGGATGTCCTTGTTGTTGATGCGGCTGATCCACTCCGGGTCGCTGTCCCGCTCCGCTTTCTGAAGCGGTTTCTCGATATCCGGATTGCCGCTGTCCATGTGGTAGCGGACGACACTCTCGATGGCGAGGTCGGCGTGATCGGTGGTGTAGAACCACCCGCGCCAGAACCAGTCGAGGTCCATGCCGCTGGCATCCTCCAGGGTGCGGAAGAGATCTGCCGGCTCCGGACGACGGAACTCCCAGCGTTCGCAGTACTGGCGGAAGGCAAAGTCGAAGAGCTCTCGGCCCATGACACTCTCACGCAGGATGTTGAGGGCGGTCGCCGGTTTTGCGTAGGCGTTGTTGCCGAATTGGATCAACTGTTCGCTGTTGGTCATGATCGGCATCTGGTTGGGGCTGCTCATGAAGCGGGTGATGTTGCGTGCCTCACCACGACGGGAGGGGTACTTTTCTTCCCACGAAAGTTGCGTGACGAACTGGACAAAAGTATTGAGGCCCTCGTCCATCCACGTCCACTGACGCTCGTCCGAGTTGATGATCATCGGAAACCAGTTGTGGCCAACCTCGTGGATGATGACACCGATCAGACCGTACTTGGTGCGCTCCGAGTAGGTGCCATCCTTCTCGGGTCTGGGGCCGTTGAAGCAGATCATCGGATACTCCATGCCGCCGACGGGACCATTCACACTGATGGCCACCGGGTAGGGGTAGGGAGTGCACATTCTGGAAAACTCTTCGAGGGTGTGGGCGATGGCGTGGGTGGAGTACTTGCTCCACAGCGGTTCCCCCTCATTGGGGTAGAAGGACATCGCCATCGTGCGATCCCCGCCGGGAATGTCGACACCGAGGGAATCCCAGATGAATTTGGGAGAAGCGGCCCAGGCAAAATCGCGCACCTTCTTCGCATCGAAGACCCATGTACGGGTTCCGGTGGCTTCCTTCTTCTCATTGGCGAGGGCTTCTTCCGGAGTGATGACGAACATCGGTTTCTCGGCGGTTTCAGAAGCTTTCATTCGCTGAATCTGTGTCTCGGTCATGACCTCTTCGGGGTTGGTCAATTCACCGGTGGCGGTAACAACAAAGGTATCGGGCACCGTGATGCGGACGATGTAGTCGCCGAACTCCAGAGTGAACTCACCACTGCCGATGAACTGCTTGTTCTGCCAACCGGCGTAATCGGTGTAGGCACACATGCGCGGGAACCACTGCGCCATCTCGTAGATGGCATTGCCGGCATCCTCGAACCACTCGTAACCACCGCGGGCACGCAACACTTTGGCATTGACGATGTTGTGGTGCCACTTCAGTGAATAGGAGTAGGACTCTCCCGGAGCCAGAGGCTGGGGCAGATCGATTCTCAACAGAGTGTCATGGAGGATGAAGGGAACCGGATTTCCATCAGCATCGACGATGGATTCAATCTTGAAGCCGCCATCGAAGTTTTGTTGGAAGGCGAGTCGACGCAACCAGCGGATGCTCTGTTCCTCTTCCGGGACGATGGAGCGACTGCGATTGCCGATGGATTCTTCGCGGAAGCGATTCTGATCGAGTTGCATCCACAGATAGGTCAGGGTGTGGGGAGAATTGTTGTGGTAGGTGACCTTCTCGAGACCATCGAGACGGTGATTGACTGCATCGAGGGTGACGTCGATCTCCATATCGACCTGCTGTTGCCAGTAGGCAGGGCCCGGTGCCCCGGAAGCGAGTCGCGACTCATTCGGAGATGGCAGCACGTCGTCGAGTTGACGGAAGGGATCTTCCCGCTCCAGTTTGTCGACCACCAGGAACGGTGGCGGATTCTCGTCGAAGGGATCGTGGGCGAACCCTGCGGTGGAGCTGAGGAGAAGACTGAAGAGAAGAATCAGTGCAGAAACGCACGATGCGATGAACCTCATGGTGAGACCTTTCGCTGAAACAGCCGAGTGGTTTGGGGAAGAAAAATCCCGGAGCCAACCCACAGGATAGCCCATGAACTGGACCGGACTCCAACAAGAAATGGACCAATAAGGTGGTATTTGGTGCTTTTGCATGGGTTTCCAGGGCTGTTGCTTTACGGGTTCCTGACAAACTCAAAAAGCAGGTGAATAATCCTGAAAGAGGTGCGTCTGTCTTGTGAGGCCGCGGTGGTCTCTGGATGGGAGGGACGATGTCTTCTCGTGCTTTGGCTGTCGGTTTGGCGGCGGTGTTGATTTTCGCTTCAGGGTGTAAAAACCACCACTGCAACAGTTGCGTCAATGATCCTCTGGTGACCAAGGACTCACTGGTCTTCGGTTACTCCGGTGATTTCGTCAACTACTACTCGACGGACAGCTACTTCTGGTTCACCGACCTTCACGACGCCTACGTCACGGTGGATGGGCTGAAGTTTGACGGAGTCCTGCGCATTCAGATTTACGACAGCTTCAACTTTCTCATCTTCGACGAGACCTTCTTCGGTAACGGTGGCAATGTGATCTACAAGTCGCTGTCGAATCTGGGAGCCCCAGGATTGTGGGAAGTGGTCATCGAATCGACAAATGTGGATGGATATCTGCAGGTGGTGCTGAACTAGCGCCGGCCCTTGCCCGGGCCCGCTTTCCTTCCAGGACCAGCCCTTCTGGCAGATCCCCCAGAGCCTGCCCGTCCTCCTCGCCCTTTCGGGTGGGGGGGACGGCTTTTTTCATCTTCGTCATCGGATTTCAGAAGCAGGGCAAGATCCCGATCGCGAAGAGTCCGGTATTTGCCCGGAGCAAGATCGTCGAGATTCAGCTTGCCGATGGAGATGCGTTTGAGGTAGGTCACTTCGAGACCCTGTCCCGAGAACATGCGGCGAATCTGTCGTTTCATTCCTTCATGGATCACGATGTGCAAAGAGGCGGTGCCATCCTTGCGTCGCCGTAATCGGGTGATTTGTGCGGGAGAGGTTTCCTTGCCCACGTCAGGGAGGAAGACCCCCCTTCGAAGGGTTTCGAGAACGCGCTCTGAGGGTGCACGGGAGAGAACGACGAAGTATTCCTTGCGACAGCGATAGCGGGGGTGAGTGATGCGATGCAGAAGGTCACCGTCATTGGTGAAGATCAGCATCCCCTCGGTTTCCAGATCCAGACGACCGGCTGGAAGGACCCCGGCATCGACGACCCGCTTCGGCAGCATGTCCATCACTGTCAGCCGACTATGGGTGTCATGGGTACTGGTGATGGTGCCCGCAGTTTTGTGAAACATGATGGTCAGGTTTTTGGGTGGCTGGACCTTTTCCCCATGGAGGACGACCTCGTCCTTGCCGGGGATGATGCTGACACCCAAGTCCGCAACTTCACCATTGACGTAGACGAGACCTTTTTCGATGAGGAGTTCAGCTCGTCGGCGGGATCCGTGGCCACAGCGGGCCAGGTATTTTTGGAGTCGTTCTCGGGCCATGACGGTAGTGGGGCCTAGGCCCCCTCCTTCTCGGCTCGGGCGCGGTAGTCAGGACCACAATTTTGCTCGATCGCATCGAGCGTGTCTTGCACATCCTGGTCATTACCTTCGCTTTTTGCTTCGCGCAACTCTTCCAGCAGGTCGGAATAGGTGCCTTCACAGATTTCATTGAGTTCAGCGATTTCCTGATCGATCCGGGTTCGCTGAGCTTCCGGCAAATCATCCCCACCGAGGTCTGCTCGCAACTTCTTGAGGCCATTGATCCCCTGGGCGAGTCGTCCATCCCTGAGGAACTGGCGCGCGTCGGTCACAGCCACATTAATGCGATTATCCATGTTTCGCAGTTCCTCCTCGCTGAACACGGGAGGCGGAGGAGGCTGATTGGCGGTGGTTGCAGAAGATTTCTTGTCTTTCTCTTCCTGGCTTTTCTCAGCAGTGGGGGCTGCCGGGGGCGGATCCGATTTCTGGAACTGGTAGATCACATAAGCAACCAACACGAGTACCAGAACTCCGCATGCAAGGTAGATGGATGTTTGAACCGGGTTTTTCTCGAAATCGAGACCCAGGCCACCGCCACCCCGCTTCCGACGACGACGGGGTTTGCCACCGGATGATCCCCTGCCACCTGCGGAAGCTTTTCCCTTGGCTGGGGGCTGGGTCGGCACTCCCTTTTGCGGCGCGGGCCCACCGACTCTCTTGTCGATGGCAGCTTCGATCTTTTGGGCGATGTCTGCTGGGATGGCACCTTGTTCACTGGCCCAGTCACCGAACCGCCCGGGGGATCCCTCGGATCGGTAGTGATTGAGGAACAACACGGCCTCCTCTTTGCTCCAGAGGCCTTGCTGTATGGCAAACTTGCAGAAGATTTCGTCTCGGGCGGTGCTCATGACGATGATGCTGGATGAAAAGTGGGGTATCGTCAAGGGAGCAGGCCCCGAGTTCTGCCCCGAGATTTGACGACCCGGCCCCCGGAGGAGCGAATTGGCTACGGAAGACAGTATTTACGGTGTCGTCGTCGGCACCGCCGGACATATCGACCACGGCAAATCGTCTCTGGTGAGGCGATTGACCGGAATTGACCCGGATCGTCTCCCTGAGGAGAAGGATCGTGGATTGACCATCGATCTCGGATTTGCGCCGATGCAGCTCCCCGGTGGTGAGTTGGTGGGCATCATCGATGTTCCCGGTCACGAAAAGTTCATCCGCAATATGGTCGCGGGAGCCAGTGGTATCGATCTGGTCGTGCTGGTGGTGGCTGCCGACGATTCGGTGATGCCACAGACCCTCGAGCACCTTTCGATCATGACGATTCTCGGAGTTCAGCGGGGGATCATCGCCATCAACAAGATTGATCTGGTGGATGAAGAGATGCTCGAATTGGTCGAGGAGGAGATTCGCGACACGGTGAAGGGGACTTTCCTCGAAGACGCACCAATGATGCGAGTCAGCGCCGAGACTGAAGCAGGAATTGATGAACTGCGTGAGGCGGTCGTCTCGATGATTGATGAACTGCCTTCCCGGGAAACGGATGGGGTTTTCCGTCTGCCGATTCAGAGAGTCTTCTCCGCCAAGGGTCACGGAACTGTGGTGACCGGCGTGCCGGTGAGTGGATCTGTCTCGAAGGATGATCGACTCGAAATATTGCCAGGTGAACACAAGGGCAGGGTGCGGGGATTACAGGCCTACAAGGTGACGGTCGATCGTGCCCGGGCAGGTCATTCCACTGCCATCAATCTGGCAGATGTCAACTACAAGGATCTGACCCGGGGAATGGTTGCCGCGACTCCCGGATATTTCACTGCGACAGAGATGCTGGAGGTCAGTTTGCGGGCATTGTCTTCATTGCCCAATGCCCTGACGCATCGCATGCCGATTCGTTTTTTGCAGGGCACGATGGAAGCAGTGGGCCGTTTGTACCTCCTGGATTGCACCACTCTGGAGCCGGGGGATGAGGCCGTAGCGCAAATCCGTCTGGAGGAACCGGTGGTGGTGGCCCCCGGTGACCGTTTCGTCCTGCGCCAAACCTCGCCGATGATCACTCTCGGGGGAGGCGAGATTCTCGATCGCTCCCGCTGGCGTCTCAAAACGGGCAAGGATTTTGTCGTCGAGTCGGTTCGGCGAAAGATGTCTGCTCTCGACAGCCCCCAGGATTACCTGCGCAGCCTTTTGCGTGATGCCCTGCTGGAAATCCACACCACCGAGGATCTCTCGCGCCGAATGACCATCACCCAGGAACAGGTTTCCCAATACCTGCAGGAGTTGACAGAGGCCGGAGATCTCAAGGCGTTGCCCGGGGATCGCTGGCTCGTCCAGGAAGGGGTTCGCATGGCCGGGGAGCGTATCACAGGCGCCATCGAAGCCGCATTCCGTGAGGATCCATATCGGGTTTCGGTGAAGGCTCTCGAGATCCGCGATGCTCTGCGTCTGGAAGAAACTTTCCTCGAAGCGGTTTATCAGCAGTTGGTCGAGGAGGAGCGCGTCCATCGGTTGCGCGGAGGTCGCCTGTCTCTGCCCGGGTATGAGCCACCGATTCCCGAGGGGGAGCGACAGGCTTTGGAGAAGTACCGCAACTATCTTTCGGAACATCTTTTTGAAGCAGCACGAAATGAGGATCTGGCTCCCATGTTGGGAACCAGTGAAGCTCTGATCGGAAAACTGCAATCACTGTTGGTGGACCGCGGAGAATTGGTGCGACTGACTCCGGATGTGGTTCTGCTCGAGGAAGCAATTCTGGAAGCGGTGAGAAGACTGGCGGCGCATCACGAAACCGCGGGTCCCTTCAGTGCTGCTGAGGCGAAAGATCTCTTGGGGACGACCCGCAAGTTTGCCATTCCGCTGTTGGAGTATCTCGACAAGCAGGGGTGGACCCGTCGACGGGAAGATCGTCGCGAGATGAATGCCGAGAAACTGGCCGAGCTTTCCTAGGGCGCGTAGCGGATATCCGCCTCGATGCCGATACCACCCTCAGATCCATCGGCACCGAGTGAGAGAATTTCCACCTTCTCCTCCCTCGCCACAATTCTGTATTCATTACCCCATGGGTCAGTGGTGAGATTGCCGATCAGATTTGCTCCTACCAGGTCGCTGACGCTCGTCGGCCAGTCACCCTGATTCAGGCGATAGAGGGTTGCGGCGGCATGCAAAGCTGCCATATCAGAGAGAACCCTCTGGCGAGGCGAGATGGGGGGACGCTTGCTGCCCTCAGCGGACTGTACCACCACTTCGTCATCGAGAATTCTCAGGGATGCTCCTGATTTACCGCTGCCGTTGGCGATGAGAAAGAGCACCTCATTGGTCCCCTGTTTCAGCGGTACCTGAATCAGGTGATCGAGGGGATCCACTCCCTGATCGGCGAAATCTTCAACGAAGGTGTTGCCGTTCACCTGCAGGAGGCAGCCATCATCCGAACCGGCAGCGAGAGTGACCGTACGATCTGTGGGACTGATGAGTGTACAGCGAAGAACGAAGACACAATCATCGGACCGCCCGCGCTCTTTGCCATATTGCCGCAGATCAAATTGCCCCTCCTCAGTGGAGAGCAGCACCCTTTGGGTGGGGCGATCCTCTGCAGACATCGAAAGCACCCGACGAATTCCTTCTTCACCACCACCTGGAATGGGTTCGGAGACAAACATCCTGCGCACAAATTGTCCCGGCAGTAGTGCGAGGATCTGACGGGTATGAATTCCGAGAGCTTCCTTGCCCTTGCTCCCCAACAGTTCAGCGACCCTGGGACCACTTTCTTCAGGGGGCATCGCCCTCAACAGGACAGAGAGAGCCCACGCATCCAGACCGGGGGATTCAAAGCGATAGACCAACTCCCGGGTCAGTGCGGAATCATTGCGAATCTCCAGCAACTCGGTGGTTCTGGCAGCGGCAAGCCAGACGAGGCGAGAAGGATCCTGCAGTCCCCAAAGCAACAGTGTGCGGACGGTTTCAGAATCCTGATCACAGGCATGGAGCATCGAGACCCGCTGGTGAGGCTGACGTGCCTGCCATTCCGCATGCAGTTCGATCTCATTTCCCGAGAACTTTTCCAGCCAATTGCGCGCGACTTCGACGGGGGCCGTGACACGACCATCTCCATCGACGTCGACGTAGACCGGATTGGTCATGGCGATGGGAAGAATCGGGCGGTCCTTGTCGGGAACGATGGGTGCAAGGCTGTCATCCCCTTCGACCCGAACAGCGATCCAGCCGTCGGTGCGAACCGGAATCTTGCGCTCATCGATCAGCCTCACGATTTCCCGGGAGTCCGGGACCGGAATCGTTTCGACCACATCACCGTCAACGATGACGAGAACCCGATCAACGTCGATCCAGTCTGCCGCGTGGACCTCCACCTTGAGGCGAACTGCGGCCCTCTCTGCCTGTACGGTTTCACCCATGCCCTTGCCATTGACGGAAAATTTGATGAAAGGGCCGTAAGTGGTAAAGACCTGACCATTCTTGACGGTGTCACAGATTTCTTTCACCGGAATTTGACCCGGCTGATCATTGGAAACGGGAAAGTAATTCCGTGGCCAACCGGCGAGGTTGACGTTGACGGTGTGACTGTCAGAGTTTCCGACCGCGGTGATGCGTGCACCGCGATTGAGAAGCTGGTGCCAATCCTCCAGAACGGAGTGGCGACTGGTACCGACAAATCGGTCACTGGTTTCGGCGTCGTAGTAACCCCAGCCCGGATTTTCATTGAAGATTTCGACACTGTCAAAATCGATGGACCAATCGGTGTCTGCGGATTCACCGGTGATGGGATCGAGACCGGCGATTCGGAAGTAATCGATCGCTTCCCACCGGGGGTGATTGACCTGAATCACAGGGGTGACTCCTCCAGTGCCCATCTTGCGGACCGCACGAAACATGCGCGGACCGTTGGAGGATTGAACGTCGACCACTTCTCCCCAGGGCTCGAGGGGGAAGGCATTGAAGTGACCGAGGGGGACCGAGATCTCGTTACCGACGACACCCTGAAAGTGATCTCCCGCGGACAGTTTCTCGATGGTCGGGTTGTAGTCGGTGTGATGATTGTGATCAGTGGCGATTCCAACCTCGAGAGCTTCACTGGCGATGCTGATGATCCGTTCTGTCATATTGCTGTCGCCATGCCCCGAGTAGGTCAGGGTATGCAAGTGATAGTCGGCAGCCGCCCAACCACTGGAGTCGATCTGATGCTCTAATTGAAAAGAGGCTTCCGTCACGGCACCTTCGGCAATGGAAACTTCCTGGCGATCGATTCCCCACTCGGGACCGCGGCTGGCATAAATCACCCAGGTTCCGACTGGCAGAGTGATGTGACCTGTCCCCGAGAGGGTGCAAATCACGTCGTCGCGAATCGCGAGATCTTCCGGAAGCACCTGAGTTTCACTGAAAAACTTTTGCCGACTTCCATCCTGTTTGCGGAACGTCAGTCTCGATGGCACAGGGTCATCATTGGTATCCGTGATCTGAAACTTCAGGCTTCCCTTGGGACCATCCCCACCCACGGGGTCGACCGGTGAGTCTGATTCCTGAGCCAGGGAACCGATACCGAGAAGCATGATGAGGATCCAGTGCATGGAGATCCCTTTCCGCAATCGTCATTCAGTGACGATAGACGTGGAGTTGGGGGTGATCATGGAGGCAGCTGGCCGGCAGATCGAGATTGCGAGGACCAGCCAGACAACGATCGAGCAGGGTTGATTTTTCAGCCTGTGGAACCAACAGGAAAATCGAATCGGATTCGAGGATCTGATCGAGGCTGATGGTCAAGGCCTGCAGTTGATCCGGGCGCGGTTCCGGAAAGTTGGTGTTAATGGTTTCCTCCGCCAGATCGACCACCGTGTATCCGCTGAAATCACTGCCCGGTTCATTGAAGGCGATGTGACCATTGTTGCCGAGGCCGAGAACACTGGCTCGGGGAGGGCCTGTATCGCGAAAGATCTGGTCGAGACGATTTGCCTGAGACTGGGGATCGCCTGCAGGGTCGATGGAGAAGACCTGATCATGGGGAACTCCCAGAGGGTCGAAAATCTGCTGACGCAGTTCATCCCGGAAGGAAGGAATCGTTCCTGAGCAGTCCAGGTACTCGTCCAGCTGGAGATAGCGAAGGCTGCTCCAGAGGGGGGCGTTGCCAGAGTCTTCCCGAATCAGGCGATAGAGATCCCGGGGTGATCTCCCTGTCGGAATGCACAGCAGATCTCCCGGAGAAAGGAAGTCGAGCAGATCATCCAGAAGGGCCTGGGCGAGGACCTCCTGATCCGGATTTTGGGTCGTCGATTTGGCACCCAAATCGGAATCTCCCTTCACTGCTTCAACTGTGCTTCCGGGCCCCTCCCGGCGGCTTCCTGAAAACTATCCCAAAGGCCCATGGGGGCCAAGGGGCCGGATCGAATCAGATCCGGTGAATCCTGTCCCAAAACCTGCCCGGAAAGGTGGCGGTAGGCGTGTTCATTCCGGGATCAAGCATTATCATGGGCAGGTAATCTCAGTGAGATCTGCCCGGTCAGAGCAGGCCGCCTCCCCGGGAACCGGAAACAGGATGAGCATGAAAATTTACGATCATATTCTCGATACCATTGGCCACACTCCGCTGGTGCGCATGAACCGGATCTCCCGGGGATTCCAGGGCACCATGCTGGCAAAGGTGGAGGCATTCAACCCGGGTGGAAGCATCAAGGACCGCATCGGTGTCCACATGATCGACGCCGCTGAGCGGGAGGGGTTGCTCAAGCCGGGGGGGACCATCGTCGAATGTACCTCCGGAAACACGGGTCTGGGTCTTGCGTTGACCGCCTGCATCCGTGGCTACAAAGCCATCTTCACCATGCCGGACAAGGTCGCAGAAGAGAAATCAAAGTTGCTCCGTGCCTTCGGTGCGGAAGTCATCATTTGCCCGACCGCCGTCGAACCGGATGATCCCCGTTCCTACTATTCGGTGGCGAAGCGGATCACTGAAGAAGATCCGATGGCGTTCAATCCGAATCAGTACTTCAACAAGTGGAATCCCCATGCCCACTATGTCGCTACCGGTCCCGAGATCTGGGAAGACACGGATGGCAAGATCACCCATTTTGTTGCAGGCCTGGGTACGGGAGGAACCGTCAGTGGAACCGCCAAGTATCTGAAGGAGCAGAATCCGGATATTCGCGTGATCGGCGGCGATCCCATCGGTTCTCTCTACAAGGAATACTTCGACACCGGCAATCTCGGGGAAGCCTACAGCTACAAGACCGAGGGAATCGGCGAAGACATGATTCCCGGGACCATCGACTTCTCACTGATCGATGAAGTGCATCAGGTCACGGATGTGGATGCGTTTGCCATGGCCCAGCGACTGGCTCGGGAAGAGGGAATCCTCAGCGGATCCTCTGCGGGCACCGCGGTTTGCACCGCAATCAAGGCCGCTGAGCAAATGGGTCCAGACGACATCATGGTCGTCATCATTCCCGATACGGGAGAACGCTACCTGAGCAAGGTCTACGATGATGACTGGCTGCGCACCAACGGATTGATGGAATCCTCCCTGCACCTGACTGCCGGTGAAATTCTCGACAAGCGGGGGACTCGTCAGCAACCGCTGATTCACCTTTCGCCGAAGGATTCCCTGCGCGAGGCCGTGGAAAAGATGCAGTCGGGAGAGATCAGCCAGATTCCGGTTTTCGAAGAGAGTCAGCCGGTGGGCAGTGTCCGTGAGTCACTGGTTTTGGAGAAGATGCTGTCCGGAGGAGATCACCTCGATTGCGAAGTCGGCAGTGTGATGGAAGAACCTTTCCCCGTCGTCGGTGAGGGGGCGAGTGCCGATTCCATCTTTGCCCAACTGGCGAGCAAGCCATCCGCAGCGGTGCTGGTCGATACTCCTGAAGGATTCCGCATCATTACCAAGTACGACATGATCCACTCGATGAGCGGAAGAAGGTCCTGATCATGAAATTCGAAACACGCGCCATCCACGCCGGGCAGCACCCGGACCCCAGTACCGGAGCGGTCATGACCCCGGTATACCTGACTTCCACGTATGTTCAGGAAGCTCCCGGAGTGCATCAGGGTTATGAATATTCCCGCACCGGTAACCCGACGCGCAGCGCCCTTGAAGGCAATCTGGCTTCCCTCGAAGGGGGAACCCATGGCCTCTGTTTCGCCAGTGGACTGGCTGCGACGGATGCGGTTCTGAAATTGATGGAGCCGCAGGATCATGTTGTTGCAGGCAACGATCTCTACGGTGGAACACACCGGATTTTCACCCAGGTGTATCAGCCGATGGGGATCGGTTTTGATTTCGTCAACACGGGAGATCCTGATCAGGTCCGCGATGCTATCACCGACAAGACCCGTATGGTGTGGCTGGAGACTCCAACCAATCCTCTGTTGAGAATCACCGACATTGCTGCCGTTTCGGAAATCTGCCGGGAGAAAGGCGTGCTGCTGGTGGTCGACAACACCTTTGCCACTCCTTACCTGCAGCAGCCTTTGGCACTGGGGGCGGACATCGTCGTCCACTCTGTGACCAAGTATCTGGGAGGACACTCGGATGTGGTCGGTGGAGCACTCATCACTTCCGATGATGCCCTGCACGAAAAACTGGCCTTCATCCAGAATGCGGTGGGGGGAGTTCCCGGTCCTCTCGATTGTTTCCTGACCCTGCGTGGAACGAAAACTTTGGCGGTGCGAATGGAGCGTCATTGCGAAAATGCGGCAAAGATCGCTGCGTGGCTCGAAGCTGATTCACGAATCGGCCAGGTCTTTTATCCGGGTCTTGAGAGTCATTCTGGATTCGAAGTTGCCAGTCGCCAGATGCGTGCACCGGGCGGCATGATTTCCTTTGAGTTGGCCGGTGCTTCAGAAGATGAAGCGCGGAAGATGGTCTCTCGTACCAAAGTGTTCGCCCTCGCCGAGAGTCTGGGTGGGGTGGAGAGTCTCATCGAGCATCCACCTTCAATGACCCATGGAGCAATTCCCGTCGAAACCCGTCGGGCTGAAGGACTCTCGGATGGTCTGATCCGGATTTCAGTCGGTATCGAATCCGTGGAAGATCTCCTCCAGGATCTCGACGACGCGATCGGCTAATCTGCCAGCAGCACTCAAATACTGAGGCGTTCAATAAAAGGTGGGGTCGGTCCGGGTCGGTGTTCTTGAAAAGAGAACACCGGGAGCGGTAGAACGGCCATTTACCAGCCCCCGGGTCTCAGACTCTCAAATCGCTGTTTGTTTCCTCGTTCGCTGGGCGCTACCACCCGGTTCTAAATGAGGAATGCACGAGAATTATCTCCCGCTATCTTCATCAGCGATCGCCAGGGCCGATTCGTGACAGATTTTTTTTGGAAATCGCTAAGGTGCCCCCAAACTCCAATATTCGTCGAAATGGACCGGATTGATCGCTACAATCCCCGCAGAATCTCACGGTTTTCGGCCAAATCGTGTGGTCCAGCATGCTGACTTAAACCACCAGAATCGGAGACCCTGTGGACTCACAATCCAGCGATGCATCGATCCACGGCCGAGATGATTTTTCTGCGATTCTGAACAGGGCCATCCATGGGGACTCCCATTCCCGCAGCGCCCTCTTTGAACAGATCCAGCCCAAGTTGGAACTGTATTTGAGTCAGCAATCCGGGCTGTCCCTGCGGCGCAAAATCCAGATTGAAGACATGTGTCAGGATGTCTTTCTCAGGGCGCTCAAGGTCCTGACGACCCTGCCTGAGGAAGCGACTCAGCAGGACTTCCTGAACCTGGTTCTGAAGAATGCCCGTTGGACCGTTCTCGATGCGGTCAAGAAGAATGAGCGGTTCAAGGGAGAGTCCAATATACCCGGAGGCATCGTCTCAGTTCCCCTCGACCCGGATGCCCACGATGGCGAAGCCCTGATCATCGAGCGGGAAGAATCGGAGTGGCTCCACGGTTTGGTCGAACGCCTGGATGAAAGTTATTCGAGCGTGCTGTGGCTAAAGCTGGATGGGCTGGAGACGGCAGAGGTATCCGAAAGACTGGGGATCTCTGAGGAACTGGTTCGGAAACGCTATCAGCGGGCGATTGAAAAACTGAAGCAGTTCACCGATCGCTAGTCTTCGATGCCATCGAAGAGAGTCAGTCCCAGTGCTCCGAAGAAAAGCACCGGTAGCCAGGCGGATAACATCGGATTCAATCCGCCGACATTTCCGAGGTGGGCACAAATCTCTGTGAAGATCAGATAGCCCGTTCCCAATGCCAGTGCCATCGACAGCCCCAGAATGATGGACTGACTTTCCGATCGCATTACAAAGGGCAATCCGAGCAGCAGCAGAATGAAGTTGGCCAACGGGAATGCGAAGCGCCGGTGAAGCTTGACCTCGAGGTGAGTCAAGTGAGGGCGCCGGTTGTACTGATCCCTGAGTTCGGTGAAGGAAAGATATTCGATCTCGTTGTCACTGGATTCCAGGTCGACAGGCCTCATATCCGTTTCCAGTTTAAGCTCATCGAATTCGAGACTCAACTTGACGGTGCCGTCCGGCTGGGGAAAAGGCACCTTGAGTCCGTTTTCAGAGAACTGCTCTTTTTTTCCTTCTCTCAGCAGCCAATAAGGCTGGCCCGCAGCGGGTGTTTCCCAAATCAACTCCCGGGCTCTCGTCAATGTTTTCAGACTCCCTGAGACAGCATGACGACTGGCGACCTCCACTTTTTGTCCCCGTTTTTCGTGGGGAAGATAACTGGTCACGCTGATGAGGTTGTTGAGACTGTCGGAGACCATCTGTGGCTGGATATTGTTGCGTGATCTTCCGTAGGAGTCGGCAAGGCGGATTTCATCTTTCAGTGAAGGAACCACCGTCTCCTGAATCAGGATCATCATCGATGACATCAACAGTGCCATCAGAAAGAAAGAGGCGAGGATTCTTGGCAGTGGAATTCCTGCGGCACGAAGGGGAACTAGTTCTCTGCCTTTGTTGATTTGTGTGGCAGTAAACATTGCAGCGAAAAGGGTCAGGATCGGTCCAAGGTATTGGGTGAAATAGATGGGAATCATTCCCGAGAAGTATCGGAAGATGACGATGGGCAGTGGCTGGTCATGTCGAAGGAAACGATCCAGTCTGGACACGCCATCGATGACACAAAAGAGGGAAAGAATGGCGAAGGAACAAATGAACCAGGAGATCAGGAACTGACGAATCAGATACCGGTCAAATGTTTTCAATGGCAACCATTTGAGGGGTGGGCTTGTCCAGATCTTCATCGCGCCCTCAATCGGAGAATCATTCCGACGGCCATCGCCAACAGAATGTAATTGCCGGAAAGAACCGTGATCCATGCGGGTGCACCGGTGGCACGACTCAATTGAACTCCACCATAGGTCAGGGGGTAAAAGACCCCGAGAATCGCCAGAAGCGAAAAGAAGAACGGTACCAATTTTTGAGGGGTCCGCAGCAAAAGAGCCAACGGCGCGCCGATCATTGCAAACGTGAGAACTGCCAGGGCCATCGCCCGGCGGCGCCAGATTTCAGTTTCCCCCCGACGAATCGCCCGGATCAGACCTGCTTTTCGGGATTCTTCTTTGTTCTTCTCCTCGACGCTGGCAAGCGTTGCCAATGAACGATCGATTTCGCCGATTTCACCTTCGAGTTCCACGAGTCGGTCTGCCAACTCTGCAGTGGGCAAATCGTTCAGGCGACGATTGCGAGAACTGATGGGGAAATCCACATTGAACTGATCGAACTCGATGCTCTCGTGGTCCCAATCGAGGAAGTCCCTCTGCCCAGTGGCGGAACTGTTGACAGGAAAAACGACGCTCACATCCCGCAAGGTCAGTCGAATCAATCCTGCGGAATCATCGACGCTCAGTTTTGCACGCTTGGCATTGATTTTGGTGGGAGGAGTGTCGTCCTTGCTGGACTTGCTTGGAACAGCAGCACCGCCCTTGACGCTGAGCTGCTTCTCGATGTAGACCACCTTGAGATCGGTTCCGTTGCGAATCTCTTCCCAGTAGATCACACCGCCCTCTCCATCGAGGGGGATCTGACCCTTTCTGCCGTCACCGATGTTCTCCAGTTGTTTGACGAAGAAACGGCTGATGTCCTGCTTTCGATGCTGAAGCTCCGGCAACAGGGTTGATTGTGTGAACATCATCAACAGCAGGATCGGAATGATGAGAATGGTCATGGGTAAAAACAGGCGTGAAGGACTGATGCCGGAAGCGACAGCAGCGGTGAACTCACGATCAGCAACAAACTTGCCGTAACTGAGGCTGCAACCCGCCATCACCGACATCGGTGTGGTGAAGTACATGCTGTAAAGAAGACTGTCACCCAGCCAGGGTATGACGATACCGAGTGAGTAACCGGAGCTGACTGCTTTCATCGCGAAGACGATGCTGACCAGAACACACAGGATCAACTGGCAAAACAGCGTCGTAAGAACGAGATCTTTCAACAGATAGCGATCGAGGACTCCCAGTTTCTTCATGAGTCAGCGTTGTATTCTGCTCTGTGATTGCAGTTACAGGGAGTTTTCGAGCAGCGAGGGCAACCACCGCCATACTTATTGTGAACGCAGGTTGCCAGATCGACCCCCCGCAACGAGGCGATGCTTGCCAGCCATGCGAGTACATCGGCAAACTCAGCCTGTTCCTCCGGGGAATTGGGAGTGGAAGAATTAAGACAGCGTGCCAACTCACCGATCTCTTCCGAGAGCCACAGGAACGAGCCTGCGACACCGCGGTCGGAATCCTTGTCGAAGTAGATCTGTTCGATGGTCTTCTGGAAACTCCTGAGACCCATGTCGTCGACGTCTTCGGGAGTCATCGGTCCTCCTCCTTCAGGCAATATGATGAAGTCTGCCCGGGGTGAGGACCACCCCATCAATCTCCGATTCCAAAGTGATCGAGAGCCAGATTGCGCACCGCTTTCAGATCCAGTTTTCCGGAGCCGAGGCGGGGAACCTCATCTACGGGGACAAAGGCCTCCTTGCGGGGTAACCACAGGTTGGGCAGGTCGCCCCGATTTCGCAGACTGTCGAGAATCTGCGGCGGATCGATGGGCAGCTCACCATGAACGACCACCAGTTTCTCACCTTTGGATTCGTCGGGGACTGCAGTCACTGCGACCATCGCCTCGCCTCCCGCTTCTTCTCCATCGGGGATCGCCTCGTCGATTACTTCCTGGATGGCTTCTTCAATCAAAACATGGGGGACCATTTCACCACCCAGTTTGGAGAAACGGGAGAGACGATCGGTGATGACGAGGAATCCGTCATTGTCCACCTTGGCGATATCGCCGGTTTTGTACCACTCTCCATCGAAGGCTTCCGCGGTCAGATCATCTCGTCCCAGATAGCCCTGCATGACGCTGGGGCCCTTGATCAACAGCAGGCCTGCTTCGCCATGGGGCAGGTCTTCACCGGAATCAGGGTCGACGATGCGGGTGACCACACCTGGAATCGGCAAGCCGATGGTGCCCAGCTTTCGGGTTTTCTGACGGAAGCCGGGGATGTCGACATCCGGAAGGTTCACAGAAACCACAGGACTCAACTCCGTGCAGCCGTAGCCCTCCAGAAGAGGAGATCCAAACCGTTCTTCCCATGCTTCGGCAAGACTTGCCTTGAGCTTCTCTGCACCGGCTCCGGCAATCCGCACCGACTGGAAATCCTCCGGCTGGAATTTGCGCAAGTAAGTGCGATAGAAGGTTGGGGTGGACAGGAAGATGGTGCCTTTGTGATCCCGGGTTAGTTCAGCGATGACATCCGTATCCATCGGATTGGAGTGATAGATGGCACCGATCGCATTCCCGAGGGGGAACCACAGTGTGATGGTGTATCCGAAGACGTGGAAGAAGGGCAACGAGCCGACGACCCGGTCCTTGTGATCGACGTCGAAGATCTGTGAGACACTGCGGACGTTGGAGAGGATGTTGTGGTGCGACAATCGCACACCTTTGGGGGTGCCGGTCGACCCGGAAGAGAACATGATTGAGACATCCTGATCGGGATCCTGCGGAACGTCGGGAAGGGCTCGCAGGAAGGGGGAAGGCAGCAGTGCTGTCAGCAGTGCCATCACTTTGTCCATCCCCGAAACTTCCCTGGTCAGAAGACTGGGCAAGTCGATGACTTCCACATCCGGTGCAAACTCCGAGATGTCCATGTCGATTTTGCTGGTGAACAACTTGGCTGAGATGATGGTTTTCAGCTCCAGCTGTTCACAGGCGGACTTCAGGGAAGCCGTTCCCGCAGTAAAGTTGAGGTTACTGACAGTCTTACCCATCACCGTCAGGGCAATATTGATGGCAGCACCACCCACGCCAGATGGCAGCAGGACTCCAATATTCTGTTGGCCTTCCAGACGTTTCCGCAGTTTCCTTCGCAACAAAAGAACCAGAATGAGGAATTTACGGAAGGAGAGGCTTCGATCCTTCTCGATCACCGCAGTTCTGCTACTGGATTTTCTGGCGACCGTGAGGAAGCGGGTAGCGAGGGTGATGCCTTTTTGTTTGCGGGAATCAAGTGCAAGGGCACTCAACTCCTCTACCCGAGAGCGTACTTCCCGTGAAGTTGAGGTGGATGGCATCGGTTCGCCGATGGTCACCGTGACTGGGTAGGGCAGGCGAAGGGGACGCTTGAAGAAAAACTTTTTGCCACGGAAGGAGAAGATGCTGCCCCACACCCGGTCGAGATACATGGGGACGATGGGCACATCCGCCTTGCGGGCAATCTTTTCCAGGCCCTTGGAGAAGGGCAGCAGGTTGCCGGTTCGGGAGATACCACCCTCCGCAAAGATGCAGACGATGTGACCCTTCCTGGCTCGCTCGGCCGCATCTTCCAGAGATTTGATGATGGCTCTCGGTCCGTCCTCACTGGAGACAGGGATCGCCCTCATCAGGTGACTGGCCCAACCGATCAGGCCCATATCCTTGAACTGGCGATGCATGAGGAAGTGAACGAAGCGGGGAACGGATGCGCCGACCAGGAAAGGGTCTGCGTACGAGAGGTGGTTCACCACCAGCAGAGCCCCTCCCCTGCGGGGGATGTTTTCCATGCCGATGATGCGGATCCGGTAGAGGGTGTGAACCAGAACCCATACTGGGAAGCGAACGGCGATATGGGGAACGGTGAAGAAGACCCCCAGAGTGCCGGTCAATGCGAGGGCAGCGATGGCGAGCAGGCTTCCCTCTGGGCTCAGGCCGAGCATGTTCTTGTTGACGAAAAATTCCCAGACGAGAGCGGAGAGGAAGATGAAGGCAAAGGTCACAAACTCATTTGCGCCCTGAATCTTGCCTTTTTCCGCACCTCTGGATCGTTCCTGAATGTATGCCTGCAGCGGAACGAGGAACATTCCACCGCCGATGCCGGCGAGTGACAGGGTCATGCCGTAACCGAAGAGGGTTTCTTCGACGATGGTCGTCAGCCCGAAGCCCAGGGTCATCAAGGCTCCACCGACGGGAACGATACCGATTTCGACCTTGTCTCCGGAGAGGCGACTCGCCAACAGACTGCCGATACCGATACCTCCGGCGACGAAGAAGAAGAGACGGGATCCGCCGTCCTGCAGCATCAGAACTTCCTTGCCGCAAACATTCAGTGCGGCCAGTGACAGTGCTCCGATCAGGAAAAACCAACCCGCAGAGATGACTGCGCCCAGCAGAGGCTTGTCCTTGGCGAGGTGACGTAACTCGTGGATGGGGTTCCATTCCATCCTGCGTTCGGGGGCGACCGGTTTGTCCCCGGCGGTGATTTTGCGGGCCATCAGCCAGCCGATGATCGCAATCGAAATGAAGACGACCCCGCTGTGCCAATTGGGATCACCCTGACTCAGGTCTCCCTCTGGATTGAGGTGAAGGAACATCGTCCCGGCGAAGGTGGTGCCGAGGATGATCGCAATGTTGGTGGTCATGCTGATGATGGCATTGGCTCTGGTCAGGTTCGATTCCTTGACCATTTCGGGAATGATGCCGAATTTGGAAGGCCCGAAGAAGGCACTCTGGGTCCCCATCAAAAAGAGAACCGCCATCATGGCCAGAATCGCCAGATCCGGATCGATCTGGGCCAGGAAAAACGCCCCCATCCCGAGAACCATCACCAGAATTTCCGTGACCTTGACCATGAAGATCACCCGTCGCTTGGGAAAGCGATCGGCGATGGATCCGCCCAGACAGGCAAAGAGGACGAAGGGAAAGGCAAAGACCCCCATCGCCATCGCCTGGGGATCCAGGGGCAGGTGTTCGAGGTTCATCTGCAGGGCGATCAGCAGGATGAACTGCTTGAAGATGTTGTCGTTAAACGCACCCAGGAACTGGGTTCCCGTTAACGCGAGGAAAGACCGATTCCGAAACATCTGTCACCTCTATCTCTCAGCAGTTGGAGCCAGCTGGCTCACGCTTTGGATCATAGCGAATTTCTGTCCACTTTCCGGTGATTCCAAGCCTTCAGCTTTTTGGCACACCCCTTGCTATGTCCTTGGTTAGCCCGCAAGAGACCAGTGCGTTTTTGGCCAATAGACAGAAGAGGGGGCCATAACCATGAAAATGTTCAAAATCGAGGAATGGGAAACCATTGCCCAGATCAGCCCAGAGAGTGTGGAGGACGCCTTCTCCGAAGAGGTTTTGCCTCATATTCACTCACTCCGGGCATTTGCCATCTCCCTGACCGGAGATCGCAATCGCGCCGAGGATCTGGTCCAGGATACGCTTCTGAGGGCTTTGAAGGCTTTTGACTCCTTCTCCCGCGGAACCGATTGCCGCTCCTGGCTCTTCCGAATCTGCAAAAACCGCTTCTATGATCTCTGCCGCCGCAAAATGCGCCGTCCGACCCATGAGGACGTGGATTTGAGCCAGCCGATGGCACCCGAGAGATCGTGGGAAGTGCAAAAGGAACTGCAGAGAATCGAAAATGGTGCTGATCCGAGCCTCGAGTTGGTGGGAGATCAGGTTCGTGACGCGATTCGACAGCTTCCCGCGGAATTCCGTATTCCGCTGCTCAAGTGTGACCTCGACGGCATGGCCTACCATGAAATTGCCCGCGAATTGCAGCTTCCTCTGGGCACGGTGAGATCCCGTATCTCCAGAGCCAGAAAGAAGTTGCGTATTGCATTGCAGGAGTATGCCGAGTCCTGTGGATTCGCAGAGCCGAGCTTGACTGCGGCCTGAGCCCTACCCAAAGAGTCCAAAACCATCCCTGGTACCCCTCCCGGTCTGAGATCGGGAGGGGTGCTTTGTTTTGAAGCAATACCTGAAATGCGTCATTATAGAGCAGTCGTAATTGCATTATTTTGAAGCAATTAAGGGGAGTTGAGCGGGGAGGGTTTGGGGTCGGGAGACTCTCCCGTTATCTTTTTTGAAGAGGTCCGACGACCGAATCAGGGGGACCTCTCTACAGAATAGATTTTCGGAAAGAAGTCCATGACCACACTTTTCACCCTCCGAGCCGGTCGCTGGCTCACTGTCCTCCTCCTGTTGTGGCTGGGCGGTCCCCAGACCGCTTCAGCTCTGGATGAGACCCTCGAGCAAAACTATGCGGAGAAACTGAAGAAGCCTTTTGTCAGTGCCATCTCCTGGGAGAGCAGTCTGGAAAAGGCAAAGCAGCAGTCAGCGGAAAAGAATCTGCCGATCATTGCATACTTCACACGTTCCTACGCTCCATGACCGCCGTGTGAATACATGGAGGGGGGCCCCCTCCTGACCGACTGGTGGAAAACATCCACAAAGCGTTTCGTTCCTTACCTGAACATCAGTGCCCGACTTCCGGAAAAACCGGATCAGCAGATGATGACTCAATATGGCCTGCGTGGATTCCCCACTTTCCTCATTCTTGATTCGGAAGGTCAGATCCTTTTTGGCAAGGAGCCCTACTGGCGCCCTGACTCACCGGAAAATCTGGAAGCGGGTCTTGCGGAAGTGGAAACCATTTTCCGTTTGAAGAAACGTGTGAGCGAAAATCCTCAAGACCAATTGGCCAAAGCCCATCTGACCCTGATTCTTGGATTGTTGAATCCGGATCAGTGTTCAGTGGCCGAGATGGAAGCTGCCTGCAAGGTCGAGGGTGTCCCCGCAGAAGTGGTGGGGCGTTGGCTCAGAGAGCGTTCGCGCATCCGTTTCCTGGAGGCATTCGGCCCCTACCGGAATGCTTTTTCCACCGGGGCAGAGAAAGAGGAACTGGCACGGTTGCGGAAGACAGCGATGGAACGCGCTTTCACCATGGTTCGTGATGGTGAATCCATCGGAGAGGACGACGCGGATTTTCGGGCATTCTGGGTGCTTGCCTTTGATGGAGCGATGGAGGCCAAAGATCGTCGTGTTGCGACCCGATGTCTGAAAACCTACACCGATGCTTTTGGAGTTGCCGATCGTTTCGTCAAGGGAATGAAAGAACGACTCGGGGAGCTTCCGGTTCAGGTGGAGTGATCTGGATCAGGTTTTCCCAGAGGAACCCAGCCGTCGATCAGGATCATATGTGGAACGGTCAGGGCGGCGAGTCCGATGAACACGGACCCTGTGAGCCCCTGAAGCCATTGGGTCTCGTCGAGTAGAGTGCCTCCCAGCAGGATCATGAGGACGGGAATCCCTGACAGGGTCGCGAATTCGATGACTTCCTTTTTTCCGAAACGGTTTCGGGAAAGAAATTGGAATGATTGCTGGAAGTGCCTCAGCGAGTGAAGCCCACAGAAGTACAGTGCAAAACTGTAGATCGGGTCCGCCAGCCAGAAGAACAGACTGAGGCCACCCAGTTCAAGAATCTCACGATTGCAGATTTCTTTGCGGAGGACTTTCAGCAGCAGCAAAGCGGCCCACGGCCAAATCAGGATCTGCGCCCATTGAACAAAGGGCGTCTCATTTTGCAGGGCTACCAGGCGGAAGAGTGGGGAGACGGCATCCGGTTGCAATGCCGGAAGCACAATCGGGATCATCGATCCATGCACCATTCGACTGAGCCAGCGGTCGTCCCCATATCCACGAGCGTCAGCGCCACCAAAGTGCCACAGCGAGATCAGCAGGAAGAAGGCCAGTGAAACCACAGGTGCCTGAAACCAGATGGCGACCACTGCAACGCACAACAGAACATAACTGCAGTAAAACCAGATCGAACTGCGGGAGCCGGAAACCTTGCGGATGAGAATTGCATCCAGTGCACCGTGGGGGATGCCCACCAACAGAATCGCAAGCAGTGGGATCCACAAATGATCCATTACCACCCCAGTGCAGCACTGATCATGGGAGCCTTGGGAAGTCCCCACATCAGGGACAAGCGGGTCCGTGCTTTGGAATATCCCGTCATGAACTCGGTAAAGTCCTGACCATCCAAAGCACCCGGGACCGCCATCATCGCCTCGATGGCCTGCTCCGGCCGCTGACGAATCAGGCGCAGCATGACCTCATCCATCCACTTCTCCATGGGTAGGCATGAATCGGGAATAGAAAGATCCACGGATTCAAAAACCTGTTCAGCAATTTTTTGACTCTGAATCAGGTTTTGGGCAAAGGCGTAACCGGATGAGGCCCGCAACGTTCCCGATCTCAAGCCGATGGATTTGATTCGCTTTCCCTGTGATGACGAGTGGGAGTGGAGAGGGATCTGCCCTGACTCTTCCTCAAGAATTTCATAGTCTTCACAATAAACCTGAAGGTAGTCATGAATTCTGCGTCTGTACCAGTTTTCTTCACGAGTGGCTGGGCTGTAACAGGTACTTTCAATCAACGCTCTGGTTCGACTGACTGGCAGAACATAGATGAAGTGGAAGGGTTCTTCAGGCCGGGGACGGAAGTCCATCAAGGTGGCTGTTTCCGGATCGAAGACAGGAGAAGACATTTCAACCCAACGCCCCAGGAAATGCTGTTGCATAGTATTCGTCGGAAACTTGGGTGGTCTGCTGTCGAATACCAGATCAAAACTTTCTTCTCGCTCCCCGGTTTTGACGATGGCTTCTCGGGGATTTTCATAGAGTGAGATGACGGATTCGCGATTGATCCTGGTGGATTCACTCAGACCTTTTTTACAGGACTGGATGAAGTCCCTGCTGTTGACGACCGAGTAGGGGGATTTTGCAACGTCAACTTGATGCCTTTGTTCACCGTGAACGAAAGCGAGGGAATCCCAGCTGTGTTGCCGACAGTTGCGAGCAGCCTCAAATGACGGGCTACCGTCATCCCAGAATCCCCAAAGATGGTTTTTTCTGGAGAGAGCCGGCTCGAAAATGGAGATCTCCAACCCCTCTTTGGCAGAGAGGAAACTGGCGAGGGAAGCTCCCGAGGCCCCCATTCCGATGACCGCAATCTTCATGGGGTCGCTTTCAGCAAGGCGTATTGCATGAGTTCTCCGGGAAGATCCGGTGACTCGTTCGCCTGTTGAGTCAGAAGTACGTCTCCCTTTGTCAGGGCTGCAAGTGTGAGGCTCAGTTTGCGGAAATTAGTGACCACGCTGCGGCCCTCCCACCAGTTCACTTTTCCGGCATGAATCTGCGCACCGATCTCCCTGTAAATGACTGCAGCGGTACGAATGGAGAGACGAGCACGGAAGGGGAGTGAGGGGAAACCCTCCGCTCCACTGCGATAGAACTGATCGGCTCTGTGAAGCAGTCTTTTTTGGGCTTCAGTGATGAGCATGCGAATCCTGGGATCGTGACTTTGGTTGGCGATCTCTGCGGCAGTCAGACCGTTTATCCAATCGGCAGGAAGATAAACCCTGCCCATCCGTGCATCCTCGAGAACGTCTCTGCAAATGTTGGTCATTTGCATGGCGATTCCCAGATCGAGGGCATTCTTTCGGGCAGCCTTCTCTTTGACGTCGAGGACACCGGACATCATCAGGCCTACAGTACCGGCAACCTGGTAGCAGTATTTGAGAAGTTCCTTCTCGTCTTTCAGTCGAACCTGTCGCTGATCAGCGATCAGGCCATCCAGAAGGTGCCGGAGGGGAGCCAGATCTACACCCTGATCCTTGAGGATTTGGTAATGGGAAAAGGCTGGATCATGGCTGGGGTAGGAATCGATCTGAAGAGCTGAGTGCAACTGCTGGAGGTTTTCCTGTCGCTTTGGCGACGGCTCGTCTGCCAGATCATCCAAATGTCTACAAAGGGCATAGAGCCGCGTCGCGAGAAGGGAAGCTCTTTGTCCCAGGAATACGGAAGCCCATGAAAAAGTTCGACCGTGTTCACGAAGGATTTTTTGAGCTTCGCCGGAATCAGACATGAATCTTTTTCGCGACGGAAGGAATCATGGAATCCACCACTTTGGCTGAGCTGACCACGCCAGGGAGTCCTGCACCCGGATGGGTGCCGGCTCCTACGAAGAACAGGTTCTCAACATGGGCATCACGATTGGGATATCTGAAGGAGGCCGATTGTGAAAGCACGGGTGCAATGGAAAAACCGGCACCATGTGCAGAGCGGTAGTCCTTTTTGAACTCCTTCGGAGTCATCCAGAAGTCCTCAACAATGGTGCTCTCGAGATCGGGTAACAGTGTGTCAGAGAGGGAAGCCACGATTCGGTCACGCAGGTTCTTTCCTTCCACTGACCAATCGATATTTTTGGCTCTCAAGTTGGGGACCGGGCACAGGACGTAGAAACTGTCGCAGCCTTCCGGTGCAAAACTGGGATCAGTTGCAGTCGGTCGGTGAACATAAAGGGAGAAGTCGGGGGGCAGTTTGTCCTCTGCGAAAATCTCGGCGAGAAGCCCCTTGAATCTTTCACCCATCCAAATGGTGTGGTGGGCAACGTCTTCATATTTCCGTTGGGTTCCGAAATAGAGGACGTAAAGCCCCATCGAGTACTGGACCAGAGAATCGTGTTGCAGTCGAAGTGGGGCCTTGAAGTGGCTGGGCATGATCTCTTTGTAAAAGACTGGCGGATCACAATTGGCGACCACCAGATCTGCATCGAGAACTTCTCCATCGGCCAGTTGAACACCCGTGGCCCGCTGACCTTCGGTGATCAACTTCTCAACGTCAGATTCGTATCGGAAATCGATCTGGTTTCTTTCCCCAAGACGAACCAATTCATCGACGAGTTTGCCGGTGCCACCCATGGTGAAGTGAACTCCCCATTCACGCTCAAGATAGTGAATCAATGCGTAGATAGAACTGGTCGTAAAGGGGTTACCACCAACAAGCAAAGGGTGAATCGAAAATGCGCGACGAATCTTTGGATGCTTTAGAAACTTTCCTACGAAGTTCCAGACACTGCGATCCGCACGCAATTTCAAAAGCTGGGGGATTTGCCGAACCATGTCGGACAAGTGGAGAAAGGGTTTGTCGGAAAGTTTTGTAAAACCGACATCGAAGATCTTCTTGGAAGCCGAGATCAGTTCTTCATACCGCTCGGAGTCTTCCGCTGAGAAGCGAGCGATCTCCTGCTTCAGTTGTATCAGGTCCTCGCCATAATCGAATTCGTCGCCGTCCTCAAAGTGGAAACGATACCAGGGGTCCACCGGAGTAAATTCGACGTGGTTTTCTCTGGATTCACCAAACAGTTCATACAACTCATCGAAGAGGAAGGGTGCCGTGATTACCGTTGGGCCTGCATCGTGACGGAATCCACCCTTTTCAAAGACTTGCGCCCTGCCACCTGCTGCGGCCAGTCTTTCCAATACAGTGACCTGGTAGCCCTTGGCTCTCAAACGAAGTGCTGAGGCCAGGCCGCCAAAACCTGATCCTACGACGATGGCATGAGGATCCGGGTTGTTATCAGGCCGGCTCATGCATATCTCCTTTGTGCCAAAGTCGTTCTCATTCGAATCGAATGATTCAGATACCGGACAAGGGGATCGATGGCTTCCTGAAGCTCTGCAGGGAGCTGATTCAGATCGGCGGTCGCTGCGGCGATGTGTTCGTCGATCTTCTGCAGGCAGTAGGGGATCGATTCATGACCAGGCGGTTTAAGGCCAGAGCTACGTGAATGGACCTTTGTTCTTTCCAGAGTCGCAATCATTACAGCATTGGGTGCACTTCTGCGCAGATCACCCAAGGGGTTTTCATGTCCATCATCTCCCAGCACGCCTTCAACGTCATTGGCGATTTGGTAAGCAACACCCAATTCGGTGATGGCTTGTCTGGCAACGGAAATGTTGCTCTCAAGGTTGCCAAGGGTGAGTGGGGCAATCACAGGAAAGGTGATCAGGGGAGACGTCTTTTGACGAACAATTTCCAGATACTCAGACCAGTTGTCGACGGGTTTGGTCGCAAACTCTCGTGCCTGACCCCGGGAAAGTGCACAGAGAGTTTCTGCAAGTCTCGCGGAGATCTTTGCCCCTGCTGTGGGATGGTCGAGCGAACTGACCAATTTGAAACTCAAGCCGATCAGCCAATCTCCAAAACAGAGAGCGGTTTCGCTGCCAAAGGCTTTCCAAATACAAGCGGTTCCCCTGCGGAGATCATCCTGATCACAAATGTCGTCATGAACCAGAGAAGCATTGTGCAAGAGTTCCGTGGCCATGGCGATTTTTACCGTGTCATTGCGATCACACTTCGCAAATGCGGAGACGGAGATCACCAATTTTCCCCGAAGCAACTTTCCACCACTACGGAAGTGGTGGTCGACCACATCCTCCAGTGAACTCCCTTGAGCTTCTCTTTTGACAAAGCTGTGCAGAAGGTCGGGTAGACGGTCGGAAAGCAGTTGATCGGGATTGACATGCTGGAGGTGATCGAGTCTGTGTAAAAAATCTGTGACTTCTAACATGCAGGCCCCAAATCTGGCGGAAGCCGGCAGTCGAGCTGCCCGCTTCCGCCTCAATCAACAAATCAGGAAATCAGAATCAGGAATGGCTTTCCTTGCTGTCACCACTGGTGGCAGCAGCCCAGATCACAACACCGAAAGCAATCTTGTTGACGAAGTCAGCAAGGTTGTAGATCAGGTTCAGTGTGCCGATGTCTCCGGATCCGGCGTAACCCCAGATGTAGCCCAGCGGGTAAATCGCCCATCCAACGGTCACGATCATGCGCAGGGCATTGAATGCTTTCTTCGAAGCTTCAGTACCATTCTCAGCGCTGATCTTGCTGGCCTCACCGGCAAAGATTTCGTAGATGATGTAGAACCAGGCGGCACAACCGACAGCAAAGTATCCCCAAAGTGCGGTGGTGTTTTCCGGGTTCACTTCTCCCAGGTATCCGGTGACCAACATCACGACGGCAGCAACAAGGAGGCGCCAGAAGAGAGAGGTCGCCACAGAAGCGATGGCGGCGAGAATCAGGTAGAACTCGACGATTTGCAGGGGAACGGTCAGAAGCCAGTCAACGTATCGGAAAACAAGTGGGCTTTCTCCGGTCGCAGCCCATACCTCTCGCATGTAGAAGTAGTGAATCGCAGCGATTCCGGTGACCATTGCGGCCACGGTGAGGGAGGTCTTCCATTTCCCTACTGCACGGTCTCTTTCTACAAAGAAGAAGAAGGTTGCTGCAACCATCGCTGCAGAGATGATCCAAAATGACACACCCACATAATCCGTCGGATTGAGCATGGCGAATTGATTTTCCATGGCTTTCAGATTCCTTTCGAAAGCACCACATTTTCCTCATGCAGAGTTGCTCAACGGCCAAATCCGCATGAGCCAAAAACTTCTGCAAAGACAAACCGACCACAAAATCTATCTGGATCTAAACATTTAATTAGATCGGGTGATTTTGGGTGAACGGTTGTGAACGGTTGTGAACGGTTGTGATCAGTTTTGACCAGAACGCTTAATTGCCGTCGAAAGGAATGCCTGCTTGCATAAGGGCATTTTCCCAACGCTGTTTCATACCAGGCTGGAAGAGAACGTTTATCTCGATGCCTTCGTCCACAAAACTCTCCTCGCTGATATGTGAGGACTGTCTCAGTTTTGCGATCATGTCTGCCCTGGCATGGGGGATCAGATAGGTACCCGATTCCTGACGTTGCTGGCCGAGTTCTACGATCTTTTCAATCAGAAGATCGACTCCAGCTCCGGTTCCCGCACTGATGGCAAAAGAGTTTTCATGTTCTGCCAGCAAGTGTTGCAGGTCGATTTTTCTCTCTTCGGGAATCCGGTCGAGTTTGTTGAAGACCAGCCAGCGGGGGTGTTCGCCACAACCAATTTTGTTCAGGGTTCTATCGACCGATTCCATGTCAAAGTCAACAGTGGGCGATGATGCATCGATGACATGAAGAAGAATGTCCGCTTCCCGGGCCTCCATCAGGGTGGCATGGAAAGAAGCGACCAGATCATGGGGCAGTTTACGAATAAAGCCTACGGTGTCACTGAGGAGTACGTCGAACGGCAGTTCTAACTCCCACTTGCGAGTACTCGTGTCGAGGGTGGAGAAGAGACGGTCTTCGACAAGGATCTCTGCCCCGGTCAGCCGCTTCATCAGGGTGGATTTACCTGCGTTGGTATAGCCGACCAAAGCGATGCGGAATGATCCTTCCCGCGATTTGTTCTGGGTATTGGCCTGCTTCTCAATTTCAGCCAGTCTCTTGTTGAGGATGGAGATCTTTTTACGAATGATTCGGCGGTCGGTTTCCAACTGGGTCTCACCGGGGCCCCGGGTTCCCACTGCTCCGCCTTCCATCCGCGAAAGGTGGGTCCACATGCGAGTGAGTCGTGACTGGAAATACTTCAGCTGAGCCAACTCGATCTGGATCTGAGCCTGGTGGGTGCGGGCATTGCGCGCAAAGATGTCCATGATCAATTCTGATCGATCGACCACACGCAGTTCGGTGACCTCTTCAATGTTTCGACCCTGAGCCGGGGAAATCGGGTCATCGATGAGAATCAGGTGGGCTTCCCGCTCCTTGGCCACCCTGGCAAGGTCCTCCAGTTTTCCCTTGCCGACGTAAGTTGCCGTATGGGGTTTGGGGCGTTTCTGCAGAACGGAATCGACGATGTCCACCCCGGCGGTATCCGCGAGGGCGGTGATTTCCGCGATGGGGTCGATATCTCCCACGGACTCGGAAGGGTCTCCGGGCCCAATCGCCTTCAATACCACGGCTCTGTCCCTGGCCACTTCTCCCTGAGGAAGATGCTGATGGCTGCTTTCGAAGGACTGTTTGGCCATGAGGTCGTCGCTCCAGTTTCAGGGGCAGTCAGGAGATGAGGAAAAATCGTCTGTTTGCAATCTGGAGGATAGCAAGCAGGAATCGGAAGCACCACCGGAGGGGAGAGGATCTTCTCTTCTCTATGCGTCGAATCACCCCGCCGAAGGCGTTACGATCCTGTCGCCAAACGTGTGCCAGCAACAGGGTTGGAATCTTGAGGGGGGATCTTGCAGCAATCTGTGCCATCCGATGACCACACCCCATCCCCTGTTCACGGGTTGCAGGAAGCGGTACCCAGGCGACGTGATTGGTTGGCGGGCCTTGAGATGAATGCCGCAGCAATCGCCGGGTATCCGGGAGCTTCCCTTTTACAGAAGGGTCGGGAGCGTGAGTTGTGGTGGATACCCCCTTCGCCTTCGCGGCCGACCCTTGTTGCCAAGGTTCATCGGGAAAAAGATCTCTCTGCCCGGTTGCGGCGCAGGCTGGGTTGGGGCCGGGCACGACTGGAGTGGCACTTTTTGAAAAGTGCCGAGGCGCGTGAGGTTCCCGTTCCCCGGCCAGTGGGTTGGTTTACCTCGCCTGATGGGGATGGCGTGTTCACCGAGTACCTCCTCGATACGGAACCCTTTCCTCAATATCTGCAGCAGTTCGAAGGAGCAGAGCGGGCTGTCGTCCTGCACAAACTGGGTGAACTGGTTGCCCGACTTGTAAAAGCGGGACTGGAAGCCCGCGATTTGCACACCGGCAATATTCTTGCTCGAGGATCCGATGCGACCTCAACTCAACTGTGGGTGGTTGATCTTCATGATGCACGACTGCGGTTGTCGTTGTTGCCAGCGGCTCAGGAGAGAATGCTGATTCAGGTTGCGCAGGCTCTGGGTGGAGTGAGATCAGGAAGTGACGTCGAGCAGATGCTTGAGGGTTGGGCTGCGGCGGCACGTCAATGGGGCATCGATGCCCGCTGGGGGCGGGGACCGGTGACATCGGTCGGTGGAGTCGCCCGCCAGGCGGTCTGTCCACAAAAGCGCGAATACATCGAGAGAATCGTCGAACGGAAAGAACGTCGAAGGCGCATGAAGCGTTTGCGCAGAGGGGTTTCGATTCGACGTTCCCATTCGAGTGGCAACGGCCACACCTGGACCCGTTTCCCCCATAGCCAGCGCAGAGTGTTCCCTGACCGTTTGCGTTGGCGAACTCAAACGGAGAAGTCCCTCTCTGCAAACAGTCTGATGAGATCGTGGCACGGTAATCTGGTTGAGCAGTTGCTCTTGCACCGACCTCCTCCGGCATTGCTCTATCGTCGTTCCAGAGGTGCTCTCGGCTGGCGTCATCATTTGTTGGAACCTGAGCCGGAGGGGAAGTCCCTTAGAGAGTGGCTCATCGATTCGGATTCCACTGGCGCAATGGAATCAGTGCTGCGGGAAGTACGCCATCTTCACCGACAGGGAATCCGCTTGGGGAGTGCCGTTCCAGAGCGGTGGCACCTGCAGAAAACACAAGAGGGGTGGAGTACGCGAATCGATCCCCACTGCCTGGAGTATCAGGGTATTGTTTCTGCGCATGAACGGCTGAAAGATTTGCTCGCAGTGACCTCACATTATGGCGAGAAGATTTCACGAACCGATCGATTGCGCTGGATCATCGCCGGTATTGAGCAGGAGTCGGACAGACGAATGTTGCTCAAGGATTGGCGGCGTGGATTCGAGGGGATGGCCAAAGCCTTGTCTGATCCACGGTCTTTGCCCTGGAGTGAGAAAACCATCACCGCTGTATCAGCTCGTGTGGGGCAAGCGGGTGAGTCACTGTCTGTAGACAGAGTTGCGGCTTTGCATCGATTGAACGAAGCTAATGCTCCCGAGGTTGGGTCTCTTGAAACTGAGACCTTTACAGCGTTGCTCCAAAAAGCCCAGCGCATCTGGACCATCGATGATCCCTTGAATTGCGACGATGATCCTGCAGGTCTGTTGGTGGTGATGATGCGCGATTCCGATTACGACAGTCCCAACTTCCAGTGGTTCCAAAGAGGCTTCGACCGTTTTGCCTATGTGGATCGTATCGCCATCGATGAGCGCTCCCGCCGTCAGGGTATTGGAGAAGGCCTGTACCTGACTCTCGAAGCATGGGCCCGGCATAGGGGCCTGAAGAGGATCGTTTGCGAGGTCAACCTTCACCCCCGTAATGAAACCAGCCTGGCTTTTCACTTCGGTTTCGGCTTCAGGGAGGTCGGTCAATTCATCGGCCGCGGCAAGGGGGTCATGATGTTAGAGAAGTTGCTGTAGGAATCTCTTCGAATCAGGATTCGACTGTTTTTTTCGCCCAGCGTAGTTCGGCGGCGATGCCTTCGATCAGTTTTTGCTGCCGTTCCTTTTTCCGCAGGCCTTTGGTCAGGACCGGCCAGGTGTAAGTCTCTACGGCGATGTGGGGACCCTTTTTGAAGCGCTGCCGACGCAGTCCCTCTTCGAGGAGGAATTGTGCATCCTTGCGAGTGGTTGCCAGTTTTCCGTGACGCGCTTTCGAAAGAGGCACATGGAAGTGGGTGCGGATTTCGCGGATCTCTGACAGGTCACGGCGACGCAGTTTCGGCAGATCTTCAAGCCGTTCGATGGAGCCGTCTTTCATTTGTAGTGCGGTCTGGTGAAGGTAACGCGGCTCAACATGCCCGAGCAACTCGGCCATGGCCTCCTCATTGCGTTCGGGATTCTTGAGTGCGGGGGCACTGGTGATGTGGACCTTGCCCACGTGGATGCCCTCTTTATCGAGGAGTTTCCAGTCGTCGAGGGGAGAGCGGAAAAGCACCGCTGAATGGCAGGCGTCGAGGTTGACAGTCCAGTGGCGGCGCAACAGTTTCTCTGCCTTGCGTTTGGAGCAGCCCAGCTCTGCGGCCAGTGCCGGTAGAAGGGGCATCAGATGGTTCTTCCAGAACGCGATGACATCCTCTGCGCATTCAAATGTGGTATCTGGCTCAGGTTCTGCATTGAGAAGAATGCGGTAGCCCGTATCAAATTCTATCCGTGCCAGATGAGCCACCACCCTCATGTAGTTGGTTGCCATCCTTTTTAAGGTGGCGTTTCTGTTGCCAGCGGCGCGGTAGCCACCGCCCAATGTGGAGATGGTCAACAGTCGGGATGTCGGGCCCAATCTCACCAGGGCATCTGCAATCCGGTTGGTGATTTTTGCCCGTGTGGCCGCCGCCCAGGATGGCACGTAAACAGCTTCCTTGACCCGACGGGCGTGGAAGTCCTGCAGAGGGAAAGCATTGACGGTGTAGACGTGAAAATCATGATCGCGCAGCCATGCCCCGACCTGCTCAGCGACCCCATGACGACACAACTCTGTCGCCAGTTTCGAGCCGATATGGGGCGCCAGAGCAAACGGTTTACCGGGCGCAACACTCTCGCGGACCGGGATGACATAATCCCGCAACGCCGTGTGCAGGTCTTCGACACTGCTCGCGGGGTGTGCATTCATCTCGTAGCCGAGGGGGAGGCTCTTGCGGCCCCGGTCGACAAACATGAACTGCTCTAGGGTGCACCGGTCTTGTAGATGACAGAACCGGAAACGCCTTCGATGGTGCAGCGTGCAGGATCGATGCCGTAGAGGGTGACGTCGCCCTCCACGCTCTGTACAACTGCACCATCGCGGCCATCGATCAGCAAGACATCGCCGGTGATGTAACGGGCTTCAAGAGCCCCTTCTCTTCCCCAGATCTCAACAGAGCCACTGATCTCACTGACTCGGCACGCCTTTGAACCATCACGAATTTTCAGAGAGCCAGTGATACCGACGATCTCACAGGGACCGGAGCCGCCGCTGATATCGACGTTACCGGCAGCCTGGTAGATCTCGATGGGGCCCTCAAGGCTGGTGATGGACAAGTTGCCGCGGAATCCATCGATGACGATGGCTCCTTCGCTGTCCTGGATGTCGAGATCGAAGTCGATGGATTCATCAGCAGGGAGGGTCACCTTCACCTCGATGAGGCATTCTTCCCGTTCGGCCAGCTCAGGTTCGACGACTCGTGCCCGGTAGCGACCTGGGGCAGTGTTGTCGAGAGCGATACGAACTCCCGCGGCGAGAGCTCTGGCCCTTTCCAATCCGACAGCACGGCTGACCACTTCTGCGGTAAAGGAAATGGTGGTTGCTTCAGGATCACGGCAGATCTCCAGAGGGCCCGAGCCATTCATGAGAACCAGTTTTTCCACCAGATCCGCATCGACGGTGACCGATGTCATCGAGTCCTTCTCAGAAAGGGGTTCAGGATTGGAGAATCGAGCAGGTGCCTCCAGCTCGGTTTGGGCGGAGACAGGCATCGGTTCTGAGGTGGAAGATCCGTCAGTCACCGCCGGAACGATGCCATCGGCGACGGTGGGTGGTTCTGCCATGGGAGCATCTTCGATGCTTGTGGGAGCGACTTTATTGGGGGTATTTGATCGGGTTTCAGCAGGATTTTTGACCGGTGTACCGCCACAGCCGGACAGAACCAGAAGGGCACCAAAAGCCACCAGCAAATGCTTCAAAATCATGACATACCTCTTCATCGAAATGGAACAAGAGCGGGCAGTGTATCACGAAGGACAAACTGCAGGAGAGCCCACGAGCAAAATTCCCGGGAATCGCCAACTTTCGCCGGTTCCTTGCCCTCGGCGGGTTGATCGGAGATGCTGATATTCCCGCATGAAGGAGAAATCGATGGCCACAGCAGAAGAAGCTCTCGATCAGTTGAAAACTGACTTCCAGAAGGTCCGTGACGAGGTTGGCAAAATCCTCGTCGGCCAGGATGAGGTCGTCGAATCGGTGCTGATTGCCCTCTTTGCAGGGGGGCACTGTCTCCTCGAAGGAGTTCCCGGATTGGGAAAAACCCTTCTGGTGAGAACGCTGAGTGGCTCTCTCGCCCTCGATTATTCGCGGATTCAGTTCACCCCGGATTTGATGCCTGCAGATATCACCGGAACCCGAATCGTCACGGAAGATGAAAACGGGCGCAAAAAGTTCGAGTTTCAGCGTGGTCCCATCTTTGCCCAGATCGTCCTGGCGGATGAGGTCAACCGGGCGACTCCGAAAACCCAGTCTGCATTGCTGGAAGCGATGCAGGAGGGGGAAGTCACCGCTGGCGGAGATACCCATTCTCTGGATCAGCCATTTATCGTCCTGGCGACGCAAAACCCGTTGGAAATGGATGGCACCTATCCTCTCCCGGAAGCACAGCTGGACCGTTTTCTATTCAAGGTTCATGTGCCCTTCCCCAAGAGGGATGAGCTCAACGAGGTCCTGACCCGAACCACGGGAAAACATGAAGCCCAAGTGGAGCCAGTTCTGAATGGCGAGAAGATCCTTCAGCACCGGGAGAGTGTGCGTGCAGTGGAAGCCGCTCCCCACGTTCAGGATTTCGCAGTACGCATGTTGCTCGCCACCCATCCGGATTCGGAATTTGCCACCGAGCAGGTTCAGCGTTGGGTGAGGTATGGAGCCAGTCCCCGTGGTGTTCAATCGCTCCTGTTGGGAGCAAAGGTTCGCGCCGCCCTCGACAGACGCCTTCATGTCAGCTTTGAAGACATCCGTCAGACCGCACCAGCTGCCTTGCGTCACCGAGTCCTGCTCGGCTTCGAAGGCGAGGCGGAAGGAATCCCGGTCGATGAAATCGTCCGTGAAGTGATCGAAAAGACTTCAGAAATGATGGAGTCCGGAGCAAATGACGCATGAGTGAGGTGGGGGCCCGGGAGGCCCCATTGCTGGACGAGGAATTTCTCGCCCGCTGCGCCAAGCTGGTGCTCTTCTCCCGGTCGATTACCCAGGGCAGGCTACGGGGTGAAAAGAGATCCCGCCGCAGGGGGCTTTCCACCGAGTTTGCGGATCACAAGGATTACACACCCGGTGATGATCTTCGACATCTCGACTGGAACATCTTTGGGCGCCTGGAAAAGTTGTTCATCAAACTTTTTGAAGAGGAAGAAGAGCGCAATGTCTTCCTGCTTCTCGATGCCTCTGCCTCAATGAATGAGGGAGAGCCGGACAAGTGGAGACACTGTCGTCAAATTGCTGCAGCATTGGGAGCCATCGCTCTTTCAGCAGGCGATCGGGTTCACCTGCGTGTCTTCGATGAAAAGATGCGTCCCTTCTTTCCGGCTTTACGGGGTTCCCGCTCAATCTTGCGTTTGATCGATACCCTTGAAAATCTTGATCCGGGGAAAGGGACTGCTCTGGGCCGATCATTGAGAGCCCATGCTGCCTCCTGTCCTCCGGGTTCGATCCAGATCCTGATTTCAGATTTGATGGATCCGAAAGGACTGGAAGACGCCCTTCGGCAGGTACCTGGAAGCCGGGGTGAGAGTTGGCTGGTTCATCTGCTCGCAGGCGATGAAGTTGAGCCCAATCTGCAAGGCGACCTGCGGTTACTCGACACGGAAACTTCAGAGTATGTCGATGTCACCCTCACTCGTTCAGTCGTTGAGGCTTACCGAAGAGCGGTAGAAGAGTTTCGTGCCGACCTCAGAAATCATTGCCAGCGATTCAGGATTCAGCCGCTGGAGGTGAGTACCGCGATTCCCTTCGATCAGGTCATCCTTGAATGGATGCGTCAGAAGCGGTGGCTGACATGACGATAGGCGCCCCCCAATTCTGGATCTGGGCAGCATTGATCCCGTTGTTGTTGCTGTTGTGGTTCCTCAAGATCCGTCGTCGGCCGATGACGGTGGGGAGTACCTTGCTTTGGCAAAAGGCGCTGGAGGATGAACGGGTACGATCGCCATTCCAGAGATTGGTTCGAAACCTGTTACTGCTCTGTCAGTTACTGGTTTTGATTTTCCTGATTTTTGCACTGTTGAGACCTGAATCAGGTTCTTTGGCAGACAGTTCGAGATTGAATGTCTTCCTGGTAGATCGATCTGCGAGTATGAACTCCATCGAAGAAGATGGTCGAACAAGGTTTGAGCATGCCCGTGAGGTGCTCAATCAGAAATTGGATGAGATTGCCGGAGAACGGGGAGTGCTGATCTCTTTTGGAGCCTCGGCAGATGCGTTGACACCGGTTACTACTGATCTGTCCCTCCTTGATCGCGCTGCCGATCGTTTATCTGTGGGAGTGGGTCAAACCGGATTTGTCGAAGCCCTCGAGTTGGGCCTTTCATTCGTTCGTCAGGACGAAGTCATCCCTGCCATTCCAGAGGGGGCCGAAGAGGCCGGCACTGAGCTTCTTTCCAATCAGGCGGATGCTCGAATAATTGTGATCACCGATGGAGCTGTTCCTGCCTGGAATGGAGATGCCATCGAAGTGCCGGTGATTCATGAGATTGTCGGCGAAGCTTCGTCGAATGTTGGTATCACTGCTTTCGCTGCCCGCCGTGAATTTTCTGAGGGCGGTGATCTCAAGGTCCTTCTCGAGTTGAGGAATACCGGTGATGAGGCGCTCTCAGGCACACTGGAATTGATCGGAGATGGCGAACTGCTGGAAGAAGCAGCAACCCGGACTCTGGATGGGGGTGAGCGGTGGCTGCAATCATTCAGTGTCCGATCAGGTGATCTCCGCAATCTGGAAGCTCATTGGAAAGCGCAGGAAGGGGATGCGCTTGAATCAGATGATCGGGCATGGCTCAGTCTCAAAAAGAGCCGGCCGCTGAGGGTTTTGTTGGTCGGTGAGGAAAACCTCATCCTCAAAAATGCCCTCTCGGTGGTCGACAATCTTCAATCAGAGTGGCTCCCCTTTGACGACATCGATCCGGAGTCTCTCTCCAGAGACTACGATGTGGTGATCTGGAATCGTCAGGTCCCGGAGACACTCCCAAGGGGAGTTGGGCATCTGGTGTTTGATGCAGTTCCTTCCCCTTACTGGACTGAAGTTCCCGCAGTCGTCGAGCAACCTCCGCTGGTTCGTTGGGCTGCAGACGATCCGGTGTTGCGATTCTCTTCGATGTCGCCGCTGGACGGACGCATCCTGAGAACACGGCCCCTCCCCCCCGGAAAAGGGACCCGTGCTCTGGTAGAAGTGCGTGAAGGAGCATTGATCTCCCGCTTTGCTTCGGAAGGCGTGAGGGGCATCGTTGTTTCCTTTGACATCCTTGAGTCGAGCTGGCCCCTGAGTCCCTCCTTCCCCTTGTTTTTCACGGCTACCTTGAGAGATCTGGGAAGACAAAGCAGTGGAATCAACTCTGGAGTTCGCAGTGGAGATCTCGTGGAGGCGCGACCCGGTGGTGAAACCCGAGAGTTGTTTCATATCGACCCCTCAGGGGTGACCCGTACCCGTTCCCTAGACAGGGATGGCCGTTTGCAATGGAGAGCTTCTGATCAGCTCGGGGTTCACAAATTCCAAAGTGAGAGAAGTTCTGGTGATGAGGATTCGATCCCGGCTGGATTCTATTCACTTGAAGTACCGGTGAACCTGCTGTCACTTGCGGAAAGCAGGATCGAACCACGTCCCGGAGCCAGTCTCGGTTCCGCCTCCGCCACAGCCGATGGGTTTTCCTGGGGTGAGGCACGCAGGGAGTATTGGCCGTGGTTATTGGTTTTGGGGTTGTTGGCTTTGCTATTGGAGTGGATCGTCTATCACCGGCGATAATTTGCGAAACCGGAAATCACGAGGGGACATCCAGATGAAATTGACCGTCTATCTTGCTGGCCAGATTCATGATGATTGGCGTGGAAGACTCAAGGCAAAAGCACAAGAGCGTGATTTGCCGATCGAGTTTGTCGGACCTCAGGATGATCATCCTCTCAGTGATGCGATCGGCGAAAACATCCTCGGAGAACAACCCAGTGCCCGTTGGAAAGATGAACTGGCTTCCCAGTTCAATAACCTGAGAACCCGGGTACTGATGAACCGTTGTGATGTGGTCGTTGCCCAGTTTGGCGAAGAGTATCGTCAGTGGAATGCAGCGATGGATGCGGGAATCGCCCTTGCAGCGGACAAACCGCTGATTCTCGTCCGTGATCCTTCGCTTCACCATGCCCTCAAGGAGATTTCCCAGCGCGCCCAGGCCACGGTCGATCATCCCGACCAGGTCCTCGACGCACTGGAATACATCCTTCACTAGATCAGTCCGTTGCCTGCTTGATCTGGATTCCTTTTTGGGTTGCTTCCACATCGGTGCGCCACTGTGAGTTGCGTGTACCGAGGTTGTCCGCGTTGAAGCGAATCACATTCTGGAAGTAATCCTCCATTTGTAACTGCTGGACCGCTTCAAACTCTTCATCCATCTCTTGTCCATACCAGCCCTGAATCTCATCGAGCTCTTCGCTGAGGGGGGACGAGGGACCAGACATGCGATAGAAGGCGTAATCACTTTTGTCTCTGCGGGCGATGACGGTGTATTGATCCGCGGTTGCAGCGAGGAAAAGACCTCTTTTGTCGGTGGTGCCGAAGGCGGTTCCATCTGCCCCGGAGTTGTAAGGGTTGAGAACCCGGACATCGACCTCGGGGATCAGCTTGCCTGTGGTGGGGTCAACGATCTGGACACGCAGGGAACCGGAACGATTCTGAACCACCATCTCCATGCGATTGACGAGGATGAGGCCTGAGGTATGAACATCCCCACCCCTGATGATGACGAGGTAAGCACCTTCTTCCTCGATCGGGATTTCGATTTCACGAGTGGAATGAAGGGTTCCTCCGGCTGTTCCCTGAGCACCCAGTTCGACGGTTTTTCTCAGAGTCGGGGAGATACCACTGAGTTTGACTTCAGTGACACGGGAGAGATCCTGTTCGCGAAGGGCCAGAGTCATGAGATTGACTTTGTAGGCGAGCACTTCTGCACTGTCGATGTTGCGATACCGGAGCTCAACAGTCACCGGGTCACCAGGTCTGAACTCGGAAATCTCATCGAGTTCAAGTTCACGGGCATTGATCTGCCTAAGTGAATCACGGGCATCTGCAAACTGCGCCTGAACCTGTTCATAATATTGAGATGCCTTTTCGGGTTGATTGGCGGCATGGTGAATCTGACCGATGATGAAGAGGGCCAGATCACGGTTTTCACTGGGTCGATCGCCTCCCGAAGGAATCGGGTAGCGGCTTGAAGCAATTTCTTCCAGTAGTTGAAGTGCATCATCATCTTCACCCAGAGCCCACATCGCCACGGCCTGGGTATAGCGGAAGGAATCGAGATACCTGGGCTTCTGATAGCGCTGTGCGAGCATTTCCGATTCTCTTCGGGCAAGAGTCCAATTCTTGCTTCCCAAAAGATTGCTGACAAGGTTGAGGCCTGCATCAGGAGCTGTCGGGTCGGAACCGTGTAATGCAAGGAATCGGTAGAGAACCCTGCGTCCGTTCAGGCCCAAACTGATCCGTTCTTCCATCGACAAATCGCTATCAGCGGACGAAGCACCGAGTGCAACGTCGGCAAGGTATTGCTCCGCAGCAAGAACGGCAGGCGTCGGCGGGTTTTCCAAAGTCAGCCTTTGAAGCAGGTTGAGGGCTGGGATCAGGTCGCTCGCAGAGAGCAGGTCACTGACCTTGCGATCACGAGCGAAGATCGCCTCATTGACCGCACTGAAGATCTCCATCGATCGAGAGGACTCGCCCAAAACCCGGTACGCTTCTCCCAGACGAATGAAGTTCACGAGACTGAGTGACAAGTCAGGATTTCGCTCCTTGAGGATTTCAAAGAAGGAGACCATCGATGAGTTGTCACCTGCTTCCATGGCAGAAAGCATGAGAATTCGAGCCATTTCACGGGCGGGGGCTGTTTTCAACTCGTCGGAATACTCGGTCCACAAAGGTTCAAGTGTCTGTCTGGATTCACGCCAGCGTCCGTCTTCCCAGAATCTCTTTCCTCTGGCGTAGAGCTCATCGGGTGTTGGCTGGTATATATCGGGGTTGGTCTCTCCGGGATTTAACACAGTCACAACCTGGGATATGCCAACGGTCATCCGTTGTGGTTCTGCAACACTGCGGATGATCACTGGAGGCATCCGATACTCTCCTGGACTGACGGCCACTACAGAGAAGTCTGCGTTGATCCGCCTGTTCAATGTTCCCCAGAGTTTCAAAACACCGCGGCGGTACTCGTGGTAGGTGAAATTGCCATTCAGCGACTCTTCATCCAGCATCAAGCCACTGGGAATCTGCACCTCCAACTCGACGAACTCACTTCGATTTCTTGGACTGGATACCTTTAACTCGAAACGGGAAGACTCACCCGGAAGTAGGTTTCGTACTTTGTTTTTCCAGCGTTCTCTGGTCTCTCTGAGGATATTGAAACCGATGGGAAGTTCGAGTCCGGACATGCGTGGAGGAACGGTCAGGAATTGGGTTTCATTGACGCTGAGATCCCGATCCTTGAGTTCAGGATATCCCTCATAGTGACCAGACAACTCTGCTGTGAAGAAGGCTCCGGTATCTCCACTGACCCGTGTCGCCAGATCAAACTCTCCAGCTCCGTCGCCCAGATCCAGAAGCACTGAATCATGATTTTTTCCATCCCCGACCTGGAGTGTTCCGCGGTCGGTGCCGTTGATACTGAAAATCACTTCACAAGCTCTTTGACTCGGAACAGCCACGCTTTGCCATTTGAGGAGTGCAGCGATGGACAGAGCGCTACTGCGGTTGAGTTGGAATGTGAGTTGATTGCGAAGCCAACGGGAAGTTGATTCCAGCGCACTGCTGGGAGCATTGGCCAGCAACAGGGAATGCATCGACATGGCGGTGAGGAATCTTCCACCACGATAGAGAGCAAATTCAGCGCGGTTGGAGTCGCTGTCACTCCAGGAGCCGTCATCGTTCTGACGTTCCAGCAGGGTCTGGACGACCTCTGTTGCCATGGCATTTTTCTTCAAATGTACGAGTGCACGAATCAGTGCTCCCAATCCGGAATTGGAGAGTTTGGTACGGTTTCTGTGAAGTCGATTGGCTGCGCCAAAGTCAGCGGAACCATTGCTCGCCAACGCTGACAGAAGAATCGCTTTTTGATTCAGTTTGCTTTGATCCGTATTGCGGAATTTCTCTTCCAGATGGGGGACAGCCCGACTGAAGACTCGGTCTGGAACTGAAAAGCCGGATGACCGGGCGAAAGAGAGGGATTCAAACACCCAGGAAGTGACCACCACTGAGAAAGTATCACTTCGGGAGTTTCCAGCAGGGATCCAGCTCCAGTCACCGCGGCTGTTTTGTGCAGTGACCAGTCGTTGAATCGCCTTTTCTGTCAACGCACGAAGTTGTTCTTCGACGGGTTTGTCCAAGGAACCGGATTGCTCTGATGAGATTGCAAGAGCTTGCAGATAAGCAATCAGTTGAGACGCCAAGGTGAAATTATCACTGATTTCCGGAGAGGGTCCGGGAATCAGGCGGCTCACCGAAGGACGACTTGTCAGTCGATTGACGAGCCCGGAGTCAATGGTCGCACCCAGAGTGAGTCTCAGTTTACGATCAAGAAGTTGTGTGCCTTCTGAGATGCCCACTTTTTCACGCTGTGATTCATTGGAGAGAATCCAGCTGTCGCGGCTGAATGCATCCAGTCCCCACCTTTGAATAGAAACCTTGCCATCCTGGGTCCAGCTTTGCCCATCGACCGCGACAGTGATGCGATAGGGAAGGTCGGGGCCCGCTCCCAATGCCGGCCAACGGTCGAGAAGAACCTCCTGAAGCCCTGGAAGGAGTACGATGGTTCTTTCAGAGACGTTTTCTGCATCTCCAGAGGGCCATGAGATGGAAACGGAAGCCTGAGTCTGCAGTCCGGTATCGTTGAAGATGCGGACCCGTGGTGTGATCTCATCCCCTTCCAGTGCGATTTGCGGAATCAAAGATTCGATCACCAGTTTTTCACGCGTCACAAAATTCGATTGGTTTTCGCCAAAGAGATCACCTGAAGCAACTCCCCGTGCGCGGATACGCCATGTGGAGTTGCGATCAGGGACGCGGAATGTCACCGTTCCTTTTCCCGAAGAATCGGTCTTCAGTGCACCTTCCCAAAACGCGAGATAGCGTGTGGCGGGCTTTTCATCCTCACCGAGCATGAGCATGTCCGCAGAATTTTTTCCACCTCGACCACCGATGGAATTCAAACCTCTCCCGAAACGGGATCCAAAGGCACCGCCGGACGCTCCTTCAGCGTATATGACTTTTTTGCTGGCAAGTCCCCTGTCACGACCTCGTGACATCACCTGGCGCGCCATTTCGGCTCCAGGGGCAGGCATGGCTGCATCCGCATTCGCCATAACCTCCAGGCCGAGGGACAGGGATTTCTCCATTTCCCTCATCTCGAGACGTCTCTTCTCTGCCAAGAGGCTTTCCTCGATGGCTTTGGTGACACCGGTGTAGCGAAACTCACAGGATGAAGCGATCGACAGGATCCGTGTTGGATCATGAGAACTCTGGGAAACGGTCAGTTTCCTGAACCAATCGGGGTAGAGATCATCGATCGATGCATCCAGAACAGCCAATGCGATTTCAGCGGAAACGGGCTGGTCCAGAAGATCCTTTGTTTCCACTTCCAGGGTGACTTCATCCCCCGGGTTGATGGCACCTTTAGGAGGAGTGATGGAAACTTTCAATTGACGGCGGATTTTGAAGGTGGTCTCTGCTTTATGGAGTCCCGTCCGGTTCATCATCGCCAGGCGGAGAGTGGCTGCAGATCGAATTGCCGGATCGGCTGTGAAAGAAAGGGTGTTTTTTCCCTTTCGTAAATTGACGATCCGGTGGTTGACCAACTGATCTCCCAGAATGGTCAGCAATGCGGGACCAGAAGTTCCATTACATTGAAGAGAGAGTTCCTTCTCTTCACCGATAACCAGCGCCACATCATCAACGAGCCACAGCAACTGGGAGTCGTCTTTATCACCGAAGACACGAATCGACTTTTGCGCACTGATGGGGTGTCCCCAACGATCGGTTCCTTCCGCTTTCAGGATCAGGGAGCCTGCTTTTTCAAGGGGGACACGGATTTGTGCGAAGCCACTTTTATCGGTGGAGACCTCGAATTCCTCCAGCCGTTTGACACTCCATCGGTTCGCACGGCGGACTCTTTCCGAGAGAGAGAGAGTCATCGTCTTGCTGACAGGCTCACCAGAGAGATCTTTGGCAAGAACTGTGACGGGAACACTTTCACCGAGCATGAACTGACCGCCCCGGCGAGGAATCTCCAATGAAATCTCCCACAGTCGTTGCCGGAGGGGGATTTGCAGAGTGCGCTGAATGCCCTCACTTTGGAGAATCGCAACAAAATTGAGGGTTGAGGATTCAGCGGTACGGGAGTCAAAGGTGAAGGTCGCAATACCCTGATCATCGAGGATCAGTTTTTCCTCAATTTGTTCATTTCGGTAGGGAAGCAAGATACTGACTTCAGTACCGCCAAGAGGCTTCCCGTACCAGGTCTGGGCGGACACTTTCAATTCAATCTGTTCACCGCGGACGTACACGTTTCGCACAGCAGTGAAATCCAATTGGACCGGAAGCGGTTTGGGAACTTCGACATTGAAGTTTTGCGATGCCCTGAAGCCGTTCGGTGAAACGATCTCCAGACGCCAAAGTCCCATCGGGGCACTGGTCGGAAGGTCGACAGATCCGTGCAGGGTTCCCAGATCACCAAACGGTGATTCTTCCCTGAAGATTTCCACGCCTTCCGGATCAAAAATTCGGACTCGCCCTGTTTCACCAGCAGGAAGGCTCCATTGTTGGTCCTTCAAGTCTCTTACGAGAGCACTCCAGCGAACAGAATCGCCCGGCTGATAGGTGGCGCTATCCATCAGAATGTGGCCCAAAGGGGAAAGTCCTCTGGCCACCAGCGTGTTGCCAAGGCCGACACCGGATACAGCGGAGTCATTTTCGCGGATGGCCAATACCCGCACGCTGTCGTCCAGTTTCAAACCATCGTATTGGATTCTCACCGTTCCGTCGGAGCCGGTGACAACGTCTTGTATGACAGGCTGATCATCGGGACCCGGGGTTGCGATCAGAATGCGCGTCCGCGGGGCAGGTTTCATTTGAACCATGTCCTGAGCGTAGATCAGAACGTCCTTGCGACCCGCTTGAACGATCATGTCCAGGTCAGTGCGAACCACAAGAGTGGTTGCCTTGAGTTCGCCGGCAGTGACGACTACAGCCCATGTGCCCTGCCCATCCACCGGAAGATCCACACGCTGGGAACAGGGACGGTAGGGTTCATGGCCCAAAACGTCGACGTCGAAACTCTTCCAGGGATCGATCAGGTCCAGATCGAGTTGCTCGATGTTTTTCCGAGATTGGTATTTACGAAAATAGGCTTCGATGTCGATGGGGAAGATATCGACACTGACTGACTCAATATTTCTGGTATCCAGAGTGAAACTTGCAGCATCTGTCGAGCGATACAACCTTTCCGTTTCTATGGAAAGGTCGATTTTCGTCAGTTGTTCAAGACGCGACCGGGCAGCAGATTCGTAGCTGCCGCCGAAGCACTCACGATAGGCTTCCACCGCATCAGCAGGCTTGAGCAAGTCCTCTTCCAGAATTACAGCAACATCGAAGATGGCCCTTTGCCCTTCATTGTCACTGGGGTACTTGCCGTTGAGTGCACGAAGTTCGGTGATGGTCTTCTCAAGGAGGTTGCTCACTTCTTTCGGAACATCGGCTTCCTGTAGATCCAGATCTGCCAGTTTCGAGCGTGCTTCAGAAGCCCAGGTTTTGGCGGATTGGTAAAGCAGCGGGAGGGTCTTGCCATGAATCGGATACTTTTGCGAAAAAGTCTCAATCGCATTTCGCGCCGCGGAGTAATCCTCTTCAGAGAGGAGTCGTTCACAGATCCGGGCTTCGATTTCGATACAGTTTTCCTGAGATTGGGCCCACTCTGCACCGTCAGGGAATTCGCTGACATATTTACGGAAAGTATCGAGGGCACTCTCCAGGTTTGCCAAATTCCAATGGGTGTTTCCGACGGTGAAGAGAGTGCGGGATCTGAGTTTGGCCAATTCCGAATCTTCAGTGAGGGCCGGAATTTCTCCATACAGTTCAAGCCAATGATCGATGGCCTGTTCAGCACCTGAAGTCTGCTCGATCATGCTTCCGAGTTGGAACCGGGTTTCCCAGTAAAGTGGATGGCCTTCGCCAACCTCGATAAACCTGCGCATCGCTGCCAGTCGTGAAGACGGCTGTCGATAGGTGTCGATGATCTGGCGGAGTGATTCCTGGCGAATCTCAGCAAAAGTTTTGTCGACATTTTCAGAAAAGAACCGAGCACGCCACGGGTGCCCGCTGATTTCATTATCAATCCGTGCGATGAGGTCTTCGAGGGATCGGCGTTTCGTGACCGGACTCATCCCATCGGTGCGGCTCAGCAAAACAGCGAGAAGGTTTTTTCCGAAGTATTCGTCTTCGATCACTTCTTTACCCTGTTTTTCCCGGTAATCGAAAGTTTCCACATATCGATCGTCATCCTCATGGGGGAAGCCAATTCCATCAGAGCAGCGAACCATAGAGAAGAGCGCTTTTTCCAGAAGTGGTGCAGGTGGGTTCAATTCAGCGGCTTGCTGGTAGACTGCATGCGCCTTGATGAGGTCTCTGGGCTTCTCTTCAACCACTCCCGGATCTCTTTCAGCGGAAAGAAGATCGCCCTCTTCAATGAGTAACTTTGCCAGCTCGATACGGCGCTCTTCTGAATGCAGTCTCAGGGTTTCCTGTTCGATGATTCTCTGCGCTTCTCCAAATCTCCCCAAATCCTTGAGGAGTCGCGCTTTCATAAACCGGACCCTGTGAAACCAGCGGCCGTTGGGGTATTCCGACTCCAACTTGCGTAAGAGATCGAGTGCTGATTCCGATTGATCTGTTTGTTCAAGCAATGAGGCGTGGAAAAAGAGCCAGTCTTCCCGACGCTCAGGCTTTTCTTCTGCCAATCGATCGAGGATTTCGAGACCCTCTGTCACCTTTCCAAGAATCATGGCTTCTCTGAGATCCTTGGGGATGGAGCTTCCCGCGATGGGAAGCAACTCCGGATCCACGGGCTTTTCAGCGTCTGATTGGGCCAATGCAGGAGCGGCCAGCAAAAGCAGAAGGCTGAATGAAGAGACGGCAGCGAGGACAGCAGTGAACTGGACTCGGGGGGCCTCTTCGATAACCGGGAGTGACTGTTGTGGGCGGGAGTAGAAAAGGGGTCTCATGAATCCTCCAGAGAGGTTGGGAAAACCTGCGGAAATCATCTGAGAAGAACCTCGGCAAGGAGTTCTTCTTCTTGGGGGGTTATTGGCGATTTCCTCTGCACATCATAAACAAACATGGGTCTGCATACACTGTCTCATTTGGGCCAATGAAGACCTGTTTTGCGGTCTTTTTCAGGGATATGTCCCTTGGGAACTGTGACCGAAGTGTGATTCCGATGGCAATACGGCAGTCTTTGGGTTTGTGTTCCCTAGGATCCGATGATTTGCAGGATTTTTCCACGAACACCGATCACGCAACGGGCTTCGACAATACTGTTGCTGCGATTTTCAACAGCATGGCCTCGCCAGGAGAAATCGAAACTGTCGCCGATCCTTTGGAGAAAGGATCCGGTATGCCAGGGTTCTGTGGGAGGGTCCCTGCGGCTCGGTCCCAGCAAGAGGTGACTCAGACCCCGTGGTTCCAGTGCCCTGCGAACCGCTTCTCCCAAAACACCCAATGGGATGTGTCCGCAATGTTGGCCAATATTGGTGGTACCTGAAAGTTTGGCGATCCATTGTCCGAGGGGGGTGTCCGGTTCGACTTGCAGTTTCCATGGGTGAGGTCCTCTACCCCGGACTTGTGATTCGAGATTTGACAACTCCTCTGACGTGCCACTCACCGGCTGCCACTCTTCGCTCCCTGGGATAACGTTGGCAACGATGGCGAAGGCGACCCGACGAATTTTTCCATCACAGTCCGCCGTCCAGACTCCCCCAAAGAAGGAGGGGTCATCGGGGTCGTCAGGATTCTGTTTCACCTGACCAAAAGTGAACTGGCGATCCTTGCCACTGCGCCCTCCGTCATTGACGTTGGTCAGCCGCCATTTCTTGCCACCCTCTTTTTTGCACCACTGGTCCAGTTCTTTCTGAATGATGGGGTTCACAAACCCCGATCGGGGGCGCTCCCTGTCATCGAGGCAGACCTCGATCAGTTGGAGGGTGGTCTGGATAAATTGACCCGCAATCTCGGGATCAAGACCGGATTCGAGTGAATCCGGCACAGTAGTCAGAGAATCGAGGAGAAAATCAAATTGTCCGGAATCGATGATTCCTTTGTCCAGAGCCTTCTGCAGGAAGCCGCGCGTATAATCATTGATCTGGCTGTGGTCCTGATCCATCCGGAGGCTGGCCTTTCCTGAATCGGGCCTGAACAGGGGAGTGGAGAGGCCTTGTCGCCCTCCCTGACAACGGTGACACTCAGTCTAGATCATAGTGAGAGGGATGTCATGCTTCTGATCTCTGTTGCCATGGCAACCCGGATTTATCACGGAGTGAATCAATGAACGGAAACAGTGAACCTGAGTTCACAGGGGAAGAGTGTACTCCCCACAGAGTCAGTGAGTGGCTCGCAGGGGAGAACCCTCCGCAGATTCTTGATGTCCGTGAGGACTACGAGCTGGAGGATGGAATCCTCCCGGGGGCCGTTCATATTCCTCTCCACTCTGTTCCGGGTGAAGTGTCCCGTCGGCTGAACCCTGACCTTCCTCTCGTGGTCTATTGTGCTCACGGAGTCCGATCACTTCACGCCATCCGGTTTTTGCGATCCCAGGGCTGGGATAAATCTTTCTCCATGTCCGGGGGGTTTGTTGAATGGCTGCAGGAAAACTATCAGGTCGAATCGCACGCTTCTGCTTCGGAAGTGGCGGCAGGGGAAAGATATCGCAGTCAACTTCGGCTTCCCGAAATCGGCCTCGAAGGGCAACGGAAACTTCTCTCCTCCAAAGTGTTGATCATCGGAGCCGGTGGCCTGGGTTGTCCTGCGGCGACCTATCTGGCGGCAGCGGGAGTGGGAAATCTGACACTGGTCGATGACGATCGCGTGGATCTCTCCAACCTTCCCAGACAGGTGCTTTTCCAAACCCGGGATGTGGGTGAGCAGAAGGCCCCTCTGGCAGCGAGCGCTCTCAGGGGGATGAATCCGGAGATCCAGGTGAGAGAGGTTTCCCGGCGTTTGAACAAAGAGAATGTCAATGAGCTGATCTCCGGGATGGATGTCATCGTCGATGCCTGTGACAACTTTGAGACCCGATTCATTGTTAATGACGCAGCGGTAAAAGAGGGGATCCCTGTGATCCATGGTGCGGTTCACAAATTTGAGGGAATCGTGACCGTCTTCCACCCCGCCCAAGGGGGGCCTTGCCTTCGGTGCCTTCATCCGAGCCCTCCTTCCGCTGAGGACTGCGGCAGTTGTGCAGAAGTGGGAGTTTTGGGAGTTTTGCCCGGTTTGGTAGGAATTTATCAATCTCTGGAAGCCTTGAAGCTGATCGCAGGTTTCGGAAAACCACTGATAGGCACTATTTTGGCCCTGGATACTCTCTCGGGGGACCACAGGAAGATCCAGCTTCCCATTGACAAGGGCTGCGAGTGTAATCACTGTTAGCCCCGGAAGTATTCCGGTTGTATATAGCATTTTGTTAGCATATTAATTTTATCTTGGTTATTGCGGTCGGTCATTAATGTCAGTTTACTTGGAGCAGTTATTCAGCCGGAGGTCCGTGGGTTAACTGCGGATATTCACGGTCTCGAGCGATGAAGATATTCAAAAGCGGAAGAAAAACATGTCCCTGCCCAGCCTCAAGCCGGTACTGAGAAGTATTGCATTCCTAGCCCTGATGACAGGAATAACGGTCACTGGATCTCTTCCAGGAGCGGATGACACCATCTATCTCGGTGGAGCCCATGGCCCACAAATCTACAATCCTCAGGCCCGTATTCAGCCAGGGGGTGTGGAGGAATTTTCATTCTTCTTCATCGATCCTTCCAGCAACATTCAGGGATTCACGATTGCCGCCTGTTTCGAATCACCACTGATTGCCTTGCCGGGTTCCTTCTCCATCGAAAACACGGTGCTCGAAGATGTGGGAGCGGAGTACGTTGAACAGCAGTTTGACAATGATGACGACGATGGGGATGGCCGAGAAATTCTCATCGGTATTCTCGTCGATTTCCTGCCACCCTTTGCCGGCCAGACGGTTCCGCCAAGCTTCCTTCCGCAAGAGATTGGCTATTTTGAGTTTTATGCGCCGGAAGATGCCCAGTGTTTCGAATGTTACACAGTGGAGTTCTGTGACAACATCAACGGAACCGGAGGAGTGTTTCTGTCGAACAGGGTCGTGATTGGTAACCAGTCAATTCCACCTGTATTGACCTATCCAGGAGAGATCTGCGTACCGGCTACGGCATTGTTCATCCGTGGCGACAGCAACAACGATGGCATCGTCGATGTCGCGGATCCGATCTTCTCACTGCATTATCTTTTTACGGATGGAGTACAGCCGAGCTGCATGGACGCTGCTGACGCAGACGATGATGGTTTCTACAACATTACCGATGTGGTGTTCACGCTTTATTTTGTCTTTGGTATCGGTATCGCACCGCCTTATCCCTACCCGGAGTGCGGACTGGAAGACTACCCCGGAGACGATGATTTCAACTGCATTCAACCTTCCGGTGGTTGTCCGGAATGCCCCTGATGAAACGCGGGAGCAGGTCCAATATGCGTCATATTCTTCTCTGTTTGCTGATTCTTGTGTTCTTCCCAACCACGGTTTGGGCGGCGGATCGGTTTGTGCCCGATCAGTTTGCGACCATCGCGGAAGCGATCGCCGCTTCCAATGACGGTGATCGCGTTCTCGTATCCCAGGGAACCTATGAGGAGTTCGTCGATTTTTCTGGCAAAGCGATTGAGGTGATCGGGGTTGATGGGCCAGACCTGACGATTCTTGAGGGAGCGGCTTCTTTTTTGTCAGTAGCAAAGATCGATGCACCTTCAGGGAGCAGTCGGTTGGAAGGGTTCACTCTCCAGAATGGCTTCGGGGTCAGCTGTGGAGATCCTCTTACGATTTGTGGTGGTGGAGTGATCATTCTCCAATCTTCCGCGGTAATTGAGAACTGCAATTTTGTGGGGAACACATCGTCCAATGGTGGCGGATTACATGCTGAAGAGTCGGCTGTGATTCTCACGGGTTGCACATTCATGGGTAACTTCGCCAATCAGGGAGCAGGAGTATCTATCGACGGAGGATCTTGCGAAATTTCCCAGTGTGATTTTATCGATAACACGGCCTATGCCTGGGGGGGCGGTTTGTTCGCCGGCAATGAAGCAGAGTTGACCATCGATGACTGCAATTTCATGGCAAATAGCAGTGAGTCCGGTGGTGGATTCATGATGTCAGGGGCGATCGGAACGATGTCGAATTGCCTGATTGATGGCAATCAGGCTTTTGATGAAGGAGGCGGTGGCCTCTTCGAGCAGTTTGCCAACTTTTCAGTCAGTGGACTCCAGGTGATCCAGAATACGGCCAGTGATGGTGGAGGTTTAGGGATTACCCATTTCTCCACAGTTGACCTGGTCGACAGTGAGATCACCCTCAACAGTGCGGACAACGACGGCGGTGGAATCTACAGTTTTGAGAACTTCTCCACGTATCGCAGATTGAGAATCGTGGGTAACAGTGCGGATCAGCGTGGGGGTGGCATGATGTTGCGCTTCTTCGGCGATCCTCTCGTGGAGAACTGCCTGATTCTGGATAATCAGGCAACCGTTTCAGGCGGTGGAATCGGCTGTGCCGAGGATGTTTCACCCCAGATTCTCCACTGCACACTCGACCGAAATGCCACTCTCGGTTTGGGTGGCGGTATTCGTGCTGACAACCTTTGTTTCCCGACACTCGTCAATTGCATCATCTGGCGCAATCGGGCCCAGCAGGAAACGGGAGTCTCCACTGGTCCACAGTCCAGCTTCGATTTGATTCACGTTTTGATGCAGGGAGCAGATCCGGATGACCCGCTGGTGTTTCAGCAGGATGCTGAGCTGGATGATTTCGGGTATCCGGGTGAGTGTTCGGCAGCCATCGATGAAGGGACCGACGAATATCCAGAGTTGCCGGCGACTGACATCGACGGAGTCATCCGACCTCAGGGACTGCGGCGTGATCTCGGTGCCCATGAGGCTCCCGGTTATGGCCACTGTTTCGTGCGGGGAGACTGTAACGGAAATCAGGCGGTGGAAATTGCGGATGCCCTGTTGGTTCTGGGCTATTTATTCAATGGGGAAGAAGTCACCGGTTGTGTGGAAGCCTGTGATTTTCAGGATGACGGTTTTATCTCTGTGACCGATGCGATCCAAACCATCTCATTGTTGTTCTCCGGTGGATCTCCTCCCGCACAGCCCTTTCCCTTCCCAGGGCCCGATGTGAATTTGCTCAACAGCCAAATCGATCAGTGTTGGGTCTTGCCCTAGATCCGAATGGTCTCTTAAGCCAGCAGATCCCTGATGACATTTCCGTGCACATCGGTAAGGCGGAAATCGCGCCCTTGATAGGGATAGGTCAACTGTTCATGGTTGAATCCCATCAGATGCAGGATCGTTGCCTGCAGATCGTGGACCCCGACAGGGTCACGGGTGATGCGATAACCGAATTCGTCCGTCTCGCCATGGGTGTAGCCCCCTTTGACGCCCCCTCCGGCCATCCACATCGAGTAGCAATGGGGGTGGTGATCGCGACCGAGATAGGTGGAGCCATTCCGCTCTTCATTCATCGCGGTACGGCCAAACTCTCCTGTCCAGACCACCAGGGTGTCATCGAGCAGGCCCCGTTGACGCAGATCCCTGATCAGTGCAGCAACCGGTCGATCGGTCTCCTGACATTTCTTGGGCAGTTGGTGAATGATGTCGTCACTGGGATTGGTGCCATGAGTATCCCAGCCCCAGTCGAAGAGTTGAACGAAGCGAACGTCCTGTTCCACCATCCTGCGGGCAAGCAGGCAATTGCGGGCGAAGCTGGACGGTTCATCGCCGATGCCATACATCTCCAGGGTCTTGGGGTCTTCCTTGCCAAGGTCCATTACCTCGGGGACTGAAGTCTGCATGCGATAGGCGAGTTCGTACTGCTCGATTCGGGTAATCGTTTCAGGGTCCGCATCTTTTGTGGCAGCGATACGGTCCAGGGCCTGAATCGCATCGATACTGCCACGACGGGTCACCCCATCGATTCCGGGCGGATTCCCCAGATAGAGAACCGGGTCGCCGCTGGTTCGACACTGAACTCCCTGATGCACCGAAGGAAGAAACCCGGAGCCCCAGACACTCTTTCCGGAGCTGGGAGTTTTGCCTCCTGAAACGAGAACGACATAGGAGGGCAGATTCTGATTGGCACTACCGAGGCCCCACGTCAGCCAGGAACCCATCGACGGGCGTCCGAAACGGGGCGATCCGGTGTAGATGAACATCTGTGCTGGAGCATGATTGAATTGATCGGTATGCATCGAGTGGATCATGCAAATTTCTTCGGAGACTTTGCTCAACTCCGGCATCAGTTCTGAAAACTGCATGCCGGTTTTTGCATGACGCTGGAAATCGTAGGGGCTGGCGAGGATTTTCGGGTGACCTTTGATGAATGGAAAAATCTCGTTTTCCATCAGATGGTCCGGGCACGGTTGTCCATCCAGCTCCTTGAGCAGGGGCTTTGGATCGAAGAGATCCTGCTGTGGAGGAGATCCCGCCAGGTGAATGGCGATGACTCTGCGAGCACGAGGTTTGAAGTGAGGATTTCCACTGATCCATGAAGTCTCGGTACTCGTATCAGCAAACAGTTTCTGGCCCATACCTGAAAAAGCGATTCCGCCTATGCCCAAGCCGATGCGGCCCAGAAACCAGCGCCGGGTGATTTCCTGATGGTGCTCCAAAAAATGTTGGTCCTGAGGATTCATCTTCATCTTCTCACCAAAACTTCATCGAGATTGAGAATCACATTCGCCACCATCACCATCGCAGCCTTGTCTGCGATGTCGGTTGGTGAAGCCTGGGGCCAGCGAACCGATTCGAGGAGCAGGGTCGCCTGTTCCGGGTTTTCGAGGAAACGGCTTCGTTCCTCCTTCAAATACTGTTGGAGCGTTGCAAACTCCTCGGCATCAGGGAAGCGACAGGTCGCAAGACGGAAAGCGAGTCGCAGGGCTTCCTTGCTGTCAGCATGTTGAATCAGGCTACGGTGAGCGAGGCCTCCTGCTGCTTCCAGATACACCGGGTCGTTGAGTGTGACCAGTGCCTGAAGTGGCGTGTTGGTTCGAATCCTCCGGGAATGACACACCTGTCGATCCGGTGAATCAAAGATCAGCATCGCCGGGTATGGAGCCGTGCGTCTCCAGTAGGTGTAGATACTGCGACGCACCCGATCCTCACCACTGCTGGTGGGCCACTGGGAGCCGTTGTAGACGACCTGCCAGACTCCGTCCGGTTGTGGGGGGTAAACCGGAGGGCCGTGCATCTTGGGTGAAAGCAGGCCACCGATGGCCAATGCCTGATCACGGATGGTTTCTGCGGGCAGACGCACTCGTGAAGAACGGGCGAGCCAGCGGTTTTGTGGATCCAGCATCTGTTGGGTTTCGTCGACACGGCTACTGCGTCGGTAGGTTTCGCTGGTGAGAATTCTCCGCAACAGTTTTTTCATGCTCCAGCCATCATCCGTTTGCCAGGTGACTGCCAGATAATCGAGGAGGTCGCCATGACTGGGCAGATCTCCCTGTGTTCCCAGATCTTCGACGGTGGGTACCAGTCCAAGGCCAAAGATCTGTTCCCAAATCCGGTTCACCTGAACCCGGGCTGTCAGCGGATTACTCGGATCGATCAGCCAGCGGGCAAAGCGCAGGCGACTCGGTTCTTCTGAAACGGCGAAGGGTGGTAAAAATGCCGGGGCCGCTGCGGAGACCACCTGCCCCGGTTGCAGGTAGGAACCACGCTGCAGTATATGGGTCGCCCGTTCCTTCCCGGTGGCGAGGGGTTGGAGGATGGGCAATGGCAGGGCCCGTCGCTCAATTCGGGTGATCTCTTCACGCTGGTGGGCAATGGTGATTCGCGCCGGGAAGAGGGCACGCCTGCCGAAGCTCGAGATTTCACGCTTCCACCACTCATGCACTCGGTCTCTTGCTTCGGCGTTACCGTCACGGGCGGGTTCGATGGAAGTGCGGATCTCTGCAGGAAGGAGATCCTGATCAAACTCGGTGGCCGCTGCGAGGAAGTCGGGAAAGAGAATTTCCGGATGGGCTGACGGTGGATTTTTTCGCATCAGGCGAACTCCACCCCATTCGATCTCGCCACCGACCTGGGTCAGTGCGAGACCGTTGAGTCGCGACCCGGGCACCATTCCCACCGTGGAGGCAGGGATTTGCAGAACTTGCCATTCTGGATTCTGCAGAGGGTCCACTTCGGAAGTCATCGGCCAGCGCGAACTGGTTCCCGGTTGCCCCCATGGGATTCGATCATCGCCCCAATAGGCCCGATGTTCCCAGGCGGAGGCATCGGCGGCGTGAACCTGCAGCATCAGGGTATTCGGAGCCTTGCGAATCCTGACATGGATCGCAAAGACATCTCCTTCAGCAAGCGTCACAGGGTGCAGGCTGCGATCGAAATACACCTGACGTGTCTGCTGATCGGGAGCGGTCTGGTGGATCACATGGGAGATCCCCGGAGGGGCGACTTCGTCCAGAGCCGTCCATACCCAGGGAGTGACACGGTCATCGATGGTTTCAGTCGCCAGCGGCAGGGTGTATCCGGACCAGACCAGATCACGCCACAGTGCAGTCAGGGGCAGGACGGTGCGATCCACTTCAGGCAGAGGTTGATGGCGGTACTGCTCTTCCAACTCCTGAAGCACGGTTTTGGCGGAGTCCAGTTCTTGCTGATCCGGGACGGAAAGGTAGGGCAGGGTCGGATACTCATCGTTGCGATCTGCGTCTTCGGTCTGGTTGAAAATATCGTAGAGCTGATAGTACTCGACCTGTGACAGGGGATCGTATTTGTGATCGTGACATTGGGCACAGGAGGCGGTCAGGCCCATCCACACCTGCATCGTCGTGTTCACCCGATCCACCACCGCTGCAACCCGGAACTCCTCATCCTGGGTTCCGCCTTCATCGTTGGTCAGGGTATTGCGGTGAAACGCCGTGGCGATGCGAGTCCCGGTGTCGGCATCGCTGAGTAGATCACCGGCGATCTGTTCGAGGGTGAAGCGGTCGAAGGGCATGTCCTCGTTGAGGGCCCGGATCACCCAGTCACGCCAGGGCCAGATGTGACGGTGTCCATCCTGTTCGTATCCCTTGGTATCGGCGTAGCGTGCCAGGTCGAGCCATGGGCTCGCCCACCGCTCCCCAAAGGTGGGCAATGAAAGCAGGTGGTCGATCCAGCGAACCCAGGCCCCCTGCGAATCTTCAGCGTGATCTTCAAGAAACCGATCGAGATCCTTCAGATCCGGGGGCAGGCCGGTCAGATCGAGGGCCGCCCTGCGAGCGAGGATCTCCGGATCTGCCATGGCTGAAGCGGAGAGCCCTTGCTCTTTGATAGCGGCATCGATGAAAGCATCGATGGGATTCAAACGTTCAAGAGGAGGGGGGATCCTGGTCGGAGCCGTGAAGCTCCAGTGTTCCTTCCATGGTGCGCCCGCATCGATCCAAGCGAGGAGGATGCTCTTCTCCCGCTCATCCAGTGACTCATGAAATTCGGGGGGCGGCATTTGGTCATCCGGATCGTCGGTTGTGATTCGCTGTCCGAGGAGACTCTCTTTTGAGTTTCCGGGTGTGATGACCTCAAGGGCCTCTCCTTGAAGATCGAGTCGCAGGCTGCCACGACGTGTCTGTTGATCCGGGCCGTGACAGGGGAGGCAATGACGGGAGAGAATCGGACGGACTTCAGAGGCGAAGTCGGGTGCATTCGAAACAGGATCACCGGCACTGACCTGCGAGATACAGGACAGCAGAATCAAAAGCCATGTGACCGGTCGACGGTGCATTCGGACCTCCCGCCCACATTATCCCGCAAAAATGCCACGGATAAACGGGGAAGGCTTTGGAGTTCAGGTGAAGAGCTGGTCGTTGGAAGGGTGCCAGCCAAAGAGTCGATAGGCGGGAAGCAGCCGCTCCCACTCGTCGACGACCCGCTGACGGAATCCCCCCGAGGTGACAAAGAGGGAGTCTTTCTCGATCTGCTTTTCAATATGAATCCAGTGCTCGCCCGGCGTGAAGTGTTTTCGCACCGATTTCCATTCGATGTCATCCACCGTGGGGCAGGGCCGGGAGGTTTTGTTGTCATGGATTCGCAGGTCGTATCCATCCAGATTTTTCATGGCGGAACCGAGTGCTTCCCGGCAACTCTGTTTACCCATTTGGCGCCGCAGATTTTCACCGTCCCACCACGCTTTAGGATGAATTTTGAGTCCAATCATCAGGCCCTGATGGCGGATTTCCAAAACGAGAATGGCGTGGAAGTAATCACTGCCCAGGTCTTCGCCAATTTCCTGACCGAGGCGAGCCTCGAGTGCCTTGCGTTCCCCTTCGCTGCGGGAGAGGTAGACCCATTGACGATCGACCTTGAAAGAGTTGATTTTGTGGGGGTGGTGGAGGCTTGCCCGGGAAGTGAAATCGCGAACGCCATCTGAGAGGGCTTCTGCTCCGGCCTTGCCGATCTCATCGAGTTTGCGACGGACCTCCAGGCGTGCATCATTATATTCTGCGTTTCCCTGAACCCCCGGGGCAAATCGCTCAAAATCTCCCGGTTGGAACCGGTAACCCTCAGCGCTCATGAGTCTCTATTCCCATCGATCAATGCGAGTTTCCTGCCATTCATGGCCGGGAAATCCGTCGATTAGGCCCCTCGGCCAAGTTGCCGAAGTTGGGGCAAAGGATTACTGTATAACGATATCTGTGCAGTGTTCAAGCGAGCCTTTGTCGACCGCCTGAACCGCCAGTCTGAAAGGCGTTGATCATGTCCAAGTTGTCAGCATTCTCCCTCAAGGAATGGATCGACGAGCATCGTCATCTGCTCAAGCCTCCTGTTGGAAATCAGGTCGTTTGGAAGAATACCGATTTCATCGTCATGATCGTGGGTGGACCCAATCTTCGTAAAGATTATCACATCAACGAAACCGAAGAGTTCTTCCACCAGTTGGAGGGGGACATGGTTCTCCGGATCAAGGAGGACGGCGAAGTCCGCGACATCGAGATCCGTGAAGGGGATGTTTTTCTTCTGCCTCCCGGTATTCCCCATTCACCCCAGAGGGGAGAGGGTACCGTCGGCATGGTGGTCGAGCGCAAACGCCCGGACGGTGTCGAAGACCAGTTCGTGGTCTACTGTGATGAATGCGAACACAAGGTCCTTCATGCCCAGTTTGTGCTGACCGATATCGTTGGACAACTGAAACCATTGCTGGGCAACTTCTGGGACAATGAAGATCAGCGTACCTGTTCCGAGTGCGGTGCAGTGGTCCAGCCAGTCAGCTGATCAGAAACTGAAGTTCATTGACGGATCGAAACATTGATTCAGCAGGCGTGAAGAAACCCAGGAGATCTGCATGTCCCTCAAGATAGATTTGCACACCCATATTCTTCCGCAGCAGTGGCCCGATCTTGCGCAAAAATATGGATACGATGGATTTGTCACCATTGAGCATCATGCTCCCTGCTGTGCCAGACTCTGGAAAGATGGGAAGTTCTTCCGAGAAATCGATGACCGTTGCTGGAGTCCAGAGCGCAGAATTCAGGACTGTGATCAGCAGGGAGTCGATGTACAGGCTCTATCGACAGTTCCGATCATGTTCAGTTACTGGGCAAAGGCCGCGGATGCCCACGATCTCTCAAAGTTGCTGAATGATCACATTGCAGAAGTGGTCAAGGATCATCCCAAGAGATTTGTGGGTCTTGGAACGGTTCCGCTTCAGGATCCTGAGCTGGCCTGTCTTGAAATGGATCGTTGTGTCGATGAATTGAACTTCCCCGGGTTGCAGATCGGAACCCACTGTGGGAAGTGGAATCTTGACGCCCCGGAACTGTTCCCCGTTCTGGAGCATGCCGCTCGCAGGGGAGTATCCATCTTCGTTCATCCTTGGGACATGCTCGGGGCTGATCGATTGGGTTCCTACTTCCTCCCCTGGTTGGTGGGAATGCCGGCCGAGACAAGCCTGGCCATCTGTTCGATGATCTTTGGGGGCGTTTTCGATCGTCTGCCGGATCTGAAAATCTGCTTCGCCCATGGGGGCGGTTCATTCCCGGGGACACTCGCCAGAATCGATAAAGGTTACAAGGCGAGGCCCGATCTCTGTGCCGTCAATGGGTGCGGCGCTCCCAGTGACTACATTGGCAAATTTTATCTCGACACCCTCGTCCATGATCCTGAGATGTTGCATCAGGTCATGGCCATGTTTGGTGTGGAGAAGCTGGCTCTTGGCAGTGATTATCCATTCCCGCTCGGAGAAGATCATCCGGGCGCAATGATCGAGGCGATGGAAAGACTGACGGAGCATGAGCGCAGCAGGATGTTGGGCGGGACAGCCCTGGAATTCCTCGGACTTGGGGAGGATTCCTTTTCTGGTGTGGCCGGGGGTGGAGGACGATGAACTTTCTTGAAAAGGCACAAAGTCTGGAGGCTGCCGAACCGGTTTCCAGCCGCCGGCACCTGTTTCACATCCCGACCGGGAGTGATGGAGAAGAGATCGTCTACTTCTGTGGCAACTCACTGGGGTTGATGCCAAAAGCTGTAGAGGGAGACCTGCAGGCCGAGCTGGAAGACTGGCGTGATTTGGCTGTGGATGGGCATCACCATGCGCGTCGCCCATGGTACCCATACCACGAGTCATTCCGGGAAACAGGAGCCCGACTGGTTGGGGCGAAGCCGGGTGAAGTGGTGTTTATGAACACCCTGACTGCCAATCTTCATTTTCTGATGGCTTCCTTCTACAGGCCGGAAGGAAAGCGAACCCGCATTCTTTCAGACGCTCCGACTTTTCCTTCAGACATCTACGCTCTGCAGTCGCAGATTCGGTGGCATGGTGGAGATATTGAACGAGACATGCTGGTATTGCATCCCCGAGAAGGTGAAAGCTGCCTCGATGACTCCGAGATCATTCAGGGGATTGAAGATAATGCGGATGAGTTGGGTCTGGTGATGTTGGCAGGAGTCAATTTCTTTACCGGACAGGCATACGATTTGGCCGCCATCGCAAAAGTGTGTCAGAAACATGACATTCCATTTGGGGTAGACCTGGCTCATGCCGCAGGGAACTTGCATCTGCAGTTGCATGATGACGGAGTCGATTTTGCGGCATGGTGCAGTTACAAATACGTAAACTGTGGTCCGGGTGCGATTGCTGGAGCATTCGTGCACGAAAAACATGCCCACAATACGGATCTTGTTCGCCTCGCGGGGTGGTGGGGTAACGACCCGGCGACCCGTTTTCAAATGGACGAGAAAACTGATTTTGTTCCTCACCCGGGGGCAGAGGGTTGGCAAGTCTCCAACCCGCCCATCTTTTCGATGACGCCTCTGCATGCATCTCTGGCCATCTTTGATGAAGTTGGCATGGAGGCTTTGCGGGATCGTTCGACCAGGATGACAGCATTTCTTGAGGAGTGCATTGGTGATCTGGGGGGAGAGCATTACTCGATCATCACCCCCAATGATCCCCGATTTAGGGGGGCTCAAATATCGATTCGTGTTCACGGAGATGCTCCCGGGTTGCGGGAGTCACTTCAGAAGGCCGGGATCGTGACAGATTTCAGGCCCCCGGATGTGATCCGTATCGCACCCACTCCGCTTTACAACACCTACGAAGAGATTGCCCGCTTCGCGCAAATTCTGGGCGAGCGGGTGGGGGCGGGTGTCTGAAATGTCCCAGAAATCGATCATCATCGCAGGAGGCGGACTCACTGGAGCGTTGGCCGCGTTGATGTTGGCCAGAGATGGTCACCGGGTCTCTCTCTATGAGAGACGCGGAGATATTCGCAATGCGGAAATTGTTCATGGTCGAAGCATCAATCTGGCGATCTCAACCCGTGGTCTGACAGCTCTCGACAGGGTAGGACTGAAGGAAGAAGTTCTCGAGATGGCAGTGCCCATGCGTGGCAGGCTCATGCATGGCAAGGACCGCTCGACCACTTTTCAGGCTTATTCCTCCGATCCGAATGAAAACATCTACAGCATCTCCAGGGGAGGGCTGAATCGTTTTCTGATTGAGAAAGCAGCCGCAGAAGAAAATGTAGAACTTCATTTTCAACACCGCTGTGAAGAAGTGGATGCCCGCGCGGGAGTCGCGACCTTCAAGAATGATGAGAATGGCGAAACGGTTGAGGTCAGTGGTGATCTGCTGATCGGGGCAGATGGTGCCTACTCTGCGGTCCGTCAAAACCTGATGGTTGGGGACCTGTTTGATTTCTCACAGGAGTATCTGACACATGGATACATGGAGCTCTTCCTGCCTGCTGCAGAAGGGGGAGAGTTCCCCATAGAGAAAAATGCACTGCACATTTGGCCCCGAGGTCACTTCATGATGATTGCCTTGCCGAATGATGACGGTTCCTTCACGGGAACTCTCTTCTGGCCGAACAAGGGCGATGGTGCATTTTCGAATCTCAAGGATGCAGACCAGGTAAAAAGATATTTCGCCGAATGGTTTCCGGATGTTCCCGATCTCATCCCGGATCTGGAGAAGCAGTATCTGGACGCCAATCCCTCTTCACTGGTGACGATCCGGTGCCGACCCTGGGTTGTTGGGAAAACGGTATTGGTTGGAGATTCTGCCCATGCGATCGTTCCCTTCTACGGTCAGGGAATGAATGCTGGATTTGAAGATGTGAGAATCCTCTGTGAAGAACTGGAGTCGCATCCTGAAGATCTTGAGGAGGCACTGCAGTCCTATCAGGAGTTACGCGTTGAAAACGGCAATGCCATCGCAGATCTGGCTCTGGCCAATTTCCACGAAATGCAGGATCACGTCGCTCGACCAACCTTTTTGCTCTACAAGAAGTTTTCCAACCTGCTTCAGAAGCTGTTCCCCGGGTGGTACCGTTCCCTTTACTCGATGGTCAGCTTTTCGAACACGCCCTATGCAGAGGCGATTCGAATTGCCCGATCACAGGATCAAGCGATCCGAGTCGTCTTTCCGTTGATGTTAATGATCATCGCTGTTGCGATAGTCTGGAGCTTGAAGTGACGCTGACCTATCACGATTATCTGGGTATTCCGGAAATCCTTGAGCTTCAAACCCCACGGTCCAATCCACCTGAGCATGATGAAACCCTCTTTATCATCATCCACCAGACTTACGAGCTGTGGTTCAAGCAGTTTCTCCACGAGATGGACAGAGCTGAGGCTTGCCTGAACTCGGATGATCTTTGGGGATGTGTCGCAACCCTCAAACGGATGCGTATGATTCTCAAAACTCTGGTTCAGCAGGTTGATATCCTGGAGACGATGACTCCCCTGAGTTTCGTTTCCTTCCGGGATCGTCTCGATACAGCCAGCGGATTCCAATCTGTCCAGTTTCGTATCATGGAGTTCCGTCTCGGTCACAAGCGCCAGCGGATTCTCGACATGACCGCTGAAGGAGTACCCTTGCGAGACCAACTCGTCGAGGCGATGGAAAAACCGAGTTTGATGGACGTGTTGAACGGCTTCCTTTCACGGATGGGCTGTGAAATCCCGAAGGAAGTGCTCGATAGGGATGTTCGCGAAGCAACGGCCCCCAGTGAAGGTGTGCAGAATGAACTGTTGAAGATGTACCGGGAGCGACCGGACGTCTCCGTCATGCTTGAGTTGCTGACCGACATCGACGAAGGCATTCAGGAATGGCGTTATCGTCACGTCAAACTCGCAGAAAGAACCATCGGAGCCAAAATTGGTACCGGAGGAAGCGACGGAGTCGAATTCCTCAAGCGTACCCTTTTCACCCCCCTGTTCCCCGACCTGTGGGCGATTCGCTCCGAGATGTAGGCGATCTTTGAAGCTGATCGATATCTCCCCTCTTCTGAGTTCAGACACTGCGGTCTTTCCGGGAGACACCCCTTTGCAACGAGAAGTCCTCATGGACCTTCATGAGGGGAATCATCTGACCTTGTCCACGTTGAGGTCGACGGTTCATTTGGGAAGTCATTTGGATGCTCCCAGTCATTACGACCCTGACGGGGTGACCATCGAACAGGCGGATTTGTCCCTCTGCATGGGGGAGTGCCAAGTGATCGAAACGAGTTGCAAGCCCGGTACGGAGATCGGGATCGACGATCTTCAATCAAGCCCTGAATCTTCGAGGATTCTTCTCAAGACCGGCAGTCACCCTGACCCGGACCACTGGGCAGGCGATTTTTGTGGGGTATCCCCGGCTCTGATCGATGAGTTTTCCGCGAAAGGGGTGCGCTTGCTGGGCGTGGATACTCCCAGTGTCGATTTGGCCGACTCCAAGGATCTTCAGTCCCATGCCGCCTGTCGGCGTGGATCGATCTGGATCCTGGAAGGATTGGTTTTGACAGAAGCGGATCCCGGATTTTATGAACTGATCGCATTACCCCTTCGCCTCAGCGGATTTGATGCTTCTCCGGTTCGAGCTGTGCTGCGTACTCTGGGAGATTCCGACTGAATGGATCCTGACCATCCCGAAATCCGTGAGTTTCACAAACCGGCCCTATTGGTGTTCCTGGTTTGGGTGACTCGTCAGCATACCGATGCCCTTGTGACTCTTTGTGGTCTCAAGTTGGTCGGGTCGAACTTGAAGATCGGTAACCTGATTGAGGCTTTTCAGTACTCCAGCGAGGAATGGAAAGCAGCTCATCAGCATGCGGACACCCTCGAGGCGGGATCCGCTGAAGAGACCGAGATGATTCATGCGGGGTTTCTTGAGTTGACCGGGTTCGAGAATGAGACGATCGAAGAAATCCGCAATCAACTGGGGATTTAGGTCGGGTGATCTGCCGCGAGTAATCGACGGCAAGCAATCTACGGCAGACGCAATCGCGTCGCTTCCTTTGGCTCAATAAAGATGACTGCCGAGGTAGGACCACTGTCCAGATTTGCCTGGATTTCGTACTGACCTGGTGAAAGGGTGACTCGACTTGATCCTCTTGGGCCCGTGGTTCTGAGAGCCCATGCTTCCGGGATTTCCGGAGCGGACAGGGGCAGGATCTTGAAGGGGTGATTCGCCAATACTTCTCCGTCGAGACCGACCAGAGTGACCGTGACTTCACCAGCAGGCTGAAGCGTGGCTTTGATCGGCAGTGGGAAATCTGCTGGTTCGGTCGAAAAAAAGTAGGGTGTCCACCCACGCTGGTAAACAACACCGACTCCGCCTCCCCGTGGCCACAGGAAAGTCTCTGGTTGTTGGGTTCTTTTTAATGGAGACATCTCTCCATTCTCTGCCAGCAAATAGACGGGAACGTTGGTCAAGGTCGGTTCACTGTACTCATCGCGGGCAGCAAACACGGTGATCATCAACTCTGTGGCGCCATCAAATTGGAACTCTTCGTATTGATCCCCAGTCACCTCGAAGCTGCGATTCTGTGCAAAAACCCGCTCCGGAAGCTGCAAGAAGACCCACTTGTAGGTTCCATACGGCACGTTGTCGATGGCGAATCTTCCTTCTTCATCGGTCACGAAAGAAAAGGGGCGTGGTCCGAAGAGACTTCCCTGGAGGCCGACGACCGACTCTCCGATGGGCCCCATGACTCGACCTTCAATGCGGCCGGTGTTCAGGGTAAGAACCACTTCACTGTCAGAGAATAATTCTTGCTCGAGGGTTGTTCCCTCACCGTTACCTGTGGGGGAGGTCCAGATGAAGCGCCAGGATCCCGGGCTTGGAAGTCGAGCTTCAAATTGGCCGAATTCGGAAACAGGAATTGTCGCCGAAGCCTGGGTTTCACGGCACCAGGTTTGAACTGTTCCGCCCTCCACGGGCTGGCCATTACGCAGAACACTTCCCGAGATCTGAATCGAGGGCCCAAGCCGGAAAACCAGATCCCGCTCTTCTCCTTCTCCGATTTCAATCTCCCTGCGAGCCAAGACCTTCGATCCCGAGCGGATGCTGACCATATGCCGTCCTGCGATCAGGCCACCCAGACGCTGGGTAGGCCCGTCAAGAATGACGGGGGGGACCGGAACCGCTGCGCCCATTTCAACCGGGGTTCTTGGTTCGACAACCCGACTCTCAACGAGAATGTCACCTGTAAACTCAAGCTCAGGGGACTCGACACTGATCCACAGCACACTTTCCGGTGCTATCGCGAGAAGCAGTTCTCCTGCGGGAGTATTGGAAGTGGCTGCCCCCTGATTCAGATCGGCTTCCTCCCACTTCCAGCGGGAGGGAGCAAATCCTTCCGCTCGAACTGTGACGGCTGCCTGGGTCACTTCCGGTACCTCGACGGAAAAATATCCACCCGATCGAGTACGGGAATGACCGAGGGGGATGGACCCTTTGAAATTTCTGAAGGCGACGGTGGCTTCTGCGACAGGAAGTCCCGTGGTGATATCGATGACCTGTCCAGCAAAGCGGGTTCTGGGCCCTGCGGGAATCTGGGGGTTGTTTCCCTGGGGATCGTTGGTGGATCCCAATTCCGGATCTGTCTCTTCTCCGGATACCTGCGGATTGTTCGGATTTCCAAATTCGGGGTTCTCGGAGATGGGCTGGGTGTCACCCAAAAAGAACCGACCGACGACGAGGGCAAGTCCGCCGACCAGGATCAGAACGATAGCGAGGACACGTTTGTCGATGGTGATCAAAAAACCGTCTCCCTACCCTCTGGGTGCGTGAACGATCACTTTCAATTCGACGGCGATGGGAGTGGGGAGAGCCCCGACTTCCACGGTCGTCCGACAAGGTCTGATTTCACCGAAGTACTCTTCGTAGACCTTGTTGAAGGCTGCAAAGTCCTTCTTCATGTCGGTCAGGTACACGGCGACATCGACCACTTCATCCCAGCGAGCACCTGAATCTTCGACCACTTTTTGGACGTTTTCAAAACAGGAGCGGCACTGGGTTTCGATACAGTAGTCTACGATGTTTCCGTCGGGAGAGAGGGTGACCCCCGGAATCTCCTTCGTACCGCGGGATCTGGGCCCTACACCGCTCAAAAAGATAAAATCTCCGGCTCTGCGGGCATGGGGGTAGGGGCCGACCGGCTCAGGGGCTCTTTCACTGTCAGTGACGTGGTCATTCATGGGGATACCTTTCCGGAAGTTCAGCAAGATAAATCAACGAGAATCGAAGCGCAGGCAGATGTTGGTGGGTTCCTGGAAGAAGCGCAGCGATTCGCTGCCCCCTTCCCGTCCCAGACCGCTGTCTTTGACACCGCCAAATACGGTGCGCAAATCCCGTTTCATCCAGGTATTCACCCAGACGGTTCCCGCTTCAATTTTTTCTGACATTCGCAGTGCACGATCGACGTTCGTTGTCCACAGGCTGGCGGAAAGACCATAGCGAACATCGTTGGCGAGATGGAGGGCCTCCTCTTCGTTGGCAAAGGGGGTCAGTGTCGCCACGGGACCAAAGATCTCCTGTTGATTGGTCTGGGCACTGTGGGGTAATCCGCGGATCAGTGCCGGTGACAGGAAATATCCCTCCGAGCAACGGCCCTCTGGAGAAATCCTTTCACCTCCGGTGAGGAACTCTCCGCCTTCTTCACGGGCGGTTTGCAGGCATGCTTCAACCTTGTCCCTGTGTGCCCCGGAAACCAGAGCTCCCATCATTGTGGATTCTTCGAGGGGGTCACCTACGACCATTTCACTGATCCTTTTCTTCAATCGGTCAGCGACTTCGTCGATCAGCGATTCATGAACGAGAATCCGTGATCCGCACAGGCAGATCTGACCCTGATTGGAGTAGGCTGCACGGAATGCCCCTTCTACAGCGGCCTCGACATTCGCATCGTCCATGATGATGGTCGGGTTTTTGCCGCCCAGCTCGAGGAGTGTTTTTTTGAATGACGGAGCGGCCTGACTGGCGATCATGGCACCGGTAGAAGTTCCGCCGGTAAAGGAGATGGCCGGAACATCCGCATGTCCGACGATCGCCGATCCGGTGTCAGGGCCAGTTCCGTGAACGATATTCAGAACTCCCGGTGGGAAACCGACATCGATGGCCACCTTCGCGAGCAGATCCGCAGTTACGGGAGTGACCTCCGAAGGTTTTCCAACGATGGTGCAACCGGCAGCAAGTGCAGGTGCGATCTTCCAGGTGAAAAGGTACAGCGGCAGGTTCCAGGGAGAGATGCACCCGGCCACTCCCACAGGTCGACTGACGGTGACATTCATTAAATCGTCGCCGGGCAATCTGGTGCGGAAGGCATCTTCATGTTGGAAGCGGGCTGCTCCGGCAAAAAAACGGAGATTGGCGGCCGCTCGAGGGATGTCGAGGGATTTTGAAACGGCGATCGGTTTGCCATTGTCGATGCTCTCTGCACGAGCAAATGCATCAAGGTTCTCCTCGATCCCTTGAGCGAGCTTTTCCATATGAAAGCCCCGCACCTCTGGAGACAGTTCTCCCCAGCTTCCGAGGGCTTGTTTGGCGGAGGACACAGCCTTGTCCACATCAGCGGCTTCACTCGCTGGAAGGGTCCCGAGAGTTTTGCCGGTTGCAGGTTCATGGTTGTCGATGGTTTTACCTGAAACAGCGGGAACCCTCTCCCCACCGATATAGTTCAACACTTCAGAGAGGTGGTCGAGTTTCATCGATCAGCCCTTCAGTAACGGTTCTTTCTCAGATGACGTTGAGTCTGCCACCGTCGACAGGAAGACAAACTCCGCTGATGTAACTGGCTGCAGGGGAACACAAAAAGGCCACAGCCGAGCCAACTTCAGAAGCTTGTGCCAATCTCCCCAAAGGAATTGTGGACAACCAACCGGCTTTGACCTCATCCGGGGTGATGTTACCGGCATGGGCTCTTTTTTCCATCAACTGACTCAAGCGTGCGGTATCCGTGAACCCGGGCAACACGCTGTTCATGGTAATGCCATGGGGCCCCAATTCTTTCGAGAGGGTCTTGGCCCAGGAAGCCACCGCACCGCGGGTAGTGTTGGAGACACCCAGACCCTGAATCGGCTCTTTCACTGAAGTTGAGATAATGTTGACGATGCGACCGTAGCCACTCGCTTTCATCCCCGGGACCAGCTCTTGCACGAGCAGATGGTTACAAACCAGGTGGCGAGTCATCGCAGTAGAAAACTCGGAAGAATCGGCATCGAATAATGGGCCACCGGGGGGGCCTCCCGAATTGTTGATAAGTATCTGGTAGGTCATGCCGTCGGCGAGCTTGTTTCTGACCAGTTCCTTGAGATTTTCAGGTTCATCAAAATCAGCGACCAGAATGTCGTGATCGGAACCCGGTAATTGTGTGATTGCATCTTTTAGATCGGATTCGTTTCGGGCACACAATGTGATTCGTGCACCGAGATTGGCCAATTCAAGGGCACTGGCAAAACCAATTCCCTGACTGCTGCCGCAGACCAGTGCAGATTTGCCATTCAGTGAAGTTTCCATCGATATCCCTTTCGCAGTTGAAAATGATCTTATCCGACCACTGCGAAAAAAGGAGAATTCACTTTTGACAGAAAGAAAGAAATGAAGGGAATCTGAGTCGATTCACGGACATGAAGGATCGACGCATAAAAGAGAGCTGTTTGTGATTCCGCATGATGGAAAGGGGGCAGGAGGAGGAGATCCCGCTGAAAAGAGAAATGTAGAAAGATATGAGAAGTCTGCAATATCGATCATTCCATCAGTGGTGATGTCTGCGGCTGAGTAGCAAGGAACAGGAGAATTCTGGAACAAAAATGACAACAATAGAGTGCCATCGGCGACATCAACGATGAGGTCCTGATTCAGGTCACCACGGATAAATGCAGAAGAACACTCATCGGGGATCCGATTGCCATCGAGATCTGAAGAAAAGCCAGAGAAGATATCCAACAGATCGCTGATACCATTTCCATTGCAGTCCAGGTTTTCCCATTGGGCTTTATCGATAAACGCCATTGCGTCTGCTTCGTCGATCTCAAAATCTCCATCAAAATCAAAGAATTCAAATCCGCTTTGAAAGACATTCAGGGTAGTCGTTCTCATCGTGCACATCTGAGCGAAATCAGCGGAAGTTGAAACTCTGTCACCATCCGGGTCACCCAGCAAAAATGGGTGTGGTAACGACCAGCTTCGATTCATGGGCACTTCATAAAAACGGCGCAGATGTCCATCGGGGTAAATCACTTCTACTTTTTGGACGGATTGACCGTTAGGAACACCATGGTGGAAAACCCACTCTGATTCAGACTTGTAGTTTCTTCCGGTGGTCTTCTGATCAGTGAAAATCAGAGTGTCATTTTCTGTATAAACCCGGATTCTGCTTCCAATACCGTGATAGTTCGGTGGTCGGAAGAGAGGAGTCAGTTTGAAATAATTTTTGGTGGGAGCACCCTGCTGAACAAAAATTTTCAAACTTTCAAACATGGCTGTATTCACAAGGTCGATATCACCGTCTCCATCGATGTCACCTTTGGCCCAACACGTGCTGAATCCATTGTTGGCGACACCTACTTGGGGAGCGATATCGGTCCAAATCGGTAGAGATCCATTTTCGTAAAGTCGATCTGGTGCATTGGTGTCTGCAACCAGAAGGTCCAGGTCTCCATCCAGGCCATGATCAAAAAAGAGGCAGCCCCAACTGACGTTTCCCCGGTGTACACCGAAGTCCTTGGATTGGTCATCATACTGGAAGTAACCCGTGTTGACGAGCAAGGGATGAGGGTCGGCAGTACTCGTTACGTAAATGTCCGGCATTTCATCCAGATTGATATCAGCGGTGCAAACCCCCATGGAATCAACGCTGACGGAGGGGTATTGATTCAATGAAGGGCCGAAGGAGCCGTTATCGTTGACCAAAAAACGGTTGAAGAACCCGAATTGCAACCCTCGGTCATTGGAGACGTAGAGATCGAGATCGCCATCGAGATCATAATCATAGGGCATGATCTGAAATGTCGGCTCAGAGAGTTGAAGTGTTGGCACATCGACGGGAATGAAAAATCCGGTTCCATCATTGAAAAACATGCGATTGGCATTTTGGATCGGAGTTCCAGAGCCACAGGCAACGACGAGATCTAACCAGTTGTCCCCGTTGAGATCACAAAAAGACGCTCCGTTGGTCCTGGTGAGATCCAGCTCAGGGTTGGGCGGGGTCCAATCAGCAGAAGTGAATTGGAAGTTACCCTGATTCAAAAGAATCAGATCGGGAGCGAAGTAACAACCTATAAAGAGATCCAGATCACGATCCCCATCGATATCTCCCAGAGCCAGGCAACTCACTGATTGGAGACCCAGTGAGGTCGGGTCGGGTGATCGATCGGTGAAAAATCCCAAACCGTCGTTTTCATAGATGCTGATGTAAGAAGTTCCACTGGCCGAGATCAGGTCTGGATCACCATCCTGATCAATATCGACAAGTGCGATACCAGATCCTGCGCTTCCTGGGGAGTTGATGAACTCGTCTACACCTCGATCAACTGCTTCTTCTACAAAGGGCTGGAATGCTGGCTGGGCTTGTGAGACTTCGCAAAACAGAATGCTTTGACTGAAAACAAGGCCGATCAGACAAATCAGGAGAGAAGGGGAGGCTGTAGAATTCGCCAGGCCTTTTACAAGGCTTAAAAAGCCAGAAAATCTTGTGTTGGGATATTGCATGGCAATACCTGCACAATCCTGTTGCAGAGTGCATGCAATTCATCTCCCCGAATCCGTTTGGGAAGACGGTATAAATGCAATCCGCAAATTTGAATCTCAGAGCCCGATTCGTCGTAAAAACAAATCTTTAGAGTACATAAATTGTACCTATTGGTTCTTTAATGTCAATCAGGCGCAATTTGGTGCCAACGATTGAATACACCTGTTTTCGTGGAAGGTCTCTCGCTGATAATCATTTATCAGCGAAACGGCCGACCGATTGCAAACCTGATCTGTGCAACACAGTCGTTCAGCAAAGCATATTGAAAATCCAAGAGACCTAATCAGAAGTCTTCTTCTTTGTAGTCTTCTTGGCGGTCTTTTTCTTGGCTGTCTTCTTTTTGGTGACCTTCTTTTTCGCCTTTTTCTTGGCAGTTTTCTTCTTCTTCTTCTTTTTGCCTTTTTTGGCATC
>CAJXMG010000012.1 GCA_913056395.1 uncultured bacterium | reverse complement strand
TCGACGGTTGCCCCCTGAACCGGTTTTCCGGCACTGGTGACCACCACCTCAAGACTGGCCCCTTTCGTCAACACGACCTCGATCGGGATGCTGCGCCCCGCTTCACCGGCAGGGATTTCTATCGGCTCGGAAGCAGTAAAATCCGGATGCTCTGCCGCCAAAGTCCAACTGCGACTGGAGACGGGAAGGTGGAACTCATAAAAGCCCTCACTGTCTGAGAAACTCTTTCGCTTCATATTGCCGGTGGGATCCCACTCGGGGCGCTCTCCCGAATTGATTTCCAAAGCCGCGCCTGCCAGAGGTGTGCCATCTGGCGCTCGAGTGATTCCAAAAACCCGAGAAGCCGGGGACAACATCAGGTCTCCCACATCCCCCAATCCCTGCTGTAGATCGAGGACCAGCTTTTCGTGCACGGGAGGAAAGGCGCAAAGCACCAGAGGGGTATCCGAATCGGAAACCACCTCAGAGCAAACGGAAAAGGTCCCGTCGAGTCCCGAGACAGCACTGGAATACTGGTCGCGAACCTCGGATCGGGCGCTGTCGGAGATTTGCACTTTCACACCGGGGACAGGGGAACCCTGGGAGTCGACAAATCGACCGGAGACCACCCCCCCATCTTCGATCACGATATTGAGTGGTTCCGCATCGACCGGTGTTTCCGTCGAAGAATGAAGGATACAAGGACTCTCGACGATGACCCGGTAGGTCCGGGGATTCAGTGTGTCAAACTCAAATCGCCCCTCCGAGTCGGTGGGAATCGCGGGCCCACGATCGGGTCTCAGCCGGACGTCCACCCCTGAAACAGGATCTCCCATACGATTCACAACCGTTCCGGAAATCCGGTGACCTTTCAGAAGAAGCACCTCCTCGAAAAGCTCCTGTGCAGGATTGACGATCAGGTCGTCAAGGCGGCGGGTCTGATAGCCTGATTGCCCCACCTTCATTTCGTAGGTTCCCGGTTTCAGATCGGTAAAGGTGAAGGTGCCATCTTCTGCTGAAACTCCATCCACACCGGGAACAAAGTATTCGGTATTGATATCTCCATCGTAGGACAATTCGATTTCAGCGCCGGCAACGACCTGATCATCGTACCCCACGACGACTCCCGAGACGGTTCCGCCTTGTATCAACTCAACCCTTTGAAGGCGGGAGTCCTCCTTGGCGGCATAGGCCTCACCGGTTCCCACCCCATCCTTGCGGACAAAGATCGGATAGGGAATTGCGGGCAGAACCGGGAATGAGACGAGCCCATTGGAATCGCTTCTGGCAGACATGAAGGGATCATTGAGCAGATAGAGCCAGACCACTTCTACTGGAAGATTCAGACTGCCTGGAAGAGCGGCCCGATCGACGATTTCACCGCGAAGACCCACCCAGGCGTCCGCCACCGCACGGCCGTCACTCAGTACCTGAACCGTCACCGATCGGGTCGGTTGAAGAGGGATTTCACATTCAGATTCCCAACCGGTCCGATCTCCCAGGACTGATCGTTCAGTGGCAGGGCTCCAGACCGAATCAGGTCCGGCGGCACAAACCAGATAGGAACCGGCCCCCAATCCGTCGAAGCGAAAGGAACCATCACTCTCACAAGGTCTTCGATCGATCTCAGAGATGATTCCCTGCAGTTCAGGAATCAGCGGCAGATCATCCTGCACCCCATCGTTGCCACCGAGAGTCACCAATTCCATCGCGTCGACGCGGGCCTGATCAGCAAAGCGACCAGGCCAATCGAATCGAACCAGTTTCACCATCAGATCAGCGGGTAGGCTCGAATCCCCCCCGGAGAAAACGACGCCAGTGATGACTCCCCGGCCTGCTGCAGGGATCTTGGGGGGATCAGGATTATTCTCCTGATTCACTGCGATCTCCGGCAACTCTTCCACTTCCTCGGAAACTTCCGGCTGCACCGGGGAATGATCTGGAAGAACAAGGGAATCCGGGTCACCCAAGATCATGAGCGCACCGACGATCAGGAAGACCACCAATGCCAGAGCTGTCAGTAAGACACGAGGTTGCACTCTTTCTCTCCCGACTTCCCACTCCAAAATTCCTGAAGAGTCCCTTTCCCTGAAGAGTCTCTATCACGGGAAATTCATGGTCCAACTGAGGACGATTGAACAGGCGGCTCGGTTCCAACGCCCAACGTATGTCCATCATCGTAAAAGTAAGGGTCCCCGATTGCGACCCCTCTTGAAGCCACCCAGCCCCAACGTGGAGGATTCACAGGTGATTCCGAAGGTGAGTCTCGCTGAAAACCGATCCCTTCCCTTTGCCCCGGTTCTTGGACCTGTTCTCTTTCTCTGGCTGGGAACACTCTCGTCTGCGACATGGTGCCAGTGGCTTCCGGAACAGACTCTTCCCACCCTGTGGATTGCCTGCTGCTTTGCTTCAGTAGCCCTTTTTCACAGGGATCTCTCCACCCTGCTTCTTCAGACGCTGATCCCTTTCTTTCTCGGGATCGCCATCACACCGCCACCATGGCAGCCCGCCGACCTCCCGTCAGCGCCGATCCGCATCAGCGGTGAAGTGGTTTCCCCTCCCCGATTTGTTCGCACCCGATCCGGCTCCCCGAACATCGCCCATCTACGAATGAGATTGGATCGATTGATCGGGGCATCAGGCCATGAGCCGGGACAATTGATCATCGAAGTTCCTGCGGACCTGCTGCACGTCGGCCGGGGTGCACGGGTCGAAATCCAATTGAGTGAAGGTGAGGGAGTTCTTCGCAAAGTATCCCGCTGGGGTGGGGCTCATTCCGATGCCCATGAAAATATCTTTGGGATTTTTGATCTCCTGCGACAAGACCTCTCACTGCGTTGGCAACCGATTGCCAAAGGCTGGGCTTCGGCACTGGTCCTGGGTGAGCGAAAACTCCTGCCTCCGGAAGTGATCGATACCTATCGGGAGACAGGGCTCGCCCATCTGCTGGCCATCAGTGGACTACACGTTGGACTCCTCCTGGGAATCCTCAAAGGTCTGGGTCGCAGATTACCGGGAAGGACCGGGAGAGCCTGGAGCCTCCTCATTCCGGTGATTGTGATTATGCAAACACTTCTCTCGGGGGCAGATGCACCTGCTATTCGTGCGACAACCACAGCGATTCTGATCGTCTGGGGGTTCAACTCCGGCAGGGTCCTGTCGCCGATCCACACCCTATCGATCTGCGTGGCGATCTGGTGCATGACAGGAAAAGCTCCCCCAGACCCGGGGGCGACTATCTCACTGACAGCCATTCTGGCATTGATGCTGCAAAAAAAACCGGACAATCCGCTGGACGAAATGGGACTGAATTCAAAATCCGTGGAATCGGGTTGGACTCTGCCCATTCGAAGCGGCTACGTGGCGTTTTTTGGTGCCCATGCGTCACTGATCTGGTGGTCACCCCTGATCTGCTTTTGGGGTCCATTGCTGACATTGCTGATCCTGCCGTGGATCATGGGAGTCATCATCGTCGCCATAGGCTCGCTTGTCCTGTTGCCATGGATCTCCCTCGAAGCGTGGATTCCAGTCTGGAACGTCCTTGTAGCCGGATTGATCAACCTCCCCGAAGCCTTCGATCAACTTCCCGGGACCCCCTTCATTCTTCCACCCCTGAGCCCCATCAGCTGGACATTGATCTTCACTTTGACGCTCCTGTTTTTGACATCCAGAATTCGGTCCTTTCCGTTTGCCATGCCTGCTGCCTCGATGACCTTGATCTGCTCACTGTGGCTTCCCCTGATCCTTCAAGAACCACGCCTTCATGTGGAGTTGCTATCCAGAGGAAGGGGACAGGCTCTCTTCGTCTCTGCTGGAAAAACCCGACTTCTCTTCGACGCCGGTGACACCTCCACCCACGATGGCGGTTACTCACGAATTCAACGACGATTGTGGATCAGTGGAGTCAGGCAGATCGACGCACTCTTTCTCTCCCACCCCCATCTCGACCATCAGGGCGCAGTCCCCAGGTTGATTCAACAAGGGCTCCTCAAGAGAATTTTGGTCACCAATTCCTATAACTCCCAAGCCACGGGTCGCAGCATGTTGAAACTTGCGAATAGGTACCAGATTCCGGTGACTCGCCTGCAACGTGGCCAGATTTGGCAAGTGAGAGATTTTCGAATCGCCGTGATTTCAGAGGGGATACCCACTCATCTGGGGCCCACTGCCAATGATCTCTCTCCCCTGTTGTTAATTGAAGGAGCAGGGACGACGATACTCACCACCGGAGATGCCACCGCCCCAGTTCTCGCTTCGACTCCCATTCTGGGCCCACTGGATCACGCCCTGCTCCCTCACCATGGTGCGCCTACTGAAGGAACAGATTCCTGGTTGGGGACCTTGCAACCCTCCCACCTTTGGGTCGCTCGCAAAGAACCGATCCCGCGTCAAACAGAGTTTCAATTGAATCAATACTCCGGCTATCGGGTTCTCTTTCACGGAGCGATCTGGAAAGAAATCAGTGGTTTTCCTGCAGAGAAGGACATTCAGTTCATGAACACCCGCCAGTTCATGATTTTTCAAAAGCCATCCAGCGCTTACAGGAAAGCGAAAGGGTCCCCCTGAATTGAAAGAAGCGAGGACCCCTCGGGAGAGGAGCCCTCGCGTGACACGGACAAATTCCGTGAGGAGGTGTGTCAGTAGGAAATCAGTTGGAAGTCTCGGCCTGCGCCAAATTTCTTCCGTCGGTGGAAACCGCCTGAATGTTGTCGATTTCGAGGCGGAAGGGACCGGCCTTCTTGTCGTAAATGTAGAAGTCGATGCCGCGCACCTGATCGGGAGTGATCGTTCCCGGAAGCTTCTGGCCGAAGAAGTGGCGCTCCATTTCATCGATCTTGATCGTGACCGTCTGCCATTCACCGGCAATAGTGTCAAAGCGGGTCCAGAAGGAGTCTCCTCCGGAACCACTGGAGCCGCGGGTTCCAAAGATGTAGGTACGACCATCCCCTTTGACCCGGAACTGGATCGAATCGGCACCCTCCATGGCACCACGGGGAAGAGCACAACGCATCGAAGAGAAGCCACCGTTGTTTCTCAGGGAAGTCTCACCCTCGAAGACCAAAGTCGCTCCCTTGCCACCGTGGCTGATCTTTCCGGTGGAAAGGCCGCCCATGACACCGTCGAGCACCGTTCTCCAGCCGCGAACCTCGTTTGAATCCTGGAAACTGAAGATCATGTTGCCCACTTCCAGATCACTGGCCTGCTCTCTGGCAGCTTCGCTGTTCCCGGAGACCTTTTCAGAAGAAGAGATGGCCATGTCACCGCGCAGGACGGCGTCGATGATGCCCCGGAGCTCCCAGGCGAGTTCACGACTGTCGGACATCTTGTCCGCTTCCATCTTGCGACCCTTGATCACCTGACGCTCTTCCTCGGTCAAGCCGAAGCCTCCACCGAGAACCAGTGCTTCCAAAGCAGTGGCATAGACTGCACAGCAGGCAGCGGGATCGCCGTCATTGAAGAGCGGAACCCCACGGCTGATGGCACTCATCAGGTAGGTCTCGAGGGGGTTCTCCTGAACCGGTGGCAACAGCACCCGGTCGATGACGTGAATCACACCATTGCTGGCCAGAAGATCGACCGCATCGACGGCGGCGTCGCCGATGATCACACGGCCGCGAATGACACTGACGTCAAGGGTGGTCCCTGCGAGGGTCTCGACCTCATCAACATTGACAACCTGATCCGCTGTCACCTTTCCGGCGACAACATGGTGAAGGAGGATTCGCTGAAGTTGGGGACGCCCGCGATCGGTCAGAAGGAACTTCAAGGTGTCCGCATCCACTTTGGCAAAAGCCTCATCGGTCGGAGCGAAGACGGTCAAAGGGCCTTCGCCCGCCAGAGCGTCGACGAGACCGGCGGCCTGCACGGCTGCCACGAGGGTCTTGAAGTTGTCAGCCCCGACAGCGAGGTCGACGATGGTGTCACCGGCATTGGCCTTTGAGGCGGAAAACAGGCCTAAGAAGCCACAAAGGGTCAGAATCAGCAGCGATTTACTCATGGATTTTCTTTCCGTGTTGGAGATACACCTCTTCTACTCCGGATCTGGACAAATAAAATCGTTCAAATCGTTCAAGGTGACCTGCCCGCCCCATAAATAAGGACCCGAGGGGCCTCTTTTGCAACATGCCCCTTTCTCAACTTGCCCCCTTGGGTGCTTCCCTCAATCATGTCGCTGTTCCCGGTGAAAGGACCCCATTGATCGATCCGCATCCCGAGCCCCCAGCTCACTCACCGACTGACCGCAATTTTTTCACCCTGAGATGGCAGGGAGATATCGACGGCTCCCTTCTTCTGCTCGATCAAACCCGACTCCCCCATGAAGAAACGATTCTCGATCTTCACTCTCCGGAAGAGGTCATCGACTGCATCGTTCGCCTCGCGGTCCGTGGGGCTCCCGCCATCGGAGTTGCAGGTGCTTACGCCCTCTGCCTCGCCACCCGCGGTATGACGAATCGAGAACAGATTCTCGAACGCTTGCACGCCGTCTCTCCCCTTGTCAGGGATTGCCGTCCCACTGCCGTCAATCTGAAAACGATGGTCGAGCGGATGATGCACTCTCTCGATGCCACTGAATTGGATTCGGCCAGCGGGCTCGACCTTCGCAACCACCTGCTCGATTTGGCGCAGACCATCGATCAGGAAGATCAGGACTTTTGTGATCGCATCGGACGGTCGGGAGCAGACGTCGTTCCGGAAGGTGGAACGGTCATCACCCATTGCAATGCCGGGGCTCTGGCTACTGCCGGTTCGGGAACCGCACTTTCTGTGCTTTATGCCGCCTGGGAGTCTGGCCGTAGATTCAGCGTTCTCGCCGATGAAACCCGGCCGCTGCTTCAGGGATCCCGTATCACCGCATGGGAACTGCAAAAAAAGGGGATCCCGGTGGAGGTGATTTGCGACGGGGCTGCCGGCAGTTACTTCCAAAGGGGCAAGATCGACATGGTCATCACCGGAGCCGATCGAATCGCCGCCAATGGCGACGCGGCCAACAAGATCGGGACATACATGCTGGCAACCCTTGCTGCAGCACATGATGTTCCCTTCTATATCGCAGCTCCTTCCAGCACCTTCGATTTTCAGACGGAAAGTGGTCAGCTCATCCCCATAGAAGAACGGGATGAAAAGGAAATCTGGTATGCTTTGGGAGAGAATCGACCTGAGGGAAAGATCCGCTACGGAAACCCCGCTTTCGATGTAACTCCAGCCTCCCTGATCAAAGGCTGGATCACAGAGGAAGGGATCCTGCAGCCCCCATTTTCAGAGATTCGGGTTTGATCAGGTCTGAGAGACCCACAAACAGAAAGAGCAACAAGGAGATACCTTGAACGAATCTGCTCCAGAGAAACCGGAAACAAAATCACCTCTTCTCGCCTTTGACGGCGACTGCAGGCTTTGTGTCGGAAGTATTCGGGGGCTGGAAAAATGGGGTCTGCTCGGAGAGCTGGAGACTTGCGCAGCGACTCTCGTCACCGGAACCGATCGTGAGTTTCTCGATCGCCACCGTCGAGCCGGGGAAATCGTCCTGCTGAAGAACAATCGCAGTGAAGCACTGACAGGGGCGGCAGCATTTCGCTGGATACTCCAACGACGCTTTCCCGGGTTTTTGACCCGTGCTCTCAACTTTCTCCCCATCTACCTCGTCATGACCCTCGGTTACCGGCTGATCGCCTCATGGAGACGCATCGTTTTGCCCCCCCTCGCGACACCGGACCCCCTCTTCCCGGAACCGGGTTGGGTTGCGGCCTTTCGGGCAACAGTGTCAGCAGCATTCCTGCTTCTGGCACCTGTATGGGTCACACTGCTTCACCAAAAACTGGGAATCGGCAATGGATTCGAATCCCTCATGCCTGTGAGTGGAGAGGCCCCGCCCTTCCTGTTAGTAACAATGCTGATCATCAGCAATGCTTTGCTGGCCCGGCTCCTGGGGTTTCACAGATTCAACGATCTCATCGCGGTTCAGTCATTTGTCCTGATCATGACCCTGTTGGCAAGCGGAGCCCTGCTCGCTCTGGCCAGTTGGATCACCGAGGTCCCACTGATCGTGGTGTGCATGATTCAGGTCGTCGTCTCTGCCGTCATGATTCAAAAATATTGGATCTGGCTCGGCCTGCAGGATGGAAAAAAGGGCCTCACCGCCCAGCTCACTGCCACACTTGCAGTGACTCTGGGCGGTGCGACCCTTTGGACCGGCACTCAGCCGCTGCTCTTGAATCTCGGATTCTAGAGCAGCTTTTTCAGCTTCAGGCTCCCGCAACCTTGCCGCGAAGAGCTTCATCCTTGGCAGCGACCTTGCTGGCCATCGAGGCCTTGTACTCATCGAGACGAGCACGCATTTCGGCATCGGAACTGCCGATGATCTGGGCAGCAAAGATGGCTGCATTCGTGGCACCGGGTTTACCGATGGCAACCGTGGCGACCGGAACACCCGGAGGCATCTGGACCGTAGCCAACAGAGCGTCGAGGCCGTCGAGAGCACTCGAATCGATGGGAACACCGATGACAGGCAACGTGGTACTGGCAGCCATCACACCGGCGAGGTGAGCCGCATGTCCAGCGGCTGCGATCACGGCAGCATACCCTTCATCGGCGGCAGTGCTGCTGAGATGGTGAGCCACCTCAGGGGTCCTGTGGGCAGAACACACACGGACTTCCGCTTCAATTCCAAACTTGGCCAGCTGATCAGCGCAGGTCTCCATCACGGACCAATCGCTGTCACTTCCCATGACGACAAGAACCTTGTGACTCATGACATCTGTTCCTTCCAGGTCTCCCAGGCCACCCCGGTGACCCTCTCAAACAATTCCTGATAACGGGCAGTGGTTCCCTCCACAACTTCAGAGGGCAGGTCGGGCGGAGTTCCGTCACCGGTCCAACCCACCGATGCGAGGTAGTCCCTGACATACTGCTTGTCGAAAGAGGGTGGGCTGGTGCCCACACGGTACTCATCGGCGGGCCAATAGCGGGATGAATCCGCAGTCAGCACTTCGTCTGCGAGAACCGGACCTTCGGCATCCATGCCGAATTCGAATTTGGTATCGGCGAGAATCAATCCCCGGGTCGCAGCATGTTCACGACCATGGGAGAAGATATCGACCGACAATTGCTTCAGATGTGCCATCAAGTCGTGACCCACCATCTCACCGGCCTTCTCGATGGAAATATTCTCATCGTGACCGTCGTGATTCTTGGCTGCCGGGGTGAAGATGGGATCGTCGATCCGATCCGCTTGCTGAAGACCTTCCGGCAAAGGAATACCGCAGATGGAGCCGGTGGCCTGGTAGTCTTTCCAACCACTTCCCACCACGAATCCGCGAACCACACATTCCACCGGAATCATGTCCAGTTTCTTGACCAGCATTGCCCGGGGTCCCCACTCCTCCGCCGCACTGCGGAAAGGTTCAGGGAAGTCTGCCGGATTGGTCGAGACCAGATGATGACGGATCTCCGAAGGGAGACGCTCCAGCCACCAGCGGGTGAGCTGGGTCAGAATGGCTCCTTTTTCCGGAATGCCCTGGGGCAAAACCACATCGTAAGCACTGACACGATCGCTGGTCACCAACAGAAGATGGTCACCCAAATCAAAAATGTCGCGAACCTTTCCGCGCAGGATCGGTTCATGTCCGGGAACGCTGATCTCCCGTATAGCAGTTGGATGCACGTGGATCCTTTCTGATGATTCAAAGAGAGCCGGGATCGGGGGAACCGGTCCCGCCTGACCCAAGCCACAGAGTACCCCTCCCGGGGACGACTTCCACCCATGACGACACGGAATCCGGAGGGATCAGTGCTCCGGGATCAACCGCTCTCGACTGCCGTCCTCCCGGTGCTTCCAGCGTTGATGCATCCACAGCCAGTCGGCGGGGTTTTCCCGAACCCAGTGTTCAATTTTCGCACTGACCGCCCGGGTGGCCCCGTCGATATGCTGGCGCAGGTCTTCCCCCTCGGGCAGGTCGGCGATTTCACAGTGCATGCGATAGCGGACCCCTTCCTCGAGCCTGCGGGCATGGAGGTACACCACGGGAACCCGGTAGCGGCGTTGAAGAACTCCCACCACCGGAAGAGTCCCGGCCTCCCGACCGAGGAAGGGCACATGCAGACCCGCCCGGGTGTTTTGATCCACCAGCATCGCCAGGCAGCGTCCAGAACGAAGGGAGCGGCCCATCTCGGGAAGGGCTCCGGATGGGTCGAGGATTCCCGGGACTGTTCCCGATCTCAGCCAGTGCATCATTTTGTGGACGTAACCATTTTTGATATGCCGTGACAGGAGATCGATCCTCCAACCCCGATGAACCAGAGTTGGCAGCACGACTTCAAAAGGCCCCAGGTGTCCGCTGACGAGCAAGAAGGGCTCACCTGCTTGGTGCCGCCGCTCGATCTCTTCCCACGGCCCCACCCACTCGATGCGCTCATGGAAAGTCGAATCAGCCAGCCAGCGTCGAATCTGCAAGGCTTCTACCGCCGACAGCGCGACTCGCCGCCAAGATTCTCGGGCAACCCTGCGAATTTGGCCGTCACTCCAGACATGGCCATAAACATGACGCAGGTTGCTGAGGGTGACCCGTCGGCGCCGACCTGCGAGCCACCAGCCCGGCGATACCAAGCGGCTAGCCAACCAGCAGGCCCACCGTGCCGGCAGGATCGCCAGTGGCAGAGCAACCATCAGGGAAAAGAATGCCGCCATCAGTGACGACAGACCAAACTTCTGGGAGTGTCGGGGTTGACTCGAAGACCCTGTCACTCGCCCCCCCGATTCCGTAATCATTACCGAGAAAATCATGTCCCACGCCCACCTTGGACAGTGTAAACTCCCCGTCCCCCCGCCCAATACCATCCCGAAAGGAAACTTCGAAGATGATTTCCACACTGATTTTGGTGCTGACACTGCAGGTAGTGGTAAACCCGACGACTTCAGACGCAGATATCCTGGAGCTGGTCGACGGCTCCTCACTGGTGGGTTCCATTCTCCAGTTCGAGGACAACGTCTATCGCATGAACATCGATGGAGTCGGCGAAATTGAGATCGCTGCCGAAAAAGTCAAAGGTCTTCGATTCGGCAAGACGGCAACCCTTGTCACCGACAATGGCATGTCCATCGAGGGCCTACTCTCCATGGACGAAAATGGCGAATGGCGAATCGCTAACGACTTGCTCGAGACTCGGGTACCGGGACAAAACCTGGTCGCCATCAACCCCACTCCCGAAACTCCACCGACCTCGACCCAGAAGGCCACCATCACCCTGAATGGTTCAAGAACCTCCGGCAATACGGAGACCACCTCTGCGGTCATGAATCTCGATTACAAATTTCGATACCTGACCCACCGTTTCGTTTCCAAGATTGACTGGACCTACGCCGAAGACAATCAAGTGGTCAGCAAGCGCTCCACCGGAGCCGAGGTGAAATACGATTTCTTCCCTGAGGACGAATGGTTCCTCTACACCAGCTTCGGAGCCAGGAATGATGGATTCGCCGACCTTTCCCTGAGAACCACTGCCGGTATCGGTGCCGGAATACAGGTCCTCGACCGGGAGGATCTGACCTGGTCAGAGGAAGCGGGAATCTCCGCACTGAATGAAGACTTTAAGGTCGCAGAGGATGATTCTGCCAGCACCCTGCGCGTTGCGGGCAATGCCGAGTGGACCCTCAGAGAAGGAGACCTGACCGTGTTCCACGATCACACTCTCTTTGTCTCCCTCGATGACCCAGATGACATTCTTGCACAGTCACGACTCGGTTTGAGAACCCGGGTGGTCGGCGGCTTTTCGTTGAATGCCCAGATCAACGCCCGTCACGACAGCAGTCCACCCGCGGGGATTCGCGAGAATGACCTCGAATTTCTGCTCGGAGTCGGCTACTCCAAATCGTTCTGAGGAAACGCTCTTGAGCCCGGATCCCCTTGCCGCAAGGGGATCCGGCGAGACAATAGAGACCTAGTCAGAACTCAAACTCCTTCACGGTGAGGTGAACCCATGAATCTCCCTCCAGAATCCCATGCAGGCGCCAGCCAGGATCTGTTTCTCACACAGGGGGAAGAGCGACTGGAAGACGTCTCACGCCTGCGGGCCATGTTCCCCGACCTTCCAGTTGAAGCCCTCGTCAAAGAGGATCTGCTTCGCCTCGGGATCTCCTTCAGTCCTGAAGCCCTGAAATACTGCGCCGATTTCAAACGGAAGTCCTATTTCATCTTCAGTTTCGACATGGTGCCCATCGATGAAATGGCCCAAGAAGAAAACCTCAGCGCCCCCGAAGAGATTCAATTGAATGGCGGTGCATGGGATCTTCGCCGAACGACTGTCTCGGTAAGGGTCAACCCCTACTCGCCATGGCGAGCCGATATGGCTGGAGATCAGCTCACCTTGACCTGTGGAGATCAATCCATCTCCCACATCGACCTGCAGCCTGTCCCCGAGTACTACCAGGAAACGTTGGAAAATGGACAGCCGGTTCATGAGGTCGCCCCCACCATCGAATGGGGCTACCTGGTGTACCTCACCGTCTACCGCAAATGTCAGTACTTCGGCTTCAAGGAAGAATGCCGTTTTTGCGACATCAACGAAAACTACCGCCAACAGGTCAAAGCGGGTCGCCCCTATCGAACCGTGAAGCCCATGGATGAAGTCCTCGAGGCTCTCAGCATCCTCGATCGGGTCAACTCGCCCTCAAAGGCTTACACCCTTACTGGAGGGTCGGTCACCCGCAGCCTGAAGGGGCAGGGAGAGGCAGAGTTCTACGCCAACTACGCCCGTGCCATCGAAGAGAAATTCCCCGGTCGCTGGATCCCCAAAGCGGTGACACAGGCGCTGCCAGAAGATGAGCAACAGATTCTCAAGGATGCCGGGATTCAGATTTACCACCCCAACTACGAGATCTGGGACGAAGAACTCTTTCCAATTCTGTGTCCTGGAAAAACCGCATACGTCGGTCGGGACGAATGGCACCGGCGCATCATTGCCGCCACCGATATCTTTGGTGCCGAGAACGTGATCCCCAACTTTGTAGCCGGAATCGAGATGTCTCGCCCCCATGGTTACACCGATCCGGAACAGGCGGTTGAATCTACCCGCGAAGGATTGCAGTTCTTCATGAGTCAGGGGGTCTGCCCGAGATTCACGGTGTGGTGTCCGGAGCCCCTGTCACCGCTGGTGGTCGACCGCAAAAATGCGGGTGAACTGCAGCCGCCGGCTCCGCTTGAATATCACGCGAGACTGCTGGTGGCCTGGAGGGATTGCCACAAGGAACACGGCCTGCCGGTTCCTCCCGGATACGGACCTCCCGGTGCGGGCAACGCCATCTTCAGCGTCTCAAGTTTCATGGATGTCATCGAAGTGGAGACGAACGGGAACTAGCGATCTTCCAGAACGGGGTAGCCCGTTTCGGCATCGATCCTCAGGACGGACTGGCCCGACAGGAATGCGACAATTCGCTCACCAAAAAGTTCGCCTCGCCAGCCACTGAGAAGTTTCAGTGAATCGGACTGGGTCTCTCCTGCGGCCTTTGCCCGGATCAGGTCTTCCACATCGGCATTATTTCCGACAAGGGGTGGTGCAATCCGCTCTGCCCTGCACAAGGCTCTAAGAGCAGACGTTGCCAACTCCAGGGCAGCTTCCTCTTCCGGTTCCAATCGACGCCTGCGCTTGATCTCCGGGATCTCAGTTGCGGGAATCGATCGACCTCTCGAAATCGCTTTCAGGATTCCGTCTCCATATCGACGGGCATCCCGGGAATCCAGTCCCCGAAGAGATCTCAGGGATTCGGAATTGGATGGAGCCCTGCGCGCCAACTCGACGAGAATTTCGTCGGGAAGAATCCTGCGACGGGGCCGGTCCTGACGACTCGCTTCCGATTCACGCCACTCATACAGAAATCCTAGTTGGGACAAGCCCCTCGCATCGAGGCTTCCGGACCTTTTGACCTTCTTCAGACTCGATTCCACAGGCGGATGGTATGTTTCCCTGCGATCGTACTTTTCCATCTCAGCCAAAGCCCAGTTCAGGCGATTTTCTGATCCCAGCTTTTCAGTCAAAGCCTCGTGCAAGGGGATCAAATGGCGAACGTCGTCGATGGCATAGGATTCCTGATTTGCAGTCAGGGGCCGCTTGAGCCAATCGGTCCACGACTCCCCCTTCTCGACAAATTTGCCCAGAATGCGTTCACAGGTGACAGAGTAAGCAGGCTGTAATCCCAGCCCCAGAAAGGCTGCGGCGATCTGGGTGTCAAAGACGTTGGCCGGGGTTTCACCCGATTCCAACTCCATGATTTCCATGTCCTGTCCACCGGCATGAACGATCTTGACGATTTTCTCGTCGCAAACCGTCTCCAGAATCGGCTCGAGGGAAATCTCGGTGAGAGGATCGATCAAACGAAGTTCTTCACCCACAGAGATTTGAATCAATGCGAGTTTGGGGTAGTAGGATTTTTCACGAATGAATTCCAAATCGATTCCATAACGACCGTCACTGCGGGCCTGAGACATGAAGTCGTTCAGGGCCGCAGTCGATCGAAGATAGAAATCTGTGGAATCACCCACGTGTTTCACCCATTTCTCAAGAGTCCGCGAATGCCCGGCGAATCAGATCTTCCTGTTCTCGATCATGGACCGATTTGGATCCGCTGGCCGGGCTCGCACTCCAAGCTCGACCGATGTATGTCACTCTGCGTCCGCCAGCGAGGAAACCGCCATCGCGATCCCGAAGGAAGGACCATGCTCCCATGTTTCGGGGTTCATCCTGCACCCAACGGACGTCGCAATCCTCAGGAAGGGACTGCATCACAGCCTGCAAGGCCGCACGTGGGAATGGGTAGAACTGTTCGAGCCTGACGATCAGAACGTCATTCGCCTCGCGGGAAGCCCGTTCCTGTAACAGGTCGTAAATGACCCGGCCTGAAGCGATCAGTACCTTGCGAATGTGGGCACCTGGCTGACCGTCGACAAGGACTTCCTGGAAACCACGATCCGTAAACTCCGGAGCAGTGCTGCGCGCTGCCGGAAGTCGCAAGAGACCTTTCGGAGTCAAGACGATCAGGGGCTTCCTGACAGCTTCATGAACCTGCCTACGGAGAGTGTGGAAATATTGCGCAGCATTACTCGGTTGCACCACACGCAAATTGCCCTCTGCGCACAGCTGAAGGAATCGCTCCAGCCTGGCACTGGAATGTTCCGGTCCCTGTCCCTCGTATCCGTGTGGCAATAGCAGGGTCAGATTGGAGGTCTGACGCCACTTTTCTTCCGCACTGGAAATATATTGGTCAATGATGACCTGTGCACCATTGGAGAAGTCACCAAACTGTGCTTCCCAAAGGGTCAAAGACTCCGGAGCCTGTACGCTGTATCCATAATCGAATCCCAGCACTCCAAACTCGGATAGCAGTGAATTGTAAACCTGGAAGGGAGCCTTGGCTCCAGTGATGTGAGCCAGAGGAACATGTCGGAGTCCCGTGTCCACATCGGTCAGTTCAGCGTGACGTTGACTGAATGTTCCACGCCCGCTGTCCTCTCCGGAGAGTCGTACCGGTGATCCCTCGCGAACCAGAGAGCCGAAGGCACACAACTCAGCAAGTCCCCAATCGATGGCACCGGATCGTGCCAGCTCCAGACGACGCTGGAACTGGTTCAACAACTTCGGATGCAACTGGAATCGATCCGGGGTCCTCGTGACCTCAGCCAAGAGCAGCTCCAATTCCTCAGCGGTGACCGCCGTCGAAATCGAAGGCGAAGCCACTCCCTCAATTTCTTCATTGTCCGGGCGAGTGGTGACCGTTCTTTCTACAGCAACCGTCTCTTTTACAGACTTGAGGGAATCATTCAGAATCGTCTGGAACTCGGAAAGCATCTGCTCAGCAGTTTCAAGGTCGATTTCCTCCCGTGCCAACAGTCGTTCGGTAGCCAGTTTTCGCACGGAGCGGTGACTTTCGATTTTGGCTGTCATCAGAGGCTGGGTGTAACCGGGCTCGTCACCTTCATTGTGGCCCCAGCGACGATAGCCCACCAAATCGATGAAGACATCCTTGCCAAACTTGTGGCGGTATTCAAAAGCGAGGCGAATCATGCGCACAACCATTTGCGGGTGATCCGCATTGACGTGGAAAACAGGTGCCTCGATGGACTTTGCCAAATCAGTGCAGTAGCGACTGGATCGACCCTCTCCGGGAGAGGTGGTGAATCCGATCTGGTTGTTGATCACCAGATGCACCGACCCGCCGGTGGAGTATCCGTCCAACTGAGACATGTTGAGGGTCTCGTAGGTCACTCCCTGTCCAGCAAGAGCTGCATCGCCGTGAATCAACAGGGGCAACACGTTTCGTTGCTCGGTATTGCGATCCTGAAGCGCTCTGGCCATGCCGGTCACCACTGGACAAACCGATTCCAGATGACTCGGGTTGCTGGCAAGGGTCACTCGAACAGGACCGCCACCAGTGCCTTGATACTCACCGCTGGCTCCGAGGTGATACTTCACATCGCCGGAACCTTCAGGTGTTTCGGAGTCAAAATCTTCAAACTCCTCAAAGACCTGCTGCAAGGATTTACCGAGAATGTTGACGAGGACATTCAGCCTGCCCCTGTGAGCCATCCCCAGAAAAACGTCCTGAACCCCGTGAGAGGAACAACAGGAAAGGATGGCATCCAGTGCAGGAATCAGGGCTTCTGTTCCCTCAAGGCTGAATCGTTTTGCCCCCACGTAACTGGAGTGAAGGAATTTTTCAAACGCCTCAGCCTCATTGAGCTTTTTCAAAATGTGAAGCTTTTCGTCGATGGTCAGATCTTCATGATTTTCAGTCTGCTCCATCCGGTCCTGAAGCCAGTTGCGCTCCTCTGAATCAGAGATGTGGGCAAACTCAACTCCCACGTATCCCGTGTAGGTTCGACGCAGAATGTCGATGATCTCTCTCAGTTGACGGGGTCTCTCCTGTCCTGCCACTCCTCCACAAAGGAATGAACGATCCAGATCCCAAATGCTGAGTCCATAACTGCTCAGTTCAAGATCCGGATCGGGTGCGGGGCTCCCCCCCAAAGGATCGAGGTGGGCAACGCGGTGCCCCCGTGTGCGGTAGGCTTCGACCAGTTGCAAAACCTTGGCCTGTCGATAGGCAAGGGAGTTCGTATCCTCCGCACTGCCCGAAGAAACTTCTTCCTGAGACCACTGGTAGGGTTCGTGGGGAACATCCAACTCTTCGAAAATCTGCTCGTAAAAGCGATCTTCACCCAAAAGGTATTTCTCGACCGTCGCCAGGAACGCACCAGAAGCGGCACCCTGAATCACCCGATGGTCATAGGTGCTGGTCAGGGTCATCACCTTGGAAAGACCCAATGCCCCAACCTGATTCGGTGACATCCCTGCACAGGACGGGGGATACTCGATGGAACCGATGCCGAAAATGGCTCCCTGTTCGGCCATCAATCTGGGGACGGACATCGTCGTTCCCAGCATCCCTGGATTAGTGATCGAAACAGAAGTCCCGGCAAAGTCATCCATCGTCAACTTGCCGCGGCGTGCCCGTGAAACGAGATCATTGTAAGAGGCGAGGAACTTGCGGAACCCCATCGTTTCTGCGGCCTTGATATTTGGAACCACCAGAGACCGTTGACCTCTTCGTTCGACGTCGACAGCGATTCCGATGTGTGTGTGTTCCCGAGTGATCTGATGGGGAACCCCATCCACATACTTGAATCCATGATTCATGCCAGGATGCTTTGCCAACCCCCTGACCAGAGCAAAAGCGATGATATGGGTGAAGGACACCTTCGGACGGGCCCATGCCAACTGATGCTCATTGATGATCTTGCGATTTTCCTCCAGCAAACGAACGGGAACACTTCGAACCGTCGTCGCTGTGGGAACATCGGTACTCTCCTGCATATTCTCGGCGATCTTGCCAGCGACCCCCTTGAGAGGTTCTAGAACCGGGCCCTCAGGAGCGGCTGCTCCATCCTCGGACACCTCCGGCTTCTGTAGCGCTGATTCACGGGTGGCTGTCGAACCCCCACCTGCAGAACGAATCACCTGTGAAGGTTGCGGAAGAGGATCCTGAGAGCGAGTTTCTGACCCTTTGCTCACAGAATCTGAAGCGGAGGCTTCATATCCATCAAAAAACTCTCTCCAGGCGGCACTGACACTGGCAGGGTCACGCCTGAACTGCTCATAAAGAGCATCCACATATCCCGAGTTTGATCCAAAACGATCCACGAGACCTCCCATGAAGAGGAAAGAGGCAGTTGTCGGCCCAACGACCGGCAGGAGCAGGATTCCGGCCCCAATGAGATGCTAGGACTCAGGTTTTCAGCGTCAAGAAGACCGGAGGAGAACCCGGGAGATATCTGCAAAAATATGGGAGTTCAGACCCCATCCCCCGGCCTTGCGGAGCGGATGGTATCAGCGATCTTTCTCAATCGGGCAATCGCACGACTGTGTCTTCTCCGCGTCGCCTCAATATTGATAGATAATCGACGAGCCGCTTCCTCGTAGGAAACCCCCTCTTGATCAATCCAAGCCAACAATTCTCGATCATCGTCCCCAAGCATATCCAGACAGCGCTCAAGAAGATCGAGAGCTTCCTCCCGTTGGGCCCCAGCCGATGGCGAGGAGATGGAAGCGGCGAGATGCCCCAGAGGATCGATCGAACGGCTTTTCCCAGAATTCTTTGCTCGCCGCTTTTCTTTACGCGGATCTCGTTTCTGTGCCAGTTCTTTTTCTATGAGGCGGTTGAGATTGTTCATGGTGACTTGCTTCAGCCATGCCCTGAATGCAGGAAGACCGCGATCCTCAAACTTGTCACGTAACTTATAAACATCCAGAGCAGCCTGCTGAAGGACATCGCTGGGGTCGATTCTCCGCCGAAGATCAGGTCCCAAACGATTTTCCACAGGTCGTCTTAAACGAGGCAACTCCTGATGAATCAATCTTCCGTATGCCTCTTCGTCTCCCGCAACAAATTCAGGAAGCCATTCTTCTGCACTTTTATCGTGATCATTGGGAACGTCCTCCGGTGGATTCCCCTCTGGCGACTGAGAGTCTTCCTCTGGCAGTTCTGCATTTTCCCCTGTATCAGGATCTGTCATGGCGGCCTCCTGAAGGGCATGATAGCGAAAAAGAGAGCGGGGATCATCCCCAGATTGGGAAGCAAATCGGGTGAGCAACGAATACGACGACGAGGATCTATCTGAGGCAGAGCTGGTTTTTGCCAGACTTCTCGCAGGAAATACCTCCATCGACGAGGCTGTCGAAAGAGCGTGCAAGGCACAACCTGAGCTTGAAGCAGAGTTGATGGATCAATTGGCCCGTTACATGGAACGTCGAAAAAAACGACTCGGAATTAATAAAAAGGGCAACACGCCCAACCAAAGCCCCGAAGGTCTTGCAGGATTACTTCTCGATCGTTACAGCGATGACCTCTCCATCACTCCCTCGTATGGAGGAGAGTCCTCTACCCCCCTCATCCCTGAACAAGGACGCTATAGAATTCAGGAAGAAATCGCTCGTGGAGGCATGGGTGTGATCCTGCAGGCATTAGACCCAGTTCTTCAACGGCAAGTGGCCATGAAGGTCATCCTCGGAAACAGCGACGGAATCGCCCCTTCACAAAGGACACAGCGATTCATTCGAGAAGCCAAAATTACCGCTCAATTGACTCACCCTGGAATAGTCGCTGTTCATGATTTGTCGTGTGCAGAAGACGGTCGCTTTTTCTTTACGATGGATCGTATCGAGGGGCAGGAACTTCGAGACGTCATGCTTTCATTTCGAGATGGGGACCCTGAATGGGATTTGAACCGTCTCCTGGAAACATTTCTAAAAGTGTGCGATACGATGGAATTCGCCCATGACAAAGGTGTGGTCCACAGGGATCTCAAGCCGTCAAACATCATGGTCGGTAAATTTGGTGAAACCTATGTGATGGACTGGGGTTTGGCCCGCAAGATTGACGACCAAGAAGAGGACCCTATTCACGGAAAAATCGAGGACCTCGAAGAAACCAGCCCTGACGGCTCCACAATTGTCACACGGGATGGTGCAGTTGTCGGCACACCTTCGTACATGTCACCTGAGCAGGCCCAACCCGATACTGCAAAAATTGGCCCTTCCGCTGACGTCTACGCACTCGGATCAATACTTTATGAGATATTGACGGGCTATGCCCCCTACCGGTCAGCTAACAGTGGCCCAATGCCCGCACACAGGGTCTTGAAAAAACTCAAAGAGGGTCCTCCTGCAGACATTCTCGAACTAGCTCCAGGTACTCCGGAAGACCTAGCTGATGTTTGCCGCAAGGCGATGAATCGTGATTTAGAACAACGTCCGGCAAGTGCAGGCAAAGTTTCAGCATTGATTCGGGAGATTCAGAAGTCACGTGCAAGAGATGCTGAAGCAACTCGGGAAGCTCTGGAAATCGCCAAGCGATCGAGGGCTGTTACTCAATTCCTCACAGATCTTTTCATTGAACCCGGCCAAGAAAACACTTCGCTTCACCGCATTGACGCGCAAGACCTGTTGGATCGGGGTGCTAACCAACTTGTTGATGGAGGCCCCGAGCAACCGGAAATTCGAGTAACACTCTTGGCAACGATGGCTTCGGTTCTTCTTCAAACCGGCAGTCCCGAAAGGGCGGTTCTGCTTCTCGAAAATGAAAGAGAGATCCGCAGAAGACACCCCCATTGGCCTGGCGAAGACTACGTCCGAACCCTACGCCAACTCTCATATGCTCAGATTCAAATACGCCGGCTGAGTCAAGCCGAGGAAACACTGCAAGAAGCTCTCGACCAACCTGTTTTGCAAAGCGATATAGATCTCTTCACGTCGGTCCAGTTGGAATTGGCCCAGTTACTGAATCTTCGTGGAGACTGGTTTAGAGCTGAAGAATTTTACAGTGACCTACTCCTCAACCTGAAAGATCAACCTGGAAGCAGAACAATGACAGGACTACTGGGTCTTGCTCGAAGTTTTTCCTATCAGGGAGACTGGTTAGAGGCTGAAAAAACCCTCGCGAAAGCAGAGGAAACCAGCCGGGGACTTCAATCCGTAGAAAGAACCGAATGCCTCTTTCAGATGGCAGGACTTCATCTCGAATGTGAGCGAGAAGGAGTTCAGGAAGATCAACTTGAGAGAGCCAAAACGTATCTTGAGGAGGCCATTCAAATTCAAAACGATTTGAATGGCGAAAAGTCCAGTGTTACAGCGCGATATCAAAGAGCTCTCGCCTGCTGTCAACAAAGACTCGGTCGCGTTAATGAGGCAGAGCAACTGGCCCGGGAAGCCCTCGTCACAGTCCGGCAAACTCACGTGATTCAACACCCTCTTTGTGCAAGGTCATTCGCCCGCCTCGCTTCTATACTATTGAGATCGGGCCAAAGCGGAGTTGCTGAAAAGCTATTGATGGAAGCGGGGACCAGTCTCGACCTGATAGAGGTTCGACCTGAACATGCTTTTGACGCTTTGGAAGCGAGGGCAAGGCTTCTCAGCTTGACTTCCAATTGGGAAGAAGCGCGCAAGATTCTCCTCGAACTGGATGAAATCGGCGACGAATTACCGACGATGCAGCAATACCGCCGCAGCAACATTGAAAGCATCTGCAGGGATGCAGGAATCGAACCGCAACTTTCAGATTAACAGGAAGAAAATTTAAGAATCACTCTTCGTCGTAGCGCGTGAAACTATCGACAGTTGCAGCGTCCAAATTCTCGACCATCGATTTCACCAACTCGATGGCATTCAGGTAATCCTCGAAATCAATGATGCTCGAATGGGTGTGAATCGACCTTGCCGGGACTCCGATGACAACGGTGGGAACTCCACTGCCATGAAGATGAGTGGTTTTTGCGTCGGTCCCCCCGCTTTTGCGCACTGCAATTTGCACAGGAATCCCGTTTTTCTCCGCCAAAGACTCTGTCCAGCGAACCAAATTCCGATTGGAGAGAGCGGTCGGATCCATGAAACGGATTTGGGGGCCCTGGCCGAGCACAGCTTGCCTCCGCGGCATCCCCGGCAAATCATCTGCAGGAGTTCCTTCGAGAATGATTCCCAAGTCCGGCTGGCTCAGATGGCTCGCAGTTTTTGCCCCCCGGCAACCGACCTCTTCCTGCACGGCAGCCACTGCGACCGGCTGGCATGACAGGGAGGCTCCACCCGTCAACGCAGCTTTGAACGACTCAATCATAACACCAACTCCGACGCGGTCGTCAAAAGCCTTGCAGCAATAGCGCCCCGGCGAAGCCATCTCCTCAAAGTGCCCCCTCGGTGTGATGGGGTCACCCACCTTGATTCCCCATGAGAGAACTTCTTCGAGATCTCTGGCGGCGACATCGATGTACATTTGGTCGAGGGAAAGCACCTTGTCGCGTTCAGCAGGCGAAAGAAAATGGGGAGGCTTACACCCAATCGATCCAGGAATCTTCCTGCCACTGCTCGCCAGAATGTCCACTCTTTGAGCCAACAGGACATGTCCCCACCAGCCGCCGAGGGGCACAAACCAGATACGGCCCTCTTCATCGATGGATTGAACGCAGAATCCCACTTCGTCCATATGGGCATCGAGGACAACCCTCGGGCCTTCTCCCTCTGCCTCAACGATCACACTGCCGAGACCATCATGCTGGACTTTTCCGTGCCCACCAATTTCCCGGTGAACGATCTTGCGCACTTCTCCTTCAGCACCAGGTGGTCCACACGCCAAAGCAAGATCTTTGAGCAGGGATAAGGAAGGCGACAAGGGTTGCGACGGGGATGATTCGGACATGGTGAGACCTTTCAATCAGACTGGAAAGGATAAGCGAATCCGCAATACAGGGACAGATTGCAACTTGGAATCAGGGCAATTCGATAGGAACTTCTTCACCCATGTGAATCCGACTGCCACGGAAACCCAGACGGTGGGAAAGAATCTCTACCCCCTCACCCACGGCTTCCAAAATCGCTTCCGAGTAGGCGGGGTCGATGTCACTGGCAAATCCCACTTTTGAACAATCGCTTCTTCCCAATAACAGAAAGAGCACCGCACGGTGGCCCATCTGCTTCAGTCGAATCAACTCCTTCAGGTGCTTTCGACCTCTCTCTGTCACCGCATCCGGAAAATCGGCTCTTTCCGAATCTACAGGGGAGAGCATGGTGACGTTTTTCACTTCGACATAAACATCACCATTCGTCTCATCAGGACGATCTTCTCCTGCAATGACGATATCCAGACGACTCTTTTCGCCGACCTTGATCTCCCGGTGTACCCTTTGCCCCCTCTTGAGTGACAGTTTCGGTATCTTTCCCGCTTCGATGGCATCGGCAACCAACTGATTGGGCAGTCCCGTGTCGACGAGGGCTTTCCCCCGTCGCCTCACGCCCAACAGAGTCAATGTCCATTTCAGTTTGCGCTTGGGGTCAGGGACATGGCGCAACCATGCCTTCGGTTCGCCATCCACGAGGGTTTTCATCGAACCTGAATTTGGACAGTGCGCGGTCACCTCGCCCACTTCAGGAACATCACAGTCCGCAAGAAATCTCTTGTAGCGTTTGATCAATCGCCCCTCGACGAGGTCGCTTCCGGGATGGCTGCTCACGGAATCGCTTTCATCGGCGCCAAAAGATGTTCCTGAATCGACTTCCACTCGAGATCACGCATATGACGGGCAGGTCTGCCACGAACCCCGTGACCCGATTCGGGATAAATCATCATTTCGAAAGATTTGCGATTCTCCTGAAGCCGGTGTGCCAACTGCATGGCATTTTGCACGTGAACATTGTCATCGACACCACCATGAAGAATCAGCAAGTGCCCCTGCAGATCCGCAGCGGACTCGATGACACTCGAAGCGGAATACCCTTCCGGGTTCAGCTGCGGAGTATCCATATACCGTTCGGTATAAATCGTGTCGTAGTCACGCCAGTCGTAAACCCCGCCCCCTGCGATTCCGAGGACGAATTTATCTGAATGGGTCAAGGCGTAGGCCGCTATGAATCCGCCATAGGACCAGCCGGAGATGCCCACCCTGCCCGCATCCGCCCAGGAATTTGTGCAAAGCCAATCGATGGCATCTTCCAGATCCATCAATTCCTGCACCCCCAACTGGCGGTAACAGGTTGCGGTATCGACCTGGCCCCGGCTGCTGGAACTGCGAACGTTGACCTGCAAAACCACCATTCCCTGGTGAACCAGAAATCTCAGCCAACCGGAGCCCGGATATCCCTGACGAACCGTCGGAGCATTGGGACCGGAATAGGTGCTGATAAAGACGGGAAGCGGAACCTCCGGGTCATGATTGACCGGCTTCATCACCATGACGTCCATGCTGTATCCGTCACGTGCCGAAACTTCATGGAGAGTTGCGTCCACATCCTCAAAAGTGTTGAGTGCCGGAATACTGCCTTCAGAAAGGACCCGGATCATCTGCCCATCTCTGGAGATCAAACGATACTCACCCGGGGTTTCCACACTGGAGAATCGATCGAGAACGAACTCCCCGTCTGGTGAGATGGAAGTACGGTGGCTACCGGGTTCATGGGTCAACTGCACCAGAAGGTCTCCAGCAAAGTCAATCCGGTACAAATGCGATTCGATGGCTCTCCCCAGGCTTCCCGTGACCCACAATTCCCGACGCTCTTCATCGATTCGGGCAATCGATTCCACTTCCCATTCCCCACGGGTGATTTGGCGAATCAACTCGCCATCGGCCTGGTAGTGATACAGGTGTGCAAAGCCGGTACGCTCACTCTTCCACAGGAAGGTGCCGTCCGAGAGCCACTTCGGGGCTCCGAGAACATTGACCCAACTGTCGGACTTCTCCTCGATGAGCGAACGGACATTACCACTCATCGGGTCACAGGAAAGAAGTGACAATGCGGACTGGATCCGGTCCTGAACTTGAGCCAGCAATCGGGTGGAATCGGGAGACCAGTCGACACTGACGATCAGCCGTTCCTCATCAAAAGAGGTGATCTGCATCGGTCGGGTTGACCCGGTTTCAGTATCATGAACCCAAAGCTCCACACGGGGATTGGTCTGTCCTGCTTTGGGGTAGTGCTGGGTGATCACTTTTTGGGCAAAGGGGAGGTGGCGGACAATCTGAAACTCCGGAACCCCTTCCTCCATCAGTTTGAGGAAAGCCAGATAGCGACCATTCGGACTCCACCATTGGGCATTGAAATTTCCGCGGCCGTAAACCTCTTCCTGATAAACCCAATCGAGTTTGCCATTCAGGAGATCTTCCGATCCATCTTCGGTGATCTGCTGCAGATCTTGTTCAAACAAATCCACGACGAAGAGATTTGACTGGCGAATTCCACTGATCGACTCGCCTCCGGGAGCCAGCCGAACCATCTCCATCGCCCCGGGGATCTCGGTGATCAAGACCTCTCCGTCACCCTTTCGAGCCGCCACATAATTTTCGTGGACGGTCACCCGAATTCCCTGATCACTGGCGAGAAGCAACTCCGGACGCCCTTTGGCAGGATCACGATCTGCGATTCCGGCCTTGAAAGCCGCGTTGAACCCCACTGCCGGATCAGGCCCCTGCCAGCCGACCGGGTCCGATTCTGGCTTGCGCAAGCCCACCTTCTCGAGGGTCAGGGGATCCAGGGGATCTCCGTTGCGCCCTTGTCGTATGGCGTGATCGGGCCCGACAAAGCTCCAGCGCTCCAGAGAGGGGAAAAACCGTGCTCTCCCCCGGTCGACGTCGGAATAGGTCAAACGGCGGAGATCGTCCTTCTCCGGTGAATTGCCGGGATTCGCCCTCAGTTCTGCTGAAGACCAGAAAATCAGGATGAAGGGGATAAATGCCCAGAATTTGTTCGCCATTCCGGGGCTCCTCTCTGCGTGGGCCACCCGATTCGGTTGCCCTTTGAAACCGTTCTCGGAGAATCTAGGAAATGTAGTTTCCCCCGGCATCGAAGGCCAGCCCTGATTGGGCAGTTCGCTGCCGGATTCACCTTTTTTGGGAAATGGAAGCGCGATGCCGGATAATTCAAAGGGCGTCCACCCCGACCTGCTGAAGCAGTTGACCTGTCCTTGTGACAATCGGTCCTCCCTGTCAGAGGACTCAGGGGGGCTGCGTTGCGATCAATGCGACAAGGTATTCCCACTGGTGGAAGGGATTCCCCACATCCTCCCCGATTCCGATTCGGAATCCTGATTCAGCGAAGAGCAGGAGTTGCCTTGAACTCACATCAGCCCCCAGCACCGGACAGTGATCCACAGGAAACATCCGAGTGGATCGAATCTCTGGAAAGCACCCACTCTGTAGCCGGGAGAGAGCGCACAGGTGATCTGATGGATCGTCTGGTCTGGCACTCCCGTTCCCTGAGGATTCCGGCAGCCAACCACTCCATTACTCCCTACCAGAACAGCATCGCTCCCGATCAGGAAACGGCCTACCCCGGCGATGAGGAGATGGAACAACGGATCGAGAATCTGGTCCGCTGGAATGCGATGGCGATGGTCGTCAGGGCCAACAGCCAGTTTGATGGCCTCGGTGGCCACATGTCCACCTTCGCCTCCGCAGCTACCCTCTACGAAGTCGGACAGCAACACTTCTTCCGCGGAATCGATCACCCAGGCGGTGGAGACCTGATCTTTTTTCAGGGTCACGCCAGTCCGGGCATGTACGCACGCGCTTTCCTTGAAGGCCGTCTGACCGTCGATCAACTCGATCACTTCCGCAGGGAAGTGGAAGGTCGTGGGGTCTCCAGTTACCCCCACCCGCGATTGATGCCGGACTTCTGGCAGTTCCCGACAGTCTCCATGGGACTGGGCCCCATCAACGCCATCTACCAGGCGAGATTTTTGCGCTATGCACAGGCGAGAGGCTTCAAGGATACTTCAGACCAAAGGGTCTTTGCTTTCCTTGGCGACGGAGAATGCGACGAACCGGAAAGCCTCGGAGCATTGCGGATCGCCTCCAGAGAAGGACTCGACAACCTGGTGTTTGTGGTCAACTGCAATCTGCAACGCCTCGATGGACCTGTAACCGGCAACTCCAAGATCATCCAGGATCTGGAGGGAGCATTCAGCGGAGCCGGGTGGCGGGTGATCAAAAACGTGTGGGACCGGAACTGGGACCCCCTTCTCGCCAGCGATCCTGAAGGTCGACTTCTGAGAAGACTGGGGACCATCGTCGACGGAGTCTGGCAAAGATCGGACGCAGAAGACGGAGCCTGGACCCGAGCCCAACTGATCGGTGACGACCCTGTGCTGGCGAACTACCTCGCCTCATGGAGCGACGACCAAATCAAATCGCTTGGCCGTGGCGGTCACGACCGCATCAAGGTTGCCAATGCCTACAGGGAAGCCTGTCAGGGGGATGGCAGACCGACCGTGATCCTCGCCAAGACGGTCAAGGGACATGCACTCGGTCCCACCGCCGCCTCGAGGAATGTGACGCACCAGTTGAAAAAACTGAAGGGTTCCGAAGTCCGTGCTGTGCGTGATCTCCTCGAGATCCCTGTGGCAGACAGCGAAGTGGAATCCGCCCCCTTCTATCACCCCGGGGAAAACTCACCGGAGGTCCAGTACATGCTCGAGCGTCGCCAACAACTGGGCGGCTCGATTCCACGACGCAGGGCCATCGCTGCAGTTCCCGAGTTGCCCCCCGAGAAAACTTTCGCACAACTTCACGGAGGAACCGAGGGCTCTGTGCCCGCTTCGACGACGATGGCTTTCGCTCGCCTCTTCCGAGACCTTCTCAAGGCCGGGGATCTGGGCAAGCGCATCGTCCCCATCCTGGCTGACGAGGCGCGCACCTTCGGCATGGAAGCCCTCTTCAAGCAGGTGGGAATCTACGCCCCGGGTGGACAGGCCTACGAGCCCGTTGATCACGACCTGCTCTTCTCCTACACCGAGCGCAAGGACGGCCAGATTCTGCAGGAAGGGATCACCGAATGTGGTTCCCTTGCCAGCACGATTGCCGCCTCAACCAGCTATTCAACACTGGGTGAGGTGACCGTCCCCTTCTACATCTTTTACTCCATGTTTGGTTTCCAGCGCGTCGGTGACCAGATCTGGGCCATGGGAGATGCCCGTGGCCGCGGATTCCTTCTGGGAGCTACCGCTGGCCGCACGACGCTCAATGGTGAAGGTTTGCAGCACCAGGATGGGCATAGCCCCCTGATGGCTGCGGCGTTCCCTTCCTGCCTCTCCTACGACCCCGCATATGCCTACGAGGTGGCGGTGATCATCGAGGAGGGCCTGCGCCGAATGGTTCAGGAGCAGGAAGACATTCACTACTACCTGACCCTCTACAACGAGAATCTGGAAATGCCGGCGATGCCGGAAGGATCGAAGCAGGGCATCCTTGAAGGAATGTACCTTCTCGATGGAGCTCCCGAAGGGGACGGACCAAAGATTCGTCTCCTCGGCTCCGGCAGCGCCCTGCCCCGTGTTCGGGAAGTGGCAAAGGCCCTCTTCAATGATCATGGAGTCCGTGCGGAAGTCTGGTCCGTCACCTCCTTCCCGGAACTCCAGCGTCAGGCCATCGAGATCGATCGCCAGAATCTGCAACAACCGGGTCAACCTCCTCTGGAAGCGACCGTCACCCGCAATCTGGCCGGTGATGCACCGGTGATTGCGGTGACCGAATACATGAAGGCCCTGCCGGATCTGGTTCGTCCCTGGGTCAGTGCTCCCTGGGCCAGCCTGGGAACTGACGGTTATGGCCGATCAGATACCCGTGAAGAATTGCGTCGCCACTTCGAAACGGATGAAGTCAGCATCGAAATCGCCGCCCTGTCTCTGCTGGCCCGCAAGGGCGATCTCGACCCTCAGGTGGTCGCAGAAGTCCAACAGCACCATGGCAGGGAGCCCGGTTCCACTCCCCCCTGGAAGCTTTGATAGGAAGCTTTGATACAGACACAAAAAAAGGGCCGGATCCTTGTGGATCCGGCCCTTTTTCAATTCCTGAATGACAACCTTTAGTAACGGTAGTGATTCGGCTTGTAGGGTCCCTCTTTGGGAATACCCAGGTAAGCTGCCTGAGTGTCATTCATCTCGGTCAGCTTCACGCCGAGTTTGGCGAGGTGAAGACGGGCCACCTTCTCGTCGAGAATCTTCGGTAGCACGTAAACCTCATTGGCGTAGTTTTCGGCATTCTTGAACAACTCGATCTGCGCCATCACCTGGTTGGTGAAGGAGGCACTCATCACGAAGGACGGGTGACCGGTTGCGCAGCCCAGATTCATCAGGCGGCCTTCTGCCAGAACGATGATGGAGTGGCCGTCCGGGAAGGTCCACAGGTCCACCTGGTTCTCGTGCTCCTGCGGGTTCTTCAGGTTCTCACAGCTAATGCCGTCGACCATCGAAAGGCCAGCCATGTCGATCTCGTTATCGAAGTGGCCGATGTTGGAAACGATGGCATTGTGCTTCATGCGGGCCATGTCGGTGACCTTGATAATGTCACGGTTACCGGTGGTGGTCACGAAGATGTCTGCAGTTGCGACGACATCGTCGAGGTGGGTCACCTCATATCCCTCCATGGCAGCCTGAAGGGCACAGATCGGATCGATTTCGGTGATCACAACACGGGCTCCCTGGCCGCGGAGGGCCTGAGCGCAACCTTTGCCGACGTCACCATATCCAAGAACGACGCAGACTTTACCGCTGAGCATGACGTCCGTCGCGCGACAAAGGCCGTCAACGAGGGAGTGACGACAGCCGTAGAGGTTGTCGAACTTGCTCTTGGTCACAGAGTCATTGACGTTCATCGCCGGGAAGATCAACTGGCCAGATTCCTGCAGCTGGTAAAGGCGGTGAACTCCGGTTGTGGTCTCTTCGGTGACACCCTTGATCGAATCAGCGATGGCGGTCCATTTGCCCGGCTCGTTGGCAAGGCTGTTGCGCAGGGTCTCAAGGACGTACATCCACTCTTCCGGATCCTTGGGGTCGTAATCCGGAACCTGCCCGGCCGCTTCGAACTCGCGTCCCTTGAGGACGAGCATGGTGGCATCGCCACCGTCGTCGAGAATCATATTGGGCAGGGTGCCGTCAGGCCAGGTCAATGCAGACTCGGTGCACTCCCAGTACTCCTGAAGGGTCTCACCCATCCATGCAAAGACGGGGACTCCCTTCGGCTCATCGATGGTTCCCTCGGGTCCCACGACCACGGCCGCTGCCGCATGATCCTGAGTCGAGAAAATATTGCAGGAAGCCCAACGGACTTCCGCTCCCAGATGGACCAGGGTTTCGATCAGAACCGCTGTCTGAATCGTCATGTGAAGGGATCCGGTGACACGGGCTCCAGCCAATGGCTGCGAATCACCAAACTCATCACGGAGGGCCATCAATCCCGGCATTTCTTCTTCTGCAAGGCGAATCTCCTGGCGGCCGAAGTTGGCCAACTGAAGATCCTTGACTCTGTATTCGATCCCCTGTCGGGTTTCCTGAACGGGCATTCCACGGCCCCTTTCATCTCATTGGTTTCACTTCACTGTTCGACGGGCCATCCCCCATGAGGGGCCACCACCTGCAAACAGTCCAGTCATTTGGATGTTAACGAACTCCCATGGGTGAATCGAGTAACTCCGGCGGGATTCTCCCCTTCTGTGACCTGATTCCCCGGGCGAATGACAACATGCGAAACAGCAGTTCAATACGGGAAATGGGAAAATCGGCCGAATTCTGTCGACACTCTTCCGGATGTGCAGGGCTGAATATCCCACCAGAAAGGTACCCTGAGACGAGACTCCGGCAGAGCATAGGAATCCGCTAACGAAGTCGTGCCCTTGCCCATGCGGCGACCCGCACAGCATCTGCCTTGCTCTCCTGTGGTTTCTCCTGCGGATCGAATTCGGGGGGGGAATCGGCGAGGATGGCACGAATCCCTCCATAGGCGAGAACGCGCAATGCCTCCGAACGGGAAGAAAGATCTTCGATCAACAATTCCACGGCCCCATCGCAACCGAGTTGTATGGCAGCTCTCAGAGAAATTTCACGCATGGCGTCATCGGATTTCTCAGCGGATTCGCGGGCAAGATCCAGCAGAGCCTGCTCATGCTTTCCCGCCTCATAAAGTTGGGGAGCAGGTGGATCTTCGTCCGTTTGACCGTGGTCACTCTTTTCCCGTCGAAGAATTTCCTGAACCATCGCCCATGATTGGGCCCACTCTTCCATTTCTTCCGGCGAATCGAATCCACCGGGCCGGATCAACTCCGCGATGTGCTCAAGACGCTTGATCACTCCCCGCGCCGTCACGCGCTCCTCGATCAGATTCAGATATCGAAGCATTTTTGGCCGCTCGTAAGTCGGCATCGTCAGAATGACCTCTTCAAAAATCTTCAGCAGCTTGGCCTTCGGTCGCAATCGGAGCTGCCGAACCAAGGTCGGCAAATGGATCGATCGACCGGAATCTGCCAGCAGGGCCCATTCATCGGACTGAACTTTTTCTGAGGATGAGCCTCCACCTGAAAAGATCACAAAGGTCGTCGCAGATCGGGTCAGCATGGCGCTGGCCCTTTTCAGAATCAGCAAGGCAAAGGCGGTATCGACCCTGGTCGATTGACCGGCGTAGTTGCCCATGTTGATCCATGACCCCTCCGAGGTCTGACGCGACAACAGGTGATCGCTGATCACCCTGTACCAGTCATGGCCGCCGATTTTCTCAATGCCCCCCAGATCGCCGACTTTTTCGAGGCTGTACATGCCGTAACAACTGTCGGTGGCATTCCAGGTCTCTGTCATCCAGGCGATGCCATCACGAATCGAGTCTCGCATGGTCCTGCGAAAATCAGGTACAAAGCCTTCTGCACCGTAGTCGTAGGCAACCATCAGTGAAGAGACTCCTGCGCAAGTCATGTTCCAGGTGGCGTTGTCATGTGTGGCGGTGTAACGAAATCCCCTTCGCTGGGCCTCCACGAGTTCTTCACCGGTCAGCGGAGGAATGATCTTGGGTCTCTCCCTGACACCGGTCCCATCCTTTTTACGACGCCGCCCCGACTCTTCTTCGAGAGGTTCACTCACGGGAGGGGCTTTGGTGATCTCCGGCTTGGCCACCGGTCCTTCCTTGTCCTGACAGGAGAGGATGTAACGGGAGACCCCCTCCCAGACCTGCGGCTCAATATCGAAATTTCTTCTGGCCAGAACCGCCAGAGCCAGAACCGCGAACTGGGTGACAGAAGTATCCGCATCCGTACTGGTCGACTGGTAACGCCAGCCCCCGGTTTCATTCTGTCCCTTGAAGAGGATTTCAGCGGCGACCTTGAGGTTCTTGCGATGATTTCTTGCAAGACGACTCAGGACCGAGGGTGGCAGGGAGTCGACCCCCGCTTCCATCAATGCATCCTGTTCCGCCTGCGTGATAGCCGCATCCAGAGCGAAGACCCAACAGGAGACGTCGTACATCCGCTCCGCAGAAGGGATGGAATCCTCGATCACCTTGAAGTGCTTGCGCAGCACGGGGTGATCACGATCGACCCCGGCAGTAATCAGGGCGTAACACTCCAGGGCCCGTGAGCCGGGAATTGCCTCCGGATGGGAGCCTGCCAGGATTCCCTCTGGATCTGCCTGAGATTCGGTCAGTAGAAAATCGATGCCCGCCTCGAGACTGAGGGTAATGCGGTCATCTTCCCTTAGATCAGCCATCGCCTCATGATTCAGACGAATCGTTCGACGGCCCTCGCGGAGATTTCCAGAGACACGGAAACGGTGTACCTGCATGTCACCATCACCGGCGATGACCCCGATTTCTCCGATATCGTGGCGAATCCCTTCAACTTGATGGACCCGCTTGTTCTCGACGAACACCTGTAACTTCTGACTGCGTCGACGCACCACCAGAGTAAAAGGCTTCCCGGCCTGCACCACACTGCTGAGGTCGGTGATGACCTGACGGGTATCCGATTTGGGCAAACCCCGAAAGATCAGCTTGCCTTCATCTCCCCCCAAAACGACCCTTGCCTGTCCCAGTTCGAGAGACGCATAGTTGGCATCCGTGCGTGAAAGGGTGAGATTCAGTTCGAGATCGAAATTCCCTTTTCCGATCTCATGATCGGCAATCAGAAAACTGCGTCGACCATGGCCCGTGACCACGCCATCCACCGTCTTCCAGCCACCCGCCGGGTTGAAACATCCGGACATGTCGGCGCCGTCGACGAACACTCTTGCTTTGGCGAGGAACTCCGCAGAAGGAGCCAAAGCCTCCCTTGCTTCTCCGTATCCTTGTGAGTGAAAAATCAGGAATAACCCAAAGAAAAACAAACCCGGAAGGGTCCGCAACAGAGCCGTGGCGGATCGACAAGGAATCAAGGGCTGTGCCTTTGGCAAATTCATGAGTGCGGGTCCCCGTGAAAAGTCTGTGGGCAAACCGACAGTTTAACGGTGATTATCCCCATGAAAACCACCGAATGGCGGATCCAGACCTGTTCCCTCGATCCCGGTGCATCTGGTCGTTATATTCGTGAATCGTTGAGGAAAGAGGGAGCTCCATGTCTGACGCCATTGAAAATCTGTTTCGTGAGGAACGTCGTTTTGATCCCCCCGGCAAGTTCTCCGCCGAGGCCAACGCCCAGTCAGGGATTCACGAAGAGGCCGCCCGGGATCCGCTCGCCTTCTGGTCCAGCGAGGCCGAAAAGATCCATTGGCGAAAGCCTTGGGATCGTCTCCTCGATTCCTCCGATGCTCCCGTTTACCGGTGGTTTGATGGTGGACGTCTGAATGTGACCGAATCCTGTCTCGATCGCCACGTCGAGACGCACCCCGACCGGGTCGCCTTCCATTGGGAAGGGGAGCCCGGCGATTCCCTGAGCCTCACGTACTCAGAACTCCTCGCCAAAGTGTGCCAGTGTGCTGCCGCCCTGAAGCAATTGGGAATCGGTAAAGGGGATACCGTTGCCATTTACATGGGCATGGTTCCCGAAATCACCATCGCCATGCTCGCCTGCGCCCGCATCGGTGCCGCCCACTCGGTGGTCTTTGGAGGATTCAGTTCCGACAGCCTTCGCGAGCGACTCGACGATGCGTCCTGCAAGGGTGTCATCACCCAGGATGGTGCCTGGAGACGGGGAAAAGTCGTCCCCTTGAAAGAGAATGTCGATCAGGCCCTCGAAGGACAGGAAACCGTGACTTCCGTTCTCGTTCTGGAACGCTGTAAAAATGAAGTCACATGGTCCGAAGGCCGGGACCATTGGTGGCATGACGTCGTCCCCTCACAAGATGATTTCCTCGAGGCGGAGGAGATGGATTCCGAGGATTTGCTCTTCATCCTCTACACCTCTGGCAGCACCGGCAAACCCAAGGGAATCGTCCACACATGCGGTGGCTACCTGACCGGGGTCAGCAGCACCTTCCGAAATGTTTTCGATATCAAGGAATCGGACCTGTACTGGTGCACAGCTGACTGTGGCTGGGTCACCGGTCACTCCTACATCGTCTACGGCCCACTGGCCAATGGAGCGACCAGCCTGATTTACGAGGGAACCCCAGATTTCCCTGATCAGGGACGCTGGTGGGATCTGGTTGAAAAGTACGCCGTCACCATCTTCTACACAGCCCCCACTGCGATACGGACCTTCATGAAATGGGGAGAAGAGATTCCCAAATCGAAGGACCTCTCCAGTCTTCGCCTTCTCGGCTCTGTCGGTGAACCGATCAATCCTGAAGCATGGATGTGGTACCACGAGTTCATCGGTGGAGAACGTTGCCCCATCGTCGATACGTGGTGGCAAACCGAAACCGGCTCCATCATGATCACACCCCTTCCCGGAGTGACGACGACCAAACCAGGATCCGCTGCCACACCCTACCCGGGCATCGATGCGGTCGTCGTCGACGACGAGGGCAATGAAGTGGAACCCGGACACGGCGGACTGTTGGTCGTGCGTTCCCCCTGGCCATCGATGCTGCGCGGGATTCACGGGGATCCACAGCGTTACAAGGAAGTCTACTGGAGCCGATTCGATGGCCTGTACTTCCCCGGAGACGGCTGCAAGCTCGACGAAGAAGGATACCTCTGGCTCCTCGGCCGGGTGGACGACGTTATGCTCGTTTCCGGTCACAACATCTCCACCACCGAAGTCGAGAGTGCGCTGGTCGATCACCATGGAGTGGCGGAATCCGCAGTCGTCGGCAGAAAAGACGACACCACAGGCCAAGCCATCGCCGCCTTTGTCGTTCTCAAGGGTGGTTCTGAGGGAAGCGAAGAGTTGATTCAGGAGTTGCGTCAACATGTCGCAGCCAAAATCGGCCCCATCGCCAAGCCTGCCAGCATCGTCTTTACACCGGATTTGCCGAAGACCCGATCCGGCAAAATCATGAGGCGTCTGCTGCGGGATATCTCGGAAAAAAGGCAACTCGGGGATGTCACCACTCTTGCCAACTCCGATATCGTCGAGGCGATTCGCGACGGAGCAGCCCAGAGTTCAGAAGACTGAGTTCAGAAGACTGAGTTCAGAAGACTGAGTTCAGAAGACTGAGTTCAGAAGACTAACCAGAAACCGATTCCCTCGATCAGTTCAATTGGAAGACGGCTCGGAACTGACGGACTCGGCTTCGTTCGCCAGGAACCAACTGGTCAGGAAGGCGAGTCGGGCCACGTTGGAGATCTTCTCCGGACTGACGGATTCCAGATCATCCTGGGGCATGTGGTAGTCGTCGTGGAGCCCACCAAAGAAGAAGACGGACGGGATTCCTGCCCTCAGGAAGGGAGCCTGATCCGATCGATCCAGGAACTCTTCCATCCCCTCTTCATCAAGGGTCATCCCCAGTGCCTTTGCACTGCGCGTGAGGTGCATGCCAAGAGAGATGTCGCTGGATCGTTTTCCGACCATGACCGACTGAAGGTCATTACGGCCAATCATGTCGAGGTTGATCATTCCATGGAGTTGCTCATGGTCGTAGCCCGAGCTGGCAACGAACGCACTGGATCCATGCAAGCCCAACTCCTCAGCATCAAATGCGACAAACAGAATCGACCGCTTCGGTTTTTTACTGAGCAGGGCGTAGGCTTCAGCAATCTCCAGCATCGCTGCGACACCTGAAGCGTTATCGTCGGCCCCATTGTGGATTTCACCTTTTCCACCTCTGGAAAGGCCATCGATCATCCCGCGACCCACATGATCATAGTGGGCACCAATGACCACAAACTCGGATCGAAGTTGTGGGTCAGAACCCATGAAGCGGGCAAGGACATTACTGCCCAAGCTCAAATCCCTGCCATCACGACGAATTTCCAACTCAATCCGCGGGCGCCCCATCAGCAAGGGGCCATCGTCTGTCGATTGGAAAATCCATGAACGCTCGGGGCGGCCTGAAATCTTCCACAACTTGTCACAACCTGTGGAGAAAACGCGTACCACCGGAATCGGCAGGCGCTCGCCCGATCCGAGGGCCCATGAATCGGGCTGTTGGAGATCTGCCGGGGCAGCTCCCGCACCAACCAGAATCAGCCCCGTGCTCCCGCGGCCGGAGATCTGCTGACAGAACTCACCGAGATCCTTGCGCGAGAGTGCTTCGGGAACGGGAAGAACGACGATTCGATCTTTGAGGGGATCTATTCCCCGGGGATCATTCGCGACCAACTCACCAAAGGTAAAGACACAATCACCACTCAAGACCGAATCGGGTGAATCGGCATGGGGCAAAAACTCGGAGGCGTATTTCAGATCCACGGATCTCAGGGCTTCTTCCGAAACTTTCAGACGCAGAAGATTGGAAGTTTCCAGCGGGCCGCGCTGCCCGGTTCTCCCTGGGATGATGAAACTCTGGCGCCACTCACCGTTCAATCCGCCCGGCTTGAGGGATTGATTCATGAAGAATCTCTCGATGTAGTTGGCGGAATCGATGGCTCCAAGGGTTCCTGCAAGGCGTCCCCCACGTGCGTCATCCGCCAGCCATGCCACATGATCACGACATTCCCGTCCCGTCACCGACTGGGAGGCATGCTTGACTTCATGATCGATTTTCGATTTGACGGCACGTTCTCCCAGAGGCCGCTGTGCGGAGAGAGGGAGAGAGGTGAAAAGAATCAGAAACAGGAGAACGATGCTCCTGGAACGCAAAAGGGAAGGAATCAACGCCATGAAATCCTATCGTTCCCGATAAACGATCCGGCCTTTGGTCAGATCGTAGGGTGAGATCTGCAAGGTGACACTGTCACCGGGATTGATGCGAATGTAGTGCTTGCGCATCTTCCCGCTGATGTGAGCGAGTACGGTGTGGCCGTTCTCGAGTTCACAACGGAATGTCGTATTAGGCAAAGCTTCCTTGACGACCGCTGTCACCTCGATGGGCTCTTCCTTGGCCATGTGAGTCCTCTCTTTTGTCGCCCACTGAAGGAGCAACATTGGCAATCTGCTGGGGAAAGTCTAGCGACACTGGGCTCTAACTGCCACCGCTCCTGGGTGATACGACTGAAATGGAGCGCCTGTCGCGCTGCCCACGGACGATGGCAACCGCCAGGGCGTCTGCGGCATCCGCCGGTTTAGGCGGCTTTTCCAGTCCCAGAATCCTTTGAACCATGGCCTGAACCTGCTCTTTGCTGGCCCGACCATTTCCGGTAACACCGAGTTTGACTTCAGAAGCGGAAATCTCCCTCACAGGAAGCCCCGCTCTCCCGCATGCCACGATGGCGACTCCACGGGCTTCACCGGCGACGAGAGCACTGCGTGCATTCTTGCCCTGGAAGACCTCTTCCACCGCCGAAACTTCGGGTAAAAACCGGCGAATCACCGCAGAGATTTCCTCATCGATGGCAAGCAGTCTCTCTGCATGGGATTGGTCTCCACCGGTTTTCAGGGATCCGTATTCCACCAGTCGAAAGCCGGGACCGTCGATGTCTACGACCCCCCAACCCATCTTCGCCAGGCCCGGATCGATTCCCAGGATGCGTCCTTTCACAGGATCATTCATCCTTCTTGCCCTTCTCCCTGTAGAGAATTTTGACAGGAACCTCTGGGACCTCGAGAAGATCCCGGAATCTGTTTTCGATCATGCGCTTCAACTGTGGTGTGAAATAGGAAGGTTGATTCACAAAAAGAGCAATCGTCGGCGGCATGACTGCAACCTGAGTTGCGTAGTAGATTTTCGGCTCCCGGCCATGCTTGACTCGGGGGCGGGGACCATTGCGAATCTCATCCACCGCACGGTTCAAGACTCCGGTACTGACCCGCTTGTTCGCCTGCTTGGCCATACTTTGAACCAGTGAAATGCAACGGGTGACATTTTTTGCCTTCTGCGCCGTCATGAACAATACCGGTGCGTAGGACAGGGAAGGAAGATTGCGAGTCAGATACTCTTCGTATTCTTCCGTTGTGGTCTTGTCTTTGGCGAGGTCCCACTTGTTCACTGCAATCACACAAGGCTTGTGTCGATCCACGACTTCCCTGGCGATGCGCATGTCCAGCTGGGAGGTTCCGTGCATCGAATCAATCACCAGCACGACCACGTCAGAGCGGCCAATGGAGTGCAGTGCCCGATTCTGGGAGTAGAACTCCACGGATCCCTTGAGCTTGGAGTTCCTCAACAACCCCGCCGTATCGATGACCACGAACGGGATTCCATCTTTCTCAAATCGGATGTCGATGGCATCCCGGGTGGTCCCCGCCACATCACTGACGATGACACGGTCTTCACCGATCAAGGCATTGACGAAAGTGGACTTGCCCGCATTGCGACGACCGACGATGGCGATCCGCAGAGCCGGTCGCTCACTGTGCTCCCCGCCCAGAGGCAACAGATCCACACAGCGCTCGAGGAGTTCGACGACTCCCATTCCATGGGCTGCAGAGATGGGAATCGGCTCTTCCAGTCCCAGAGCCCAAAATTCCGAAACCATGTCTTCGTCCCGGTCTGCCTCACACTTGTTGACGACCAGCAGAGTCGGCTTCTTGAGCGGACGGAGCCTCTTGGCCACTTCATGGTCGAGGGCCTGAAGTCCATCTTTTGCATCGACGATCATTAAAACCAGATCGGCACTCGCAATCGCAGTATCGATCTGGTGATGAATATCCTGATCCAACTCCGCTTCATCGGTGATACCGAGACCACCGGTATCGATCACTTCGACAACCCGGTCACCGATTTCCACTTCGACCGTCACTCGGTCGCGGGTCACACCCGGTTTATCGTGAACAATACTGATCCGCCTTTTGGCGAGCCGGTTCAACAGTGTCGATTTACCGACATTGGGGCGACCGACGATGGCAATGCGTGAAATCATGTCTCCCCTTTCCAGCGTTTCGTCACAATGAAGCGATCCACAGCGAGGCGATCCACAGGGTGCAGTCTATCCATTTCAGGATGGATTTGCAGGCGATCCCGGATCCAACAGGCGTAAAGCGCTCACCATACGGAATCGTGCGACCTTTTGCCCATCAGCGAAACAGGCGTGGATTTCGTCGGAGAGGTCGGCGCGTCCAGTCTGATCCAGATCCAGCCTTGCGGCCTCGAGCTTGTCCGGATCGAGGTGAAACTCGAAAAAGACAGACTCGGTGGCTGGGATCAGAAAGGTGGAATCCAGGCTTTTCAGCCATACCGACAGATATTCCCCCTTCTTGACCAGACTTTTCCAATAGAGGAGTGGAAAGAGTGGGTCTGCGGCAGACATCAAGGCGCCCCCAAAGGTGGTCCCCATGACATTTCGGGTCAAAATGCTTTTAGCTACACGAACGCGTGCCCCAAGGAAATCCTCTTCGATGGAAAGAACCCGAATCCCCTGAAACAGAAACGGGGGATACAGGTTGAGCAGAAACCGCATTTTCGATGCTGAAGTTTCGGGGCCGATCAATCGATCGCTCCCTGCTTGGGTCCCGTCCGCAAGACGACCAAAAGGCAGGAGATATCCGCAGGACTGACTCCGGCGATCCGTTGTGCTGAGCCAATCGAGTCGGGGCGCAATCTTTGCAGCTTCTCACGCGCCTCGGACCTCAATCCGGAGATCGCTTCGTAGTCAAAATCATCGGGGATCAGCCACTGCTCCTGTCGGCGCATCCTCTCGACTTCGTCCTGCTGTCGCTCGATGTAATGCTCGTACCTGACCGCGATTCGCACCCGGTCCTTCAGGGAATCACTCAATGACCAATCGCTCGTTTCCGGTCGGACAGATTCAACATCTTCCCAGGTCGCTCCAGGGGCACGGAGAATCTCGTGAAGGCTCTTGGTCTCCACGGAAGTTTTGTGCAAGCGCTGAACCGTCTCCTCAACTGTGAGGGATTCCGCTTCCACCGCTTCCGCCTGCTCTTGACTGATCAATCCCAGATCTGCACCCCTTCGGGCCAGTCGGAAATCGGCGTTGTCATGACGAAGCTGAAGGCGGAATTCCGCTCTCGAAGTGAACATTCGATACGGCTCCCGGGGGTCACAGCGCACCAGATCATCGGCAAGAACGCCCATGTAGGCTTCTTCCCTGCCCAGAATCAAAGGAGCCTCGCCTTTCAGGGAGAGAGCCGCGTTGACTCCGGCAAGGAATCCCTGGGCGGCAGCCTCTTCGTAACCGCTGGTTCCACAGATTTGTCCTGCAAGATAGAGCCCATCCAGAGCGCGGCACTCAAAGGTTCTGCGAATCTGATGGGGCGGAAAGAAGTCATACTCGACCGCATAACCATGCCGCAGGAAACGGGCGGACCCGAGCCCGGGAATTCTCGCCACCAATTGCTCCTGTGCATCGGCAGGCAAGCTGGTCGAAATCCCGTTGACGTAGATGGAGTCGGTATTGAGGCCTTCCCGCTCCAAATGCAAGGTGTGCCCCTGACGCTCGGGAAAACGGACGATCTTGTCTTCGATGGAAGGACAGTAGCGCGGCCCCACCCCTTCAATTTGCCCGGAGTACATCGGACTCCGATGCAAGTGCTCGCGAATCACTTCATGAACAGACTCATCTGTTCGGGTGACATGGCAATCCATCCATTCGCGACGGGGTGGCGGAGTCCAGTGACAAAATCCATCCGGTTCCTGATCAGGGACCTGCGGAGTCAGAAGACTCCAGTCGATGGATTTGCGATCGAGACGGGGCGGAGTACCCGTTTTCAGGCGTCCGGTTTCAAGACCGAGAGTACCCAGCGCCCCCGTCAAGCCGGCAACAGCGCCCTCGCCGACGCGCCCACCGGATGTCACCTCTTCACCGATGTGCATGACCGCCCTGAGGAAAGTACCGTTGGTCATGATCACCTTGCGGCTGCGAATCACTGAATCGTCTTCGAGTCGCACACCACCGATCCTGTTGCCGTCGAGATGAATATCCTCCACGGATCCCTCGACCACTTGCAAACGCTCCTGCTTTGCCATCAACCGGCGCATCTCTTGGGAGTACAAATCCTTGTCGACCTGCGCTCGCAGAGAGCGCACCGCTTCTCCCTTGGATGTATTGAGCATGCGATAGTGAAGGCCAGCGAGATCGGTGACATACGCCTGGACTCCCCCCAGTGCATCCACCTCACGGGTCAACTGGCCTTTCCCGACCCCGCCGATCGCAGGGTTGCAGGAAAGGGCACCGATGGTTTTTTCGCTGAGGGTGACCAGTGCGGTCTCAAAACCCATTCGGGCACAGGCGAAAGCGGCCTCGCAGCCGGCATGTCCTCCACCGACGACGATGACGTCAAAGTCATGATCACTCAAAGTCTGATTCTCCCGGCTGTGGATCCCCGGCCTCAATCAGGCTCTCCAGTCTCTGGAAAAAGAGGGGATCGGATTTGCTGATGCAATCCGGTTGCAAAACCCGGGTCCCGGGAACTTTGAGGGCCAAGAGGGAGAAGGCCATCGCCATTCGATGATCTCCTGCGGGATCAAGATCTGCAGGACTCAAATGTGCCCCATCACTTCCCACAACTCGCAACAGATCCCCCTGACACTCTGCGCGAATTCCCAAAGATCTCATGCCTTCACAGAGGACCTCCAGACGATCGCTCTCCTTGACCTTGAGATGGGTCACGCCGGAAAAAATCGATTCCCCGCGACTGAAGGCAGCAACAACCGCAAGGGGAGGGACCAGGTCAGGGACCTCTTCCATGGCACAGGAAAGTGGCCTGCGTGGTTCACCCTGAATACTGATCGAGGAATCACTGATCTCTACCTGACAACCCATATCCTTGAGGAGAGAAGCGATTCTCTTGTCTCCCTGCAACGTCTTGTTGCCAACCCCGACCACTGTAACTTCACCTCCGGTGATCGCAGCCCCACACAGGGGAAATGCGGCTGCAGAAGCATCCGCTTCAATGACGATTTTCCCACTCTTGAGCTGGGTACATGCTGAGACCTTCAGATCCCGTGCCCCCACCTCCGTTTGGACACCAAAAGCTTTCAGCACAGTCGCAGTCAGATCGATGTAGGGTCGAGAGGAGATCGGTCCTACCAAACGAACCTGAAGCCCTGTTCGTGTATGGGGAGCGAGCAGCAAAAGTGCGCTTGCGAATTGACTCGACAGGGCAGATTGAAGGACGACTCGCCCTCCCTCTATTGCCCCCCCATTGACCTTCACTGGCATATACCCCGGCTCACCGAGGAATTCGATGTCTGCCCCCAACTTCTTCAGGGCATCCACCAGAGGTCCCACGGGGCGATGGGTTTCTCCCTTGAGCACAGTCTGTCCAGGCCTCAAGGCAGAAAGAGCCGTCAGGAAACGCATCGCCGTTCCATTCGACTCCAGATCAAGCTCGATTTCCTCTACCGACTGATCAGCGGACCATGGGGAGGGATTGCCCTTGAGAATCCAGTCCCCATTTTCATCCTGCCTGAGATCCGCCCCCAACTTCTTCAGAGCCCGACAAAAGACTCTCAAGTCGCCGCATTCGGGAGCGCCGACGATGCGACTTTCTCCCGAAGCAAAGAAAGCATTGAAAAGGACCCGTTGGGCAACAGATTTGGAACCCTGAACCGAGACCTGCCCTGTCAATCGGGCGTCGTCAGGGGCCTGCCAGGACTCGTGGGTCTTCAGGGAATTCTCCATGGCTACAGCATACATCGAGCCACCCCCTTGTCACAGTCAGCCGCCCTGTTGCATTCGCATTTCTGGGTGCCATCCTGAGGCCAAAACCGGTTCGAGAACTTCTCCGGAGGGACCTCCATGATGAGCCATATGCGTGATTCACTGATTTTCTGGTTACTGTTGCTGGTACTCGCTCCCCTGAACCTGCCGGGTCAGGCAAAGTCCCCTACCGAATTCATGGGACGGGCACCCGGAACCGATTTCGAGTTGGCAGGCTGGGAAACCATCGGCGGTTGGTTTGACCAGTTTGGGGAAAGCACTCCGACAGCGATGACTCTCAATGTTGGAACCTCCACCGAAGGTCGTCCCGTCAGAATCTGTGTGATCTCGTCCAAAGAAAATTTGGCCAATCTGGATCGAATCAAAGAGATCAGCAAAACGATGGCCGACCCCCGCGAACTGTCCCCGGCCATGGCGGAATCACTGGTTACCGAAGCGGTCCCTGTCGTCTTCGTCTCCTGCAACATGCACTCGACAGAAATCGCCGCCGCAGAGTGGTCGATGACTCTGGCATGGGATTTGGGAACCTCCGACGCTGAAGTATGGAAACAGGTTCGAGATGAAGTGGTGACCGTCATCATACCCACGGTCAACCCCGATGGCCTCGACCGGGTCGTCAACTGGTATCGTCGCATCGTGGGAACTCCTTACGAAGACGCCTATCTTCCTGAGCTGTACCAGCTGTATGCAGGCCATGACAACAACCGTGACTGGTTTGCCCTCTCTCTCGAAGAAACCAAAATCGTCACACGAATGCTCTACAAGGAGTGGTTCCCGACCATCTACTGGGATGTTCACCAACAGGGCTCTCTTCGGGAGCGAATGTTTGTCCCCCCATTCCGAGACCCCCTGAATCCCAATCTGCACCCGCTGACCATCTCCGGAATCGGTGCATTGGGATCCCGCGCCATGCTCGACATGACCGCAGCCGGCTTCACCGGAATCTCCAGCGGCGTCAGTTACGACATGTGGTGGAATGGTGGCAACCGTAACGTTCCTGTTCGCCACAACATCATCGGTATCCTTTCGGAAGCGGCATCCGCAAATCTGGCCAGTCCGATCTGGATCGATCCTTCTGACCTGATCGCACCGCGAGGCATCGAAACGGGATATGCACCCTCCAACCGTTTTCCAGCTCCCTGGCCCGGAGGCTGGTGGCGGGTCGGCGACATTCACCGCTACACCACTTCTCTCGGTGAATCCCTTCTGGGGAGCGTCGCCCGGGAACCAGAAACCTGGGTTCGAAATTCCCTGCGTGTTGCCCGTGACGTGGTTCAGAAGGGGCGCGATGAAGCCCCCCGTTACTGGCTGATTCAACCGGGCCAGCGAGATGCCAATGCCGTCAGCCGGATTTTGACGATTCTCGATTCACAGGGCGTCGAGATGTTTGTCGCACAGGAAGATTTTGAGGGGGACGGTCGCCCCTATTCCGCAGGTACTCTGATTCTTCCGCGAGAACAACCCTACGGCTCGTTCCTCAAGGATCTGTTCGAGGTTCAGCGTTATCCGGATGGGCCCGCTCCTTACGATGTGGCCGGCTGGACCCTTCCTCTGCTCTTTGGCATCGAACGGGTGGAGATTCTTCAGTCGATGAATGTTGCGATGAAGAAACCGGATGATCTGAAAGTCCTGACAGCCACTCTTTCAAGGACACCTGAGAACTCCGAGGTCATTGCCCAGTTGGGAGAAGACCATTTCAAGGCCACACAGCTCGATCTTCACGGTACCCAATGGGTGAGAGAGATCATGAAGGCCTGGGGTAAAGATCAACGGGTCATTCTCCACGGAGGACGCAAACTCCAGGGAGTAAGTAAAAAACCCACAGTCCTGACGGTCAGCTCTGAAAGAGCAGAGTCTGAGAAGGATTCGGTAGCCCAATTCTCTGCCAAATACGTCTATGCGGCCCCACCCCGGGTGGGTGTGTATGCCCCCTACGTCGCCAGCAAGGATGAAGGCTGGCTGCGCTGGGTTCTCGATCACTACGATATTCCCTTCAAAAGAATCCGAAATGAACAGATCCGTGCCGGTCGACTTGAAGACTTCATCGACGTGCTGATCATTCCCGATATCAGCGAGCGGGTGATCCGTGACGGTCGCAAGCCGGGGAGTGTTTTCCCGGAACTGGCTGGAGGGCTCTCTCCCGAGGGTGTGATTCACCTGGAAAGTTTTGTACAGCGCGGCGGCCGATTGATCTGCTGTGGGCGATCCACCGACTTCGCAATCGATCAGTTCAACCTGCCACTGGTAGAGGCCACTCAGGGAACCGAGGAGCTTCCGGCACTGAGTTGTCCCGGGTCGATCCTGCGAACCCTCCCTGTCGAACAGGAAGTCGGTCCATGGACCCACCTGCTTCCCGAAATGGTTTCCATCTTCCACTCCGGATCCCGGGCCTGGCACGTCGCCGATACCGCTGAAGAACACCAACCCGAAGTGATTTCGCTCCTGGAATACCCCCGGAGTGAAATCCTCCTCTCCGGATATGCCAAGAATACGGCAACCATCGCTGGAGCAAGTACCTGGGTCACTTCCAGGGTCGGCGATGGCCGCCTTCACCTGTTTGGATTCAGACCCCATTACCGCTCCTGGCCCCATGGCAATTTTGAACTGCTGATGCGCGCCATCTTCTTTAGACACTGATCAGGTAAAAATCCGATTGGATCGAAGCATGTCCGCCGAAACCCACCCTGAAGAACCAAACCCACAGGTTCGCCTCCACTCCCTCGATGGTCTGCGGGCGACGATGATGCTGCTGGGGCTCGTCCTTCACAGCGCATGCAATTACATGGATACCCCGATCAATGACGCATGGAGATTCAGGGATTCTCAAACCTCTCCGGTTTTCTCGCTGCTGGTCGGTTTCATCCACGCCTGGAGAATGCCCATCTTCATGTATATCGCAGGGTTTTTCGGTGCACTTCTGGTGGAAAAACGCGGACTCTCCCAATTTTATCGCCATCGTCTCTCCCGATTGGGATTACCGCTGATTCTGTTCCTGCCGGTGATGCTTCCACTGACCGTTTCCGGATTTCAGTTCGCCAACGTCGCCCAGCAGGTCGGAGTGGAAGCCGCCTGGAAGATGATCCAGGAATCGGATTGGGCCAATTTCTATTCCCCATTCATCACGATTCACCTGTGGTTTCTCTACTATCTGGTGATCTACTCTGTTCTCGCCTATCTTCTGAGCCCCCTCTCACAAATGCTTCCGGAGAAGCTCCGTCCCTCAACTCTGATTGCAAGAGTGATCGGCATCCCCGGATCCAGTCTGCTCCTGTCGATTCCTCTCGGTTGGGCTCTCGTCGATTCACTTCTCCCGGGCCTGTTGATTCCGGGAGTGGAATTAGTCCCTGATAAAGCGAGCTTTTTGGCATACGCATTTCTCTATCTCTGTGGGTGGGCACTCTGGAGTCGAAGAGACCTGCTGACCCATGTCGCAACATGGCCGCGAATCTTCCTCAGTCTGGGACTGGCAACAGTCCTCTTCATGGTCTGGGGATCCTTGCTGCAGAACCCGAAGATCTTCACTTCTGAAATGTGGAGACTTCTGACTTCCTGCGTCGCGGGAATGGTGATGTGGCAAGCAATCTGGGGATTCATCGGTCTCTTCGCGAAATTGACTTCAAAAGAGATTCCCGGGGTCCGCTATTTCGTCGATGCCTCCTACTGGATCTATCTGATCCACCTCCCCTTCACCATTTGGATTCCCGGTTATCTGGCCAACAGGGATTGGGGCAGCTTCGTGAAATTTGGACTCACTCTCACGGCCACCACTGTAATCGGCCTGATCACCTATGATCTGCTCGTCCGCTCAACGGTCATCGGCAAACTCCTCAGCGGTCAAAAGTACCCAAGAGCACTCTTGAAGGCGTTGCAGAACAAACCTCTGACCTGATCAGCCCGAAACGGATCAATCCTGTAAATTTTGCCTGAATGGCACTCTTGCAAAGTGTTGGGGCTATTCCATGACCCGTGAGTGATAAAATCAGGGGATTGAAAACTGGAGTCCCCCCCAATGATCACCCCCTTGCTTCTTACAATGACCCTTTGCTTTTCCCTTGCGGACGGAATCAACGATTCGGTTGCGGATGGGCCCCTTCCCAACAAGGAAACACAAAGCAAAGAAATACAGAGCACGGAAACACAGAGTGGTGAGTCCACAGCGAAGAACCTCTCAGCCGCTACCGGCTACTGGGCGGGTTCGGATATGGAAAAAGCCAAAACAGAGGCTCTCCAGCGGAAAGTTCCGATTCTTCTTCTTATCGTCAGGGATGATGACCCCGTCTCCTCCTCCTGGTCACGACAACACCTCAACGATTCCGCATTTCTGAAAGCCCTCGAAAAACATGGAGTCCCCGCTCTCGCATGCGTCCCGGGCCCTTCCGGAAAAATCCATTCCAGCACGGAAGACCAAAACGACTCTTGCCCCCTGGCTGGTTGCGAAAACTGCAAAGCGCATCAGGGAAGTACTCCACTTCTGAAAAACCTGACGATTCCAAAACTGCTTCCGCGAATCTTCTCCATCGATCCCGCCACCGGTGAGGCACGGGCGATCCCGGAGGATTTGCCCTTCAGGGGAGCAGCGGCTCTGGACAGCTACCTTGCTGGTCGTGCTGAAATCACTCTGCCCACTCGAAAAGAATATCGCTTTCTTCTCAAGCACCTCGAAAGGGCTCGGGAATACAGTGGCTATGAAGATTTTGAAAAGGGCTGTCAGGAGTTGGTTGCTGCGAAGCGATACCTGTCACTCTTCGGTCAAGAGATGTCTGACCTCTGGGATCAAGCCTATGCTCCCTACCGGGGTCGCGGAATTCAGATGATCCGAAAGGCAAAGTATGCGCTCAAGACAGACCGGATGCTGGGCGCGAGATTATTGACCCGGGTCGCCAAAATGATGGCTGATTTGCCGGAGGGAGAGCGGGCGAGACATCTTCTCAATGCACTCCAGCCGCGGGAAAAGACTTCAGGCTCGGAGGAGAACCCGGATCAGAACATCCCCAACTGAAGCTTGGCGCCCTCAGTCATGCGATCCTTGGTCCATGGCGGATCCCAGACGACACCCACGATGCACTCGTCGACCCCCTCCACTGCACTGACCTTCTGCTCAACCTCCACCGGCAACGTTCCTGCGACAGGACACGCCGGGGAAGTCAGGGTCATCTCAATATCCACCTTGGCATCTTCTTCGATACGGATGTGATAGATCAGGCCCAGTTCGTAGATGTTGACGGGGATCTCGGGGTCATGGCAAGTTTCAATCGCCTTGACGATCAGATCCTCCAGACTCCCCTCTTCGGTCGCCTGAAGACCTGCCGGGCGGAGGTCCTCTTCATTCACAGAATCTGTCGCTTGTGGATCTGGGGTGTCGTTCATTCGGTGGAGGCCTCTCCGTTATTTTCATCCAGAGCCTGAATCAGTGTATGCCAGGCCAGGGTCGCGCATTTGACGCGGGAAGGATAATCTTTCACACCCGTGAAGACTTCCAACTTCATCAGCTCTGAAGGATAAGGGTCTTCAACTTCACCGGTCACTGTGGAGTGAAAACGGTGGAAGATCGCCCTCGCATCCTCTTCAGATTTGCCTTTGAGGGTTTCAGTCAAAATCGACGCACTGGCCGTGCAAATAGCACAGGCGGTCGCTTCAAAGCCGATCTCTGACAGAACCCCGTCTTCCCCACGCTTCACTTCCAAATCGATTTCATCCCCACAAAGAGGATTGTGTCCACGTGCGGAAAGGTCCGGATGATCCAGTTTCTTGTGATTTCGTGGAGAGCGGGAGTGATCGATGATCATCTCTTGATAAAGTTCCCTCATCGAACTCATGCGAAGATCTCCCTCACGGCTTCGACAGACTCAAGCAATGCCTCGACATCCGCCTCATCGTTGTGCATTCCCACAGAGGCCCGAATCGTTGCCGGTAATCCCAGTCGCTTCATCAGGGGCATTGCACAATGATGGCCCGCCCTGATCGCCACCCCGTTTTGATCCATGATGGTCGCGGCATCATGGGGGTGCACCCCGTCGAGGGTGAAAGAGACACAACACGCCCTGAGTGAGGGCTCTCCCACCACATTGACTCCGTCCATCGACTTCAATGCGGATTCGATCTTCTGCAAAAGCCGGGTCTCGTGGGAGCACACCTTGTCTCGACCCATGGAGTCGAGAAATTCAAGGGCTGCTCCCAAGCCGATGACAGCGGCAATGTCCGGAGTTCCAGCTTCAAACTTCCACGGAGTCTCGGCGAAACTGCTCTCTTCAAAAGAGACGGTCCGGATCATGTCCCCCCCACCTTGCCAGGGAGGCATCCGGTCGAGAAGTTCCTTCTTTCCCCATAGAACGCCGGCACCCGTAGGGCCGTAAGTTTTGTGGCCACTGAAGGTCAGGAAATCGCAATCGATTTCCTTGGGACTGATCGACATATGAGGTGCAGACTGGGCAGCATCAAGAATTGTGATAGCCCCGACTTTGCGAGCCTCCGCAAAAATGGTGTCGATATCATTGACCGTTCCAATCGCATTGGAAACGTGTCCAACAGAGACCACACGGGTTTTCTCGCTGATCCACTGATCGAGATCAGAGAGAATCAACTCTCCTGCATCGTCGCAGGGAATCACCTTCAGAACCGTCCCCATTTTTTCGCTGATCAACTGCCAGGGCACGATATTCGCGTGGTGGTCGAGGGAAGAAATCAGGATTTCGTCACCGGGCTGAAATCCGGAATCCAAATGACACAGCGTATTGGCCAACAGGTTCATCGATTCGGTCACACCCCGCGTGAAGATCACTTCCCGGCTGTCACTGATACCAAGGAATCCAGCCACGACCTTGCGGACACCCTCAAATCGGGCGGTGGCTCTCTCACTGAGAGTGTGAACTCCCCTGTGGACATTGGCGCAATCCTGGCGATAGACCGAGTCGACCGCCTCCATCACCGCCACGGGCTTTTGGGTGGTCGCCGCGCTGTCCAGGTAGACAAGACGGTGCCCGTGTACCTGTTGATTCAGGCCAGGAAAGTGCTTCTGAATCTCGTGTACATTCAGAGACATGGGGTCACCCGCGTTCAATCCACTCCCGTCTTCAGGATCCCGATTCACCAGCGGCTGGCATCGCTTCCTGTAACTGCTCGATGAACTGCTCCTTCAAGGCCTCATTTTCGAGGTCCTCAAAGACTTCTGCAGTAAAGGCCCTGACCAGCATTCGACGGGCCTCCTCGAGGCCCACTCCACGACTTCTCAGGTAAAAGAGTGATTCATCATCCAGCTCACCAACAGTCGCACCGTGGGTGCACTTGACATCGTCCGCATAGATCTCAAGACGGGGACGGGTGTTCATCTCTGCAGATCGGGACAACAGGATGGCGTCGTTGGACTGCTCCGCATCCGTTCTCTGGGCATCCTGATGAACATGGATCATCCCGGTAAATGCACCCCGGGACTCTCCACCGAGTACACCCCTGTAGATCTCTCTGCTGGTGCAATCCTCAACCGCATGTTCGATGACCGTATGGTGGTCGACGATTTCATCGCCATTGCTGACGTAACCACCCAGCAGATCGACATGCCCCTCCGGACCCGCGAGAATCGCATGAATCTCATTCCGGACCAGTCGTGATCCGCTGCCGGCGATCAGGTCGCGGAAGATCGCTTTCCCCTCCACTTGAACCCGGGTTCCGTGGTAAAGGACATCGCAACCGGGCCGAACTACCCGTTGACGGGAGAATTCACAACCGGATCCGATCTCCATACCCCAACGGATATTCGCCAGAGTCTTTCCTCGGGAACGGAACTCTTCCAGGATTTCGATCTTGGCCCCGCCGCTGAGTCGAACCAGTCCGGAGACATGGCTGGAACCGGAAGCAGTGGATCCATCCTGGGCGTGAACAATATGGATTCTGGCGTCAGTCTCTCCATGGGCGTCGATCACCAGACCGTCGCAGAGAAAAACATCGGCAAGATTCTGGAATGGATGGTCGTCACTGGGAATCATGCGTTCGATGGATTCACTGACTGAATCGGGATTCTCGGCCAGCATGCCTGCGAGTCCACGAATCGAAACCTCCTCCGGCAATGCGGTCAGATCGGAGAGATCGTCCCTGAAGCGACCGTTGATCATGACGATACGAATATCGGAGGTGGTCGCCAATTCATCATCACCGGGCAGGACTCCGTCCGCCGGCAGCAGGGCAGAGTATTCACCTTGGGCTACCGATTTCAGCGGTGTGTATCTCCACTCTTCATGTTTCCGGGTAGGGAATCCACTTTGCTGGAACAGCTCGCTGGCAGACTGGCGACGCTGATCCAGGGCGGAATGGGCACCGGCAGACTCAGCCACTTGCTGAGACAGCATTGCATGCCAGGGGTCGACGGTTTCGGTGCTCACGAAGCCTCCTGGGTTTTCTCACGGGCATGTCCGGATTCGAGCCATGAATATCCCTCACGCTCCAACTCATGGGCCAGGGTCTTGTCGCCGGAACGGACGATCTGCCCCTCCGAAAGCACATGAACGTGATCAGGAACGATGTAGTCGAGAAGTCGCTGGTAGTGGGTCACGACGATAAAGGCACGATCACCTCCACGAAGAGCGTTGACACCTTCGGCGACAATTCTGAGGGCATCGATATCGAGCCCGGAGTCCGTCTCGTCGAGGATCGCAAGTTTTGGATCGAGAACCGCCATTTGCAGAATCTCATTACGCTTCTTTTCACCACCGCTGAAGCCATCGTTGACGGAACGCTGCAACAGCTTTTCGTCCATACCTACCAACTTCATCTTCTCACGGACGAGTTGAAGGAAGTCTACGGCGTCAACCTCGGACTCTTCACGATAGCGACGCACCGCATTGAGGGCCGAGCGCAGGAAGTAGGCATTCGAGATTCCAGGAATCGAAACGGGGTACTGGAATGCGAGGAAAATGCCCTCACATGCGCGCTCCTCAGGATCGAGATCGAGGAGGTCGAGTCCACTGTAGCTCACAGAACCACTGTCCACCGTGTAATCCTCACGACCGGCAAGCACATTGGCAAATGTACTCTTGCCTGAGCCATTCGGTCCCATGATGGCGTGAACCTCACCCGGCTTCACCGAAAGGTTCAGGCCTTTCAGAATCGGGCTGCCTTCTACGGACGCATGAAGATTGTTTACATCGAGAATCATTTTTTCCTCATTTTCATGGGCAGACATCAACCGACGCTCCCCTCGAGACTCACCGCCAACAACTTCTGGGCTTCTACAGCAAACTCCATCGGCAGCTCGCTGAAGACCTCCTTGCAGAAGCCATTGACGATCATCGAGACGGCATCCTCTGTCGAAATGCCCCTCTGATTGCAATAAAAGATCTGGTCCTCACCGATCTTTGAGGTGGTGGCTTCGTGCTCAACCTTGGCACTCGGATTCCTCACCTCCACGTAGGGGAAGGTATGTGCGCCACAGCGATCACCCAGAAGCATCGAATCACACTGTGAAAAGTTTCGTGCGTCTTCCGCACCCTTTTTAATGTCGACCAGGCCACGGTAGGTATTTTGCCCTTTACCGGCACTGATACCCTTCGAGATGATCGTCGACTTGGTGCGCTTGCCGAGGTGGACCATCTTGGTTCCGGTATCGGCTTGCTGGAAATTGTTGGTCAGGGCCACCGAGTAAAACTCTCCGATGGAATCATCTCCCTGAAGAATGCAGGAAGGATATTTCCAGGTGATGGCACTGCCCGTCTCAACCTGAGTCCAGGAGATCTTTGAGCGGTCCCCTTTACAGAGACCTCGCTTGGTCACGAAGTTGTAGATTCCACCAACGCCGTCGGCGTCGCCGGGATACCAGTTCTGAACCGTCGAGTACTTGATGGTGGCTTCTTCGAGAGCGACGAGCTCGACCACCGCCGCGTGAAGCTGGTTTTCATCACGCATGGGAGCCGTACAGCCCTCGAGGTAGGACACCGTCGAGCCTTCATCGGCAACGATCAGAGTCCGCTCAAACTGGCCCGTTCCCGCAGCATTGATCCGGAAATAGGTCGACAGTTCCATCGGACATGCGACACCTTTGGGGATGTAGCAGAAAGAACCATCCGAAAAGACTGCTGAGTTCAGTGCTGAGTAAAAATTGTCTGTGTAGGGAACGACCGATCCCAGATACTTGCGAACCAGCTCGGGGTGCTCTTTGACCGCTTCACTGAAGGAACAGAAGATGATCCCCAGTTCTGCCAACTTGTCACTGAAGGTCGTCGCCACGGAGACACTGTCGAAAACCGCATCCACGGCGACATTGCTGAGGCGCTTCTGTTCCTCCAGGGAGATCCCCAGCTTTTCGAAGGTCTCCAACAACTCCGGATCGACTTCGTCCAGACTCTCCAACTGCTTTTTCGGTTTGGGAGCACTGTAGTAAATCAGGTCCTGGTAATTGACGACATTTTTGTTGACCTTCGCCCAGGCCGGATCCTCCATCGTCTGCCAATGGCGGAAAGCCTTGAGACGATATTCGAGAAGCCAATCCGGCTCGCCCTTTCTGCGGACGATTTCCCGGATAGTGTCTTCATCAAGACCTGGTGGCAAGGAGTCCGATTCGACGTCTGTGACGAAACCGAATTCGTATTCCTTGTCTGCGAGTTTCTGTAACTCTTCTGCTTCCGACATCATTCCCCTTCTGGGTTTCTGGTGGAATTTGAATCGTTGTTGGCGGCTGCCAGCACGCCCCCTGGAATCGCCATCTGTTCGAGGGTGATACTCTCCAGGGTCTCCACGATCTTGTCGTTGATGTATTTCCAATTGGCGCTCATGGGGCACAGCGAGCTGACGTCACACTGCTCCGGTCCTTCACCGGCGCAATCTGTCATCGAAATCGGCCCATCCAGCGCAGTAATGATTTGCTGAATCGAAATCTCGGCGGGAAGTCGTGAAAGTTGATACCCACCCTGAACCCCCCGCCTGGACTGGAGAATTCCTCCACGCACGAGGGCCTTGAGAATCTTGCTGACATTCGGGAGTGCCAGACCGGAAGCCGTGGCGATTTCCGGTGCAGACAGCAACCGTGGGGGCATCGCCTTGTCATCTTCCCGGACCAGGCAGGTCAGGATCATGATCCCATAGTCAGTCTGACGGTTGAGTCTCAGCATTCAGTCGCCTGTCAGTTCGCCCTCTGTCGTTGCACTCAAATCCGGGCCGCCAAATATGGCAAATCCGCAAATAGAGGCCACTCCTGTTACTTTCAAAAAGGGGACAACTTTGGTCCTGATTTGATTCTCCCACTCCAGCCGTATCGGTCAAGCAATCCCGATGGGCCTCTTGGGTCCGGTGGTCGAATTGTCTTCCAGACCCTAAACTCACCTCAGACGGGAGACCACATTGTCCAAACCTGAAGCCGAATCTGGGGATACAGGCATGGGTGAGGTTCAGCAGCCAACACTGCTGTCAGACCTCCTCCAGCTTGCCAAGCCCCGATTGACGATGCTGGTGGTACTGACCGCCAGCCTCGGCGTGGCGACATCCTGGGCATTCCCTGAAACCTGGAACTCTCGATTCACGGGCACCACCACAGCATGGCTGGAACGCTGGACCGTTCTGATCGCCCTGAGTCTGGGTACCGCTCTCCTCGCCGCCGCTGCAAATTCCCTGAACATGCTCTGGGAACGAAAACAGGATCAGTTGATGCGGCGGACCGCAGTTCGTGCCACCGCAAAGGGGAGAATTGGAGCAGCAGTTGTTCTTCCCTACGCCACCCTGTTGGCTTCCAGTGGCACTGTGCTCTTGTGGTGGCAGGGTAACCCTCTTACGGCGATTCTCGGATTTGTCAGCCTGATCCTCTATGTCCTCGTCTACACCCCCCTGAAAAAACGGACTCCGCTCAATACCATTCTCGGTGCGATTCCGGGAGCCTTGCCTCCCCTGATCGGTTGGTGCGGGGCCGGAGGAAGTCCATGGCATCCGGTGGGTCTTGCACTCTTCGGAATTCTTTTCATCTGGCAAATCCCGCACTTCCTCGCCATCGCATGGATGCATCGGGAGGAGTACGAAAAAGCCGGATTCAAAATGCTGCCGAGTGTCGACCCTGAGGGTCACCGGACAGCGAGGATTTCGGTGATCTGGTCACTACTCCTCTGGGGGGTCAGTCTCTCTCCCACGCTGACCGGTCATGCTGGACTTCTCTATCTTGCGGTAGCAAATCTGGGCGGATTCCTGATGACCCTGCGCTCTTACCAACTGGCCCTGCACAGGGATAAGCCTGCGGCAAGAAAACTCTTTTTTGCCAGCCTGATTTACCTACCACCAGTTCTTTCGGCTCTGGTGATCAGTTCGGGGTCATGATGAATCCGGAAACTCCTTCTACCGATAACTCAGGGAATGGTCTTGGACTGCTTCTTGGAGGATTGCTCCTGTTGATCCTCGCTGTGGTGGCATGGCGCCTCCCGCATTTGATGCGAGCAATTGAAGAAGTCGACCAGTTGGGACCAGAGGCTTTCAAAACAAACGGTTTCGCGCTTCCCGATGAGTTGCTCAATGATCCCGACTTTTTGCGCTGGGGAGCACCCGGCCAAATCATTGCTGTCGATCTCCCCGAAACCTGGGGACAGGACAAAGTCGAAGAACTGTCAAAAAACTTCCGCAAACGCTTTCTCGTCTCTTCCAGTGAAGTGGTCGGAATCACCTTCGGCGATCAATCGCGTGCATATCCACTGCGCCTGTTGCAATGGCATGAAGTCGTCAATGACGTTGTCGGAGGCAAACCGATTTGCGTGGTTTATCACCCGCTGTCCGAGACGATTGCCGTATTCGAGCGAACCGTCAACGCCCCCGGTGAAACGCCGCCCCTCTATGGAAACTCGGGTCTGGTTCTCGATTGCTGTTTGTTGATCAATGATCGACTTGGACAGGGAATGAGAAGTCAGGAAAGCTTGTGGAGTCCCCTAGACGGCAGTGCACTCACTGGCCCGAGAAAGGGTGAAGCACTCAAGTTTCTGCCCTTCACCTTGACCACCTGGGAGAACTGGCTTGAAACCGCTCCCGATACGGATGTCATGGCCATGCTCGAAAGCCACCGAAACTATTACAAGAAAGAACCCTATCTGCCCTACCGCCAGAGAGACTTGCCCAAATACCCCTACTCACCCAAAGCTCCTGCAGGGCCAAAAAATCTGGATCGGGTCATGGTTTCCGGAAACGGATCAGAAAGGCTGGGAGTCCTGACGGACGATCTTCAGAAGACCTATTCTTCCGAAAGCCCCTTCCTGATCAGCTCGTGGTTCGCAACCCATGCTCGCGAGATCCCTGTCGAAGGCCCCTAGACCAACCACAGCAGGAACGCGAAAAGTCCGAACCAGACCACTCCCAGAAAGTGCCAATAAAGATTGACCTGTTTCACCAGATCATGGTGAAGACTCCAGTAACCTCCGGTCATGGACCGGACGGTGACAAGGGACTGAAAAATCAATCCACCCGCCAGGTGAAGGGCATGAATCAATCCAAGGGAATAAATGCACCATCCCAGCAGGGAGGACGAGGCATTGAATTGTCCGTTGCCAGATGTGAGTAACTGCTGCCAGACATTTTCCTGGACATAAAGGAATGCGAAACCCAGAAAGAAAACAGTGAGCATGCAGGCCTTGAACCTGCGAAGGGCGTCTTTGCCAATAAAATGGACTCCCAGTTGGGAGAAAACACTCAACAGCAGGATGATGCCGGTGCTGACCCATGCAGTGTCCGGGAGAGAGGGACTCCCTTGCCCCCAGTTGGGGGAAGAGTTCCTCACAAGAACGATTCCGATCACACTGGCGACAAAAAAGATCCCCAGTGAGGCCAAAAAGAGCCACATACCCATTTGCAGGACGGCAGGATTGGGAGGGGATGGGATCTCCCCCACAAACTTTTCCTGATGTTCCACCGCTCCGGGCACGATCGCTCCTGTTCTTCCCCCACCTCTCGAATCAGTCTGTCAGCCCCTGGGCTTCAAGTGTTGCACTGTCGGTGTACAAATTCTCCTGATATTCCCCGGTATCGAGAAGGGCGAAGCCCAAAAAGATGCCCAGAAAGAGCAGAGATCCGACCAGAATGATGGCATTGAACGGGCGATCCCAGCGCAGGTGCATGAAGTAAAGCCCTACGAGGGACGCCTTGATGGTTGCCACACCCATGGCCACAACGATATTGAGATCTCCCATGTCAACATAGGAGACACCCACCGTCAGCCAGGTGAGAAAGAGCAACGCTGTCAAAATCGTCAACAACAGAGGGGTCGAAGTCATGTGACCGACCACCGGATGGGGATCCTTATTGCCCTTGTTCGCCTTGGTCACGATCAGGGTCGCGATCAGACACAAGAAAAACGCCGACAGAATCAGAAGATCCACATTATTCAAAAGAGCTTCCATGGATCCTCCTATTCAACCAGATAAAGCAGTGGGAAGAGGTAGATCCAGATCAGATCCACCAGGTGCCAGTAGAGTCCACCCAGATCCACCGGAGTAAAGAACTCCTTGCCGATCTTGTCCTTCATCACCAACCACATCAGCCACACCATGACGGCCATTCCGATCAGCACGTGAATGCCGTGAAGGCCGGTGAGGCAGAAGTAAATACTGAAAAACACATGGGCATTCTCCGGCCGGGGTACCGTCGGAACATGGTAGGGAGCGATGTACAACTCGTCGGGATTCGAAGGGTACTTCGATTCCTCTTTGAGTTTGGCTTTCATCTCATCCTTGCCCATGTTGACAGCCAACCCTGTTGGTGGGAGAGCCGGACCTTTAGCCTGAGTCTTGGCAATCGGCTCGATCTCTTTGGGATTGGCTTCGGGAGCCTTGGGCGGAATCAGGGAATCGAGAGATTCTCTTTCGATCCTCGCACGCTCCTGTTCTGCGGCATCCACTGTGGCGTAGGAAAAACTTTTCCCGGGGAACAACCCCTCATGGAACTTCTTGGAATACTCAAGGTACTTGATTCCCATGAAGCCCAAACCACAGATGAAGGTGACTGCCAGATAGAACAGGATTCTGTTCTTTCTGCCCAACTGGGCCTCCCTGACAGCCATCGCCATCGTCAGGGAAGAAAACAGCAGCACCATCGTGTTGGTGGCCCCCCACCGCTTGTCGAGGAATTGGCTTCCCCATTCAAACAGGTCAGGGTGGTTTGCTTTATAGACTGTGTAAAAAACAAACAGGCCTCCGAAAAGCAGCACTTCGGTTGCCAGGAAAAGCCACATTCCCAGCTTTCCTGCTTCGAACTGCTGATCGAGACTGTCGAAGTGGTGTGCCAGGTGCGGAGAGTGACCATGTCCATGGTCATGCCCTTCTCCGTGCCCACCGTGGTGGGTTTCGGCAGCCCCTTCGCTGTTGTCCTGATGCGCGTCGCCGCTCATCCCATCTCCCATCTTCAGGCCGAACCGGCAGTGGTTCGACTCGAGTAGTTCCCGGTGACCGGGTCGTAGTCAAAGTGATCAAGCTCGTATGGATCCGTCGCCGAAGGCACGCCGTGGAAGTTTTCCAGCGGCGGAGGTGACGGAGTGTGCCATTCCAGACTGTTGCCACCCCACGGGTTGCTCGGTGCTTTTTTACCCGAGGCGAGTGACTGCAACAGGTAGAAAGCTGTCATGAAGAAGCCAACAGCCATCACATAAGCTCCCACGGTGGAAAGCTGATGGTAAATCTCAAACTTGTCCTGGTAGGTGTAGTACCTGCGAGGCATGCCGAGAGATCCCATGACAAACTGCGGAATGAAGGTCAGGTTGAAACCGATGAAAACGAGAGTGCAGGCAATCCTGCCCCAAAATTCGCTGAACATCTTTCCGGTCATCTTCGGCCACCAGTGGTGAAGACCACCGATGAAGGCAATCAGTGCACTTCCCATCATGACGTAGTGGAAGTGGGCGACCACGAAGTACGTGTCATGAAGATGGGTGTCGATGCTCAACACACCGAGGAAAAGGCCCGTCAATCCACCGATGGTGAACAGGAAGATGAATGCAATCCCGTACAGCATCGTCGTATTGAGGGTCAGTGACCCCTTGTACATCGTTGCGATCCAGTTGAAGACCTTGATCGCCGAGGGGATTCCCACAGAGAAGGTGATTCCACTGAAGATGATGTTCATGACCGTCGACTGGCCACTGGTGAACATGTGGTGTCCCCAGACGATGAACGAGAAGATGGCGATCGCGACAGAGGAATAACCAATGTAGCGGTAACCAAAGATTCTCTTGTGGCTGTGGACGGAGATGATCTCACTGATCACTCCCATGGCGGGAATGATCATGATGTACACCGCAGGGTGACTGTAGAACCAGAAGAAGTGCTGATAGAGCACCGGGTCTCCCCCGTTTTGGGGGTCGAAAATACCGATACCCAAAGTTCGTTCAAGAATCAGCAGCAACAGGGTGATTCCCAGAACCGGAGTCGCCAGAACCTGGATGACCGCCGTGGAGTAGGTTCCCCAGAGGAACAGCGGCATGTTGAACCAGGTCATTCCCTTGGGCCGCATCTTGTGGATCGTCACGATGAAGTTCAGACCGGTAAAGATACTGGAGAATCCCAGAATGAAGACGCCCACCACTGCAGGAATCACCGCAGTGGAAGTATCCGTGGAGTAAGGAGTGTAGAAGGTCCACCCGGTATCCACTCCGCCACTGAAAAGGACGTAAATGAAGAATGCAGCACCACAAATCCACAGGTAGAACGAACTCAGGTTCAGCCTTGGGAATGCCACATCCTTTGCTCCCAGAAGCAGAGGCAGGACAAAGTTGCCCAACGCCGCTGGAACCCCCGGGATAATCACCAGAAACACCATGATCGCACCATGGGTCGTGAACCACTGGTTGTAAAGATCAGCCTGTGCCCCCGGATCAGCTGCAAAGAGCGGAGTGATCAACGGCATCGGAGAGAACAGCTCGGTTCTCACCAGCAGCGCGAAGACTCCCCCGAGGAAAAACATCCCCAGGACACCGACCAGATACATCAGGCCAATGCGCTTGTGATCCAGGGTCAGGGCCCAGGAGGCGAAGGTCTTGGTCACGGTCAGGTAACTGGGACCAGACTCGGTTGTCTCCGGAGCGACCTTGGCGGTCTCCTGCGAGGAAACTTCGGAGCCGGAAGGGGCTTGGTCGTTGGGATTCATATTCTCTGCTCCTTACTTGCCGAGGCTCTTGATGAACTCGGTGACCCAGAGGATCTCCTTGTCGGTCAACTTCACCACCGGCATCTGACCGGGGTATCCATCGGCAATCTTTTTCATCGGGTATCGGATCGATTCTTCGATGTAGGCTTCGTCGACAGTCGTCGATCCTGCAACACCGTTCTCGGTGTATTGACGCAGGGATCCAAATGCTCCCTGCCAGGTCGGTCCCACCTTGTTGGAACCGTCCAGACTGTGACAGGAAACACAGCCCTTGCGTTTCCAGACGATCTCCCCCAACTGCTCAAAGGGCAGGGTCTCATCGTAGGAGGCCGCCACTTCGAGCCACTTCTCGAAACTTTCCTGGCTCTCGTGAACCACCACCTTGCTGTGCATCAGCGAGTGGCCCTGTCCACAATACTCGGTACAGAGCAGGTCGTAGACTCCCGGTTCCGTCGCCTCAAACCAGAGTTCACCGATACGGCCTGGCACGCAGTCCTTTTTGACCCGGAAAGCGGGAATGAAAAGGGAGTGCAACACGTCGGTAGCCATGACCTTGATCTTCACCGGAGTGTTCACGGGAACATGCAATCCGGCTTTCTCCAGAACCTTGGATTCTCTCTCAGCTGCAGCTTCCGGAGTCAGGGATCCATCCCGAACTCCCATGCGGATCTCATTGAAATCCTCGGAAGCACCGGGGACCACCGCACCATTGGTCGGATAGGTAAAGTTCCACAGCCAACGGGAAGCTTCGGCAGTGACGGTCATGGCATTGGACGGAGCGGTGGCCATCGCCACGTAACCCTTGTATCCGTACCAGAACATCATGAAGGACAGAATCACGGGGATACCGGTCCAGGCCACCTCAAGGATCAGGTTGTGATCATTCTGACTGGTGGCTTTCTGCCCCTCCGGAGCCTTGAATTTCATCATGAAGATCACCAACAGTGCAGTGATCAAAACCAGGAAGAAAATGGAAACCCAGTAAACGAAGTAGAAGTCTCCGTCGACGGTGTCCGCAAAGTTGGAAACAGGTGCCGGCAGCCAGAAGCTGGGTCCGGTCTGAGTCGCCCAATGCGAAAGAAGCGGGTTGAAAAAGTGCATCATTTTTCCTGCTCTCTCTGAGAGTCCATGGAGTCGTCATTTTCAGAAACGGAATTCAATCGATCTCTTCGACGGAGAACCATCAAGAAGCCCCCCAACCCCAAGACCGTGACGAGACCACCGAGTCTCATCACCAAAAGTGCCTCCGGTCCGTACCGGGCCTTTTCAGGATCGTAAACAAAACAGGTCAAAATCATCTGATCAGCCCAGGACCCGACTTTGCCGTCGGAGGCTTCGACCAGTGCGAGGCGCAGCGTTTGCGGATCGAACTCGATTCCTTGCAGCGTTCGCGTCAGAACACCTTCCGGTGAGAGAATGAAAGCCCCTGCACCGTGAGCGTACTCCTGATTGTAGGTATTCCACTCGTAATCAAATCCCACGCTGTCAGCGATGGGCCGAAGGTTTTCCTCTTCACCGGTGAGAAAGTGCCAACCCTTCTCAGCGGTCTCAGTGGAAACGCCCGTCAATTGTGCTTCTTCCAGAAACACATCCAACAAGGCGCGCTTTCTGTTGCGTGCATCGAGCGGCTTGTCTCTGGGGTCGATACTCATCGTCACGATTTCGTAATCCCGACCCAACACCAGATCGCACTCCGCCATCGACTTGAGGAGATTCTCAACAACCATGTTGCAAAGCATGGGACAACTGAAATAGATCGGATTGAAGATCACCGGCAATCCGGAATCGAGGATCGACCCCAGACTGACCCACTCTCCATCCGAACGACGAATCTTCCCTGCCAGTGGAACAGAACTTCCAAGGCGATCATGAATGGTGATTCCATCGATGGACTTCAGAACAGGATCATGCTCCTGTTTGTTGAGCTGGCCTGGCCCCACTGCCGGCGATTGAGCAGACAGAGGTACCGCAAAAAGGATGACGGACGTCAGCAAGATTCCCCATGACAGAACACAAGTCATCAAGGCACGCTGCTGGCTCACTCGTGAGAGCAGGCCATGAAGCATGTCAGCCTTTTCTGATCGTGGACTGAGGTTCATCGATTCCATTCGCGTCAGTTCCCCTGTTTCCCGTAACGTCTCAGTACCTCATTTTTACCCTGATCAAGGGGAACTGAGACCCGATTGTTGTCACGATCGGTCCAGGTGTAGCCGTTTAATTGGGAGTTTTGGATACCTTGAACCTCTTCCAATTCCCGACTCTTGTAGCGGTTTCTCTCTTCAATCACCGACTCTTCCTCAATCCCTGTGAGGAAAACCAGCAGGTAGGCGGAAACCACAAAGAGAATCGTGAAGACAATTCCTCCGTACCAGGTGGGAATTGCACTGGGGTCATCCCCTGCCCCTTCGAGGTTTTCAAGTTCCGCATTCTGATTTTGTGAATCACTCATTGGGAACTCCCTTCTAGGCATTCTCGAATGCCAGGGATTCCGGCATTCTTGGGTCCTTCTCGGCGATCAGCGAATGCCCTCTCAAGGACAGCGCCAATCCGATCAGGAACAAACCGAGGAAACCAACAGGAATCGTCACGTCCAGCAGAGTGAACGGGAACTCTTCACCGCCGTTGATTTGGGGCATGACCAGGTAGTACATGTCCGCCCACTGCATGATGAGCATCCACACCGCTGCCAAGGCAAGGGTCGCACGATTTCTCTTAATGTGCTTCGACATGATGAAGAGGAAGGGCACGAAGAAGCGACCGATGATCAGCAACCAGCCCCAGGAACCCCAGATGAAGTTCTCCTGACGGCGAAGGAACCAGGCGGTCTCTTCCGGAATGTTGGCGTACCAGTAAAGCATGTACTGACTGAATGCGATGTAGGCCCAGAAAACCGTGAAGGCGAACATCATCTTGCCGATATCCTGCATGTGCTCATCACTGACGGCTCTCGTCAATCTTCCATTCGCCTGCAGCCAGATCACAACCAGTGCCAGGAAGGCATGGAAGGACAACACGCTGCCTCCGAAGAGGTAGATTCCAAAAATGGTACTGAACCAGTGAGCGTCCAGACTCATGAGCATGTCGTATGCCGCGAAGGTGATGCTCAGGGCAAACAGGATCAGGCCCATCGGGCTGAAGTGTGCCATACGGCTGGTGCGCTTGAGGTCACCGTCATGATCCTGCTGAACCGAGTTCTTGTGGTACCACCAGGAAAGACCAATCCAGATCAGGAAGTAGGCAGCCATGCGGATCAGAAAGAAATCGTAATCCAGGTAGGCAGCCTTGACGGCAATGATGCTGTCACCGGGATCGGGATGGATCCACTTGTACAACTGGTCCATCTGCGAAGGCAAAACCAGCGGCACAAACAGCAAGGCCAGCAGGATGAAGTTGCGTGAAACCGCCTCGGCGATTCTGCGAACCACGGTACTCCATGCCGCCATCGTCGCGTGGTGGATCAAGACAAAGAAGATCGCACCCAGACAAATGGCCAGGAGCCAGGTCGCGGCAACCAGATAGGGATGCCAGATCGACCACGTGGAATTGTAACCGTGAACTTCGTGGTGCCCGCCAGCGTGATCATCGCCAGCATGCCCAGTAGCAGCATGCCCAGTAGCAGAGTGCCCAGCAGCAGAGTGATCATCGGTATGGTGGTCGAATGCTCCCTCGAGGTTACCCATCAGCAGGGTGCCGACCAGACCAATCACAGCGAGTACTGCACCGAAACCGATCAGTTGTCCCGAAAGACCACCCAGGCTGCGATTTTCAGTACTGAGATCAATGGTGTGCTTGTGTCCCATCTCGCTCACCTCCCCTGCCTGGGCTGGGTTCCATTCCCCTGTTGGGGATCGGAGCCGGATTCTTCACTGCCTGCAGGCTTCTCCATCGCTTCCAATCGCTGCTGCTCATTTGCAGGGATTTCTGCAACGTCTACCGACTGGCTGAACTGGATCGCCTTCACATGAGCCACGATGGCCCAGCGATCCTCCACCGGAATCTGCGATTTGTAGCCCGGCATGGTGTTGATGCCGTAGCCAATGATGTTGAAGAGTTCACCAATCGGGTGGGCCAGCCCTTTCTCTGACGAAAGGTCGGTCACCGTCCACGCTCCGTAATCGGAAACAGCCGTTCTGCGCGCAACCATGCCGTCTCCATGACCGGAGATCCCATGACAGGGTGCACAGTAGATTCCGTAACGGGCTTCACCCCTTGCGAGGAGTGCCGCATTCACATCCACCTGCGGAGGGAAACTGTTGGCCCACTCGCCATCGACCGTTCCCCAGTGGTAGTGCGAATCCATATTCAGTTCGCCCCTCGCCACCGTTCCGGGAACTGGCAAGCGAGCAGCGCGCCCATCGCGGAAAAGATCATTGGCGGACTGGGCCTTGAATTTCAGCTGGTTGTCCATGTCGTAGAAGACATGGATCCGTGGGGAACGCGAGGTACTGAAACGTGCCTTCGCCACGAGAACCGGCGGAATCAACAGGAACATATTGATCAGAATGATCGCTCCAATGATCCAACCCGGTACTTGAGTGTCTTTGTTTGGAAGAGTCATTTGGCTACTCCTCGATCACTTCGATGGCGTTGGCACCGATGTCCCTGAGGAATCGGGCGTTCGCAGGTGCGTCAAAACGGCGATCACGAGCTTCGATACTGATGAAGAATCGGTCGGCAGTCGCTCGGCGGAATCGATCACTTCTGAAAAGTGGATTGAACATCTTCGGCAATCCGTTGAGGGCCAGCATGCCCCCGAAGGCGCCGAAGGCACTCAGAAGAATCGTCAACTCAAAGGCCACTGGAATACTGGCCGGAATACTGAAGAAGGGTTTGCCACTGATCAGAAACTTGTAATCGACGCCGTTCATCCAGCCCTGCATGACGAGGCCGCCGACAAATCCGGTCATGCCTCCACCCAGAACCAGCCAAGGCAAAATCGTCGGTCGAATCCCCATGGCCCCGTCCAGTCCGTGAACCGGATAGGGAGTGTGGCAATCCCAGCGCTTGAAGCCTTCGTCGCGCACCTTTTCAGCAGCAGACATCAACTCGTCTGCAGTCTCGAATTCAGCAAGAATCAAAACCGGTTGAGGGTTCTCAGATCCCTCTGCGGTGATGGTCTCGAATTCCGATTCGGTGTGGTTTGAATCACTCATCATCGCCTCCTAGGATCCTGCCGCCGGAGAAGGCGCAGGGTCTGCTCCTTCGTCCTCGGCTGGCTTGGGTTCTGCGACCGCATGAGCCTGATCCGCCATGACTCCCTTGACCTCGCTCATGGCGATGAAGGGAAGGAAACGACAGAAAAGAGCAAACAGGGTAAAGAAGAGGCCGAATGCCCCGATCATGATTCCAACGTCCGCCAACTTGGGAGAGTAGTAATCCCACGCCGCCGGGGTGTAGTCGTTTGCAAGACTGGTGACCGTAATCACGAATCTTTCGAACCACATGCCGATGTTGACGAAGATGCTGACGATGAACATGATCCAGAGGTTTGTTCGGGCTTTCTTGAACCAGAAAATCTGCGGCGAAATCACGTTGCAGCTCACCATGATCCAATACGCCCATGCATACTGACCAAAGGCACGGTTCATGAAGGCGAACTTTTCGACCTTCACACCGCCGTACCAGGCGATGAAGAACTCCTGTGCATAGGCGTAACCCACGAGCATGCCGGTCAGCATGATGATCTTGTTCATGTTCTCGAGGTGACGCAGGGTGATGATTTCCTTGAGTCCGAACAACTGTCGTGCCGGAACCAGCAGTGTCACCACCATGGCGAAACCACTGAAGATCGCCCCGGCAACGAAGTACGGCGGGAAGATCGTCGTGTGCCATCCGGCCACCTGGGAAACCGCAAAGTCAAAGGACACGACCGAGTGCACCGAAAGCACCAGCGGGGTCGCCAATGACGCCAGCAACAGGTAGGAACGCTCATAAACATGCCACTGGCGGTTGGAACCGGTCCAACCCAGTGAAAGTGCCCCATACGCAAGTTTGCGGATACCGTTCTTGGCCCGATCCCTCACCGTCGCCAGATCCGGCACCATTCCCATGTACCAGAAGAGCAAGGAAACCGTGAAGTAGGTTCCCACCGCGAAGACGTCCCAAAGGAGCGGACTGCGGAAGTTGGGCCACAGCTCCATCTGGTTCGGCAATGGGAACATCCAGTAGGCAAACCAGGCTCGCCCGACGTGAATACCGGGGAAGAGGCCTGCACACATGACGGCAAAAATCGTCATCGCTTCTGCCGCACGGTTAATGGAGGTTCTCCATTTTTGGCGGAAGAGGAAAAGGATCGCCGAGATCAGCGTTCCGGCGTGGCCGATACCCACCCAGAAGACGAAGTTGACGATGGCGTATCCCCAACCCACCGGGTTGTTGACTCCCCAAACCCCGACTCCCCAGAAGATGAGGAAGGGAACAAACACTCCCAGCAGTCCGAGGACCGAAAGGGAGAGAAGGAAGAACATCACCCAACCAAAGGTGGGCTTCTCCTCAAGGATGCCACACACACGATCCGTGATGGTCGTGTTGGTGTTGTCCCCCGTGATCCACGGCTGTCTCTCGGAAGGAGAGTAAGCGGTGTTGTCGATCTCCCGACTTTCGGCATTGCCGAGAATCTCGGGTCTCACGAAGGGGATTTTTTCGAGAAGATGCTTCATCGATCAGCCCTCCTGCTTGTCAACGGGGTTCTTCAACTGTGCCAGGTAACTGGTCCGCGGTCGGACATTCAGCTCCGCCAGCATCTTGTAGGAACGCTTCGATTTTTGCGTTTCGGTAACGCGGCTGTCCGGATCGGAAAGATCTCCGAAGGTGATCGCACTGGTCGGACAGGTTTGCGCACATGCCGGAACGATATCACCGTCGCGCAGATCCCGGCGCTCGTTGTGCGCCTCGATCTTCGCTTTGTTGATTCGCTGCACACAGTAGGTGCACTTCTCCATGACACCACGGGCACGAACCGTGACATTCGGGTTGTACCCCATCTGCTCTGTCTTGCTCGGCTCTGCGGCGTTGTTGTAGTAGTTGAAGCGTCTGACCTTGTAAGGACAGTTGTTGCTGCAGTAACGAGTACCGATGCAACGGTTGTAGACCATGTCGTTGAGGCCCTCTTCGTTGTGAACCGTTGCCGCCACCGGGCACACCTGTTCACAAGGAGCATTCTCACACTGGTTGCAGGTCATCGGCTGGTGAACCATCTCTGGATTCTCGACGTCTTCACCCCTGAAGTAGCGATCGATTCGCATCCAGTGCATTTCACGGCCAGTCGCAACTTCGTCCTTGCCGACCACCGCAATGTTGTTCTCCGCCTGACAGGCGATCACGCACGCACTGCAACCGGTGCAGACGTTGAGGTCGATGGACATCGCCCACTTGTGCGACTTGTATTCATGATCGCCAAAGAGACTTTCCAGCGGCGGATGGTGCGGGCCAGCGTCCTTGACCGCTTTGCCAACCATTTTTGCATCCGGGGTAAAGTCGACATCGACGGTCCTGGCAAACTCACCCACCCGACGCTTTTCGGCAACCCTCTGAAGGTCGCCCATGAAAGCTTCAGGGCGAATCGGATTGTGATCCTGGGTCGTCGCCAGAGCGTATTCTCCCTGACCACGGGTCACTGCAGCAGGAGCGTAACCATTGCGCACCGCAGCCTCATTGCGCAGGCCATAGGTGTCAAAACCGACTCCATCTGCAATCTGGTAGATCGCTGGCTTTCGCGAGAGTCTTCCAGCGGCTCTTTCGGAGAGCAGGCGTCCATAACCCAGACTGACAGCGATGGTGCCCTCATTTTGCCCGGGAAGGACGAAGGCAGGCATTTGCAACTCTTGGCCCTCGACCTTGAGCATCAACATGTCGCCATCTTTGACTCCGAGCTTGACTGCTTTCGCCGGTGAAATGATGGCGCAGTTGTCCCAGGTCACCTTGGTCATCGGATCCGGCAGTTCCTGCAACCAACCGTTGTTGGCATAACGACCATCGAAGAGGGAGTGGTCTTGCAGGAAGACGATTTCGTCAATGTTATCCGGCCAGGTATCGAGGGCTTCCATGACACTCTTCAAGCCAGCACCCCAGCCACCCTGAAGAGCGGCCGGCGCTTTGCCAACAGTGTTGGAGGTTCCGGCGATGAATCCGTTGTGAAGCCACTCTCTCCAGGAATCTTCCAGATCACCGGAAACAAATCCTTCGAGAGCCTCGCGGGTGATGTCGTATCCGGGTCTCGGCGAGTCATCGAGAAGGATGCTCAACAGTTCAATTGGACTGCGACCGGAGAAGATCGGCTCGATCAGGGGTTGCCCCAACGTGATCGTGCCGTCCCACGTTCTTGCCGCCCCCCACTGCTCAAGGTAATGGGAAGCATTCAAGTGCCATGCACACGCCTTGCCGGTCTCGTCGCGGTAATCACCGAGGTGAACGGTGGAAGCGACCTTGCCGATCAGGTCTCCCCAACTTTGTCCTCCCACGGCGGGAGCGTCGTAGACGGGGTTGGCACCCAGAATGATCAGGTGCTCGACCTGCCCACTCTGGATCCGTGCTGCGAGAGCCTCCAGGTCATCCATGTGAGATGGACGGGAGGGGTAGTGAACTTCTGCGTAGGAGACGGTGGAACCCGCCGCGCCAATGGCATTCACATTGATGGCATGCACCAAGGCGTGCACTTCTGGAGCCTGACGATCACCGGCCATCAGGAGCGACTGTCCCGGGAAAGCTTTCAGGTCTGCCACCATTTGCTGGATTCTGGAATCGGGCTCGCCGGAGTTGGCGACCGCTTCCGCGACATCCGCAGGCAACCAGTCGGTGCTGACGTTCAGGGCCTTTGCCAACTGCGCCACCATGCGGGAGATCTCTCCGGAACGTGCAGTGATATGCACGTCGGCCGCTCCCCCGGTCACCGAGTAGGAACTTTCGATGGAGTAGACGCGGCTGAAAGCGGCTTCGTCGTCATCAGCGGACTGCCTCATCGAGGCCCAACCGGCACTGTGATGAAGACTTGCCGGGTGGTTCATCAATGGATCGGCGTCGAAACAAATCAGAACTCTCGCTTTGGAGAGATCGGCAACCGGTCTTGCGGGTGCACCAAAACACATGGCGGTACCGAGACGTTCCGAATCACGATTCAGTGGCGCCCACTCGTGCCATGAACCTTCCTTGAAGGTGCGCTGGAACTTCTTGCGCATCGCATCGAGGGGAAGACTGGAGCTGGGTGCGGCAAGAACCGAAACTTTGCTCGCTCCCTTGATGCCCTGCAAGGCAGCAGTGGCTTCAGCCCAATCGGACTCCTGATCTTCTCCGTTGACCTTGCGCATCGGAGCGTGACTGCGTCCCGGATCGTAAAGGTTCAGGACACTCGCCTGCATCTGCGATGTGGCGCTGCCGCTGTGGGATGGATGATCACCATTTCCGTCAACGCGAATCGGACGACCATCGAAGCTGGTAACCAGAACTCCTTCGGCAACCTCCTGCTGTTCCCAGCAGGAAGCATAAGTCACCGGCACTCCCGGAATTCTTCCCTCCGGTCGACTGGTGTGGGGAAGGATGGTTTCCTTCGGCCAGCGACAACCGGCAAGACCTCCCGCCAATGCGACGGAAGCCCCCATCACTTTGAGGAAGTGACGACGGGAAGTGGAGTGAAAAAGCTCTGGAGCGTGATTGGGAAATTCCTTGTGAACCAACTCCTGGAATTCGGGGGTGTCTGCGTAGTCCTCAAGACTGCGCCAGAGTGCCTTCCCCGAGCCATTTTGAATGTTTTGATTTATCGATGACATGTGGAACAATTCGTCAGGAGAGTCATGCGCACGGTCGGATTTCCTTCCGCGTCGTACAACCCCAGGCCCTTCAAGAGTTCGATTCCTTCTGCACGTTTCTCCTCGGGAGTCCGGTCCAGCCCCCACTCAAGATCGGTGACCTTGTCGACCGGACGCACATGTGGTGCGGGGTCGCGGTGACAGTCGAGACACCAACCCATACTCAGGGGAGCGTGCTGCCAAACCTCCACCATTCGATCCACCCGGCCGTGACACTCAACGCAGGAAACACCGCGAGTGACATGGGCACTGTGATTGAAATAAACATGATCCGGGAGGTCGTGAATCTTTACCCACTCAACAGGCAAACCGGTTTCATACGATTCACGAATGGGTGCCAGCTTGTTGCTGTCGGGAGCAACATTTTGATGACAATTCATGCAGGTCTCAGTAGGAGGAACCGCTGCGAAGCCGGCCTCCTCAACTGTGTTGTGGCAGTACCTGCAATCCATCCCCAACTCACCCACGTGAAGTGCGTGGCTGTAGGGAACGGGTTGCTCGGGCATGTAGCCGGCGTTGATGGTTTTGGGTGAAGCACCGAAGTTAATCATGAGGACCACGTAGAGTCCCGAGACCGCCGCGCCTGCACCCAGCAGCTTGATCAAAGTATCGACCCATGGAGGGAAGATGGGGGTTCGCGTCGAAGTCACGCTTTGCCTCCTAAGTTCGGGGATCGGACGCCATTTCCGACATCCCCCGGTTTGCAAATTGCGACGATCAGGTTCCCGGTATCAGACCCAACAATGGAAAAACCATTTCCCAAAGTGCCCCCGTGCATACGGGAGTGCTGATACGCCGTCGCATGCTTTGTTTAGGCTAGCAACAAGAGGAATACAGGCAAACGAACCCGGCCAGTTTCATAAAGTTTTTTCTTTGGGAGAATCGGCCCCAGAATGCTCGAATTCACGGGAATATCCATCCCGGAATGTCCAGCAAAGAAGGACCGCGGCCACACTCAGAATCAGTGCCCCAAGGCTCTGATGAAAGGTCGCCACCAGAGTCTCATGCACGCCACTGGAAGCGGTTCGCACCTCCGTGCCAGTCACAGCAAGTGCGTAGAAGCCCAGAGTGACCTGTATCGTCGCCAAAACACCCAATAGAAGCCCTGTCCGTGCCCTGGAAACGGGCATCTTCGGCATCGTACAGCGGGCGCCGACCACCATGATGAGCCCCAGCACCAGAAAGGCCCCGACGATGTGGGGAATCAGCCAGTCCCGGGAAACATGGCGGGAAAGAGCGCCGAGAATCAACTGGCACAGAAGTCCGAGGGCCATGGCGAGGGTCCAGTAGCGATCCGCCTTCGGAACCTCCCCCGCTGCAGGCCGGATCCAACTCGCTGAACTCAGCAACAACAGGACGGCCGTCAATGCGAGGAAAAGTTGACCATCAACACCATGGATCACTCTCAGAGCCAGACTCCAGGTCGATTCCTGCCAGTCGACAACCTGGCCGCCCACTTCTGTGACAGAGTTGACTTCCGTCACCCGGATACCTCCGAGAATCCCCTGAAAGATGACCTGAATCGAAGCCAGAACAGCTCCCCAGCGCAATCCCCGGCCCGCCCCCTGAAGAAACAGGTAGACCATGGTTGAAAGGGTCACCAGCCCCACGAGGGTCCCGTACAGGCGATGGGCATGTTCGTAGTAAATCCCGCCTGTCATACGAGAAAGGGGCAGCAAAAACATGTTTTCGCCGAAGGAGGCGGGCCAATCAGGGACGGCCATTCCCGCTTCCTCGCTGGTGACAAGACCCCCGATGGCAATCATGACCAGCGTCGAGATGAAGGTCGAAAGGCACATCCCGTACTGACCCTGCTCCCTGCTCCACGATTGTTTGACTGGAGAAACGGTCCCAGCCCCCAACAACCCCAGAAGCATCATCGTCCCGAAAAATCCCGTGACGGCGAGGATGGCATGCCCCGTATCTGAAAAGTCCTCAGCCAGATAGGAACCGAGAACCAGCAAATCAAGGGTGGCAGCAATGCCGGTAGCAGTCAGCGCAGCGGACCAGCGTCGGGGATGGGCGAGGGCCGCAAATCGCCCTCCGAGAAGCACCAGCGCCGCCAAAACCACAAAAAGGAGGGCAGGATGGGCGTCGACAAAGGGTAATCTGGCAATATATCCCGATGTCCACATCGCCACCGCGACCAGGACTCCTACTGGAAAAGAACTCCCAAAGACCCCCATCGACTCCTCGGACGAAAATTCAGGGGCGGCGACAATCCCCATAAAACCCTCCAAATCCCACAGGAAACGTCTCTAAGGGCACAATTTCCAGACCTCGTTGGCCGGGATTCCTGTCTCGCAAGCCCGATCTCATCTAAGGAGAATTTGCGGTCTTGGGCAAGAAAAAGCACCCTTAACAAATCAGCGTCTTGGGCACTTCAATAGAGGGGACGGACATGAGAGAATAGTCTGATTGGGGATAATGTTTCCCTTGCCTTCCATTCAATCGGCTTGGATCTTAAAAAACTCGATTGCCTGTTGGCACGGCGGACATTTTTTCACACGTTTTTGAATAGCCCGAGAATCCTTTAATCTTCTGATTCGATCCCGCTTCGATCAGCAATCATCACGGGAGAGCCCATACAGGTTCCAGGGAAGGAACATGTTTTGAAGTTTCACATTTGTTTACTGGTGGCAATTCTTTGTCTCACCACTGGAGTGATCACGGCACAGAATCCTGACGTGATCGTCGGTTCCTTACCGGCGACCAACGCCTATGGCACCAACTCTGGCACAAATATCTATGCTTACTCGGTGGCGACCACTTCCTGCAACATCGGGGATGCCAACCTTGACTGGATCGCCAACAACAACCGCCACCCAGTCATTGCTCAGGATATGTTCCGCCTACACAACGGTCGTTTCTCCCAGATCGGTTCTTCATGGCTCAAACACGGATTCTGTGCACTGCAGATTTCCGGTCTTTGCACCGGTTGCGGTGGCGGAGGTGGCTGCCTGGATAACCTGACCCCCGGTTGCTCAGATCCCTACTCTGCAAGCCTGAATGGTTCACAGAGCAATCTGGGTCCCCGTTCCCAGGTGAACGCTTTCACCGGATTCTTCCCGTTCCCTTACTCTGCACCCAACTGCCCCCCGAGTGAGGGCAACATTTGCAGAAGGCTTCAGGTTCATGTTGATGATCTGACCGACAGTCTTTACCCCGGAGCTCAGTACTTCGTCAGCGGACAGTATGTGGCACTGGACGACTCTCTTGCCGGAAATCAGGCCAACAACGCATCTTACCGCCCCGTCACCGTTTCTCAGACGGGCAACAGAAGCCTCAACTTCACCGGTCCCACTGAAATGATGTCACCGCCGATTCAGGCTTGGCAGGACTACCAGCCGTCCGTCACTCTCGTCGACCTCGAAGTTCCCAATGAGGGTCTCTTCATCGTCGGCTATGACGTGATCGACAACGGCAATGGCACCTGGAACTACGAGTACGCCGTTTACAATATGTACTCCGATCGTTCCGCCAACAGTTTCTTTGTACCTGTGCCTGCGGGAGCAACTCTGACCAATGTCGGTTTCAAGGACATCCCCTGGCACAGTCTGGAGCCCTACTCTCAGGTGGACTGGGACGTCAACACCCAAAGTGGAGTCGGTATCACCTGGAGCACCGACGATTTCGTCACTGACCCGAATGCCAATGCGATTCGCTGGTCGATGCTCTTCAACTTCCACTTCACCTGTGATGCACCTCCCGCTGACAACACCTTGTCTCTGGGACTCTTCAAGCCGGGCAACGTGGGTGACCCCAACTCCATGGATTTCACCGCTTCTGCACCTTCCGGAAACTTCATTCCCTCGGTTCAGAATCTGACCTGCAACTCCGGCAGCATGATGAACCCGGTAATCAACCTTAACTGGACCAACGGTGACGTTTACGACAGCATCAACGTCTATCGCGATGGCGTTTTCGCTGCCACTATTGGCGGCTCCGAAACCAGCTTCACCGACAACTCAGTCTTTGGAACTTCGATCTACACCGTTCAGGCTGTTCAGGGAGGCGTCAACACTGCTGCTGTTCCATGTGAAAGCACCATTACGCCTATGCCCCAGAGCAACCTCTCCTGTGTTCAGGCCGATCCTGATTTCCAGGATGTCTCCCTGACATGGACCAACGGGATGATGTACGACTCGATTCGAGTCACCCGTGACGGTGCCGAGATTGCGGTCCTCAACGGCGGCATGATGATGATTACCGATGCGGGAGTCAGCCTTGGCGAGCACACCTACACCGTCGAGGGAACCGTTTCAGGAGTTTCCGCCGGCATTAACGAGTGCACCGTCACCGTTCTGGCACCTCCCCCTCTTGGATTCACCGTGACCGCCAATGACGCTTCCGGTACCTACGAAACCGGTTCCGGAATCGGATCTGCCAGCATGGTCATCAGCGGTATCGAGTCCAGCGGCAACACGGGTTACCCCAACTCCGTCTCAGGCTTCTCTCTCGCGCTGACCTTTGATTCCAATCTTTTGGCTGGGTCATCCATCAGTGCTGACGTGATCGGTACACCGGTTGATTTCTTCGACGGTCAACTGGGAATTGGAACCGTGACCGTCGGTTGCGTTGTCAGTTTCCTGGGAACCAACTCACTGTCACTCCAGAGTGATTCACCGCTCGCAGAGGTCAACTTCGACACCGTCGCCGGATCCTTCGCCGGATCCACCGCTCCCGTCATGACGGAAGTGACTTTCCAAAACGGTGTCACCAGTGGATCTCTTCCAGTAGACAACCTGATCGTCGTTAACAGCACGCCGATGCCGCCCACCTTCGACAACGGAATGGTCACCCTGACCTCCGGTGGACCGGTGTTCGTCCGTGCAGACATCAATGGGGATGGCAACATCAACATTGCCGACGCTGTCATGGGATTGAACTACCTCTTCAATGGAGCAGCTGTCAGCTGTGTCGACTCTGTCGATACCAATGACGACGGTGCCGCCAACGTCGCTGACGGGGTGTACCTGCTGGCATTCCTCTTCAGCAATGGAAGCCCCCCTCCTGCACCGAACAACTGTGGTGGAGACCCCACCGCAGATGCACTCGACTGCGTCAGCTTCCCGGCCTGCCCCTAGGCTTGGTTGCCAACGAAAAAGAGCGTGCGGGCTTTCAGCCCGCACGCTCTTTTTTTTTTGACTTGTATGAAAGCAGGGCGCGGACGAGTTCAGAACCTAGAGTTTGATCTGTAACCAGTTCCGGCGACGAATCACCCAGACACAAAGGAATGATCGAACGATCCAATCGAGAACCGTGGCAACCCAGACCCCCTGCAATCCCATTTGAGGAAGCCCCCACCAGCCGTAGGCCAGTATCCACGCAAAGGGAACCCGGAAACACCAGGACCCTGCAGCCGTGATCCACATCACCGGAATGTTCGCCCCCGCTCCACGCAGGGAACCGGTGAGTGTCTCAGTCAGCATCAGGAAGGGAACCTCACAGGCTCCGATCACCAGACAGATGGCAGCCAATTGAGCGGTCGAGTCCTCCAACTTGAACACCGACATCAACTGCTCCGGCATGAAAAAGAGCAGCAGAAAAACTGGAACGATCGATACCAGCGCCAGGACACTGCTGCGAATGGCACTTCTCATGGCAGGCTCCGTTTGCCCCGCCCCTAACAAACGACCCGCAACACTCGCCGCCGCTGCCTGAAAACCGTGAGCGGGCAAAAAAGCGAGGGATTGAATCGCAATCGCTGCTCTGTGGGCGGCCATCGACATGGCGTCCAGTTTGAAGATCGCAAACTGGTAGACCACGAACCCGGAGTGAAAAAGAAATGCGGCCCCCAATGCAGGGAGGCTCAGTTTTAGGATTTGTCGTGCTTCATGAAGATCAAACTTCAACGCCCCCGAAATCCTGAGCGTGACCCGTCCCTTCTTGCGAAAGAAAAGAACACCGAGAATCAGGATCACCTCCACCAACGGGGCCAAACCGGTCGCCAGTCCAACCCCTTCAACTCCCATTTTCGGGAAGCCCCAGAGGCCGTAGAGAAGAACCGCATTGCCAACGATATTGACCAGGTTGGCGAGGATACCTCCAGCGACCGGGAGGAGTGATTCACCCGCCCCCCTGACCGTTGACTCTAAAGTGACCACGACCGCTCGCAATGGGAACAGCAACAGGAACCATGTGAGGTAGCCACTCGCTTCACCAAGAATCTGGGCCCTCGACTGCGGATCCTGCTCAAACATCTCCTGACCGAGCCATGCGATGCCGACATCCCTGAATGCAACGCACAGCCCTGTGACCATCAATCCCAGAACCAATGCCAAACCGAGGGAGGTCCACAATGCCTGACTGACCCGAAGTGCTGACCCTTCGCCGGTTCTTCGGGCGACCACGGCACCCGCTCCGATCGCAGTCACCGTAAAGATGGTCGTCAGCGACCAGCAGAGGGGAGAAACCAGATTCAGGGAAGCCAGCGAGGCATCACCGCCCCCCGACGCGTCCGAAACCATTCGGGTATCGATGAGAAACTGAACCGTGTGAAGAAGATATTGGAGGATCGCGGGAATGGCCAGTCGCAGAATTTCCCGGTCCATGGAGCGTCCCGGCAAACCTGATTGGATCAGGTCGCCATGCGGGTGATTCAGACTCATCCTTTCTGGATCCAGTCTGTCAGCTGCTCTCTGACCTCTTCTCTGGACAACTCCCTGATCAGCATAGACCCTGGCCGCTCTGGCAGAATCCATGAAACACGACCACCCCGACTCTTCTTGTCATTTTCAATTCGATCCAGAAGCAAGTCCGTGTCAGGTGCGTCCTCGAGTCGAACCGGCAAACCCGCCAACTCCAATAGAGCAGAGACGTGTTCGGTGAGTGGGATCTCCGCAAGTCCCAGCTTCTCGGCCAAAGTACAGGCGAACACCATTCCCATGGAAACCGCCTCACCATGGGCCCAGCGGGGTCCTCGATCAGTTCGCTCCATCTCAAGGGCGTGGGCCAAGGTGTGACCAAGATTCAGGACTTTTCTGCTGCCCGATTCCTTCAGGTCGCTGTTCACGATGGAAACCTTGACCTCCATCGCTTTTCTGATCAGTTCTTCCGGGGGCAGCAGGTTCTCGGGAATCCCACTTTCGAGACTGCTGAAGAAGGGATCCCCACCAATCAGGGCTGCCTTGATCAACTCTGCCCATCCTTGTCGCAGCTCCCTGACCGGGAGGGTCAGGAGAACATCCTGGTCGACCCACACTTCTTTGGGCAGGTGAAAAGATCCGATCCGATTCTTGATGCGGCCATGGTGAAGGGCAGTCTTCCCTCCCAAATGGGCGTCGACCATCGCCAGAAGTGTCGTCGGAATCGCAATCCAGGGAATCCCCCGATTCCATACTGAAGCAGCAAAACCGACCGCATCTCCGAGACTGCCTCCCCCGATGGCAATCACCAGACTGCTGCGATCCAGTCTCGCATCTGCCATCTGATTGAGAATCCGTGAACAGCCTTCAAGTTCCTTGAGAGATTCCCCTGCAGTCAGGGAGGTGTGCCTGCAGGGCACCCCATCTGAGGAGCAACGATGGAGCACCGGCTCATAAAATTTGCTGGGTACCTTTTCGTCGACGAAGACCGCAACACTGCTGTAGGTCGAAAAATCAAAGTTGTCCGGGACGAGACTGTCAGCGACAAACCGAAGGGTACTGGCGGCAGATTGTGGGTAAAAAGCCAGCGGTTCAGGACTCATCTTCGGTCCGTTTTCTGGCTTTCCCGGTTGGCCTTGCGGAACTCCTCTTTGAGGAACCCATCTTTGGGCCGCTGGCTGTCGATCGACTGTAGAAAAAGACCCCGACGAGGAGCGTCAAAACCCCAATCCCTGAGAGCGCCCAGAACATTTCCTGAGCCCAATCGGAACGGCCTGCGAAGGGGCTCTCGTATGGCTCCAGTTTTCCGCAGACCCATTCCGGTACCATTCCCTCCCTGCCAGTGACAGTTTCATAACGGTACAACCGCAGAAAATCTCCGGTCACCAATACCTCACTGCTGCGGGGAAGGTTTTTCGGTTTACTGATGAAGTTGATCCTGTGAAGCCGGTTAGACCGGTCCGACCCAAAGGCCTCCCAAATGGATGTCAGCCCGGAGGGATTGTCTTCCAATATTCTGAGTCGCGGGTTCTCTATCAGTGTGATCACAAAGAGGCACCTTCGACCACGCATAAAGGCGGCCTGACTTGCAATCTCAGAGACTTCAGGGGGCTCGGTGATCTCTTCCGGCTGCCAATCGCTCCTCCACCGATGCAAAAGGTAATGAAGCCCCGCCAACTCCGCAGGACCTTCGACTTTCGCATCGCTATCCCTGACCGCAAAAAGGACAGCGGGGTTTTCCTGAAAAGGTGCAGGTGGAGGCCCCTGGTCCGGAGAAGGAAGAGAGACAGGCTCGGGAACTTCACCCTCAGAAGAGGATCCCCCCAGAGAATCCGTATTGTCGCCGGAGACCCCACCGTCGTCATTGCTACCTGAGCTCACTACCGGGATCGACATCGCCGGCTCGGGTTCAGGTCTTTGCATCGACCAGACCGTGAGAATCAGGACCAGCAACAGTGCCAGGGAGCCGAGAATCTTCGCTCGTTCCCGGGTCGTCGGGCCTACCCGTTGGGGGCGGTATCTTTTGGGACCAAAGTAAACCATAAACAGATCATAACAGGTTCACCGATTCAGATCAGCGAAACACCACTGCCGGGGATCTGCCGAAGAACGGATCTGGCCGCTCGCAGACTGGCCCCCGGGTGAAACTTCTCACTCTTCAATCGTTCCAAACGGCTCACCTGAAGGCTCGCAACGCTATCGTCGAGGAGCGGCCGAGCCAATCTGGCCACTGCCCCCCCATCCCCGGGGTCAACCAGTCTTTCCGGGACGATTTCCTCTCCGGCAAAAAGATTCACCAAAGAGAAATACGGCGCGACACTCAAGAGCGAAAACAGGGACTTCTGCAAGTCGTTGGCCGGATAGGCCACGACCATGGGAACGCCGTGCCAAGCGGTTTCCAGCGTTGCTGTACCCGAGCAAACGATGGCCAGTCGGGCTCTCGATTGCAGAGCTCGAGCTTCACCAGAATGAATATGAAAGCCTTTTCGATCGCCGATGATTTCCTCGACGATCGGTCTCAGTTCTTCCCGCTGACAGGAAACCCAAATTTCCAGATCAGGCCTCTCCGCCTTGAGTTCACACGCTGCCCCCACCAATGCTGGCAACCCATGAATCAACTCTTGCCGACGGCTTCCGGGAAGCAGGGCCAGGATGGGGTCTCCGGATGCACCGGGAATTTCAGGAGCAGGCCCCCCATCAGCGAGATGATCAAAAACCGGATTTCCGACATGAATCACACGGGGATGATAGGGAGAGTACAACTGTTCCTCGAAAGGGATGACCACCAGCAACTGATCCGCACACTGGGCAATCCGCTTCATTCTCCACGGAGCCCATGCCCACACCTGGGGACAGATGTAGTAGGTCACCGGGATTCCCGATCGTCGAGCCAACGAAGCCAGATTGCTGTGCAAACCGGGATAATCGATGACGACGAGATGATCGGGAGGAGATTCCATCATCTCTTCGA
>CAJXMG010000011.1 GCA_913056395.1 uncultured bacterium | reverse complement strand
CAGTGACCTGATATGTCGTGAAACGTGTCACTCGGGGCATAGCGGGCATTGAATAGGCCACTTGTAAGATCGGTCCACGTACACTTAGGCTCTCGCAAAACGCCCTCTGAGAGCATCGTTGCATTCTTCTGCTGCGTGACGTAGCTAGGGTCACGGTTGTAACGCAGGAGGTGCGCCAAGTTTCCATACCACCGCCTGAAGCTGCCGCCCTTCAGATACTTTATCCACTTGGGCGGCATGGAGTCATCGGCGAATTCGCCGAAGTCGACCTCCTGCCAAAAGCGCAGATACTTGTCGTTGTTTGCTGTCTGCATCCCGACTTTGGGGAAGCCAACTGCAGCGAAGGGAACGCCTTCTACGAAAGCACCCCGTATTCGGTCGGTCACCCAGTAGGCCAGTGGGCTCCCCGGGATTGCCCCAAACTTGCCCTGAGTCGTCATATCGAGGCGACTCTGCCCGTTCACTAGTGCTCGTCGCTTTTCCGCCTCCCCTCCGCTGAGCAGCCGGAAGAAAGTGGGCTTGTAATCATCTGACCGCCAGTTCTTGATCACGAACATGGTGGTCTGCACGACCTCGCCAGAGATACTCCCGAAAGCGCGTGCACCCAGATGCGCCATCGTTCGGATGGTGTTCCTTGAGAGGAGTCTTTCCCGCAGCTTCTGATACGAGGAAAGGAACATCCAGCTCTGCATAGTGACCATGGCATTGTCGCCCAAGTCCTTCGCGAGCATGCTGCCCCGTTCGATGAAGCAAGCGAAGAGGTCGCTCTTGGCTTCGGGGTAATAGTCCCCCGTAAAATTCTTCGCCAATGCGGGCATCCCCCTCTTCCCCATGTACGGAGGATTCATCACCACGGCGTCGTACTGCGCCGCCAGCAACTCGGCCTGCTGCACCAGCGGCCCCAAGCGCTTGAGCGCCTCCGACACAAAGAGGTCCTGGCTGGTCGCCTCGCTCAGCTGCTTCAGCGCTGGCAGCTTCTCGGCCAGCCCCTCCGGCACCTGAATCAACGACCCAAAGGTCGTCGCGTGCTCAAACAGCCGCTTCAGCTCCGTGAGGTCCCCCGGCTTCAGCCCGTAGTCCGAAAGCTCCACGCCCTTCGCCAGCGCCTCCGCATCGAAGCCCGCGCTATCCACCAGCGCCATCACGTTGAGCTTCACCCCCCGCTCAAACAGCCGCCGGTCATCCGCCCGCCCCTTCATCATCAGCGCAAAGCCCGTCAGCTGCGCCGCGCGCTCGTCGATGTCGAGGCCGAAGAGGTTCTGGGTGAGGATCAGCTGCGGGACGTCGCGTTGCCGATAGCCGCGCTCCAGGTAGATGGCCTTGAAGAGCTCATAGGCCTCCACCAGGATGTGCCCGGAGCCACTGGCCGGGTCGATGAGGGTCAGCTCCTCGGGGTTGAGCTGGCTGGGCGTGATGGCTGCGAGCTGCGCGTTGACCTCGTCGGTCTGCTCGGCAGGCTCGATGTAGTACTCCATCTGCTCTTTGAGCGGTGAGTTGGGATAGGTCGCCAGCCACTGCGCCCCCAGCGAGTTCTGGACCATGTACTTCACGATCCAGTTGGGCGTGAACAGCTGGGTCGCCGCCGGAATGTCTTCCGACTTCACCACCTTGCCGATCACCTCGTCCTTCTTCTCCGAGATGTAGAACTGGTAGAGCCAGCCGATGATCTCGATGTCTTGCCACGATTCTTCGGAGATGCCTTCCACCAGGCCGAGGATCAACGAATCACTGTGCAGGAGGCCCTCTGGCAAGAGCAATTCATCACCGGCACCAACCTTTTCAAAGAGGAATGGCATCGAGTGATGGAGTGCGTTGCATTGGGCCATCAAGAGAAGGCGATAGAGTTTTTCATCCTGAGTGCCATCGAGTTTCAGTTCGGCGACGCGGGACTTGTCCAAGCCGGGCAGATCGATATCGGTGGCCTTCTCAAGGATTTCTGGAAGGGATCCCCCATCGGGATGACTGAGCACGCGGTAGCCGTGATCAAGGAAGCCATGGAGTTCCATGTAGCGGATGGCACAAAGGCGGTTGAACCAGGTATACGCCGCCGCATCCATCGCGGCATCGAAGCCGATGGATTCGACCCGCTGCACCAGATTTTGGCGGGCGTTCTCGATCGCCTTGGGGTGGGTGACCCCATCGATGACGACGGCCTCACCCTGCCGCTCCACCGGTGAGCAGCCATCTTCTCGAACACCCACCCGCCCCGCCTGCAGACGCACCGCCGCCATGAAATCCTCGCGGGCCTGCGGTGCGTACTTGGAAAGTTCGGCGGTGTTCATTGGAGCCTACCGAATTCTCGCCTGGCCACCCTGATCGAGAATGGCGAGAACCTTGTCACGGATTTTTTGCAGGTACGCTTCGAGCTGTTCTTCATCGCGAATGATTTCACCGGAAAGTTCTGCGGGGCGGACCGTTTCCACGCTTGGGGTGGGAGCGGGTGGGTTCTCCGATGGGGAACCGGGAGACTCCTGAACCTGCTCAGAGGACACGGACAGTTTGGCGATCCACTGATCCGCCATTTCAGCGGCGCGGTTTTTCTGGGCATCGATGCGATCCTTGATTTTCGCCTCGTTTGCAACGGTGCGAAAAGCATCAAAATCTTTTCGAATCCCGGATTCCGACGATTGCTGGTCCGCCCCCTGGCTGTGCATGAAATCCAGAACCTGTTTTTCCTGGGCATCAATCACACCCAGCGCCTCTGTTCGCGCCTCATCCAGAATGGCATCGAGGGCGGCTTTCACGGTTTCTGTGAGCGGGGTCAGCTCGTGGATGCAGCGATAGGGTTCCGGCATGTCGAAGATTTCACAGATCCTCTGGTAGGCATTCCATGCCTCTTTATGGGATTGCAAATCCTGGGAATTTTTATCGACCACATCCTTGTACTTATACGCGGTATCCCATGCTGGTTTCTGTTGTGTCTGGAAGGTCTGGAGATCGTCAAAATCATCATTGGCATCCTGAAGCTCGGCTGTCTTTTCGACAAACTGTTGCAGAAAAGTGGCTGGCGCATCGGGATTGCCCGAGGCGAGATCCCTGTAAAGGGCGGCAATCTGCCGGGCTGATTCGGAACCGGGGTGATGGTCCAGAATACTTCGGGTCATGTTTTCAGTCTGGGTCGCCCTGTCCCGCAACCATTGATGACACTCTTTTGCCAGCGGCGATTCCGCATCATCAGGCCTTTTACCACTCCACTCGTAGAGCAAATCGGAGGCCTTGCGTATCGTCTCACCGCTGGCGGCGGTTCTGGGCTTGAGAACCAGATCGCCACGTTCCCGGGGAGTCAGCATTTTGTTTCGCAGATCGACACCGGTGATGGGGTGATTCTGAAAATGGAACTCGATCTTGTTGGCCCGATAAAGGTGAGCCAGCAAGATCAGCACATCACCATCGGGCCAGCCGTAAGGTTTTTTGGAGATCTTGTCGAGAAGCTCAGACACCTTGAAAGTTTTGCCTTCACGATCATGCAGTTGAATCTGGAGCTGAAGATCTTCCACCGCTTGGGGATGGGGAAACTCATCCGACATCCCGGAGAGGCTTGCCTCCGGATCTCCACTGAGCAGCGCGCGCAGCTCCCTTTCCGGATCCCGATGGGGCGGATCGATCCAGAGCATCTTGTTGAAGTCGTTTCTGATCTCCTGGGTCAGGGCCTCGTTAATGGCATCTTTGGGGTTGGTAATCCCCCCATTCCTGACCACCCGCCCTTCATAGACGAGGCGACTCTTCTCAATTTCTGACTTCCACTCTTCGAGAATTCGCTTTCTGCGATCCCTGTTTTCCTGGTTCTTGTCACGTAAAATTCGGTTGAGAGACTCTCCCGATTCATCCCTGTTGGAGCCCTTAATATATTTCTCGACCTTCAGGAAACGCTCCATCTCCACAAAAAGATCTCCCTGATCTTGCATGCAGACAAACAGGCACCCTTTGCGGCTGGCGGTTGCAATCTCGCGACCCTCAATCGCGTATTGCTCGTAGTCGTTCCCGATTGGTGGAGCGAGGTAAACACTGATTTCAGAGCTGCTCGTGCGACCGTAGGGAATTGAATCCACAAACCTCTCGAAAGAGAATTCTCTATGGAGTCCCGTATTGGTTACCTTGTTAGACCCAGCCAGAATATCTTCGAAGAAAATGTCGCCAGCCATTTTTACCAACGCCTGGGACTCCACCCTTTCGGCCTTGATCTTGCGGTTCACATCCTGCTCTTCGTCGGTCAGAAAGTAATAGCGCCCCGCGTTGACATTGATCAGCGACTGCCGCTCGAGACGATTCAGTGATTTCTCGATCGAATCGCGCAGAGCTTTCCGATCCATGTCCACTTGGTCCATCGAAAGTGTGACGAGGTTATCGAGATTCCCTGGCATCTCATCGACATAGCGAATCAGAAACAGCAGTTTGAGGATCACTACATCCTGAGGTTCCAGATCCTCATTTTCTGAGGCCTTTTGAATGGTACTTTTGACATGGGTGTCAATTCCCTGCTGAACCGTTTCGTAATGGAAATGAAAAGGAACCAGATCCCCCAAATCATTTCCACTGATCTGCTGAACCGCTTGGTGACAAGAGCCCACCACCGTCCGCTCACCCTGAGCCAAATGTTTGCCGGCAAATCCAGATTTACGAATGGCCTCGAAGACCTTCTGCATCAACTCAAACTGATAGGCGGGGATAGGATAGACCTGAACATGTTCTTCCAAATCGGTCGATCTGGGAAAGGTGTACCTGCAATCCGTAAAAGATAATTGACTGTCGAGGACGTCCACCTTGCTGGAGAGAAATTCGCTCACAGCTGTCTCTCCGGAGGCGCTCTTTTTCAGGACCCTTTGTTGAACAACCTCATCGACGTTGGAACTGGACATCGACAACTTGGTTCGGAAGCGACCCTGAATCTTTGAAAACTCATCTGTGCTGGAAATCTCTCCCAGGATGGAATCCAAATCTTCTTGAGCGGTCACTACAATTCTTGCTCTTCCCTTGCATTGAGATCCCAGCTGCTCCGTGATCGTTTGCAGGTTCAGCATTCTGTGGCCGTCTTTGCCGATGAACTGGCCGACTTCATCGATCAAAAAATTGATGTGGTGCCGGGGGCCTTTGGTTTTCAGGTAGGCCTTCACCCATTTGCACAGCTCTTCCACCGAAACAGGGGGCTCCTCATCAAGGATCTTCCCTGCGCTATCCAGGCTCTCGTTCAAAACCTCTGCCAAAGCGGCCTCGATGTCCCCTCGGTAAAAGTCGTACTCATCCCTGAGGTCCCGATCGGTCCAATCCACATCCCGTTTCTTCAACTCGTCGACAAATTTGTCCAGCAACCCTTTTTCAGACAAGTGCCGCTCTACCCGCGCCACATTGAGGTGGCGGGAGCAGAAGCCCTGCTTTTCATTGAGCGCCCCAAAGAAGACCTTCAGCATCATCTCTTGCGAGTTTTCGATATTGGTTTCAGCGCGATTGTCGATATTGAAGAGGATCGTCGAGTGATCTCCCTCCGCAGCAACTTTGAGGTCTGCGAACAACATTGCGTCATCGGTCAGCTTTGATTCAAAAAAATCGATGGCACTCTTTTTCTGCCTACCATTTTCGTGGACTTCATTCTCCAGCAAGTAAGCGAGAATCTTCAAAAGGTGGGACTTACCGCTACCAAAAAATCCTGTGATCCAGATACCGTTCTTGTCTTTTCGATCATCTTCTTCTCCGGGTAATACCGGCTTCAGCGCCTGCGCCAATTGATCAAAGTGCTGACGTAATTCTTTGGTGACAACGAACTCATCGAGCTCCTGCCAAACACGACCTTCGTCACGATCTTCCGCTTTCACGACGCTGGGTATATGACGTTCAATTTCTCGCTCGAAAATTTCTCTGATTTTCATGGCTTCACCCTTCGGTGATCAATCGGAATGCGCGGTAGTAATTGGAATCGGAAGACTCCCCGGTTTCTCCAAATATCCGAAAGGAGGCACCGTCGTAATCTCCGGGGAAAAAAAGCACCACAGGAGTTTCTCCCGTCAGTGAGTGCAAACTGGTAAGCAACGCCGAACAGCGGATCACCGGCCTCGCCTTTCCTGCTCCTGACAGGAAGATGATTTGTTGGGCTTCCAGATCATGATGTTCACTCAAATACCTTGTGAGCTTTTCTTCATTGACGGCGGAACGGACTTTATTCAGCACTTCGATATCGGTCTCCGCCTGATCAATTTCCAGAACTCTATGCAAAAGGTTGCGTTGCTCGAGGTAATTCAGCATTTCTTCATACAGATCGAAATGCTGGAAACGGAGAGGGGGCTGATTTCTTTCGAGAGCTCTCCAAATTTTGGGGAGATGCTCACGCAACTGTATTTCATCGCGGGCCGGGTAATCAAAGATGTGATAGGCGATCTCATTGGCCAGACCCTTGCTGGAAAGAAACTCGGGGTCGGTCACCCTGCCGACGATCTGGTTGAGTCGTCTGGTCAAATCGCGATTCATTCCGCCACCTCCAAACAGCGTAATATATATTGTTTTTGGTGCTGTTTCAGGTACTCCGCCAAACTTTGGTCGACAAAGACCCTTTGAATCAAAGGGTTTGAGGTGGATTCGAGATAACCCGCCTCCGCAAGTATCGAATAGGTCACCGATTTCAACTTGTGGATGGTGGACTCGCTCCAGGGAGACATCTCGGGGTCCCTGGATTGGCACCCCTCGATGTAGCGTTCCCAGGCTTGGGGAGGCAGCTCCTTTTCGAAACTCCTCAAAAGCTCACGAATTTCCAGATCCATGAAATCACCCACCAGAAAACTCTGCCCAATCACCGCCGCAAGATTGGCCTGTCGGGTAAGCACGTCATCTCCTGATCGAATCCATCGCCAAAGAACTTTGCAAAAGGGCTCCAATCGACGGTGCAAGGCTGCAGCCCTTTTCCGGGCTGAAATGTCGCTGGAATAGCCGAAGAGGCGTTGTTCGACAATTTCCCGGATCGATTCCGACGGATCCCGCCCCTCCAGCAAATGCTCCGCAATGATCCTGGCCTCCCTCAAACAGAAGGGAGTAGAGGTGATGTTGGCTTGATAGCGCATGGCGGGATTCTGCTCCTGGGCAATCCGAGAGAAAAATGGGGTATTTTCAGGCCGATACCACCGGGTAAAAATAACTCATTGTGGAAGGGTTTTGGAGGCGGTTCATGCCTTTTCCTATCCGCAGCGCCACTTCATGGCCCCTGAAGGAGATCATTTGAAGTTCCCCCTGCTGAAATCTATCTCCTGCGGACACCTGTGTTCCCTTTTATTGATTTTTCTTCTGTTGGTTGGATTACCGGTCGAAGCCCAACACTCCCACTCCGCTCCGCGTCCCGATCTGACCGCGGGGGGTTCGGTGCCCGAGGGCTGGACCCACGATTGGAATCTGGGGCCGACCGGGGCTCGTGGCTGGATCTACTGTGACAAGCATGTGACCACGGATGCACGACAGATTCTCGTGACCGAAGTGGCGGCGGAATCGCCGGCGGATGGAAAGCTGAAGGTCGGCGACGTGATCACCGGGCTCTTTGGTGAAGCCATCGACGACGATGCCCGTGTACGGATGGGGCAGGCCATCACTCTGGCGGAGACGGAAGAAAAGGGTGGCCGCCTGCCTTTGACCGTCTGGCGTGATGGTAAAACTCTGGACGTGACCATCGTGCTGCCGGTTCTTGGCCGTTACAGCGAGACGGCGCCCTACGACTGTTCCAAATCACAAAAGATCTTCGAGCAGGGTTGCGAAGTACTGGCAAAAAAGATGCAGGCCAACCCCCGCAGTGGCAATGAAATCACCCGCGCCCTCAATGCCCTCGCCCTTCTCGCCAGCGGTGACAAGAAGTACTTGCCCGTCGTCGAAGAGCAGGTGCGACTGCTCTCTGAATACAATCAGGAAACCGGAGTGCGCACCTGGCAGTACTCCTACGTCAACATCTTGCTGGCGGAATACGTCATCGCCACCGGCGATCGAACCTATGTGAAAAACGGCCTCGAACGCATCACCCGCATGATCGTCGATGGACAAAGTGTCGTCGGCTCCTGGGGACACGGTTTCATTCAAGGGCCCCACAACCGTCTCGAAGGCTACGGCATGATGAATGCCCCCGGGATTCCGCTGACCTACTCACTGGCGCTGGCCCAGAGGGCACAGGTGGAGGTTCCCGGTCTCGACAAGGCACTGCGCAAAAGCCTCGACCTGGTGCGTTTCTATGTCGGCAAGGGTTCCATCCCCTACGGCGATCACGACCCGTGGATCGAAAACCACTGTGACAATGGCAAGAACGAGATGGCAGCAGTGCTTTTTGATCTGGAATCGGATGCGGATGCCTGTGAGTTCTTCTCGCACATGGCCATCGCTGCCCACGGCACCGAGCGCGACCAGGGTCACACCGGCAACTTCTTCAACATGACGTGGGCCCTGCCCGGCGTCGCCCGCGCGGGTAAAGATGCCACCGGAGCATGGATGCAGGAGATGGCGTGGTCCTATGATCTCGCCCGCCGTTGGGATGGCACCTATCTCTATCAGGGAGCACCCACCCCCCGACCCGAGTCCTACAACAATTGGGACAGCACCGGTGCCTACCTGCTCGCCTATGCGATGCCGTTGGGAAAGACCTATTTCACCGGCAAGCGCAAGAGTCCGGCCCCGCAGATCGATCGAACCACCGCGGACAGCATCATCGAAGACGGCCGCGGCTGGACCAACAAGGATCGCACCAGTTTCTATGCGGCGATGAGTACCGAAACCCTGCTCCAGCGGTTGGCCAATTGGTCACCGGTGGTACGTGAACGTGCCGCCATGGAGTTGGGTCGTCGCAATGAAGCCGAAATCATTCCGGGACTGATGAGTCTGTTGCAAGGCAAGAACAAGGACGGTCGCATCGGTGCTTGTCAGGGCATCATCTTTCAGCGCGGTCGTGCGGCGGCGGCGGTGCCGCTGCTGCGCAAGGCGTTGCGTTCGTCAGACCTGTGGCTGCGCATCAAGGCCGCCGAAGCCCTGGCCGCCATCGGCAAGCCGGCACAGGTGGCGGTTCCGGAACTGCTCGCGCGACTGTCGCGCAAAGCTTCTTCCAAAGATCCGCGCAACATGGAGCAGCGCTACCTGACCTTTGCCCTCTTCAGTCACAACAAGGGATTGATCGGCAAGGATCTGGAAGGCATCGATCGCAAGGCGCTGCTGAAAGCGGTGCGTGCGAGTCTGCTCAATCAGGATGGACGTGCTCGCGGAGCGGTGAGCAGCGTTTACCGCAATCTCTCCTTCGACCAGCTGAAGCCGCTGTTGCCTGCGATCCTGGAAGCGATCACGGTGCGCGCGCCGAGCGGCATCATGTTTGCCCACGAAATCCGCATGGCGGGACTGGAACTCTTCTCACGCCATCATGTGGCGGAAGGAATCGAGCTGCTGGCTGATTACGTCCGCGACATGAAGCCCCACGCCAGCGAGCATCGCATCGTCAAGGTGGTCGAAATGCTGGAGAAGTATGGTGCCCATGCCCAAAGAGTCATCCCCACCCTCGAAGAGCACGCCGCATTCTTCGATGCAGGCCAGCCAAACTTCCCCCTGCGCCTGAGCAAGGACAAGGCGAAGATCGTGCGTGAGAGCATCGCCCGCATTGAAGCCACGGATGAGCGTCCTCCGCTCATCTCCCTCAAGAAATTGCGTTGAACAATCTGTCTACTTCGGCGGGCGATTGATTTGACACAGCATGATAATCAATTATCATACACGACTATCGACGCATAAATTCTGTCCCAAAGAGTCTGTAGAGGCCTTCATGATCGCAACACAAGCTGTCAGCAAGTCGTACGGTTCGACGCAAGCGCTTCAGGCATTGACCCTGACCGTCGAGCCTGGGGAGGTTCTCGGCCTTTTGGGGCCCAATGGCGCCGGCAAAACGACGACGATCCACCTGTTGGCGGGCTTTTTGAAGCCCGATTCCGGATCGGTGGTCATCGACGGAGTCGACGTCGTAAAGAATCCTGACGAAGCCCGCAGCCGCCTTGGGTACATCCCCGAAAATGTGGCTCTTTACCCGTTTTTGAGCGCTATGGAGAACCTGCAGCACTTCTCCTCCCTGGCAGGGTTGAAGATCCCCCGGGATGAAATGGCGCGGAAATTGGTTCACTGCGGCCTCGCTCCAGAGGCAATCCACCGGCGCGTTTCCACCTTCTCCAAGGGAATGCGTCAAAAGGTCGGCATCGCCATCGCCACCTCCAAGAACGCTCGGGCGCTGATCCTCGATGAACCCGCTTCGGGACTCGACCCCCATGCCAGTCATGAACTGTCGATGCTGGTGCGCAAGGTGGCGGACGAAGGTGCCGCTGTCCTGATGGCGACCCACGATCTCTTCCGGGCCAAGGAGTCCTGTGACCGGGTGGTCATCGTCCAGGGAGGCAAGCTGGTTCAGGAAATCGATCCGGCTTCACTCTCTGCCAATGATCTGGAAGCCATCTACCTCAAACAGATGGAGTCCGGATCGTGATCATCAAATTGTTGTGGATGGAACTGCGTTCGATTCGCAGTGACGGACGCCTGTTGGCGCTGGTCGCTCTGGCACTGGCCACTCTCATCCTGTCGACGTGGATCGGGGCAGAGAGCCAGCGCAGTGCAAAGACAGGGCGCGAGGCGGCGATGGAACTTTCCCGCCAACAATGGGAAGCCATCGATGGGCTCTCTGCCCATGGTGTAGGTCACTATGGCAGTTACGTCTACAAGCCGAGCAGCCCGCTTTCGACCCTTGATTCAGGGGTCATGCCCTTCACCGGGAAAGTGGTGCGCGTCGAAGCCCACGCGCAAAACCCGCCCTCCCATTCGGACGCCGGGTCGTGGAGTTCGCTGATTCGCCTCGGAGCCTTTGATGCGGGAACGATCCTGTCCCTGCTGGTTCCGCTGCTGCTGGCATTCTCTGCATTTTCTTCGGTGTCCCGTGATCGAGAGACAGGGTTGCTGCGGGTTCTCGTGGCTCAGGGTGTGTCCTTGCGCTCCATACTCTGGGGGAAATCTCTCGCTTACTGGTTCCTTTCCTTGCTGTTGGTGGGAGCGCTGATGGTGTCCCATGTGGTCATTGATCAGCTCAGTGGTGAACCCCTTACCACGGATATCAAGACTCGATTGTTGCTGTTCGGCAGCTCCCACTCTCTTTACCTTCTGATCGTTGTTCTGCTTTCGGTCTGGATCTCTGCCAGGGTCGCCGATTCCCGCAGCGCATTGATGATTCTGACCATCGGCTGGTTGGTGACTTCTGTCGTCCTTCCCAGAATCACGGCGGAGTTCAGTTCACAACTGTTCCCACTCAAGTCCCAGGTCACCTTTGAAGACGAGATGGCCGAGGACCGATCAAAAGGTCTCGATGGGCACAACCCTCGTGATGAGCGTCGCAATGTGGTTCGTCAGGAAGTCCTCGAAGAGTACGGCGTGGAAAAGGTCAGCGACCTTCCCGTCAATCTGGGCGGCATCCTGATGCAAAAGGACGAGGAATACGGCAACCAGGTTTGGGATGTGCACTTCGGCCGCCGTCATGAAACGGTGCGCAAACAGATCGGAGTCGTGCAGGCGGTCTCCTTCCTGGATCCTTTCCTCGCTGCCAGAGGCTTGAGCATGGCCTTTGCCGGAACGGACCAGTTCCACGATGCCCAGTTTCAGCGTCAGGCTGAAAACTACCGCCGCGACCTGATCCGCATCCTCAATGACCTCGATGCCAAAGCCGGAACACGTCAGGAAAATGGGCGCTGGAGTCGTGAAAAAATCGATTATGCGACCCTTTCCGACTTTGAGTTCGAACCTCAAAGCGTTGATTTCGCCCTGGGACATCGCTGGCCCGAGGCGCTGTCGCTGCTGATCTGGGTCATCTTTTCTGCGGGGCTTTTGCAGATCGGGACCGGACGCATTCCGATTGTGGGGGGCAGCCGATGATCGCCCTCTTTTTCAACCTCGTCCGATTTGAGATACAGAGACTGGGTCGCTCACCGATGCGTCTCGCGGCAATGGTGGTGTTTCTGCTCTGCGGTTTCTATGCCATCTCATCCGGTTTGCACCATGTGAATGACTGGCGAGAGACACTGAAGGAGCTGGCCAATCGCGATGAGAGCCGGAGAACGGAAGCCATCGGCTGGTTTGATGATCAGGTCAGTGGCCCGGATGACCGCGACTGGATCGATGTGACCACGATTCGCTACGCGGACCGCTATGCTTCCGCCCATGCGGTCATGGAGCCGGAACCTCTCGCAGCACTCGCCATCGGCCTCTCTGATATTCGCAGTACCTGGGCAGTGGTCTCCGCAACGATGGGTGCGGAACCATTCCGTACCAGTGACCCTTCTACTTTGGGAAATGCGGAGAAGCTCCTCTCCGGCAACTTTGACCTCGCCTTCGTCCTCGCTTATCTGATGCCCCTGCTCCTGCTGGTGTTGATGTTTGACGTCTCCAGCATGGAACGTGATCTGGGGATACTGCGGACGGTTCGCACCCAAACCGCGTCGCCAAAAGCATGGTGGCTGCTGCGGGTTTCCCTGCCGATTCTGGTGGTACTGATCCTCGTGGGCACTTTGTTGGTGGTCGGTGGAATCTGGACCGGGGCTCTCGAAGAGAGCTTCGAATTGTGGAAGACCTTCAGCCTCGCATCTCTGGGATACGTTCTTCTGTGGGGGCTCCTCTTTGCTGCGGTTCTCTCTGCAGGAACCGGCTCCTCCACCGCCGCATTGTGGATGGTCGGCTTGTGGATCAGTTTCTGTGTCCTCGTTCCCGCTGCAGTGCGCCAGGTGGTCAGCAGTGTTCAGCCGAATCTCTACGCCAGTGAATTGACGACGGTGCTGCGGGCTGAACGCTACGAAATCCTGCTGGGAGAAGTGGAAACCTATGCCCCGGCGTTCTATGAAGCACGGCCACAGATCAGCCCTCCCACTGAAACACCGGACCGGGCCAACCAGTCGAGCATGGATCGCATGATCCGTGAGGCTGCTTTCTTTGATGAGGTGGCGCTGGTCTCCGCAAAAACTGCGAAAAGGGAAGCGGTCAGGGAAGGGGCGGTCTCCTTCTTTGGCTGGATCAACCCGGCGTACGTTTTCCAAAACTCCCTGTGCGTTCTTGCGGGAACCGAATCGATCAATTTCCGTGCACACCGCAACGACATTCTCGCTGCTGTTCAAAAACGTCTGGAGTCGCTGATCGATCTTCAGTGGAAAATGGAGCCCATCGAAAAACCCGCTTTTGAAGCCCTGTTTGCCCATGAAAACTGGCGTCGCCACGGAAGGACGCCTGAACAGACCCCCCTGATCCAGGGGGCTTCCCTCGGTGTGGTGGCCATCTTCATGACCGCTCTTCTTTCGAGGAACAAAAGGGCTCGGGAACGTCAAACAGGTATGGTGTAATCGATCGTCGATAAATCACGCCATCATTGTTGGAGAACTGAATCATGAGTGAGAACAAAAGCAAACATCAACAGGTGATCGAGGCGCTGGCCGTCGCCGATGGACCCATGTCTGCCAATGAACTCTGGGAACATCTTCGATCGAACCCATCGCTCAACAGTATCGGCATCGCCACCGTCTACCGCTCGCTGAAGAAGGGTGTGGAAGATGGGGAGCTCGTACCTGTGGAACTGGAGTCCGGTTCCGTGCGTTATGAATCCTCTGGGCTTCAGCACCATCATCACTTTTTGTGCTCCACTTGCAGCCGCGCCTACGATGTGGAGGGGTGTGTGAAGAACCTGGAGAAACTGCTCCCGCAGGGATTTGAAATGACGCGACACGAGATCCTGCTTTATGGACTCTGTGCCGATTGCAAGATGGCAGGATAGAAATGAAACCTTCCACTTCTACCAACGATGTCTCCCGGTCCAACAACTCCGATCGTCTCGACAGGATCGGTGGTCTCGCTTCCACCGCTTGCGCCATCCATTGCCTGATTACCCCGGTGCTGTTTCTGACCCTCCCCGCCTTTGCGGAGATCTGGGCCCACCCCGCTTCCCACGCTCTCATGGCGATCTGGGTGGTGCCCATGGCGCTGACTGTAGTCGTCCATGGATATCGCAAACATCGTCAGAAGTGGGTATCCGCTGCGGCCCTGGTGGGGATTGCCTGTATCCTGACAGGAAGTGCCCTGCCTTATCTTCCTGCTGACAGCAATAAGCTCGCAGCTGATTCACTCGATGTGGATTCACTCGATGTTGTGTCTATAGAAGCAGAAGAACCCTGCGACTGCTGCCCCTCTCTCGTCACCGATAATTCAGGGGAGATGAGCCTGTACTGGCCGCCGGCTGGTGTCGCCACCGTGATGGGTAGCGGCTTTCTGATTGTGGCTCACTGGGGCAATCGGCGCTGTGGCCGCCGCTGTTGTGAAAATGAAACCGGGGCCTGCCAAAACAGGGTTTCGTGATCGGTCTCTAGTCAGAATTAATGGTTTTGGTGACTCACAACCCCGTCCGGAGGCCTCTTCCAACAAACACATTAAAAATGATAATCATTTATCATTAAGCGGTGGGGATAAGCCTTTGGGGTGGGCTGAAGGCGCGGGTGGTTTGGTTGTCTGCAGCGGGGGATCAGCCCCCTTAAATACAGGGTCAGGAGGAAGATATGCAGCAATCCCGAACACGAATCAGGTGATCGAATCCTGGGGCTTCTCAGGATCTCAGGATCTCAGGATCTCAGGATCTCAGGGACTCAGGGACTCAGGGACTCAGGATCTCAGGATCTCAGGGACTCAGGATCTCAGGATCTCAGGATCTCAGGGACTCAGGGACTCAGGGAGCCGGAATGTCAGATGGCTGGGATTGGCGGAGAGGGAGGGATTCGAACCCTCGGTACCGCGAAAACGGTACGCCGGCTTAGCAAGCCGGTGCAATCGACCACTCTGCCACCTCTCCGCACTCGATCAGCTGATTATGACGACAAGCCCCCCAGTTAAACCCCTACATATGGGGGCCGCAAAGTCTCAGGAATACCATTCAGGAATACTGCTCATGAAGATTCGCAGCCTGAAGATTTCACATTCTGAAGACTTCACAGGGTGTCGTCGTCAACTCTCATGATGAGTGGCCCTGATCGTGTCTATTGCGATACAGAGCGTTTTGTACATGACAGAAAAGGTATGTTACTCAACGTCTACGCTGTTCACAAGTAAACCTCTCTTGAGAGGTCCTTGCATCCGGCACTTCCGGTTCGGTACTCTCCATGTCGCTCTCCAGTTGAACCCCAAATTAATTCCCTATCTGGAATGAAGGAAATTCAATGGTCTCCCCCGCCGCAGACAAGTCGCACGAGGTTCAATTCCTCGACCTGTTGAAGCGGGAAATCCCCGAGGTGGAACAATCTGTCTGGCTGGAAGGGGTGCACCTGGAATCCACCGGAGGGCACGTCCGCGTCATCGCCCCCAGTGAGCCGCAGCTGGAAGTCTTGCGCAGCCGCTGGGAAACCTCCATGCGCTCCATCCTCGAGGAGATTCTCCCTGGGAAAAAGATCGGGTTTGCCTGTCGGAAAGAGACAGCCCCACCTTCTGAAGCACCGGGGATGGCGGTCCGAAAATCGATGTCCAACGCGGCTGTCACAACCGCTGAAGCAGAGGGGGTCCGACTTCGTTCCGGATTCACCTTTGACGCCTTCACTTCGGGCCCCTCAAACCATCTCGCACAGGCAGCCGCGTTGGCTGTGGCAGAAAACCCGGGCCAAGCCTACAACCCCTACTTCATTCATGGTTCGGTCGGACTTGGGAAAACCCATCTCCTCCATGCGATTGGTCACCAGCTTTTGGATCAGGGATACCGAAACATCATCGTGACTTCCTGCGCTTCATTCACCAATGAATTCATCGCAGCGTTGACCGCCCAGAAGATTGACCAATTCCGCCAGCGTTACCGCAATGCGGATGCCCTGTTGATCGACGATGTGCAGTTTTTATCTGAGAAAGAGCGCACCCAGGAGGAATTCTTCCACACCTTCAATGATATCTACAACCGTGAAAAACAGATCGTTTTAACTTCCGATGCGCCACCCAAAGACATTCAGGGAATCTCTGATCGTCTGCGATCCCGCTTCAGGCTTGGGTTGGTTGTACAACTGGAAACACCTGATCTTGAAACACGTGTTTCGATCCTTGAACAAAAACTGCACCAACGGGAACTGATGTTGGAAGCGGATGTGGTGGAACAGATTGCCGGTCGCATCAAGGACAATGTTCGCGAACTTGAAGGTGCAGTGCTGCGCATCGAAAGCATGGTTCGCCATGAGGGGATCGAGGCGAATCCTGAAAACGTGCAAATGGCGTTGAACGAAATTTTTGGACAGGAAACCCGACGAATTGACCTGGCCACCATCGAGAAGAAGGTCTGTGAATATTACTCGGTCACCACGGAGCAGCTTCGCTCTTCACGCAGAACCCGCTCCATCGTTCTTCCGCGTCAGGTCTCGATGTATCTGGGTCGTCGGTTGACGGATTGCTCACTGGGAGAAATTGGCCACCACTTTGGAGGCCGCGACCACACCACTGTCATGCACTCCATCGAAAAGATCCGCGGAGCCCTTTCTTCGGATTCAGCTTTGCGACGTGATCTGGAATCCCTGGAGAGCTCCCTCCTCGGGTGAGAAGCGGTGTTGATTCCCTGCGGTATCATCCTGTTGCACCAGCAGCGCATTCATTCCTCAGGCACTCCTTCAACCTCCCAACTCAACTTCCCAACTTTCAAAAAGCGATGCTGATAGGGGATCAGAACTCTTCCCTGATCACTGAAAGCAACCTGTGGAAAACCTGATCGCAAATGGAGGAGGAGAAGATCGTCAACAGGGGAAGAAATTCAGGGTTTGGAGCCGTGCAAATCTAGGGATGTGGATTTCTCCTCTGCTGTTTTCCTTCTCCACACCGGAAAGAAGCCATTTTTCCACAAGAGAGGGGGCTGCAGGAAAACCATAAACAAAAGCATTTAAAGAACTTACAAATACAAAAACCGAGTTTTCCACACTCACAAAGGGGTAGATGAGCTAGACCGAGAAATTTTCTATCAATTACAATTAATTATTCTCCTGGAGGGTTGGTTTTTTGTTTTTCAACAGGCTTTCTAAGTTGTTTGTTTACAGGGGTTTATACAGGCCCAATTCTGGGTGCATCTGATTGCTTGAGGGTATTTACTGACCTAGAATATGCCATGCCTGCGAGGAGGCACGTAAACGGGTCTGGATCGATTTCTTTTGATTCCTGCGACCCTGTTCTCGTGCGACCGTCCCCAATGGCTCTTAAAGGGGTTTCCTGTCTTCAGAAACGATTTGTTTCCAGAAAGAACCCCGTTTGTATCAAACATAGCTGTGAGGAAGAGGCGAAGATGAAGTTCCAGTGCCATACCCGTGATTTCCTGGAGGCCGTTGGTCTTGTTTCTGGAGTTGTTCCTGCCAACCCTACGCGCCCGGTATTGCAGTCTGCTCTGCTGATTGCAGATCAAAAAGGGCTGCAGGTTGTTGGAACCGATCTGGAAGTGGGTCTTCAGGCGCAAGTCGATGAAGTCATGGTTGAGAAAGAAGGATCATGCCTGGTTCCTTGTGCACGACTCGTCAAGATTCTTCGCGAGCTTCAGGGTTCTGATCTTTGCGTTGAGCAGGATGAAACCGGTCAGATCTGTATCGATTCAGGCAGCGCCAATTTCAAGATTCCTGCAGGTCCCGTCGATGAGTACCCCACTGTCAGTTTCTCCAATGAAGGTCCTGCATTCCAGGTCAACCGTGAAGATCTGATTCGCAACTTCCAGAGAGTCAGTGTGGCTTCCGCAAAAGATGCCACCCGCTTCAACATGCACAGTGTCTTGTTGGAGGGGAAAGGCGAGGAGATGCGCATCGTCGGAACCGATGGCAAGAGGATGGCGATGAGTGCCATGCCTGCAGCGGCCGGCAATGATTCAGGAATGCCGGAAGGGCAATTTATCGTTCCCCTGAAAGCAGTCGATCTGCTTTCCAGAATCCTGACTTCAGAAGACGAAGAGAATGTCACACTTCGTCTGGATGCCAATGAAGCCACTTACATCTCCGACACAGTGTGTCTTTCCTGTCGCCTGGTCGAAGGTCGATTCCCTGAGTACGAGAGAGCGATCCCCCAGGACCTGGAAAATGTCTACCGCATCAACAGTGAAGAGTTGCTCGTTGCTCTCAAGCAGTGCGCCTTGATGACCACCAAAGAGCGTAACTCTGTGCGTTTCTCTTTTGGTGAGACAGAAGCCACTCTCTTTGGACATGCCAGTAACGTGGGTGAATCCAGGATTCAGTTCCCCGTGGAGAAGGTTTCCGGGGAAGAGGGTGATTTTGCGGTTCACTTCAACCCTGTTTATCTAATCGACCTGCTGCGTGTGATCGATTCCAAGCAGGTTGAATGCGGCTTCCGCGATGGCAAGACTGCCGGACTCTTCAGTATCCCTGATCACCCGGAGGCTTATCGCCATATCGTTATGCCTCTGGTGATCAACGAGATGCAGGAAGCTTGACCAACCCTGCTGACGAAAAAGTCAGTTACCTCGAATTGGAATTGGAAAAAAAACGTATCGCCAGGGAGCAGGCCAGTCTCCGCCCCCTGTCCGGTGCGATTGAGAAATTGATCAAGCGGTTGGTTCCGACCCACAGTCGGGACGCCGTCGACGGTCTTCAGAGTGTGAGAAAACTCTGGGCGGAAGTGGTGGGTAAAGGGATTGCCAAACACACCCTTCCGGTCCGTTGGAAAGAGGGAAAGTTGACGGTCAATGTCGACTCCACCCCTCTTGCTACAGAACTGAAGACTTTTGCTGAGAGGACCATTATCGAGAACCTCCGGAAAGAGGGACTCGAGGAGATTCATTCGATTCATTTCCAGAATGGTCCAAGTGATCTCAATCAGTGAAGCGAAACTTCCCCATGAAAGGGATGTGAGACTTTGAGCGAAGAAAAAAAAGAAAACTACTCCGGCTCGAACATTAAAGTCCTCGAAGGTGTCGAGGCAGTTCGCAAAAGACCCGGAATGTACATCGGCAGCACCGGACCTGCCGGACTTCACCACCTGGTCTATGAGGTCGTCGATAACTGCATCGACGAAGCGATGGCAGGACATGCGACCAAAATCGATGTGATCATCCACGAGGATGGATCTCTCAGTGTCGAGGATGATGGTCGCGGGATTCCCGTGGATTATCACGAAGACCAGGGGATGTCCGCTCTCGAGGTCGTCATGACCAAGCTTCACGCCGGCGGAAAGTTCGACAACGACACCTACAAGGTTTCCGGTGGTCTTCACGGGGTGGGTGTTTCCGTGGTAAATGCCCTTTCCACAGAACTGCTCGTGGAAGTTCGCCGGGATGGATCACTCTGGAAACAGAGTTTCGCCCGCGGAGTTCCAACTTCTGATCTGGAGAAGATCGGGGATGCGGAGGACACGGGTACCCGGGTGACCTTCACTGCCGATCCCGAGATCTTTGAGACGGTGATCTACGAGCGCGATGTTCTCGCCAAAAGACTCAAGGAACTCTCCTACCTCAACGCCGGTATTCATATCAACTTCACTGATGAACGCCGCGACGATGAAAAGAGAGTGGAGGAGTACCATTTCCCGGATGGCCTCGAGGCTTTTATTCGGGAAGTGAATGCCAAACGCACAGCCATTTACGACGAAGTGATTCGCTTTGAGACAGAAGTGGATGACGTGGTGGTCGATGTGGCGATGCAGCACAACGACGGTTACTCACAAGAGCAGATCTTTACCTTTGCCAACAATATCAACACGCACCACGGCGGAACCCATTTGAGTGGATTCCGCAGTGCCCTGACCCGAACCCTGAACAAGTTCAGCAGGGACATGAAGATGCTCAAAAATGACAACCCTCCTGACGGCAAGGATTATCAGGAAGGCCTGGCTGCTGTGGTCAGCGTCAAACTTCCTGATCCCCAGTTCGAGGGACAGACCAAAGAGAAATTGGGTAACACTGAGATCGAGGGTGTTGTTCAGTCTTTGGTAAACGATGCACTGGGCCACTGGATCGACATGAACCCGGCAGTGGGCAAGAAGATCGTCAATAAAGCTCTCGAAGCAGCCCGTGCCAGAGAAGCGGCACGCAAGGCTCGCGATCTGACCCGACGCAAGGGACTCCTGAGCACAGGCAGTCTTCCTGGAAAACTTCACGATTGTCGCAGTCGAAACAAGGATGAGACGGAACTGTTCATCGTTGAGGGAGACTCGGCAGGAGGTTCCGCCAAAGGCGGACGCGATTCGATGATTCAGGCGATCTTGCCGATCAAAGGTAAGATCCTCAACACCGAGAAGGCCCGTGTCGACAAGGCCCTGCAGCACGAAGAGATTCAGGCGATCATCACAGCGGTGGGAGCCGGCTTTGGTGACGAGTTTGACCTCGAAAAAACCCGTTACTCTCGCATCATCATCATGACTGACGCGGACGTCGACGGATCTCACATTCGCACCCTGTTGATGACCTTTTTCTACCGTCACCTGCACGACCTGGTAAAGAATGAGTTGATCTACGTTGCTCAACCACCGCTCTACAGGGTCAAGTGGAAATCCCGTGACGAGTACATCGTGACTGAAGAAGGGTTGGAAGAGATCCTGGTCGATCTGGCCAGTGAACACGGCTCCATCCGCATCGGCAGTGGTGATGAGGCCAAGGAGCTGACCGGCGAAGACGTGCGCGTCACCATCGATCGCATCCAGAGAGTGGCGAAAGCGAACGAGAAATTCCTCAAGCGTGGATTCTCTCTTCACCACTGGCTCAACCATCAGTGGGAGGCAACGGGGAAAATCCCAGAGCGTGCACTGATCGGCGGCGGTGAGCAGATCGCTTACGAGAACTCCGATGATCTGGCCGCCGCAGTTGAGGAGAAAGGGACCGGTTACCACGGCGCAGAGTTGGTCAAATCAGATGAACTGACCGAAGTGATCAAAGCTCTGGAAGCCAATGGATTCCCTGCCAACACACTGCTGCCGGAAGATGGCGGAGACCGCTTTGGTGTTCCCGTCTTCGACTTCTCCAATGAAGGTTTCGAACATTTGAAGCCGTACCGTTTCGGAGTGGACTCTGTTGAGGAAGGTGCTGCCACCGCCTCCGAGTTGGTGGAAGAGTTGTTCCTGCTCATGAAAAGCAAGGTTGCCCTGACCCGCTTCAAGGGGTTGGGAGAGATGAACCCGGAGCAGTTGTGGGAAACCACCATGGACCCCGAGCGCAGAACCCTTTTCAAGGTCACCATCAACGATGCCGAGGCCACCGATGACCTCTTTGTGAAGCTGATGGGAACCGAGGTTGCTCCGCGCCGGGAGTACATCGAGAAGCACGCTCTCGAGGCGCGCGAACTGGATATCTAGGAGCACAGGAATGGCACGTCTTCGTCTCGATCAACTGCAGCGTTGGAAAGCCAAGGGCACCCCATGGGTGTGCCTGACAGCCTACGATGCCCCCACCGCCAGAATTTTGGAGGGTGCGGGTGTGCCGATGATTCTTGTCGGCGATTCGTTGGGCAATGCAGTGCTCGGTTATGACAGCACGGTGCCGGTAACTCTTGAGGACATGATTCATCACAGTGCTGCTGTCCGTCGCGGTGCCGCAGAAACTTTTGTGGTGACAGACATGCCCTTTTTGACGGCTCAGATCAACGATGATGAAGCGATCCGAAATGCGGGGTTTCTCGTCCAACAGGGTGGTGCCGATGCCGTCAAGATCGAGGGTGGTGGCTGTCGCGCGGAAACGATTCGCAGAATCGCGGAAGCAGGAATCCCGGTGATGGGTCACCTGGGTCTCACTCCCCAGAACGCGACTCAGCTCGGCGGATATCGGGTTCAGGGGAACTCCCCCGAGTCTGCACAGCAGATTCTGGATGATGCCCACGCTCTTGAGAAAGCGGGTGCTTTCGCGCTGGTTCTCGAGTGTGTCCCTTCATCTCTTGCAGAAAAAATCAGCTCCAGTTTGAAGATACCGGTGATCGGAATCGGTGCGGGTCGCAACGTCGATGCGCAGGTGCTCGTATTCCATGATCTGGTCGGTCTCTCGGGAGAGTTCAAGCCCCGATTTGTACGCCGTTATGCCGAGGGTGAAAAACTGTTCCAGTCGGCGGTGAAGTCGTTCCTCGATGATGTCTCTACCGGAAGTTTTCCTGCGGACGGTGAAACCTTCCTCGACCGCGATGGAGAAAACTCCGAAATGACTCCGGAGGTTTGAGCGAGATTATGAATTCGATCCACCCCCACCCCACTGATTCTCTGGCACTTGAAGGCCCTGTGGGAGTCGTCGGTGCAGGTTCTGTCGGTGGGTGGTTGGCTGCGCAGATGCAGAGGGCGGGTTGGCCTGTCACGCTTTTGCGAAAACCGGGCGGGATTGAATCCGGGGAAGAGACTTGCAAGAAGATACACATCCAAGGGGGAGCCGCCGGAGGATTCTCTGCAGAGGTTCCTTGTGTGGAGACCGATCAGGATGGCCCCGCTTTCCGCTGGCTGTTTATCACCGTTAAAGCGGGTGATTTACAGACGGTGGCAAAACAGATCCAGGGTCGTATCGATGCGAAGACGACACTGGTCTTTCCAGGGAATGGTCTCGATTTGTGGTCCCACTTTGAAGGGTGTGGCACGGATCGGTTCCTGATCGCAGCAACGACCTACGGTTTGTACCGGGAAAAACCCGGTGAAATCAGTGTTCGCGGGGCCGGTGGCGAAATCACCGTAGCTCCCGTTGGGAGATTTGAGGAAAGCTCACTTCTGGCCAAACAGCTGACCGATGCCATCACCTCTCTGGGGTTGACTGCGTTGACCGCCAACGATGGCTCTGAAGTGATTTGGAAGAAGAGCATCCTCAGTGCGGGTCTCAACCCCGTGTGTGCCCTGCTTGGAATTGAAAACGGACAACTCCCTGGCAGTACAGGGTTTTCATTGGCCAACGCTGCCAGTGAAGAGGCTCTCAGTGTGGCCATCGCCGAAGGGTTTGATCTTCCACAGGTGAAGGTCGATGAGGCACTTGTTGAACTTTGTGAAAAGACAGCAACCAACCGCTGTTCCATGTTGCAGGATCTCGATTCCGGCATGGGTACAGAGGTCGATGCGATCAATGGAGCCATCGTCCGCAGGGGGCAGGAATTGAAGATTGCCACCCCTGCCAACCGCCTGCTCCTTGAAATGGTTTCGGGGTTGACCACAAAAACTCCGTTGAAAATGACAGTGAACTAACCTCCAGGGCTTAGAGCTCTGGCAGACATGGAGAACGAATCGATGAGCGAGGAAACCAATATCCTTCCATTGTCCCTCGAAGAGGAGATGAAGGGTTCATACCTGACCTACGCCATGAGTGTCATCATCCAGAGGGCCCTTCCCGACGTTCGGGATGGACTCAAGCCGTCCCAGCGACGGATTCTGGTGGCGATGAACGACCTCAATCTGGGTCCCCGGTCCAAGCACAGAAAGTGCGCCAAGGTTGCCGGTGATACCTCGGGTAACTATCACCCCCACGGTGAATCGGTGATCTACCCGACCCTGGTGCGAATGGCCCAGCCTTTCAACATGCGCCAGACGATGGTCGATGGTCAGGGTAACTTCGGCTCCATCGACGGAGACCCGCCGGCGGCCATGCGATACACGGAAGCGCGCATGACCGATGCGGCGACCGACATGCTCAACGACATCGACAAGGAAACTGTCGATTTTGTCCGTAACTACGACGATACCCGTGATGAACCCACGGTTCTTCCGGCAAAGTTCCCCAACCTGCTGGTCAACGGTGGTTCGGGAATCGCGGTCGGTATGTCGACCAACTTTGCCCCGCACAACCTGCGTGAAGTGTGTCAGGCGCTGCTGCTCGTCCTCGACAAACCTGAGACGACGATGGCAGATCTGCTCGGAGTGATGGAAGGTCCGGATTTCCCCACCGGCGGTGTGATCTGCGGCCGCCGCGGGATTCACGAGGCCTACAGCAAGGGTCGCGGGTTGCTGACCCTGCGTGCGCGTACCCATTTTGAAGACGTGACCAAACAAAAAGAGGCGATCGTCATCACCGAGATCCCCTACCAGGTTTCCAAGTCGAAGTTGGCGACAGACATCGCCGGTCTCGTCAAGGATGGCCGTGTCACCGGTATCTCCGACATTCGCGACGAGTCAGACCGCAAGGGAATCCGCCTGGTTGTGGAGCTGAAGAAGGATGAGAACGCCCAGGTCATTCTCAACCAGCTGTTCAAGCACACCCAGTTGCAGACCACCTTTGGTGTGCAACAGATTGCCCTGATCAACGGCAAGCCGAGAACCCTCACCCTCATGGAGCTGTTGAACGCCTACTGCGACCATCGCCGTGAGGTGATCCGCAGACGTTCACGCCACCTGTTGGCAAAGGCAGAGCGCAAGGCTCACATCCTTGAAGGTTTGATCACGGCCACCGACAACATCGATCAGGTGATCAAGTTGATCCGGGCTGCCAAGGATGATGATGCCGCACGGACAGCCCTCATGGAGGAGTTCTCCCTGACCCGGATTCAGAGTGACGCCATTCTGCGCATGCAGTTGCGTCGCCTGACCGGACTTGAGCGTGAAAAGCTGCAGGATGATCTCGCTGAGACCCGTGAAGAGATCGAGTACCACCGTACGGTTCTGACCGACGACAACGTCGTCAAAGAGATCATTCGCGAAGATATCCATGAGTTGATGGAGAAGTTCAAGGATGAGCGTCGCACCTCCATCGAAGAGGCGGCAGAGGAGATCAACTACGCCGATCTCATCGCCGAAGAAGAGGTGGTCGTGACTTTGACCCATCAGGGTTACGTCAAAAGAACCCCGCTGACCAACTATCGCTCCCAGGGACGTGGTGGAACCGGAGTTTCCGGCGGGTCAGTGCGCGAGGATGATTTCGTCAAGAGTCTCTTCGTGGCCGGGACCCACGACACGCTGTTGCTCTTCTCCGATCGCGGCAAGGTCTACTGGCTGAAGGTGTACGAACTGCCAGACCTCGCACGAACATCCAAGGGAAAACCGGTGAATCATCTGGTTCAACTCGATAAAGAAGAGAAGATCCTCAACATGATTCGCATTGTCGATTTCGATGATCGCAATCTCGTCTTTGCTTCCCGCTTGGGCAAGATCAAGAAGACCCCTCTGGAGGCCTATTCCAGACCGATGAAGACTGGTATCAAGGCGATCAAGATCAACGAGGGCGACCAGTTGATCGGAGTCAACATCACCTCCGGAGAGGATGAAATCATCCTTTCCACCGCCAGTGGAATGGCGATTCGCTTCAACGAATCGGACGTCCGCTCGATGGGTCGAGGTGCGGCAGGTGTGAATGGTATCGGGCTGGGAGAAGATGACCATGTGGTCTCGATGACCATCGTGGTTCCCGACGGTTCCCTTCTGACCGTCTGTGAAAACGGTTACGGAAAGATCACCGAGTTTGGTTCCTACCGTACCCAGAAGCGTGGTGGCAAGGGCCTCATCGACATCCGTACCACCGAGAGAAATGGTTCCGTGGTCTCCGCGCGAACCCTCTCCGGTGATCGCGATGCAATGATGATGACCTCCAACGGCATGCTCGTGCGTATTTCCCTGAAGGACGTGAGGCCTATCGGTCGAAACACCCAGGGTGTCCGTTTGATCCGGGTCAAGGACGGTGACAAGGTCATCGGCCTCGAGCTGGTGGACGCAACCGATGGACAAGAGGAAGTCAACCCCCCGTCCGAGTAGGATTTTTTCTCAAAGTCCTGCCAAGTGGGTGGTAGATGCCGCCCACCTTTCGTGGCATATCATCAGAATCCTGTCTTCAGGTTTTCATCGACCAAAAGTGGTTGTTGAGGATCTGAAGACAGGCGGCGTTCGTTGACGTATGGAACGCCCGGGCTTTTACAAGCTGCGCAAATCGATACCGATCAGGGGGGAATCAGGAGGATCGGGAAGACCGGTATCGACAGATATGTTGTCCAGGGTGGAGCAGGGTTGCTCCGTAGCTCTGGTCGGGGGAACGAGTTTCGGGGTGGGGAATTCCCGAACTCGACAATTTCAGGAAAACGCGAGGTCGCTGCAGAAACAACTTCTGTCCCGGCACCCCGCACAGTTCCATCAAGGAGTGAGATCTCGCCCGCGCAGGGAAGGGCTCGTCGCCAAGGTGCGGCGCACCCATACCGGCCCTCATGAGGGTGAAGCGCGACGGGGTCGTTGCACTATGAATACCGAAGAAAAATCGCTCATCGTTCAGAGCGATGGCACCCTGCTGTTGGAGGTTCACCACCCCTCAGCACAGAGATTGAGGCATGAGCTCGCCGCTTTTGCCCATCTCGAAAAGAGTCCGGAGTACTTCCACGAGTATCGGATCAGCCCGATTTCGCTGTGGAATGCGGCCCAATCGGGATGGAGCCAGGAGAAGATCCTCGGCTTGCTCGAGGAGAACGCCCGCTATCCGGTTCCCAAAGCTCTCCACGACATGGTGGCCAAGGCTCTCGAAAGCTTTGGACGCTTTGAACTGGTCAGGGCAGAGGATGGTGAGACGTTGATCCTGCGTCCTTCCCAGGATGATGACGACCACCTCGCCACACTGGCAAATAGACCCTCACTGGCGGAGATTTTGACGGATCCCTGTGATGGTCACGCCTATCGGATCGACCCCGGTCATCGGGGTGCGCTCAAGGTGGCGATGATCCGCAACGGTTTTCCGATCGCTGATCGGGCCGGTTTCCGTACCGGTGCCGCCATCGATCTTCATTTCCCGGAGGATTCAGAGTTTGCTCTGCGTAACTACCAGGACGAATCGGTGGAAGCGTTCTTCTCTGATCAGGGGGGTGGCGGAGGATCCGGTGTGGTCGTGCTGCCCTGTGGCGCCGGCAAAACCGTGGTGGGTATCGGCCTCATCGAAAAGCTCAAGTGCCAGACCCTCATCCTTGCGCCGAACATCACCAGTGTGAGGCAGTGGCGTAAGGAGATCATTCGCTGGACTAATCTGGATGAATCCCAGGTCGCCGAGTACTCGGGGGCTTGCAAGGATATCGCCCCCATCACCGTGGCGACCTATCAGATCACCGCTCACCGCAAATCTAAAACCGAAGACTTTACGCATCTTGATCTCTTCGCCGATCATGACTGGGGACTCATCATCTACGACGAAGTGCACATGTTGCCCGCTCCGGTTTTCCGTTTCACGGCGGAGATTCAGGCGCGTCGTCGCCTTGGCCTGACGGCAACCCTCGTGCGCGAGGACGGACGCGAGGATGAGGTCTTCACCCTCATCGGTCCCCGTATCTACGACATGCCGTGGCGAGATCTTGAGCGTGAAGGGTTTATCGCCAAAGTGCGCTGCGTCGAAGTGCGACTCGACCTGCCACAGGAAGAGCGGGATGCTTACCTCAATGCAGATCGGCGCCATCGCTTCCGCATCTCATCGGAGAACCCGATGAAACTGCAGCGATTGCACAAGATCCTTGAGCGCCACGATGGCGAGCGGATTCTGGTCATCGGCCAGTATCTGAAACAACTTCGCGATGTCTCCCGATCCATCGGAGCTCCACTGATCACGGGGCATACTCCCCAGGATGAACGGGAAAGGCTCTACGCAGCCTTCCGCAATGGCGAGGTGCCCGTGCTGATCGTCAGTAAGGTGGGCAACTTCGCCGTCGATCTGCCGGATGCCTCCGTGGCGGTTCAGATCTCGGGTACCTACGGCTCCCGTCAAGAGGAGGCACAGCGTCTGGGACGAGTGTTGAGGCCCAAATCAGATGGTCGTGAAGCCACCTTCTACTCTTTGGTGACCCGCGACAGTCGTGATCAGGACTTTGCCCACCGTCGTCAGAGATTTCTGATGGAGCAGGGCTACCAATACGAAATCGAAGAACAAGAGGAGGTGCTGAGTTGAGTGCCGTCGCAAAGTTCCTTCGAGGATTGAAAAAAGCGGAACTGCAAACCATTCACCAGTTCTGGCTTCCCGGAGAGTCCGCCAATTCGAAGGTGGAAGAACTGCGCTACCGGGTGGAGAAGGTCTTCGTTTCAGGCGAAGGCGTTCCCGAGAAAGTGGCTCGCCTCAGCCAAACTCAAAAGCGTCTGATTCAGGATGTTCTTTCGCGCCCCGAGCCAAAGGCCCAGATCAACGAGATCCAGGAAGGCTTGGCACAGAGTGGCGCTTCGAGGATTGAGGTAGAATCCACGGTACGCCAACTGACCGAGCGCGGGTTTGTCACCCGCCAACGGAAGGATCAATCCAGGGGCAGTGAGTTCCTCGAGATTCCTGATGAGTTGGCAAACCATCTTGCTCGAGCCCTCAATGTGGGTGGGCAGTCCGCTTCAGCTGCAGACTCTGTCAGCTTCCGCATGCTGGAGGCTTCCCCATCCAAATCAGAAGCGGGAGTGGATGAGCGGGTAGAGAGCATCGAAGACCCCCTCCTTGCCGAACTGTGTCGGCGTGCACTGGGTCAGCGTGGGGTGCTCAATCTCGATTCCGATGAAATAGTCGACTACCTCGAGACTGAGGGTGGCGAAGAGATCGATGAAGAGGGTTGGAGGCAGATTCTCGAAGAGAAGGGAATCGGCACCATCGGCGATGGAAGATTGCAGGATTACGGCATCACCCTGCCCGACACTTCCCTCGTGATCTTTCAGGAGTGGATGCAAAGCCGCGCACTGGAGCAGATGCCCCAGGAGCGTCACCCGGATCAGATCCTGGAATCCGGTGTCGACCTGTTGATCGACATCGAGAGATTGACCCTGCACATCGAGCAGGAGCCGATTCGCCTCACCCGTGCGGGCAGTTTCCCCAAGCGTTTGGCGGAGCAGCTGAGGCGCACCTTTGCCATGGAGCGGATGACGGACTACCTCGAAGGCGACACGGTGACCCGTGTCCTCAGAGTGGCGATGCGTCTGGGGCTCGTGGAGAATTTCGCGGGTGAATTGCGGGTCAGTGATTCGCGTCTCGATTCATGGCGGAATCTGGATTTCCGTCGCAAAACCGAAATCGTTTTGCAGAGATTCCTGGAAGAGAGTGCCGGCGCACGCTGGTCCTTCCACCAGGAAGGCTTGCGATCGATTCTTCTCGAGACCCTGCGCAACCATGGAAGTGATGGCTGGATCTCTCTGGATGCAGTGATCGACCACAGTGTCAGCACCTACCTGTTGGAGCTCGAGGAGCGTGAGGTGGCCCAGCAACTGCGCCAGCGCCGGGAAGAGGATTTCTCCCGCGATCGTTTGCAGTGCCCGGTGCACCGACTTGGAACCGATCTCGCATTCTGGATCATCAATCGCATGCTCTGCCTGGGCATGTGTGAAGTTGGTGTGGTCGACGGCTCTCTGTCGAGCCTCCTGATGACGGATTTGGGAAAATCGCTGCTCGGTCAGGAGATTGATCCTTCCGAGTGCCGCATCCTCGTCAATCCTGATTTCGAGATCATGCTGATTACCGAGGGATTGGAAGGCATGGCTCTGGAATTGCAGTTGGCCCGTTTCTCGGAACGGATCTCCGCTGAGAGGGTTCGCCGTTACCGTGCGACCCCCGAGTCGATGCGTTCAGGGGTTCGATCGGGACTGCAAGTGGATTCGATCCGCAGCATTCTTGAAGGGGCCAGCGCCCACCCACTGCCGGAAACCGTCTGCGTGGCGATCCGCGATTGGGGTCGGGACATGGATTGGATCCAGGTCTCACCGGCGATCCACCTCACCGGTCTCAAACCCGATCGGTATAAGCAACTGACAGAAATTCTCGATGAGGAAAAGATCAAGTACGTCGAAATCGGTCGGCGTGAACTGTTCATTCCCGGTCAAAGGATGGGAGCCATCGAAGCGGAGGCCCCTCCTTTCATCGAAAGATTGCGCGAAGAGGGTTGGCTGGTTCGACTCGATGACCGTATCACCATCGACTCAGAAGGAGATTCGGTAGAAGCATGAGTGATCCCCTTGGCGGCCTCGACCCCAGCACCCTTGGCGTCTCTGTTGACCTGATCCATCTGCCGATGCAGGTTGGCCTGGAGGCTTTCAAAGAGGTGTACATGGAGGTTTCGGGTCCCTGTGGATATGAAAACTTCATGCGCGTCGGCGACGGCGCACGCCTCGAGACCGCAGCCACTCCCGAGAAGGGGGCTTCGAGGGTCACCTTTGCCCGTGATCGCATTACCTTTCAGGAGGAGGGTGCGGGGATCGGATCAGAGTTGCTGGCGCGCCGAATGGAAGAGGTGGTTCGCTCCCTTTCCAAAAGGGTTCAGTTTCCGGTGATCATTGCGCGCACCCGAAACCATCGAACCCTGATCCGCGTGCCCGGAGATGGGGTGGCGGCGGATTGGTTGGCTGAAAAGGTTCTTCAACTGGACTCAGAATCCTGCGCTCCCCTCGCGCGTCCGGTGCGTGCATCCGGTTTGAGGTTGCAGTTGCCTGCGCAGAAGAATGGCGAGGCGATGCATCTGCTGCGGGTGGAGGAGTGGCTCAAGAATCCCAAGATGCTTTTTGTCGAGGACAACGCCAACTGGCGTCAGCCGATGCCCATCGATCAGTTCAGCAATATTGCCGCAGAGCTGAAGAGCGCCGAAGAGTTGATGGTTGTGCGTATTCCTGACTGGCTCTCAAAGCTCTAGGATAAGGCTGGTTCAGGAAGAACCGGATCCCCCCGAGTGCTCATCCCTCGGCTTGGCCTTGCGCTTGGCGGGTTGGTCCTTTTTCCACGGCAGCGGTGAAGCGGGTGGCAGGTCTTCCACTGACTCGGGGTCAAACTCCGGCACTTCGATCAGCGCCTTGATACGATCGCCGATGTCAGAGAGATCGGCACCCTCCTGAAGTTCCAGGGTCTTCGCTTCGCCGAGGGGGTCTGCATTGAGGTCCCCCTGGAGAATAACGAGGTCGTAAGAGTCCTTGGAGAGTCTCTTGGTGAGGCCCTTCTGGTTTCCAACCGCATCCGCTCTCAGTCCCATCGAGCCTGCCGTGTCAAAGCAGCCGTTGCGCAAGGTGTTGTCGACGCAGGCGACGAGAATTTTGGGGCCTTCCATGTGATCTCCTTCAGTCCCAGACACGCACGCTGATGGTGCGTTCATGGGGACGGGTTCGGTGTTCAAAGATAAAGACTCCCTGCCAGGTGCCGAGGTTGAGTCGGCCATCCTTGACGGGCAGTGTTTCCGAAGTGCGGGTGACAGCGGCCTTCAAATGGGATGGCATGTCATCGGGGCCTTCGGAAGTGTGTGTGTAGTCAGGGTCGTTTTCCGGAGCGAGACGGTCGAACCAGCTGAGCAGATCCCGGCGTGCGGAGGGGTCGGCGTTTTCTGTGATGACGAGGCTGGCACTGGTATGCCTCAGAAAAACATGGCAAAGCCCGGTTTCGACATCGGCCCTGCGGATCGCTTCTGCCAACGGTTGGGTGATCTCATGGAGTCCTTTGCCAGGGGTCTGGAAGGTCAGATCTTCACCGTACATCGGAATCCTTTCGGGATGCCTGCCGAGTCGTCTTCGATTAATCTACGGCATGACACTGGAAAGGCCAACGCAGATGACCCGGTTGCTTCACTTTTCAATCTTCCCTCTGGTTGGTTTGTTGGCGTTGGCAGGTTGTACGGGGGAGCCCTCCGGGCAGATCTCCAGCAGACCCGCCACTCGTTCCGAAGCACTCCTCGATCCCCTGCCACGGATTGTTGACAACTCACCCGGCGAAAATCATTTCGATACCCTGGTGCAATTGACCGATGGCGGTGTCAATCGACGCCCTGTTTTCACAGACAATGATCGTGTCGTTGCCTTCAGCAGCCAGAGACCTCCCCACAAGGAAGCGCGCGTTTACCACATGTTTACGGATGCTTCGGGTCTGAAAAGCGTGGCTGAAGATCTTCCCCAGCCCTTGATTGCCACTCCATCCGCTGCTGGAGATCTTTCCTGTTTCACGGCGCTCAAGGGGGACGCTTCCGGAAAAGCTTATGCTGACAACTTTCCGCCGGCTGCCGGGGTATCAACAGAGGTGGTCTTGAGAATCGGTGACGGCGAACCCAAGGTCATCAGCAAAGAAGGACAGATCGCAGGAAGGCCAACCCTGACCCCTGATGGTCTTTACGTGGTGTACTGCGGAGAGTTCTCCGAGGGGCAATACGATTTGTATGTGTACACCATCGCCTCAGGTCTCAATGAAAAAATCACCACGACCGATGGCTTTGATGGAGACCCTTCCTTTTCTTCGGATGGTCGCAGGTTGCTCTTTGTTTCACAAAGAAACGATCAGGACCCCGAAGAGTACAACCTCTTTGCGGCTGACTGGCTGCTTATTCAGGAAGAGTGAAGACTCCCAAGTCTGCATTGCCCGCCTGATTCAGGCGTACGTTTTTCCCGACCATTCCGTGGAAGGGATGGTGGGCAACCACAGTGTAACTCCCCTGGGGTAGCGGCGGGGATTCAAAGCGGCCGCGGGTGTCACACCAAACGGTGATCTCCTCAAGTGCATTTGCGAACTGGGCATCAGCAAGCCTGATTTTGACAAAGGCTCCGCCAAAGGTCACTCCACTACCGGCGGTCAGAACCAACCCTCTTGCGTAAACGCAGTCCTCGATTTGCAGAGTGAGTTCTCCTCCTCCACTCTCTGGCATCGCCCAGGTTTTGGGAATCGAGTAGAGGATGGCCTGTTCCTCCTCCGGATCGGGATTCCAGCTGGCAAGGAAGGTATAGGTTTGACCTGAGGCGAGGATATTCATCTCGTTGAACTCAGCAGTGGGTCCTTCGAAGATCACTTTCCCCCCACGGGTTACGCGAACCCGGGCATCCGGGAGATTTGAACTGTTGCCGAGATTGACGGAAAGAGTGAAGTTTTCTGAGGGTTTGAGAGGGAACGGCTTGCGGATGCCGATCTTGTCCTTGGGCACCAGAAGGGTGAAGGATTCCTCCTGGTAACCGGGGTGTTGCAGGTACAGCGTCGCCATTCCGGAGGTCAGCCCGGTGATCTTGAACTTCCCGCGCTCGCCGGCAATCGCATCCGCATCGTCTTCCATACTCGAGACGAGAGATGCCTTGGCTCCTTCGAGGGTGACATTGTTTCCGATGGCAAATCCTTCCAATTCACACCCTGCCGGCAGAATGATCTGGCGATCGATGGTCTCTCCTGCGACGGCGGTGAGGTTGTCGAAAAAGGCATCGGCGTGACTGTCTGAACGGACGGTTACGAAAAAGGGACCCGGGGGAATGAGGGCTTCAAACTTTCCTGTTCCATCGGTGGTTACCTCTGATTGCCAGCCTTTGGTTGTTTCGATCAACAACCGGGCATTTGGCAGGGGTGTTGGATCCGGCAGTTTTTCTCCCTGAAGCACAAACACGTGCCCCAGGATGGTTCCTGAAAAGGTGGCGGCTTCATAAAACGAAACGAGTACATTCTTTTCGATCAGTGTCTGGATGGGGTAAGCATCTTCGGCTTCCACACGGACAAGGCCCTGATTTCCCTCGGGTACCCTGACGAAGAACCACGGTTTCGCCGGGTCATGCGCTTTGAATCGCGAAAGGTCAGCCCCTTTGTTGTCGAGCAGGGTGATGACCGGGTTGCTGGCACGCATGTCCGCTTTTCCGTTGAACATCAAACGAACCTGGCAGTTGTGGTAGGGATCGCCGAAGGGAAGAGGAGAGTCCTGGACGGGTCCAAGTCGTGATGAGTCGCCCTCGGGTGCAGGGGTGATCATCTGCCTGGAGACCCTGAACGCCGTAAACCCTGAGTAAATCATCAGAAGGATCAACAGCGTCAATACGATACCGATGACGTTTTTCAGACTCATTACGGAACGACTTTCACTTCTTCCAGACCCAGAGCTGCCTGTATGCGGCTGGCATGTTGCTGGGCTCCGGCTCGATCCTTGTATCTTCCAGAGAGGACCCGATGCAGTGGTGAGCCTTTGCGACCGGGCATGCGGATCTCTGCGGGAAAACCCGCGTCCTGCAGTCGGGTCGATTGTTTGAGGGCGAGGGATTTCTTCAGGAAGGCCCCCACCTGAACACTGAACCACGGGTCGTATTGCAGGCGCAGGGTGGCCTGGGCAGAGTGCTTCCCTGAGCCATCGAGGTCGAGGCACTTTTGCAGCGCCTGTTGTGCATCTTCGAAGCGTCCCATTCTTTGAAGCGCGACCCCTTGCTGATAATGGGCTTCACTGCGGGTTTCATCGTCGACCGCCTGCCGAGCTGCCTCGCGGAAACAGGCGGCGGCTCTCGAAGGATTCAGGTCCATGGAGATGGCTCCCCGTTGCAACAGGGCGCGGGCTGCGATGGCCCCTCCCCTGGATTGTGCCTCCCTCAGCAAACCTTCCGCTTCATCCATGCGGCCCCTGCGCTGGGCACAGATTCCCGCACTCAGCAAAGCTTCGCCGGAGCGCTGATCATCGGGGTAGCGCTCTGCAAAGAGGGAGAAGGCACTCTGGGCCACGGCCACGTCATCCAGTAGCCACGCCTTGCGTGCATCCTGCCAGCGAGACTCGGCGACGGGATCGGGGGTGTTGGTGGAGGACGCCTTTCGGGGACCGGAAGAACAACCGATGCAAAGTGCGCAGACCATTGCGGCCCACAGGAGCTTTCTGTGCACTGAAAACCATTTGCCTCTGCTGTCTTTCATGGAGCGGTCCTTCCCTCCATCATCCTGCATGAGCCCCTGAATTAGTGCAAAGGGTTTCAACACATTGGCAACAGGGGCTGCAAGTCTGGAGAAGTTCTTGAGAATCGGGATCGACAGTGGAGGCACCTTTACAGACATCGTCATCTCCGATGGGAACGGGGTGCGTCTCAAGAAGGTCCCCTCCACCCCGGATGATCCGGCTCGCGCGATTCTTCAGGCCCTGAAAGATCTGACCGCAAATGAGGTCGTTCATGGGACGACGGTGGCGACCAACGCACTGTTGGAGAGAAAACATGCGCGGGCAGGGTTCGTCACCCACAGCGGGTTCGAGGATCTCCTTCAGCTTGGACGCCAGAACCGACCGCAACTCCACGATCTGGAACCTGTCGCGACGACACCGTTGATTGCTCCAGAGGATCGATTTGGCCTCGGTCTGCGCAGGGGGCCTGGCGGCGTCAGTATTGCCGAAGCGGATCTGGATGAGTTGTCCCAACTCCGTCGTTGGGTTTTGGAGAATGAGCTGGAGGCGGTTGCTGTCGGCTTTCTTCACAGCACCGAGGATGGTTCCGACGAGGATTTGATCCGCCAGCTTCTGGAAGATCTGGAACTGCCGGTGATCCTCTCGCATCAGGTGGCGGCAGAGCCGAGGGAGTGGGAACGCTTCAGTACCGCAACAGCAGCAGCGGTTTTGGCTCCGGTGATGCAGGGGTACCTGCAGAATCTGGCCCAGGGATTGAGCCCGGCACAGTTGAGGGTGATGGATTCCGCCGGTTCGGCCAGACCCTGGTCCGCATTGGCCAGTGAGCCGGTGAAGACGGTGCTCTCCGGTCCGGCGGGCGGAGTGGTGGCGGCCCAACAAAGTGGCGATGGAAGTGTGGCGATCACCTTTGACATGGGTGGAACGAGCACTGATGTCAGTTTGGTCGGTGGCGACTCCCGACATTTCCGACAGCGGAATACGCTGGTGGATGGTGTCCCCATCGCGGTGCCGATGATCGACATCCATACCGTGGGTGCTGGAGGCGGATCCATCTCCTGGATCGATGCCGGAGGTGCCCTGCGGGTGGGCCCTCACAGTGCCGGCGCAGATCCCGGACCTGCGGCTTATGGTCGCGGTGGAGTTGATGCAACGGTGACGGATGCCCATGTAGTCCTTGGGCGTTTGCCTCAGGATGCCCGCCTTGGCGAAGAAACGACCATCGATGTGGAGGCTTCCCGGCAGGCACTGCTGCGTTTGGCGAGACAGTTGGACTGGAGTGTGGAAAAAATGGCGCTGGGGATCATCGAAGTCTCCAACCATGAGATGGAACGAGCCTTGCGCAAGGTTTCTTCCGAGCGGGGGCAAGATCCGGGAGAGGCAACACTGGTTTGCTTCGGTGGAGCCGGGGCTCTTCACGCCGTCGAGCTGGCACGCTCCTGTGGTATCCCCCGGGTGAGAATTCCCGCAGGGGCGGGATGCTTCAGCGCATGGGGTTTGTTGCAATCCCCGTGGACTGAATCTGCGGAAGCCGTTCTGTTGAAGAGATTGCCCGAAGAACGGGATGACGAGCTGGATGCGTTGGCACAGCAGTTGGAAGAGCAGGCGGTGTCAAGGATGCCGGGGGTTGCCAGAGCCGACCTGATCATCGATAGATATCTGAGAGCGCGGCATCAGGGACAATCCCATGATCTCGAAATCGAATGGGGTGACCATCCTGCCGAGGAATTCCGCCAAAGATATGAAGAGCAGTTCGGTTATCGAATGGCGGATCGGGAGATCGAGGGGGTCGCACTTCGCGTCTCGGTAACCGCTCCTGCCGGGGATTCCTGTGGGACGATGGAAGAGAAGCGTATGGAGGCGGTTGAGTCCCGTGTTTATCTCAACTCCCGGGAAGGTTTCCAGCAGATCCCCCGCATCGGTCAGGGATCTCTTGCCAAAGGAGAGCGCAGGAATGGTCCCCTTCTGATCGAGGGCTGGACCACCTTCTCGTGGATTCCCGCAGGTGCAGTCGTTGAGGTTCGGGAATCGGGCGACCTGTGGATCGAGGTCTGAAGGTGAAGCGATTCCCCAGGGTGTGGTTTGGATCGCTTTCCCTGTTGCTGCTGTTTGTTTTCAGCTGGGGATTCTGGGGCGAGACCATCGCCGATCTCGATCCCCGTGCACCACTCAGTCCCCATATTTATGCGGCGGTGGCCCTGGCGGTGTGGATGGCGGTGGGTCACCTCTGGTTCCAAAGAGTTCCGAAGGCACAGGCGCTGACCGTCATTTTATTGGGAGCGGCAATCGTCCGGGGGTTGTTGCTGACGACAGACCCCCTGCTCAGTGATGACCTCTGGCGCTATCTGTGGGATGGGGAAGTGCAGCGGCAAGGTCTCTCACCCTACGGTGTGCCTCCTGCAGATCCCTCACTGGATGTGATCGCCACATCGGAAGATTGGCAACAGGTGAGGGAACGCATCAATCATCCGCAGATCCCCACCGTCTATCCCCCTGTCGCCCAGGGAGCTTTCCGCTTCTTTGCACACAGTGCAGAGAGCTGGAGGTGGGCGATGGTTCTTGTGGATCTTGCCATCGGTGGGTTGCTGATGTTCTGGTTAAACAGGAAGAGTCTCGATCCGCGGCGCAGCCTTTACTGGTGTTGGCACCCGTTGCCGATTCTGGAGAGTGCCATCGGGGGGCATGTTCATCTGTTGGCGCTGTTGTTTATGGCAACAGCCCTGATTTTCATCGAGCTGAAACGAGCGCGCTGGTCAGCGGCCCTGTTGTCGATGGCGACAGCCACCCTGCTCGTCCCTGCGGGCCTTTTCTTTCATCTGCTGAAGAAACTGGGAATCCATGCGGCGCTGATATTTGTTGGCCTTTTGATCGCCATCACCCTGCTTTCAATTCCTGTCTGGGATGCCCCGGTCACCGAAGGTCTCGGCGCCTACGCCGGGACCTGGTATTCAGGGGGTTGGCTCTTTGAGGCTCTGGGGTTTTTGATCGGTGCGGATGTCCATGACGCCACCGACCCGGTGACACGGGTTCTGCGAGTTTTCATGGTGGCGTCCTGGTGGGTGCTGGCCTGGTGGGTCCGAAACCTGGAAACCTGGCAGGCAACGCGCATCCTGATGCTGGGATTCCTTTTGCTCAGCCCGACCCTGCATCCCTGGTACGCCCTGTGGTTGTTGCTTCCGGTCGTGATCAGCCCATCGACAGGATCGCTTCTGCTGACTGTCACCGTGCTCTTCAACTATGGCGTGCTCGATCGTTGGCGCGGAGAGGGGGTCTGGGAATTTCCGGCGACAACCGGTTATTGGGTCTTTAGCTTGCCGCTGATGATTTTGCTTCTGGAGGGTTGGCGGGCAACTCGGCGGGCCTCCTCCACTCTACCCAGAGAATAAGTGCGACCCCGCAGACGATGGCACTGTCCGCAATATTGAAGTTTGGCCAGACGTATTCCCTCTCGCCCCATTGAATCGACCAACGGATGAAGTCGCGAACGCCGCCGATGAGAGCCCGATCGTAAAGATTGCCGGCGGCACCGGAAGCGATCAATCCGAGGGCGGTCACCATGAGCCGACCATCAGAGCGGAAGGTGGCGATATAAAAACAGACGGGAAGAGCGAGTAGAGAAACCCCGATGAGCATGCCGGGCGCCCATGCAAACCAGCCGTTGAAGGCTCCCAGGTTGAGAGCCGCTTCGAGGGCAAAGCCGGGGAAGATCTCGTAGATTTCGGACCGCGTGACCGCCGGTACTCCCTCCGGTGTGGTAAAGATTCGGACATCAAGGAACCGGAACGCCGCCGATTTCGTCCATAAGTCAGCCCAGAGCAAGATTCCCGCAATCGCGATGAAAAGTCCGGCGGCGCGCGCCGGATGGTTTCCATCGGAGATTTCATCGGAGAGTTCACCGGAGGCGGGGTGCTGTGGGTCAGCCCTGACCGGAGAGATCGGTTCTCCCCCGGCCGGTTCTCCGGTCGCATTTTTGTCGTCTGGAGTAGATGGCGATGCGTGCTTTTCAGGTTTCATGGCACCATGACAACCTGATTTGTTGTGTCTGTCGAGATTTTGTTGATCTGTGGCAGGAATCTTTGAGAGGAAGGCGTCATGTCCATCGCTCCCTGTATTCGTTTCAGGGTTCTTTCCCTGGGACTGATTCTGACATTTTTGTCTGCAGCGGCCTTTTCAGTCGGGCGAGGGGAAGCTTCGATCAAAGATCGAACTGTCACCCCCAGAGGGGCCCTGACCACTGAAGAGGCCCGCCTGGTCGAGTTGTTCGAGAAGGCCGCCCCCACGGTGGTCAACGTACGCAGCAAGCAGACGGTGGGATCTCTCTTCAACAACATTAGTTATGAGCGGCCGGCGGGTACCGGGACCGGGTTCATCTGGGATTTCGATGGCCATGTGGTCACCAACTATCATGTCGTTGCCCGTGCCACAGCCGGAGTCACCGTCGCTTTCAGTGACGGCACGACGGCACCCGCGACCATCGTCGGATTTTCCAGAGCGAAGGATCTGGCGGTTCTCAGGGTTGAGGAACTTCCCGAGGGTCTCGATCTGATTCCGGTGGGTAGCAGTGGAGATCTGCTTGTCGGACAGAGTGTCCATGCCATCGGCAATCCCTTTGGTCTCGACCAGTCCCTCAGCCGTGGAGTGATCAGTGCGTTGGGTCGAGAGATCCAGTCGCTGCAAGACACGACGATTCACGATGTGATCCAGACGGATGCGGCCGTGAACCCCGGGAATTCCGGGGGGCCATTGCTCGACAGTGCCGGTCGATTGATCGGAGTAAACACGGCGATCTACAGTCCCACGGGTGCCAACGCAGGCATCTCTTTTGCCATCCCTGTGGATACGGTGATGCGAACCGTTCCTGATCTGATCCTTCATGGTGAGGTGCAGCGACCGATCCTCGGATTTGTTCCCTACAACGGAACCAGTGCCAGTCGTTTCAAAGGGGTCGTCATCGTCGAAGCGGATGAACCTCTCGCTTCACTGGGAGTGGAAGGTGTCCTGGAAGGTGAAGTTCGGGATATGATCGTCGCTGTCGATGGGCGTCCGACTCCCACCCTGGGAGAGTTCCTTTCCTTGATGGAAGGGTACCGACCGGGTGTCGAAGTCGAGGTCACCCTCGAGCGTGCCGGTGAACAACGCAAGATTCGCACGACACTGTTGCCCCCTCCTTCCTGATCTGCCCCAGTTCGGGAATCACAAGCGAAGGCCCCTGCCATTCGGTATCCTGCCGGGTGAGAGGGGCCAGCGATGATTTCTGCACAGGATGCAATGGAGCGATTGAAGTCGGGAAACGCCGGCTTTGTGGCGGCGGTTCAAAGCGATGGTGAATCGGTGAGGATCGAGACTCCCGACCCGGGCGAGGTTCCTTCGCAAAAGCCCCACACCGTCATCCTGTCCTGCGCCGATTCCCGTGTTCCCCCCGAAGTCATCTTTCAACAGGGTTGTGGCCAACTCTTTGTTCAAAGGGTTGCCGGTCATGTGATCGATGAACACATGCGCGAGAGTATTCTCTTCGGCTGTGATGGTCTCGGTTCCAGACTGGTTCTGGTTTTGGGGCACCGCGATTGCGGAGCGGTCAAGGCGACGCTCGCTCTCTCCGATCCGGAGGCGGATGAAATCCCGTTCCTGGACAGGGTTCGCCAGTTGATTCAGCCGGGGTTGGGGGATGTTCAAGAGGCCTACCTGCAATCATCCGGATCGGCGAGGACCGAGGTGATCAACGATGCGGTGGCCTGTCATGTCCGTGCGACGGTCGAAGAGGTAAAGAAGTTCAACTTTGTTGAGCCGGATGGACTTCAGGTTGTGGGGGCCGTCTTCGATATCGCTTCAGGAGAAGTGATCTTCCTCGACTGAACTCAGGAAACCTTTTCGCTGCAGTAGCGCTGGACCTCGGCGAGGACCGCTTCCTGCAGTTCGACCCCTTCACTGGAACAATCGGCAAAGAACTGGTGAAAGTGTTCCGTGGCCTGATACAGCGGCATCGAGTTCATGTCGACACTGCGAATAAAGGCGCTGGTCTTGCGCAACACCTGACGGACCAGATGGGGCAACCGCACACCTTGTGTGGCCAGGCAGTAGCCATGGACCAGAATCGATGCTTGCAGTTCTGAGGCACACTCTTCCTGCATCAGGTGGGAGACCAGATCCCCGGGGCGATCGATGGTGGTTTCCTTGCCCTCGGAATCGGTGATCACCAAATGGCCGTTGATTTCCCCGACCCAGTTCATCTTTTCGATCATCGCTTCAGTTCCACTTTCCAGAAAGACTGCCTTCACCTTCGAGGCTATCGGTCCCGGTAGCCGGGATCAATCGGGAGTGAGGATCTCTCCACGCTGAAGGGTCGAAAGAACCTCTTTGAAGGTCTTTGCATCCGCTTTTTTTTGTTCAACGCTGCGTTTCGCCAGAGTTCGGAGGGGCATCGCCATACGGACGTTACCCTCGAAGGCTTCTCCGTGCCGCTCCAGATACGCCCAGTACAGTGATGAGATGGGGCAGTTCTTTTTCGGGTGAAAGGAGCACGCCTTGCAGTGATCCCCCATCTTCTGAATGTAGGGAGTTCCCGAGATGTAGGGTTTCGTCATCATCGACTCACCGACAGCAAAGGTGCCCATGCCCAGGACATTGGTTTCGACGACCCAGTCGTAGGCGTCGATGAAAGCGACGTGGAACCAGTCGGTCAGTTCACGGGGATGAATATCGAGAAGGCTGGCGAGGTTGCCGAGGATCATCAGCCGGGGAATGTGATGGGTCCAACCCTCTTCCATGACGGCGGTGGTCGTGGCATCGAGACAGCGCAGCCCACTCTCCTGACCCCAGAAGGCGGGTGGCAACGGTTGCTTTTGCGACAGTCGATTCGGGTGTCTTTCCCGCCCCCCACTCTTGCCAATGGTTTTGTTGCCGCTGTAGTCACCCCAGCGCGCATCCCGGCAGGGGGCGGTGGATCGCGGAACATCCAGAGTGCGGAAACCATCGGTGATTTCATGGATGTGGTGCATGTATTCACGCCAGATCAATTGTCGGATCAGGCCTTCCCGGCTGTTGAGCGGTGCCGGGGTTTCGATGGCGACCTGAAGCAGTTCTTCCGGAAGAACCCGGTGCAGATGCAACAGGCTAGCGAGGCGGGTGTGAAAGAGGGCCCGCGAGTGCTCACTGAAAGCATCCTCGTAGGGACCGAACTCGGGGATCACTGAGCGTGCAAAGTCGAGGGCTTCTTCAGCCTGATCGGCGGTGGTGGGCAGCCTGGAGAGATCGATGTTTCCTGGGTGGTGTGGGAACTCTGCCAGCACCATCGCGGTGACCTCTTCGTCGACGGAGTCGACAGCGAAGACCGGGTCCTCTGGTGCGGGAGGGTCCCCCTTCCACGGTTGTCGGTTGTCACCGTCGTGACTGTACTTGCCCCCTTCCGGGGAGCCGTCTTCCATCAGGATCCCGGAAACCTTGCGGAAGTGGCGGTAGAAGGCGTCCATTCGGAAGGGAGGAGAATCACCGACACTGTCGATGAACTCTTCCCGGGTAGTCAGCCAACCACCATGTTCATGCTCCAGCAGAAGTCCGTCACCGATGGCGGGTTTCAGCTGCTCACGGATTTCCCGTTCCGGTGATCGAAGCACATGGATCGACCCCAGCTCTTTGGCTGTCTCGGCCAGTACTGTTCCGTAGTCGTCATCGCTGAACAGGTAGCGAACCGGGTGTCCTTCTCCTTGGGCTTCGAGTGCACGGTGACGCAGGTTTGAAAGGAGGAAGGCCAACTTTTGTCGGTGATAGGGGCGTGCGTTCCCCCGTTGCCTGGACTCGATAAAAATCAGCCCCGTTTCTTCGGGGGATTCACCGGCCCAGGGGTTGAGTTGCGGATGCAATTGGTCGTGGGCTACCCAGAGCCATCTCTTTGGCTGGAGGGCGGAGTCATCGCGGAGTTGTGAAAGAAAATGGGAAGACATTCGGTGAACCTCGATCAATTCCCATCATGTCATTCAACTCTTCGTCAGGGGTGCGCTCTCATCAGAAACGGAGAGAAGCCGGTCAGGCTATTGGGCCATCCCTGTCTGGAATAACGATCAGTTTGCAGGGTCCGCCTCATCAGACTCCGACTGGCTCAGCTGAATCATCCTTGTATGAAGCAGGAATGGATCACGGCGGTTTTTCCACGATTCGATCAGTGCTTCGTGGGTTTCCTTGACCTTGTCCGCATGGACTTCCTTGCCATTCCATTCGACGGTGATCTTGTTCTTTTCCTTCAGCAGCTTGTTGCTGACAAAGATGGTCAGGGATTTCACGTTTTCGCTGTCGACGATGATCCGGTTGCCTTTTTCCACTTTGGCGATGACTTTCGCCGGCTTCTTGTCCTCTTCGAACTCGTCGATGCGCACCCAGTGTTGACGGCCATGATCAGTGTTCAGGGCATGGTGTTCGATTTCGGCTGGCTCGAGGACCCGGCGTTTCTTGGTCAGCCACTGATGAATGTCGGGAAGAATCGTGCCTCCCCCACGAAGGTCCAGTTGGTGGCCTACGCCGTCCAGCTCCTTGTAGACGTGGTCAAACTCCCGTTCGAGCAAGATCTCTTCGATCATTTCCGAGAAAACGACGGGGACGAGGTTGTCGGTGTTGCCATGGACAAAGTAGGAAGGTAGCCAGCGCAGGTTGCCGAGGAGCAGTTTGTAGCGCTCGTCGAGCTCGTCTGTTTCGTAATCTCTCATGCACAGCCCCCCGGCCAGCGGGGCGAGGGCACAAAAGCGATCGCTGAAACGGGTTCCCAGATTCCAGGTTCCAAATCCCCCCATCGACATACCGGAGAGCACCACACGATTGCGATCGATGGGGTATTTCCAGCAGAGGTCATCGATGAGTCCGTTGACAAAACCGTCGGAGCGGTAGGACCACCAGTGCTGGGTAGGTGTCCCGAGAATCTGTTCCGGAAGGTCCTCGTTCCATTTTCCCTTTGCCGGACGCTGGGCATCCGGGGACACGATGATGTAGCCATTCTTGTTGGCAAAGTTCTGGTAGCTGCGGGTCACCGCTGAGCGACCGTTGCCGCCATAACCATGGAGCATCAGGATCAATCCGTAGCTGCGGTGACGACCTGCGGGACCATAGATGGAAACCCGGGTGTCGCGGCCATCTTCAGCGGTGAATTCCACCTGCGTGGTTTGCCCCGGTTTGAGGCGGCCTTTGGGGGCGGTTCTGCCGAGGGTCTTCAGAATCCTGACGGGGGTCGACTTCGACAGTGTTTCCATGTCGGCTTCGTCGAGGGCGGTCAAAAGGTCTGCGGTAGTGGAGGTCTCAGCGGCCGGGGTTGTCGATCCCGACGCTGCAAAAGCCGGTGCAGCTGAGAGTCCGCCGAGGAGAAGCAGGAAGATCAGGGCCAGGAGGAAAAATCGCCCAGGGTGGAGAGGTCTGCATTGGGGAAGGGTCACGGGACACCTCTCGATATTGCTCGATCAGAGCTCCAGGAGTGCTCTGGGGCCCCGGAACTGCGGTTGTTCAGGCCTGATCGAGCGATAACATCAGGATTGGCCGCATTTTATCCGTATCAGAGGTGGTGTTCACCTCGCACGGATCAACTTACGAAGAATCACCGAATGCGTCCAGTGTCGGACTCCGGTCGCCCGTCAGCGGTGAGCGAAGTTTCCACTTGTATGGAGTGTCATGGACTGGCGTATGCGCCTCTTTTCCTACCTCTTTGCCATCCTGTTCGGGGTGCTGATCGCCCAGTTCCGCTTCTCCGGGGATGATTCTCCAGAGAGTCCCCGGATCGCCCCCGAGGGAGCCCCGGCTGAGGTCATCGAATTGCGTGCCCGACTGCAGTCGGAACAGGCATTGCGCCGGCAGTTGGAGAGCAGGATTGCCCGACTGCAGGCGGAGAAGCCTCCAGTGACCAATAACAATTCCGCCGATGACAATTCTCCTGACGTCGCCCCCGCCGAGGTGGAGACCAACTTTGCCGATGAAGCTCCGGTCAATAACGATCCTCCTGCGGAGCCGACAGCTACGGAGTCGGAGACTCCACCCCTCACCTTTGCAGAGCTTCTTGTTAGTGGCAGTTATTCGCAGATTTTTCAGGGGATCATCGATCAGGTGTCCCGGGGTGAAGTAGATCCAGCGATTCAGGATCTGCAAAAACTGGAGGCTGCCCTGGCGGCACTTCCGGATGGTGGACCCTTCGCTGGTCTGGAACCGATTGCAGAAGGAGTCATGAGCTACTGGGTGCCGCAGGTGATGGCATCCTGCAAAGGGGCGGGCGAAGAGTGGCTGAGTCTCTTTATCAGGGCAAGGGAAATGGAGTGGCAGGGTGTTGAACGAGGGCCCCTGCTCGATCTTTTCTCCGTCGATGAGTTTCTGGCGCTGGCGGTGTATTCCATCGAGACCGTGAATGAGTCCGCGGAGAAACTTCTTCTCGATCACATGACCGAGAGTTTCGTATCCAAGGGGTCCCTTTCCGACCAGGAGTTGGCGGCCCTGTCGCTGCTTCCCGGTGAGGAGGTCGTGGGGTTCCTCGAACAGGTCTGGAAGGACAGTTCCGCCAACCGGGATTCTGTGCTGGCGGCCCTGACCCAATCCTCTCATCCCTCCGCCGAGGCCCTTCTGAGGCGTATTCTGCCTCAATTGGAGGATCTCAAACTCCGCTCAGCGTTGGAGATATGGCTCAATCGCTGAGTATTTCCTGCCTTTCCTTGCATTTTCCCTGCCAAGGGGGAGACTGAAGGATCGTCGGTGAGGAATCTTTGCCAAAGTTGGCATTCCCGTGATCACCGACTCTCTTTGCACCCCCCGGGGTGCGTGCGAAAGATCGAGGCGCTTTTTCTTGTTCCGCAGTGTGTCAGACCGTGCGCCCCTTTCGTGCCCACGCATTTCTTCCTTCGATCATTTTGTTTTCCGGGCTGCCGGTGCGGGTTCACCCGTTCGGTTCCGGAATTTTTCCTCCCGGTTCGCCGGGTTTCGTGTTTGACAGGCGGCCGACTCTCCCCAGGTCGTCTCCCCGGCAATCCCGGGGGTTTTTGAGAGGTTAGGGAGCACAATGGGTAATCGTGTATTTGTCGGGGGTCTCCCCTGGGCAGCGGATGAAGCTGAGCTTCGTGCTCACTTCGAGTCTTGTGGAGAAATCACCGATGCAGTCGTGGTCAAGGACCGTGACACGGGTCGCAGCAAGGGTTTCGGATTCGTCACCTTCGCCAACGATGATTCCGCATCCAACGCTATCGACAACCTCGATGGCAGCGAGATGGGTGGACGCAGTGTTCGCGTCAGCGAAGCACGCCCCCGTCCCGAGCGTGGCGCCGGAGGGCCGCCCCGCTACTAATCCGCTCTCGACCTTCTGAGATCGTTTTAGAATTGATACGGGCCGCAGGTTTTCCTGCGGTCCGTTTTCTTTTGCTGCTTCCCCATTCGGCCTCCTCTCGACCTGCAGGTCGAGTTCTCCAGGCCCGGTCACAGGCCCTCTTCACCGGCAACTGCGTTATTTCACAGGGCTCCCACTCCGATTAGCATTCGAAGTGCAGTTTCCAACAGCTGGAGACGAAGGGAGACCAACGACCATGCAAGACCACCCAGAGGATAATCCGCCGAAAGAAGGCGTTTCCCGCCGATCTTTCCTGCAGGGAGCGGGGGTGGCGGCTGCGGCCGCCGGCATATCCCGATTGCCCGCAGAGGCCCTCGCAGAAGAACGGGCTGCGGCCGACCTGAAAGAGTTGGGTCCGGGAGCGGGCAAGATCACCCTGAACGTGAATGGCGGCAGCAAGTCCGCCTCTGCCCCACCGAGCACGACCCTCCTCGATTTCCTGCGCAATGATCTGGGCGTGACGGGTCCGAAGCGGGTTTGTGACCGTGGCTCCTGCGGGGCTTGCACCGTGCTCCTCGATGGCCAGGTCGTCGACAGCTGCTCGATGCTTGCCGTCGATGCGGTGGGCAAGGAGATCACCACCGTTGAGGGGATCGGTACCCCCGACAACCTGAGCCACCTGCAGAAAGCGTTCATCGAAAAGGATGCCCTGCAGTGCGGATTCTGCACTCCGGGAATGGTGGTGACCTGCACAGCCATGCTCAAGGAGAACCCGAATCCAACTCGCGATGAGATTCGCCAGGGCCTTTCAGGAAACCTGTGCCGTTGTGGAACCTACCAGAACATCATTGAGGCGGTGGAGCACGCTTCCCGGACGGGAGGCAAGTGATGGCACAAGAGATCACGATCAAGGTCGGATTCGGAGGTCAGTTCAGGGAGCTGACGGTGCGTATCCAGGATGACGACGTCAAGCCGTGGCAACCGGAGGATCGCCTGCACCTGATTGGCGATTCGCTTCCACGGGTAGATGCGGCCGCCAAGGTGACCGGAACCGCCAAGTATGCCTACGATCAGCAACCAGCCGGAATGATTTACGGCAAGATTCTGCGCAGCCCCCACGCCAATGCGGACATCGTTTCCATCGATACCGACAAGGCGAGTCGCATGCCCGGGGTCAAGGCGGTGCTCAAGGTTCCCGATATCTTCGAGGATAAAAGTGCCCGCTACGCCGGTGCGGAGATCGCCGCTGTTGCAGCAGAGACGGAAGCGCAGGCGGAGGCAGCACTCCGGGCCATCGAGGTCGAGTACGACATCAAGCCCCACTGCGTCACCGTCGAGGATTCCCGCAAGGAGGGAGCCCCCCAGGTGGGACGCGGAGGTCAGCAGAACGTTGCCCGCATCAGCCCGCGTATGGGGCGCCGGGGCGGAGGCAACGGAGATTCGCGACTGGCTCGTCAGGAAGCTGCGGTGAAAGAGATCATCGATCAGGCGGACGTCGCCGTGGAGGGTGAGTTCCGCACGGAAGTCCAGACCCACGCTCCTCTGGAAACCCATGGAGGAGTGTGCACCTGGGAAGATGGCCGATTGATCTTCTGGGCATCGAGCCAGGCGACCTTCGGTTTCCGCAATGAGATGACCAGCAACTGGAGCCGGGTGAAGGCGAAGGAGTGCCAGGTACTGTCGGAGTATGTCGGCGGTGGCTTCGGCTCCAAGTTCAGCGCAGGACGCGAAGGAGTTCTGGGAGCTCTGCTGTCGAAGGAAGCTGGGGTCCCGGTTCACATGATGCTCAACCGTTCCGAGGAGCAGTTGAGTGCCGGCAACCGCCCCGATTCGATTCAGCAGATGAAGATGGGTGTCAGCAAGGATGGCGAAATCCTCGGTACCCGGATTCGCAGTTGGGGAACTCCGGGAACGGGTACCGGTGGTGCCGGTGCCCATAACGACGGCATCTACAACATCGGTGAAACCGACAAGATCGAGTACGGAGTGCGCACCAACACCGGTGGAGCCCGGGCCCATCGGGCTCCCGGCTGGCCGCAGGGTGCATTTGCCCTCGAACAGATGATGGACATGGCCGCCGAGGGAATCGGCATGGACCGTGTCGAGTTCCGCAAAAAGAATGATGATCATCCGATCCGCAAGGTGGAGTACGACATCGCCAAGCAGCGTATCGGCTGGGATCAGAAGCGACCGGTGAAGGGGCCCGGAATCAAGCGCAAGGGTGTCGGCATGGCCAGCAATCTGTGGTTCTCCGCAGGAGGCGGTGGTGCCAGTGCGCTGGTGAGAATCACCAAAGATGGCCAGGTGGAAGTGCGCAACGGTTCGCAGGATATCGGTACCGGCACGCGGACAGTCATGGGCATGGTGGTCGCTGAAGAACTCGGGCTCGATCTGGATCAGGTCACGACCAGAATCGGCAATACCGATGACCCCAAAGGGCCCGCCAGTGGAGGTTCCACCACTATTGGCACGGTGACTCCCGCTGCCCGACTGGCCGCTCACCACGCCAAGCGGCAACTGCTGGAGATCGTTGCAGAACGCAAGGGCTGGATTGCCAGCGAGCTCGATCTGAAAGACCAAGAGGTCTACAAGGTCGGTGAAGGTTCCCTGAATCTGAATTTCAAGGACGCCTGTGCCTTGATGGACGACGATGCCATCGAGGTGCTCAAGGGCCGTCCGCGTCGAAACTATGAAGGTTTTTCCGATACCAACGCCGGAGTGCAGGCTGCATTGGTTGAGGTCGATGAAGAGACCGGTGAAGTCCGGGTGGAGAAGGTGGTCGCCGTTGCTGATGCCGGCAAGATCATCAACCCGATGACCTCCGAAAGCCAGGTGCGCGGCGGTGTGATTCAGGGTGTTTCTTTTGCACTCTTCGAACGCAGGGTCATGGACCGTCAAAAAGGTCGCATGCTCAATGACGATCTGGAGAACTACAAGATCCTCGGTGCTGCAGATTGCCCCGAGATCGATGTCGTTCTTCTCGATGTCTACAACGGAAAATCGAACACTCAGGTGATGGGTTTGGGAGAGCCGCCCATCGTGGCGACGGCGGCTGCCGTCGCCAATGCGGTCTCCGATGCACTGGGTGTGCGGATTTATGATCTTCCCATTACCCCGAAGAAGGTCCTCGAGGCGATCGCGAAACGAGACGCCGCCCGGGGAACTTCGGAAAAGAAGGGAGAGAGACTTTGAAGCCCTTCAAACTGATCCAGCCGACCCATGAAAACGAGGCGTTGCAGGCACGGTCCAGCGACGGATCCGAGTACATGGCTGCTGGAACCGATCTCCTCAATCGCATCAAGGAGCATGTGGCGAGCCCGGAAACGGTGGTCGACCTGAAGAAAATTTCCGGCCTGGACCAGATCGAGTCCGATGACCGCGGAATCTGGTTGGGTGCCATGGTCAGGATGTCAGAAGTCTCCGGCCACCCGGAGATTCAACGCCGCTTTCCGGCGGTGGCAACCACGGTGGGTCACGCTGCGACACCGCAGATTCGTAACATGGCTACTGTCGCGGGCAATATCTGTCAGAAGCCCCGTTGTTGGTACCTGCGCCATGAGGGCTACCCCTGCATCAAGAATGGCGGCACCGGTTGCTGGGCCAAAGATGGTGAGAACGAGTTTCACGCCATCTTTGACAACCAGATCTGCTCCGCGACACAGCCTTCAAATCTGGCACCGGTGTTGGTCGCCCACGATGCGATCATCGAGGTTCAGGGGCAGGATGGCGTCAAAGAAATTACCGCAGGGGATTTCTTTACAGGACCCTCCGAGAATCCGCTGATGGAAGTGAAGCTTTCAGCGGGTGAGTTTGTCCGTCGCATCCTGCTACCCGCTGAGACGGAAACTTCACTGTGGGCCTACGAAGAAGCACGCGAGAAGCAGAGCTTCGACTGGGCCCAGGCGAGCGTGACGATTCTCCTCGATCGCGGAGGCCGCAAGGGAGACCACCGGGTGATTCTCGGTGCCGTTTCTCCTGCACCTCTGAGAAGAGAAGACATGGAGAAGAAGTTGAATGGTTCAGATGATGAAGCCACCCAGGCAGCCCTGATCGCCGGCGAAGGGGCAACACCCCTTTCACAGAACGGCTACAAGGTGCCGATGTTGCAGGGTTTGATCCGCCGGGCGGTTCGCGTGGTTCGTTCGAGAGAGGAGGGCTGAAGATGGCGATGCAGAAACCGGAACTGTTGCCGGAGGATGTCTGTCCCTGTTTGCGCACCAAGACGATGTTGCTCAACACCGAGTATCGTCGCAGTGCCTTTGAGGACAGTTTCACCGCAAACACAGCCTTCTTTCACTGCTTGAGGACGATGGCCTATCACGGACCGGACGGCGATGATGTGTGCCCTGAAGGGTGTCGCCCGGGCCGTCAATGCTATCCCACTCCGGAGGACATCACCTGATCCCGGAGTTTTTTCAGCCACTTCAAAGGTCCTGCCTGTCTTTCAGGCGGGACCTTTTTTGTTTCATCAGACAGTGTTCCAATCAAGACAGGGAGGAGTGTCATGCGTCGGATACTGAATCGGATACTCGCGAGCAACCTCAGGTTGGTGCTGTTGATCGTGATCACACTCCTGCTGTCCGGTTGTTCAAATCTGTCGCTGCAGCAAAAGCCCCAGGCCGGGACGACGGAAGATCCGGACATACTCAAGGTGCTCGTCTGGAATGCCTGGCGCGGCGGAAATGAAGTGACCGAGGGTCCGGAGAAGATCCTCAAGGTAATTCGCGATTCCGAAGCAGATGTGGTGTTGATGCAGGAGAGCTATGACATCAACGGGGAGCGTCCTCTTTTGGGTGCATGGCTCGCCGAGCAACTGGGATGGAATCAATACCAGGGTGAAAGCCCCCACCTCTGTGTTCTGACTCGTTGCGAGATCGCCGAGACCTTTGATCATGAACCGTGGCATGGAGTGGGTGCCCGGCTGGTGCATGCCAGTGGCCGCGAGTTTCTCGCCTGGAGTATCTGGCTCGATTACCGCGCCTATATCCCCTACGTCATCCGCGACAATCCGCAGATCTCCGATGAAGATCTGCTGAAAAGCGAATTTGAGGGTTCCCAGCGCTTACCCCAGGCGGAGAGACTCTTGGCCAAGATCGAGGAATTGGGTCATCTCGACTCGGACTTGCCACTGCTGGTGGGTGGCGACTGGAACACTCCATCCCATCTGGATTGGACCCGGGATACGGCCACCGTCTTCAAGAGGAGGCGTGAACTCGATCTCCCCGTGAGTCTTCTGGTGGAGTCGAACGACTTCAAGGATGTCTATCGCATGCTTCATCCTGACCCGGTGCATCATCCGGGGATCACCTGGTCTCCGATGTTTCGGGGGACGGAAGAGAAAGAGCAGGGTTTCGACCGGATTGATCGCCTGTACCTGCATGACTATTGCCGTGATTGGAAACTGGTTCCGGTTTCGACCACGGTTTATCCACAGGTTTGGGAAGACGTCGATATCGCCGTTCCTGATCGCACTTTCCCTTCTGATCACAGTGCAGTTCTGGTGGAGATGAAATTTGTCGAGCGACCTCTGGAGCCGGGTGATCCCGGGTTCACGTCTCTGGAAGTGGCAGAGTGGAAAGTTGAAGCCAGTGCCCGCAAGTTTCTCGGTGATCAGGTTGATGTTCTCTTCACTCTTTACAGAGATGGAGAGAAACTGGCTTCCCCGCGTTTGTGGGTCATCGAAAATGAGCCTTCCAGTGTCAGCCTCATGCATGAAGATTTCGCCTTGACTGCCGGGGTCGACGCGATAACCGGGAAAGACATGACTCGCGTGACGATTCAAATCGAGATCGAGGAAGATGGAGCGGTCACCCGCCTTCCGGATGCCAGCATCGAAATCCGCTAAGGGGAAATTACATGTTTAAAATGATCTGGATCTTTCTGCTCACCATATTTTTCGCCGGTGTTGGGGCAGGTTTGCTGGGCGGATTTACCTCCCTGCCCCTGTCCATCGTCGGCGCCCTTCTCGGCGGGGTTTGTGGTTGGCTTCTCGGCAAGTACATCCCCATCTACGAGTGGTTTATCTAATCAGGCCCATCCCGGCAGGGCTCTTAATCGTACGAATTCCGCCATTTCTGGCCATTTTGAGCCCCTGTTCAGGGGCAATCCGTCGGTCTGCTTGTCAGATCAGGGGGCATCGATAGGATAGGCTCGAATCATCCGCCCGCAGGGAAACGGCAGCGGAAGTGTTGGAAGGAAACGGATCATGGCCAACATCGAAAAAGTCTGTGTTGTCGGATTGGGCAAAGTCGGCAGCCTCGTGGGAACACTCCTGCAGAGAGCCGGGTTTGAAGTGATCGGCCGCGATGCCCGACCTGTGGAAGGTTTGACCTTCTCCTCGGATGTCCTCGACGTCTCCGATACCGCTGCGCTTAATGACGCACTCGATGGTTGTCAGGGTGTGGTGTCCTGCCTCCCCTACCAGTTCAACTTGCCGGTTGCGAAGGCAGCCTTCGACAAGGGCATCCACTACTTCGATCTCACAGAGGACGTCCCGACCACCAACGCTATCCAGGAGATGGCTGCGGATGCCAAGTCGGTCCTCGCACCCCAGTGCGGACTTGCTCCCGGATTCATCGGCATCGTCGGAGCCGATCTCGCCAAGCAATTCGAAAAGGTCCGTTCCATCGAGTTGCGCGTTGGTGCTCTTCCCGAGCATCCCCGCGGCAGCATGGGATATTCCTTCACCTGGTCCTCCGCAGGTGTCATCAATGAATACCTCAATGAGTGTGAGGTGATCAGCATGGGTGAGCGCTCCATGGTTCCTTCGCTGGAGGGCCTGGAGACGATCCACCTCAACGGCTTGCGTCTGGAAGCTTTCACGACTTCAGGGGGTCTCGGCACCATGTGTGAGACCTGGGCTGGAAAACTGGAAACACTCAACTACAAGACGATGCGCTACCCGGGTCACTGCGACCGCATGCGCTTCTTCCTCCACGAACTGGGCATGCACCGCAACCGCGAAGAAGCGGGGCGGATCCTCGTTGAGGCGTGCCCGCCGGTTCAGGATGATGTGGTCTACGTGCATGCCGCCGTTGAGGGTTGGCAGTCCGGGGATCTCCAGAGGGAAGAGTTCGTCGGCGAGTACCGCCCCATTGAGGTCAACGACACCGAGTGGCGCGCCATCAGCTGGACGACCGCCTGCTCAGTCGCCGCCGTCGTCGAGATGGTGCGGGATGGATCCCTTCCCGAGAAGGGCTTCATCAAGCAGGAAGAGATTCCGCTGCAGCCGTACCTGTCGACGGTGAACGGGTCCTTGTACCTCGGCGTCGACGACGACGACGAAGAGTAAAAACTCAAGTCTCTATTCGAGTGACTCTTTTTGGTCCGGCTTCGGCCCTGACGGTCGAGTGATCACAAACACCCAACCGATTCCTGCAAGGATGGCGGTCGCCCACCGTGCTTCCACCGGCACCTTGTCACGATTGATCCACAGCGGAAAAGAGATGGCGATGGCGATCATGATCGTCGCAAACATCTTTGCCCGCGTCGGAATCGAACCGTGCTCTTCCCAGTCGCGTACCATCTTGCCAAAGGTTTTGTGATTTCTCAGCCACGTGTGGTAGCGGGGAGATCCTTTGGCAAACAGGTAAGCGGCCAGCAGAACAAACGGTGTCGTCGGCAATACCGGCAGGGGTATTCCGATGATCCCCAGCCCCAGCGCCATGAACCCGAGCAGATTCCAGAAGTAGCGCATGGGGCGGCGAGGAGTGTTCAAGGTCTGCTGGATTTCAACCAACCGAGCAACTCGAGAAACTTCGGCGGCTGTCCCGTGCGAAGAACTCCGATGCGGAAGATCTTTGCAGACATCCAGAAAACGAAGATCACCGAAATCAGCAACATGATTCCCGTTCCGACGATCTCACCCATCGGTGGGCTCGCCGCCATGCGGTTCATCATGATGAAGGGGGTCCAGGGCGGAACCCACGACATCACGGTGGCGATGGTTCCGTTGGGATCATTCGGAATGAAGACCATCGTCCCCAAAGGCACCATCAAGATCAGCATCATGGGGCTCATGAAGTTTTGTGCTTCCTTGATGGTGTTGCAGATACTGCCGATCCCCGCGAAAAGGAAAGCATAGAAGAGGTAGCCGGTGACGAAGTAGAAGATGAAACCGATCAACAACTCCGGCGAAACGACGGCGGCCAACAGATCAACCACCCATTCTGCACCCGGTCCTGCCTTCAGCCTGAGGATACCCAACATGGAACCGATCCACGCCAGCTGCATCGTCACTCCAACAGCGGCGACTCCGAGAACCTTGCCGAGAAGCAGCTCATTGGTGGTGACGGAGGAGAGCAAGACCTCGATGATCCGGTTGGACTTCTCCTCGATCGTGTTGTTCAGCAACATCTGGGCGACGGTGAAAATGGCGATCCACAGCAGATAGACAAAACCGACAGGGGCGTACTGGCGTATCTTGTCGCGGATGCCGACCTTCTCCTCCCCCTCCTGTTTGTTGGGGTTGAAGTTGTTGGAGCGCACACGGATTTGTGCAATCTCTTTCACTTCACTCGAGGAGATACCGCGGGAGTCGTATTCCATCTGCCTCACCCGATCTGTCAGGGAGTCGGTGATGGCGTCGAGAAGATCGGTGTCGGCCAGGTTGGATGACCAGAAGCGGATCGGCTCCTTTTCACTGAGCACATTTTCCGGGATCAGCACCAGAGCAAAGAGATCCACATTGCGGCCGGAGGCGGGGTACAGTTTTTCCGCTCGCAGGTAAGGTCTCAGGGCGGTTTCGATTTCGGCATCGGTGGCCATGTCGGTCAATCCGGGAAGCAGTCCGACCTCGATGAATCGCGGGTCCGGCTCGACGAATTCCGGCGATCCCTTGGGCAACTGATTGAGGAGCAGATTGCGCATCGCCAACCATTGACCATCGTTGAGAAGGTATTCGTCGGGGATCAGGTCGCCGATGTCGACCAACTGCTTGGGGTTGAAGGGATTGATCTCCGCAGAACCCTGGCTCATCTGCTCCAGACCCTCTTCGAGGCGATCGAGGAGTGCGGCCGCGTCGATTTCCTGTTCTTCCAGCATCTCTTTGCGTTGGCTCTCCGTGGCTTCGGCGATGTGTTGCTGCAATGCCTGCAGAACCTTTTGCCGGTTGAGGAGAGTCAAGCGCTGTCGGGCCAGTTCACCCGCTTCAGCATCGCGGGAGACGATGGCGACGTGTCGTGTGGGAATGCCCTTTTCCTCGAGAAACTTGGGCACCTCGACCATCAGCCAGATCATCACCGGAAAGAGCAGAATGCCGATCCAGAAGCCTTTGGTTTTGACGTTTTCCAGATACTCGCGCAGGGCGACCCGGTAGATGCGCATCATCGATCAGCCGCCTCTCTGGCATCCTCACCCACCAGGTGGACGAAGACTTCGTGCAGGTCCGGTTGCACGACCTCGAATGTGTCGAGGGATTTGCCGGAATCAAAAAACTGCTTCAGGAGCAGCCGCGGATCGGTGTCGTCAGAGATGTGTAGTTCGAGCACGTCGGCACGCCCATCTGTTGAAGGCTTGACCGATTGCACGCCTGGAAGTTTCTGTACCAGATCAGAGATGTCGTCTCCGCGAACCCGAACACGACTGGGCAACAGGTTGCGTGCTTCTTTGACGGAACCGTGGAACGCCATTTTCCCGGCGGCGATGACGACGATGCTTTCGCATATTCGTTCCGCATGGGACATGACGTGCGTGGAGAAGAGCACGGTCTTGCCGCGGGATTTGAGGTCCTGGATCACTTCTTCCATCACCTCCTGATTGACCGGGTCGAGACCGCTGAAGGGTTCGTCGAGTATGACCAGATCCGGGTCGTGTGCGATGGAGGCCAGGACTTGCACCTTTTGTCCCATTCCCTTGGAGAGAGCCTCGCATTTGTGATCCTTGAACGCACTGAGACCGTAGCGATCGAGCAACTCTCGGGCCTTCTCTCTGGCAACGGAGGAAGGAACCCCCTTGAGGGTGGCGAAGTAGGCGATGACCGCGGTTGCCGTCATTTTTTTGTAGAGGCCTTTTTCTTCGGGAAGGTATCCGATGCGATCCCTTACTTGGGAGGCGACCGGGTGACCGAGCACCGAGATGGAGCCGGAGGTGGGTCGCAGGATATCGAGGATCATGCGGATCGACGTCGTTTTTCCTGCACCGTTCGGTCCAAGGAATCCGCAAATGGTTCCTTCCTCAACGGAGAAGGAGACATCGTCGACTGCCCGGAATTCTCCATAGGTCTTGACGACGTGATTCATTTCGATGGCAGTGGTCACTCTGGAGAAATCCTCCCATTGCGGGTTTTCGTTCTGGTAGAGAGTTTAACCGGGGACTTCCAGAGTGGGCAGTCAATCTTCGTTCGGTGCACCCCAGCCGCCGCCTCCGGGAGTCTCGATACGGAGTCTTTCTCCGGGGTGGAACTTCCCTTGCCATTTCGCAGGAAGAACCTCTTCTCCCGAGGATGTGAGACGCAGGTTTCTTCCGGGGGAACCGGCGTTGCCACCCCTAACTCCTGCGGGGGGCAGATCCCTGCGTTCGGTGAGGATGGAGACATCCATTTCAGCGAGAAATTCGAATTCACGAATGACGCCTTCACCCCCGCGATGGATTCCATCTCCGCCGGAACCGTGTCGAAGCCCGTAGCTTCGAATGCGCAGGGGGAGCACCTGCTCCAGACGTTCGATGGGGGTGTTGAGAGTGTTGGTCATGTGAACCTGCAGGGCACTGGCACCGGATCGTTGGGGGCCTGCCCCGCACCCTCCCGCCAGGGTTTCATAGTGGGTTCCTTCTTTGCAGGAGAAGACAACGTTATTCATCGTTCCCTGGGATTGGGCGGGGATCCTGTCCGGGAGTGCAGGGGTCAGGGCGGTCAGGATCAGGTCGACCAGTCGTTGGGACGTTTCCACATTGCCACCGGCCACGGGTTTGTCCGTTGGCGGGTCGAGAAGGCTGCCGCCGGGGATCTTGACCTCGATGGGTCTCATCGCTCCGCCACTTGCAGGGATCTCTGAGGGTGCAAGACAGCGCAGTACATACTGAATGGCGGAGTGGGTTACGGGAGTACTGCAATTCATCGGTCCACGACACGCTTCAGAGGTTCCCGAGAAATCAAAGCGGGCGGAATCACCGGTGACATCGATGGTGAGTCGGATCAGGATTGGGTCGTCACTGAACCCATCGCCATCCAATTGCTCCAATGCCATGTAGCGGCCATCGGGGATGGAATCGATCAGTGTGCGGACATGTCGCTCGGCAGCGTTTTGCAATTCTGCGAACCCTGTCAGCAACTCCTTTGGGCCCAGACGATCCAGCAACCTTTGCAAGCCGCTGATCCCCCTTTGCAATGAAGCCTTCTGGGCGAGGAGGTCACCCCTTCTCTCTTCCGGAAAGCGCATCGCCCCGACGATCCTGTCCTCCACTTCCTGATCCGGTTTCCCACCCCTGATCCAGACCGTTGGTGGAATGACGACGCCCTCATCCTTGAGATGTTCCGTCAGCCCCATCGATCCTGGGACGATGCCACCGACGTCGGCGTGGTGGGCTCTGTTGGCAACGTAAGCGATGGGCTCAGGGTCCCCGGGGTGCAGGCGAAACGCCTGGATCGCCGTGATGTCGGGGAGATGGGTTCCACCGAGTGCGGGGTCGTTGACGAGGATCACATCCCCTTCAGCGAAGTCGACATGCTTTTTCGCGGCCTTGACTGCCATCGGCATCGCACCCAGATGCACCGGAATGTGGGCTGCCTGGGCGACCAGTTCGCCGTTTCCATCAAAGAGGGCACAGGAGTGATCGAGGCGTTCCTTGATATTGGGTGAAATCCCTGCCCTCTCGAGGGCGATTCCCATGTCCTCAGCGATGGAATCGAGCAGGCTTCCAACGATGCGCAGTCTCACAGGATCCATTTGACTCAACGGGAAACCCCTTCAAAAACGCACCAAAATCAGTCAGCAAATTGCCAATTCCGGATCAATCCAACCACCTTGTTCGTGCGACTGGTGTATCATACTCACAATACCGTCATGTCACCGGAGAGATTCATGAACCTTTTGATACTGCCCCTCATTCTGCTGACGGCCATTCCCTCCGCAGAGTCGGTCGATGGCGAACGCTGGAAACCGTTTGACCACCCTGCAGTGGTCGAAAGAACCTTCACCGCTTTCACCCAACCGGGAGATACCCTTTCGCTGATCAGTGGGGCGATGGGTTTTTTCAAGGTCGATGAAGTCGTCTTTGCAGAGGGAGATCGGATCCCCGGGCGCGACGGCGAATGGGTGCCGGCGATTCGGGTCGATGCCTCCATCGATATTGCCCAGAAGAAGAGTCTGGAGATTCGGCTGGAGTTGGCGAAGAGCGCCACCGAGACCGCCCGGCTGGCCAGTGTACGTGCCGATTCAGCGGCTCGTCTGGCCACCAAAGAGCTGGAGCGGGTCTCAGCCCTGCTCGAAAAGGGAGACGCCTCCCAAAGCGTCTATGATCAGGTGTTGCAGAGGGCAGAGGAGGCGACGGCGGTCTCTGACACGGCACGGGTGGCTTTCGCCGATTCACAACTTTCGGTGAGCCTCGTCGAATCAGAGTTGAACGTGATCGAAGAGAAGATCAAGCAGTCGACATTGCTTGCTCCCGCAGGCTGGTATGTTGAAAAGTGCGATGTCGTGCAGGGGTCGGGATTGACCATGGGCCAACACATGATGACTCTGGTGGATCGATCTTATTTCAAGGTGGCTCTGGCTTTGACGGAAGAAGAGATCAGGGCCCTGTCCGTCAGCCCGCTGAAGTTGAGCAGGGTGGTCGATGACAGCGAGATCAAGCCTTCCAAAATCAGGGTCGGCTCCGTCCCCCACCCTGAAACCCACCGTAGACTGGTCACTATCGATATTCCCGCAGAAGAATTGAGCCTGCGCACCTACGAAACAGGCGGCGGGCTGGAGATTCGCGCTTCTCTGGGGATTCCGGACAGTCGGGGTGGCGTGAGAATCCCCAAGAAGTTCATCGGTCAGCAGTTGGAGCAGTGGATCGTCAAGGACACCGAAGGCATGATCTATACGGTTTATCCGGTTCGCAGTGACGAGACCAGTTGGCTGGTTCGCTCGAAGGATATGCCGGTCGGGATTGAGCTGGTCCCCCTGACAACGGAGTAGCGATGCGCGCATTTTTTCAATTGGTGCTTCGCTCGACCGTACCGGTCAACATCGTCTTCTTCGGCTTGATCGCCTACGCACTGATCGTGGCGATTCCCAATCTTCCCGTCGAAGTTTTCCCCAACATGTCATTCCGCCAGGTGCAGGTTGCACTTCGGTACCCTGGTGCCTCCGCTGAAGAAGTGGAGCGACTGGTCACCAAGCCCATCGAGAATGCGGTTCGTGGTCTCGAATCTGCGGAGTATGTCTCCAGTACTTCAGTCCCGGGACGCAGTGAGGTGCTGGTCAAATTCGATGACGATCTGACCACCGAAAAAGAATACCGCGAGTTCCGCCTGCGAGTGCTTTCCGCACTGAACGCCCTGCCCCAGGTCAACGGTAAGCCTCTGCAACCGCTTTTTATGGAGCTGGACGTCGATTCATGGGTGCCGGTGATTCAGGTGATGCTGGTCGAGCGTGCGGATTCCGAGTTGAGCAAGCGGGCACTGATTCTGTTGGCCAAGGATCTGCGCGATGAGCTTGAACGGATACCCGGAGTCAAACGCATCGATTTTGCCGGCGAAGAGTTTGACCAGTTCCAGGTCGCTCTCAATCCCGACCTCCTCGAACGTCATGGGGTGACCTTTCAGGAGGTTCTCGCGGCGATCAACCGGGAGGGCGGGTTTATCCCCTCCGGCCAGATTGAAACAGAGTTGGGGGAACGATCGATCCGCATCGATACCCGTCCCAGAAATCCGGAGGATGTGCTTCAGGTCATCGTCCGCAATCAGGGTGCGGGTTCCAAGGTCAGGGTTGCCGACCTGGTGACGTCGAGTCAGACCGGGGTGATTCCCATTCGCGAAGCAGTGGGCAACAGCCTCGATGGTGAAGACGCCATCGGCTGCAGGGTGCTCAAGGACAGCGATGCCAACGCCTCCACGATTCGCGATGCGGTCCTTGAAGTGACCGCCAGATTTCAGGAGTCCAGAAAAGACATTCCCTTCAATGTCCACATGATTCTTGACTCGACCCGGAAGATCAACGCGTCGATGTCAGTCCTCCACGACAGCCTGATGCTCGCGCTCTGCCTGGTGATTGCGGCACTGTACTTTTTCCTGAGCAATCGGTCGAAGGCCGCTTCCGGTGCCGTGTTCATCTTGACGGCGATGGCCATCGTCGTCATCGCCTCGAGTCGCAATATCTCCCTCGAGTTGGCGGCGATGGGTGCTCTGGCTTTGTTTGTGTTCTTTACCTGTCGCTCGGCGGTGCTGACTGTCAGCGGCATCATTTTTGCATTCCTGGGAACCCTTGTTGCCTTCGAAGTGATGGGGCAAAGCATCAATGAGGTCAGCCTCATCGGCTTTGTGCTGACGGTGGGCATCATCGTCGACGATGCCATCATCGTTCTGGAAAACATCCGCCGGCAGAGGGAGTTGGGCGAAACTCCGATGAATGCGGTGATCAAGGGAGTGCAGGAAGTCTTTGTTCCCATCTGTTCTGCCACGTTGACGACTATCGCTGCCTTTTTGCCGATGTTGCTGATGACGGGAACGGTGGGTGACTTCTTCTCGATCTTGCCGATCAGTGTGGCGACTGCGCTGGGGGTGAGTCTCTTTGAATGCCTGATCGTCCTGCCGGTTCACGTACGCGATCTTGATCAGCTGGTGGGAACGGAAGAGATACCGTCCGAGAAGGATCTGGTCGGTGTGGATGCCTATCTGGCCCGGGAAGGCATCGGCGGGAAGCTGTCACGATTCTACGATCGCATCTTCCTGTGGAATCAGCGCAATGGTGGCAAGGTTGTCCTGCTTGCCCTTTTCCTCTTCTTCTCCGCCATCGGAATCGTCGTTCAAAGCATGGTCGGTCCGGGTCTGGGTCAGCGTCCGCTGTTGAAGCTGGTGTTTTTCCCGGAGGACACATCGATTTTGAATGTGTCGGTGAATACCGCACCTGGGACGGGGCTCAAGGAAACAGACAGGGTAGTGAGGGAACTTTCCCGGGATCTGCGGGCAACCGGTTTTGTCGAGGCAGCGGTGGGTTTGTCGGGGATCAAGCTCGACACCACGTATCGCCCCCAGTTTGGCCATCAGTTCGGTCTGATTCTGGCGGAGTTCCCGGTTGTTGAAGAGAGAACCTTTGACAATCCGAACACGGCGATTCGTGAGATACGCAAGCAGTTGGGAAGCAAGTGGAGCGAAGAGAATGTCCGCATAGAAGTCACGGCGCAAAAGGATGGACCCCCCACCGGTTCTCCGGTCACGGTCAGGATTCATGGCAATGACCAGAAAAGGGTCTTCGATCTGGCCAACAGAACCTATGAGTTCCTCAAGAAGGAATCGGAGCAGGGTGGTCGACTGGAAGGCGTGGTCGATCTGGCGAGCGATCTCGATCAAAGATCCCAGAGTCTCAACTTTATTCCCGATTCGGATGCGATGTCAGAGTTGGGCCTCGATCCCCAGCAGGTACGTCTCTTCGTCGGTGCCCTTTTTGAAGGTGTGTACGTGGGGGATTATCTGCGCAAGGACGATGAAATTCCGCTGAAGGTTCGCTTCGTTCGACCCGAGGGAGAAGTGGAACCGATCGATGCACTGGAGTTCCCTGTCACCCGCTCCCGGGATGGCAGCATGGTGCGCTTCAGCCAGATCGGATCCATCGAGGACGAGGAAGAGCCGGGAATTCTCAGAAGGCGTCATTACCAGCGCTCGGTCAACATCACCGGCAACCTTGCCGACGATGCGGTGGTCTCTGCGGCGACGGTTCAGTACCTGCTCGAGGAGCGCTTTGGTGCGGAGATCCGCACAAACCCCGGTGCCGGATTCAGCTTCGAGGGTGAAGCGGAATCGACCGCCCGCTCCTTCAAGAGTCTGTTCCTGGCTTTCTGGATCTCTCTTTTCATCATCTACCTGATCCTTTCCACCCAGTTCAGGTCCCTCTTCCATCCGTTGGTCATCATCTCCAACGTGGCGTTCTCCTTTACGGGAGTCGTTCTCGTCATGACCGTGATCGCTTTCCTGGGCGACGTTCTTCCGGAAGACATGATTCGCCCGGAGCGTGCCTGGATCACGGTGCTCGCGTTCATCTCACTGGTGGGACTGACGGGGATCGTGGTCAATGATGCCATCGTGCTGGTTGATTTCATTCAAAGGCGACGGGATGAGGGATTCCCCCTCGATCAGGCGCTGAGGCTGGCGGGACATGAACGCATGCGACCGATCCTGATGACCACCATCTCGACGATCGCCGGACTGTTGCCGATGTCCATCGGCATTCCCAGTTTTGATGTGCGCTGGAGTCCCTTTGCCACGGTGTTTGTCGCCGGACTTTTGGTGGCGACGATGATGACCCTGTTGGTGGTCCCGGTGCTGTATCGATACACCGATGCCATCGAGAGGAAGGTCAGCGGATTTTTCAAATCCGCATCGGAGGAAGACACCGATCCCTCCTGACCGGTTCAGCGAGCCTTGACCTCGATGACGACACAAGGTTTTCTCAGGGGGGTCAGAGAGTCTCTCATGAGCGCTTCCTTTAGATGCTCTTCTGTCCAGTCCCTGCGATAAAACCGTGAGAAGACTTTGCGAGAGCGGAAGACCCCAAAGTTGCCGACACGTTCTGATTCCCGGGAGAGGGACTTCAGGCTGCGCTCCACCTCCTCTTGATCTGCCTGGGCGAGAATCAGGTAACAGGTGTTGTCAGGAAGTTCGCGCAGGGAGTCAGAGTCACCCGCGATCTTGGGTATCGGCCGTTGTGCCTGCACGTCCAGCAGCGGTACGTGCTGCTCCCCCACCTGGTAGAGGGAACCGTTAAGAATTTCTGGCGAGAGACGTGGGCCTTCGCCGATTCCTACAGTCGGAATCAAAATACCGAGACAGAAGCTCCAGGTCAGGGCGACCGACAGTGCTGTGTTGACGGTGTCGGTTTGCAGTGCCATTCGGAGGAGGATGAACAGGATTCCGAGGGTCAGCAGTGACACGGTAGGTGCAGTAAAGAAGTAGGTGAAAAGCATCACAAAAAGTGCCGGCAGAGCGACGATGAATGCCGCTCCCAAAAGGTGCCGGCGCAACGGGATCGGCTTGAGGCTGTCCAGATAGGTGGAGATGAGTATGGCGAACGCCGGAAGAAGCGGGATCAGGTAACGTTCAAAAGTTTTCATGAACAGGAATGGGATCGAGACGATCACCAACCACACTGCGAGCCAGCGTTCCGGATGAGCGGACCCTTCTTCCGGGCGGCGCAGAAATCGCAGGACCGCAAAGATCAGGGCAAAGGACCAGGGGGCGGCCAAGCCGAGCCATCCTCCGATCAGCGGTGGAATCGAATCCCATCTCAAAATGGAAAGCTCCCGGTTTTGCACCTGTTCTTCGATGCGGGACTGAAGCAGGTCGGGATAGATCGAATACACATACAACCACCAGGGAAGGAAGAGCAGACAAAACGCCGCAAGCATCAGGGGGAGCCCCGAGAGACGCTTGGCTGTCAGTACCAATCCCGTTTCACGGGGTTGGAGCCACGCCATTACCGGGATGGCTGCTGCAAAGAAATAGATGGCGGTGGGTTTGATCATCGCCGCAATGGCCAGGAATACCCCGGCGAACACGGCGTCTCTCCCCCGGGCCTCTTTCATGCAGTTTCCCCACCGTTCCAGTGCGAGCACCAGAAAGAGGGCCATGGGGATGTCGAGCATGGCCCGTCTGGATTCTGTAGCCAGGCCGAGGCAGGAGATGAGGATCACAAAGGTCAGCACAGGATCAGCGGAAAAGAGACGTTGGCCCCAGCGTGCGGTGAAGATGGCGAGGAGGGCTCCACAAAGGACGCCCCAGATGCGGAAATTGAACAGGGAGGGGCCGAGGAATTCGGCGGTCGCTGTCAGAACCCAGTAGAAAAGGGGAGGCTTGCGTAGCCGGGGTTCACCCTCGTAAGTTGGAATCAGCCATTGATCCGCATCCCGGGTTTCCAGAGCGGTGCGAAAAGAGATGCGATGTTCATCTCCTCCGGTGATGCTGGTTTCGTTCCAGATGGAGGGAAGCAGTACCAGAAGCCCCAGCAGTAATAGCCAGAATCCTCCGGGGTCTGAACGCTTCATGGGCACCGTACCTTTCCGTAGCCGAAGGATATTCGAGACCGGCCCTTCAATGAACTACTGATTACCCGAGATCACCTGAAAACGAGGACTCCATGCCGGCTTTTCTCTTTTGTTTTGCATTGCTGATTTCCTTTTCAGGAAGCATTGCCGCAGACCCTTTGATTACCTCGGGACCGGTGATCGGTCGCGTCACCCCTGAAAAAGCCCATGTCTGGTGTCGGGTGGATGCTGCGGATCGAAAGGTTGAGGCGATCCTTCTGGGCTTGGCTGGAAACGAGCTCAGCAGAATTGTCCAAACTTCGAGTGCCGATGCCGACTACACAGTGGAGTTTGTTTTTGAAAAAGGGATTCGCCCGGGAGAAACCTTCCGGTATCGCATCGATGTCGATGGCAAGCCGGCGGCCTTCGCGGAGGATCAGCGACTGGAGATCCCCTCCGCTGGGCCTTCTGAAGCACGTCTGGTTTTTGGTTCCTGTGCCAACAAGAAGGTGGTCAAAGCGGATGGAATCTGGCGGGCCATTCGAGAGCGAAAACCGCACCAGCTGGTTTTTCTCGGTGACACTCCTTACATCGACAGTACCGATCTGGAGAAACAGCGATCCGCCCACCGGGACTTTTGGAAGTACCCTGGACTCGACCAGTTGGTTCGCAGCACGGCAGTCGCTTCCACCTGGGATGATCACGATTACGGAGTCAACGATGCGGTCGGCGAGATCCGCAACCGACACAACTCCCGTCAGGCTTTTCTCGAATATCACCCACTCGGAAGTATGGGAGATGGTGAAGGCGGCGGAGTCTACACACGTTTCCGACGCGGGCCGGTGGAAGTCTTCCTCCTCGATACCCGCTGGTACGGCAAGACCGAGCCCTCCCCACTCGATCCAGAGAAACCGACGTTGTTGGGCAAAGCCCAGTGGCAATGGCTCAAGAGTGGACTGAAGGAATCGACCGCTCCCTTCAAGATCATCTCCTCGGGGATGATCTTTAACGGTTCGGTTCGGAAGGGCAAACCGGATAACTGGATGATGTATCCCCACGAGCGCAATGGCTTGCTGGAGTACATCGGTGAAGAGGGGATCTCCGGTGTCATGATCGTGACCGGAGATATCCATCGCTGTCGACATCTCTCGTACCCCCCGGAAGAGGGAGGGGGCTACGCCATCGATGAATGGATCACCTCACCTCTGGGCAACTTCGTCATCGAGGCCGCTAATGTTCCGCATCCGTCTCTCGTTTTTGATGGAGGCGAACCGGCAGTCTTTCTCAGTATCGAGGCCAAGGATCTTGATGAGGATGCGGAGCTGTGGAGCAGGCTGATCCGTTCTGACGGAACCGTGATTCACGAGAAGCATTATCTCGCTTCGAAGTTGAGAAAGTAATCAGGGTTTCGGAGCGGAAAAGGGGCTGACCCGGGTGATCCCTTTGCCCAATTCAATTTTATGGTAGGCCCCGGGTTTGACCTGAATCGTTGGGCTGAGTGTTCCGTCAGGCCATCGAATCGTCACATTCGCAGAATGGGCTTCCTGTTTCAGTGCGAAGAGTTGTCGCGGATCGTGACTGGCGAGATACGAGGACTGGATGCGGTGTTCCCGCGTTCGGGTCTGGCCCATCGATTCGACGGTGATGATCGCCCCCACCGCATCTTTTGAGCAGCGTTGACCATCACCTGCCAACTCCAGTCCAATGACGGGGGCACCCGCACTGCCCATGGCATTGGATCGCAGGATGCGTGGAGAGTCATTCCAGCAGGTCACGACCAGATCGAGATCACCGTCATTGTCGATATCGCCACTGATGGCGGCACGGCCTGATTTCCAGGGTGCCTCGGCATGGGGCTCGATCACCGAGAACCCGTTTGCCGAACCCAGATAGATCTGATCCGGCTGGGCAAATTGAAGCTGACCCTGGGAGACCACTCCAATGTTGTCGATCACATGTCCGTTGGTCACAAAGATGTCAGGAATCGTGTCGTGATTGACGTCCATGTCTCGAATCCCGAAACCCACCCACGCCAGCGAGGGGCTCGCCATGCCATTGAAGAAGCTGGTCTCGAGAAACATCCCTCCTCCATCGTTGCGATAACAGGAGTTGGATTGGGCTTCGAAGTTGGTGACGAGGATTTCCTCGTCACCGTCTTCATCCAGATCGACTCCAGCAACTCCCATTCCTGCTTCCTCCTTGGCACCCTCACCAAGGGCACAACCGGCGAGAAGTGCGTCCTCTGAGAAGCGGACTTCGCCTGTTTCCTTGAAGAGGTTGAGCAAGAGGAAGTTCGCTTCCCCATCGTTGGCGACATAAAGATCAGTGTCACCGTCCTGGTCGAAATCGGTGGTCAATACTCCGAGCGCCTTGGACGGGAAGGCGTTCAGCCCTGCTTCTTCCGAGAGATCGGAAAAGTAGCCTTGGCCATCATTGATCAAAAGAGAGCATGGCACTCCGGGGTAATTTTTGGGTGCACAGTAGACTTCGACATCGTCGCGCATACATGGCTCAAAATCTTCCTTGGAAAACTCCAGATAGTGACCCACAAACAGATCCAGGTCTCCGTCCAGGTCGATGTCTACCGTGGTGACCACACTGCCGAATCGTCTCTGATCGATACCTCTTGCCTCTGTTTCATCCGTGAAGCGACCCTTGCCGTCATTGATCAACAATCGATCGGGTCCATCGTTGGTGATGTAAAGGTCCTGATCACCGTCCTGATCGAAATCTCCGGCGGCGCAGCCCATCCCATCACCGGTATCGCCATAGCCACTGAAGCCTTCATGGAGAACGAAGCCTTCGGCAGTGCCGCGAAAAAGTTGGTTGGGCTTGGGCATGCCGGCGTTGGGTGCATCAGCGTCTGCTGTTCCCTGAACCAGATAGAGGTCGAGATAGCCGTCTCCATCGACATCGAAGAGTGCCCCTCCGGATCCGACAGACTCACCGATATGTCTCAATCCCCGTGATCCCGAGTCGTGTTGGAAAGGGATCGATCTCTCTTCCAATTCAAATGGGAAGGGGGGTCGATCCATCAGGACCCAGGATTCTTCCGGAGGTGGTGCTGCCTCACAGCCCAACAGGATGGAGATCATTGCGAGAAGCCGGGCCTTCATGGTGATTTCTTCTCAACAGATTTGCGATATTGGTTCGCCAGGGCTTTCGCCTGTTCCGTTTCTCCCAGGCGGCGAAGTGTGGAGATCAGAGCCAGCGTAGTGGGTCCATCCCCTTCAAGCACGGTTAACGCAGATTGCAGAAGGGGTTTGGCTTGGGCGTATTGATTCCGGTGCATCAGGATCTGGCCTTTGGTTCTCTGGACCACTGCACGGGCATGGGTTGTTGTTCCTGTGTGGGCCAGAGTTTGATCGCACCACTTTTCAGATTCATCAAAGTCACCCATTCGATAATGGCTGACAGCCAGTGAAGAGAGGAATCGAGGTTCGTCAGGTTCTAATTCATGGGCTTTGCTGATGGCCTCGTGGGCACGATCAACCTTGTTCAGTGAGAGCCAGGTCACGTGGAGGCACCAATGCAGTGTTGATTGGTTATTCGGATCGGAATGAACTTTGCCCCGGTGTTTCTCGATGTATTGCAGGGATTCACCAAAGCGGCGCATTTTGTGTAACTGATCCTGTACTGCTTCGAGGTAATCAGCACTTCCAGGTTCCAACTGGTGAGCGGCCTTGAATGCTGTCAGGGCATTCGCAGGATTACCGTTCTGCTGCCATGATTCGCCCAGCAGCCGCTGCGCCATCGCGGATGCAGAATCGTGTTGTACAGCCAACTTTGCATGGCCCAGAGCTTTCACATGAGAGGTCAGCACCAGATGACATCGGGCCAGTGATTGGTGAACTCTTGATTGACCGTGCTTCGGATCGAGTCGGACAAATCGCTCGAAGTAGATGAGCGCTTCCTTGTGTGCACCGATGTTGGCGCCTTTATCCGTCAGGCCTCTGGCCAATTCGATGCAAGAAGCGCCACACATGAGAAGTGTTTGCAGATTGTCCGGATCTTGAGCGAGAAGCTTGCGACCGATTTTCAGTGCTGTGTGGAAGTCACCTTGGGAAAAGGCCTGCTCCAGCATGGGCACAACGGGATCCTGCAGCGTTCCTGCGGAGGCAGATCCACCGATCAAAATTGCGAGAGAAATTGTCAAAACATGTATAGAACCCACACCTCAAAACTAACCAACGGGTCAGATATTTCAAGTATGCGTTATCTGCAGAGGAGAGCGTCTGCCGTTCGATCCGGGCCTTCTTCAGGAAAGGGAGCCACGGGAGCGGCTGCAGAAGAGAACAGGTATCCCAGCAGAGATATGGCATCACCAATATTCACCGTGCCGTCATCCACCACGTCGAGGGCGTCGAGGCATTCGGGAGTTGCGGTTCCCTGAAAGAGGTAAGAGAGGATCGAGATGGCATCGCCAATCGTCAGTGTGTCATCCCGGTCAGCATCCCCACGGATAAACCGATCCTGAACGATGACCTCTCCCACCATGCCAAATTGCACATGGGGAACACAGAAGTACGGAAGGTCCATGGGCGTGTCGAAGTTGTATTGGAAGATGGGGTTGAGATCGGATGATTCCTCATCGAAAAGAAATCCCGGTTCGTAGATCGTCCCGGGTTCGCCGCCGGGAATACCACTGGTCACAGTATGGAACATCTCCATCGGTTCATGGACCCAGCGCACACTGTCTCCCTCAAAGATTTCAATCACCACGGGCAGATACTCGTTGTCGACGACCCCCACATCAAAGACGAGGGTGTCATCGAGAACGGTGATTGATCCGATTTGCGAGGGGTTGTTGGCATCGAAAAAACCGATGGTCGTTCCCTGTTGGGAAAATGTATAAGTGAAGCTGGTGTTCTGGCTGTCGATGGGAGCAGAAAAAAGCAGACCCGGTTCATCATTGGTACCGGGAGCCCCGCCTGGGACACCACTGGTTAAAAGATGAGTTCCCGCCACATGATTCCAGGTAACAGTATCCCCCGCCTCGATGGTCAGACTGGTGGGCAGGAATGCACTGTCAAAGAAATTGATGACATGGTTGGTGGATTGACCCCAAGCCGTGCCGCTGCAAAGCAACAGCATGGTCATCAGAAAAACACTCATCCTCATCGGGCTCTCCCTTAACCGAGGAATCCCAGCGGCGTGAACAGGCCCGGGTTGGCAACGGCGGCCGCATCGTAGCCGGGCATGAACTGTTCCATCATGGCCGGGTCGTCCCCGAACACCTGCTGGAAGATCTCTGAGAAGACTACCCTGAAGTCGGTGTTTGCGGCCAAGTAGCGATCGTTCTCGGTGAACATCGCGCCAGCCTCCCAGGTACCGGGATCGCAGTTGTAGACCCCTCCCTGGACCGCTCCGCCCGCCACGAACATGACGGAAGCAGCACCGTGGTCGGTGCCTCTGGAGCCGTTTTCAATGGAGGTTCGGCCGAATTCGGAGACGGTGACGATGACCACGTCCTGCCACTGATCCTGAAGGTCCCTGGACAGCGCCTGAATCCCCTGGGCCAGATTGCCGAGGATCGTGGCGTGGGTTCCCACGGTTCCACCCTGGAAGGTGTGGGTGTCCCAGCCGCCGATATTGACTCCGAGCAGTTGGGCCGGGGTCCGCTTCATCAGCATGGCGATTTCACTCAACTGGTTACCGAAGGTATTGGCCGGGTAGACCGCACCATTTTCGGGAACGTAGGCCCCCTGAGCCAACGCCTGTTGAACGACACTCACTGATTCACCGAGTTTGACTCCGGTGGGCATCAACAGGTCACGGTAGCGACCATTTTCCATATCCGGTTTTCCGCCGTAGGCTCCGTAGAGTCCGCGGCCATCGGTTCCACCGGGTGTGCCAGGCAACATGCCGAGGAACTTTTCCACTTCGGCAAAACTGCCGGCGAAAGAGTAGTCTGCGGTACCCGGGAATGCGGGCAGCGGTGTCGCACCGCGCAGAGCCGTCGGCAGACTGTCATCGAGGAATGCACCGGCGAAGGGCAGATCCGTAAATCCGGGAGTACTGGCGAAGCGGCGGTAGAGCATGCCTTCGTCCAGTTGTTCATCACCGGGCACACCGTTCTCCCAGAAGTGCTGTGCACTGAAGTGGCTGCGTGATTGCTGCGGGTAGCCGACCCGGTGCAGGATCGCCAGGTTGCCCGGTCCCGGAACACCGTTCAGAAGTGAGTGATTGAACACTTCCATCATCGGCTCCATCGCCGGGTGCAACTGTGCGAAGCCGTTGCCCAGATCGATGGCCTGATTCTCATTGATGAAAAGGGTCGGTCGGGTGGAGAGGCTGTAGTCCACATCGCCCCGTGGAAGGACGGTGTTGAGGGCGTCATTTCCCCCGCGCTGGAAGATGAAGATCATCTTCTTGTTGCCACCGCCGGCATTGCCCGCGAGCAGTTTGCGACGGAAGAAATCCGGTCCGGCGAGGGGCGGCAAAATCAGCCCCAGTGCAGCCAGGCCACCGGTTTTGAGGAGATCTCTGCGATTCAACATTTCATTTCTCCTTTTCTTACTGGAACTGGAATCTGGGCAGACTGAAGAGGTACCCCACCATGTCGCGGACGCGAGCGGAATAATCGGCGGCCGCAGGATCGAGGGGCAGGAAACTGCCGTCCAGTCCCGATTCCAGATAGTCCATGGCGAGGCAGCGTTCCGCCTCGGTCAGGGAGCTCTGGAAGAGAACTTCATCAAAGATGTCGATGACTTCCTGAGCCCCGAGAGGGGTGTCGCCGATGATGTCGGCGAGATTCCACTGGAAGTCGTTGTCTACATTGGATGCAAAGCGTCGGGCAAAGTTGATGCGCTGCAACAGAGTTGTCGTACCGATCCAGTCGGTTCCCACCTCCGGGAATCCGTCCGGGTCGTCGCGCTCAAACATCTCCATACCCATGTTGGAGGCCCAGCCCACCAGATCGTCGCTCGACGCGGGAGATCCGAGTGCCCTGAGTGTGGTGATCACAAACTCTACTGGAGTCTTGACCTTGTTTCTGCGGAACTGGGGGTCCCAGAACGCGTTCCCCTGATCGACCGGGTCGAGAAGGGTTTCCATGACCACACCGATGTTTCCCGGTCTCGGAGTTGAGTACCAGGCGCTGATCATGCTGGCGAGGAGGCCCTGCAGCTCCAGTGGTGCACTGCCGTCAGCAAGGTTGGCGAGACTAATGTCGTCGGAAACAAACTTCTGGATCAGTTTCATACAGACAAACTGTGCGGTTCCCGGGTGTGCTTCCAGCGAAGCAACGAGGTCGAAAGCGTCCTGAACCCCTTCGACACCCACACGCCCTGCGGGAATGTTCAATTCGTACGGCGTGTTGGGGAAGATCACTTTGGAGCCAAAGTCGTGGTTGCCTGGATTGAAGCGGAAGACCCACTTGCCCTGACGATCGTTGAGATCGGCATGACGAGGGGTGGGTATTCCCGCAGTCAGTCTGGGCAGGAAAGAAGCATCGTTATTGGTGATGTTGACGTTACAGATTTGGAAAGCGAGGGTGTTTTCCCCTGGCACCAGCAGTGTTCTCAGGTGATTGAGGTCGATCAGGTCCGGGCGACCATTGGCCTCGTGCCCCCCACTGGCTGAAGCGGTGAAAGGAGCCGGCCTTCCCGCCTGGTTCATGTTGGCACTGCGTTGGATTTCCACACCGTTGAGGTAGCAGATAAAGCCGTCATCGAAATCGACGGCGAGCTCCAGGTATTCGGGAGTCGCCGGGTTATCGAGACTGAAGACCTTGCGTGCGTAGAAACAGGTGTAGTTGTTGTCCATGTCGTCGAGGACGGTGGCATCGTCCCCGTCTCCCATACCGATCCCGGTTGGGCCAACCAGCCAGGTGGAATCATCGAAGCCCGGTTCGGTCCACTGGGTGGTGACAGCACCGGTGGGATCGGGAGAGGGTTCTTCAAAGCCCTTGAAGTACTTCCACTCGTCACCCAGTTCGATGATGGCGGTTTGCGCCATGGAAAAGGAATCGGTGATCACCGGGTTGTTCACGACAGCCGGGAAATCCTGAATCATCGTGTTCGGCACCCGGGTGACACTCCAGCCGGTGAAGATCCGCGCCACTTCTTCGATGTCTGCCTGGGTATAACCGTTGTCCACACCCAGAGTGTGCAACTCGAGAATCTCGCGGGCGTAGTTTTCATTCGGTTGTGCGGCATTGTTCAGAATGCTGTCGAGGTAAACCAGCATCGGCACACTGCTGGCGCTGTACAGAAGCAGGTCGCCGAACTGACCGAGAGCGTTGTCGCAGAAGAAGTCGTACTCTTCCAGCTCAAGGGTGTTGGACAACTTGGCTGCACCAGAGTTGTTTCCGTAGACGCGGTGGTTGTAGCGGTTACGGATCTGGCCAAAGAATTCCTGCAGCTTGTCTTCGTCGGTGAGGAAGTGGTTTTCCCAAAACTCTCCGAGCACCTTTTGCAGCTGGTACTCCGAATAGATCCCGCGAATGAAGGGTGATCTTTGAATATCACCGGAGGAAGGGGTGTACCTTTTTTCGCCCCCGGTCAGCAGCATCGAAACGATGGTTGGGCGCAGGGTGAAGTCACCGTTATTGACGGCGTTGTGGCACTGAATCGCCAGAGTATTGACCCCGGGCTGCAGAAGACCTGCGGGGATCGGGTAGTACTCGGCGAAGGTGGCTTCGTGGTTTTGTGTTGCATACTGGTCAAAGGTGGGCGGATTGCCTTCCAAATGCGGAGCTCCGTTGGTTCGCAGGCTTCGTGCAAACTCGACACCATTCAGATAGGCGACAAAGCCATCGTCGAAGAGCATCTTCAGGTAGGGAAGACCCCCATTCGCAGAAGCGGGCTGGAGAAACCGGGTTCTGGCGTAAATCGACGGCAGGCCGTTATTGATCTCAGGGATTTCAGTGACGTCGTCGCGGTCACCGCGGCCAAAGCCGGCGGTACCCAACAGCCAGCCGCTGTCATCGAAGGTGGGCTGGGCCCAATCGGTGGGCGGCTCCTCGGTGCCGAGGAAGTAACGGTAGCGACCGTTGGGTCGCAGGATAAATTCCTCAGTGGCGTTCGGAACCGGAACAGTAAACTGCTCCTCCAGAGGGTCCATGAACGGATTCGGGTCCAATCCCGGTGCCGGGTTCAACTGGCTCTGAATCGTGGCCTCGATCCCTGCAGCGAGCACTTCATCGATCTGTCCTGGCAGCGGGCCATAGGCGATGCGGTTGAGCAGGTGACCTGCAGCCAGTCTTTGGGGATCTCCCCCACTCTCACAACTGCTGGTGATGCAACCGAGGGTATCGTCGGTCAGGTCAGGACCACAAAGCAGGGGACCCGGCGCAGGAGGGGCCAACCCATCGCCGAAGATGTATCCGAGCACCGAGATGGCATCTCCGACATTGATCTGACCATCGTCATTGGTGTCAGCGGAGTCCATGCATCCCGGTTCTTCACCGCCATTGAACAGGTAGGCGAGCAGAACGATGGGGTCGGAGATATCCACCGCTGTATCGTCATTGATATCACCCCTGCGGAAGGGGGAGTCCGCTCCCATCGCGGCTGATGAGAATGCAAGGTTCATGGCGATCACAAATAGGAAAACACCTCTTTGCATCCATTGAGTTTGCATCCATTGAGTCTGGAGACGCATTGAAAGCCTTTCAGTAAAAAGGTCTTGGTCACTTCAGTTACATAAACTCCGGGAGGGCTTACACAAGTCTCATATTGATATTGTGAAAACCCCAAATGAGCACTCAGGTTGCTGATTCAGGCGGGTACTCCCAAGATAAGTGGAAGGTCCTGTGCAGGCAATGAGCAGCAGAGTCCCTCTATTTAAGCATTCAGGCGGTGTTGAGCATATTTCTGGCAACCGTAGAGGGAAACAGCAGTCGCAAGCGCAAGAAGAGTCAGGATACCCATTTCCGGGAAGCGTCGTGCCGGTGTTCGCGGAGCTCCCGACGCCCCTTTACTGGCGATCATGACAATTTCTCCGTCGGCATAGTCTGAGCGAACGGCAACATCAAAGAATCGTACGCCTTGTCGACCCGCACGCTCTTTGAGATCGCGTTCCTTCTGGGTCACCACATAGATCGGATCATCCGATTCCAGAGTTGCGGACAGATCGTTGATTCTGATGGTCGGGCGGTGTGTACCAAGGTGTACCTGGACACCCGGGTGACACTCATAGAATTCAAATCGTGCACCGCTTCCCGCTTCTTCCTGAGCCGCTTCGACGAATGTGGCAGACTCCCGTGTTCGGACGATGTCTTTCGACCGAAAATCGATGACGTCCAGATAGACCGCGGCCAAAGGCAAGATGGAAGAGCAGGTGACGAGGGCCCACATCCAAGAACGTTGTTCAGAGGTGAACCAGTGGGAGATCTGCCGTGCGGCCAATACCGCAGTGGGAGGCAGGATGGCGAGCAAGTGCACAAAGCGGTGATGGGTCGCCAGACACAAGAGCAGCAGGCCACCGAGGAGCCAGCAAGCCATGAAGTATTCGGCATCACGCTTGCGTGCGTCGGTTTCCGGCTTGCGAAAGATCCTGACCAGCGCTGCCACAGCCAATAACCCCGCCGGCGCCAGACGACTGAGAAACCACGCGATCGGTAACAGGTGATGCCACCACACCTGCTGGTTCTCTGCGGTGCGCTCGCCGATGGCATGGTTGATCAATTCGTCGTGGAGCAGTTTCTCCACAGCCAGACCCTGGCTGTCACTGTTTGCGGAATAAAGCCACAGTGCAGGAAGCAGGCATGCAAGCAGCACTGCCCCACCGATGCCGAGCCACGGAAGCGAGAGTTGTTCACTTTCGGATTCTTCAGCCTTTTCATCCCCCTTGGTACGTGGACGTAAAAAGACTGCCACGAGACCAAGGAGACCGATAAGGATTCCCAAGGGGCCTTTGGTCATCAGGGCGGCCAGTGCACCGACAAAGATCCAACCCCATTTGCCACGATCCATCCATGCGTGCCAGGCACCCAGTGCGAGCAAGACGATGCTGCATTGGAAGAGAGTGTCACTGCGTGCGAGGAGAATTTGCCTCAAGCCCATGTTGTTGGCGAGTAACAACAGCGGAACCCACATCGCTGCGATACGCCCAAACTGTTGTGCCGTCCAACCCACCAGCAAAAGGATGGTGATCAGGGAAGCCAGCCAGGATGGAAAGGTCAGTGTCATCCGATGGAACTGGCCATAGGCTTTTGTTGCCACAGCACCGAGCCACTGGGTCAGCGGTGGTTTGGAGGCGAAGTTGCCGTTGTGGTCCTGTTGCCACAGCCAGGAATCATTTTTTATGATGTCGAGAACGTAGCCGGCAACCTTGATCTGGTCACGGCTGTAGAGGTCGTCCGGTCCGGTGGCACGGACGAAGAGAAACCCGGCCCAGACCGCAACCGCGAAGAGAAGAATCGAAGAGCTTTGCAGACGTGAGTTCATTCGGCGGAGTTTTTCAGCGATTCATCCTGTTTGAGGAGAGAAGGCAGAGTCAGGGCAACGATCACCGCACCCACTCCAGCCAACCCCAGAGAAGTCGCCGACCACGGTTTCGCCAACAACAAGGCTCCCAGTCCCATCGTCAAACCCCACACCAGGCTCAATCCACCGACGACGCCGGCGAAGATTTTCAAACCTTCGTGGTTTACGGGTACTTCTTTGCTCAGAGCCTGCACCGGTCCCCAGGCTCCCGCAGGGCGAACCTTTTCGTAGAAGGGAACGAGCCTCTCTGGGTCGGGAGACTTGCGCAGATATGTAACGATGAGTGCAACCGCCGTCGACAGTGTGGCGACGATGATGATGCGGCCTTCGGGGCTCATCACGCCCCCTTCTTGCGCGGCGGCAATTCCATCTCCCACGGGGGTCAACGGAGTATCCGGCCAACCCTTGCTGAAGAAGAAAGTGATGACAGTGGTGCTGAGGCTGGAAGTCAGCATGGCGGCGATTTCCGTCCATGCGGTCACCCGCCACCACAACCAGCGCAACATGTAGATCGGTCCCACCCCGCCAAGGAAGGCGAGGAAAAAAGTGAACAGATCGCTGATGGAACTGGAGAAGGATGCGAGCAGGGCACCCTCCAGAAGAATGAACACACTGGCAATACGGGCGATGGTGACGTATTTACCCGGCTCTTCATTCGGTGAAATGAAACGTCGGTGTATATCGTTGACGTAGTAACTCGCCGCCAGATTGACATGGGTGTCAATCGTCGACATGAAAGCTGCCAACAGGCTGGCGACGACCAGACCCAGCAAACCTGCCGGAAGATATCGCACCATCATGACGACGTAGGCCTTCTCCGAGTCGGTGGAGGCGACCACCCTATCAGGGGGCACCTCATCGCCTACTTTGACACGCAGCAAAGGCTGGACACCTACCCAGCCTTCGGGAGATTCAATCGTCAGAGATTCGGTTTGACCGTCACTTTTCATGACGGTAATGATCTGGCCACTTCCGTCTTCAATGTCATCAATCTGATGAATAGTGCCACTTGCCGGAGAGGAAAACTCGACATGGGGGACCACCACCAGTGAGGCAAGGGCCACCGCCACCCACAGCCATGGGCGCAGGGCGTAATGGGCGATGCTGTACCAAAGGACCCCCACGGAGCCGTGTGCCGGAGAGCGGCTGGCGGCGATTCTCTGGACGACGACGGGGCCTCCGTCGACGCCGTAGGTGGCCCACCAGGAGACGCCGAGATAGACCGCACAGGCAGCCAGGGGAACAGTCCAGAAGCCTTTATCCAGTGGATCTCCGGGGCTGGGGAAGAAGTCCAGAATACGCTGGCCCTGATCCCCCAGGGAGCCGATCTGCTGAAGCACCACCTCCAGTCCACCGACTTCATTCCAGGTGATGGTGGCGAGAGCAATGGCTCCCGTCATGGCCAGAACGAACTGGACGAGATCGGTGATGGCCACACCCCAGAAGCCGGACATCAGCGAATACGACAGGCAGATGGCGCAACAGATTCCCAGTGCGGTCACCTTGTCGATGTCGAAGAGCACGTCACTGATCTTCACGGCGGCCAGAAGGACCCAACACAGGACGATGGGGTTGGTCAGGAATGCGTGAAACACCCCCAGGGTGGCTCTCAAGGCCGAAGCTTCCCTGCCGCCGTAACGCAACTCGGCGAATTCGGCCTGGGTCATCACCCCCAGTCGACGCCAGTAGCGCGAAAAGAGGAAAACGGTCAGCATTCCGCCCACAGCGAAGCACCACCACAACCAGTTTTGCCAAATCCCGCTGTCCCGAACCCATCCGGTAATCACCAATGGAGTATCGGCCGCAAAAGAGGTGGCAACCATCGAGGTGCCCACCACCCACCACGGCAGCTTTCTGCCGGCGAGGAAAAATGTTTCAGCGGTTTGACTGGCCCTTTGTCGCATGAACACGCCGACGCTGATGGCGAAGGCGACGTAAACTCCAAGGATCAACAGGTCGGGTGTACTCAATTGCATGGAGGGAGTTTACACGGCCCAGAGAATTTTGGCAGGGCCTTGCTTCCGGTTCTGATCCGATGCAAGGTACGGGCTTGCAAGGGGGAGCGAGGGAGTTTCCGAGCCTCTCTGGTCACGATCGGTGTGGCGGCGGCAGGATCGTCGAAGTCACACCGGTTTGACCGGTTTGGGAAACCCTGGCGAGATCATGACAGGCGCCGGTTTCTTCCGGTTTTCAATAGCCTTCATCTTCAGACAGCCCTGATTTTCTCCTGTGGTCAATCATGGGATTCAACACTTCCTTTTCAGGGAGTCGTCTTGCTCCAGTTTGAAGAATTAAAAATTTGCAGGAAGAGCAGTGGATGGGCGATTTCCAATGATGTTTCATGCCGATCCGGCATCGATCCCCCCGCGATGATTCCGGTTCTTTTCAAGGGGAGAAAGGATTTTTCATGAAGCATTTCATGTTTGTTTTGTTGGTGTTGAGCATGCTCGCTACGGCGCCTGTCCAGGGTCAATCCACCACCTCCAAAGGTGGAAGCACCATCGATTTTTACGGATTTATTCGGACTGATTTCATCATCGACAGCCAGCGCCCCAACAGCGCACAGTCGCCACAGTGGATCGTCGATGGCACTGAGGACAACTTCACCCTGCATCCGCGCTTGACCCGCTTTGGTATGAACTACAACGGCGGTGAAGTCGGAGATCTGGGAACCATTGGTGGTAAACTCGAAATCGATTTCCAAAATGGTGGCAGTGATTCCCGTGCAAGGCCGCGTTATCGTCACGCCTACATGACCCTGGACATGGGCGATGCTCAGTTGCTCATCGGTCAAACCTGGGATCTTGTTTCTCCTCTCTACCCCGCAGCCAACAGTGACACCCTGATGTGGAACACGGGTAACCTTGGAGATCGCCGGACGCAGATTCGTTATTCCAGAAGCCTCAGTGACGGCCTCGATTTCGCGGTGGCTGCCGGACTCACCGGCGCAGTCGATCAGAAAGATCGCGACGGCAATAACATCAAGGATGGCGAAGAGGCCGGTATGCCAGGCTTGCAAGCGAGACTGGGAGCCTCACTGATCGACGGACTTTCCCTCGGAATCTCTGTGGCCAGTGCCGAAGAAAAATCTGCAGGCGACACTTTCGATACCGAGTTGTTTGCCATCGATTTCCAGTACGCTCTTGCTGATAACTGGACCATCAAAGGGGAAGCTTTCAGCGGCTCCAACCTTTCCGATTTCCGCGGTGGCATCGCTCAGGGTATCAATGTGGGCGGCGAAGAAATCGAAACAGAAGGCGGCTGGATCCAGGTTGGAACATCCTTCGGTGACAACTGGAACACCTATGTGGGCTACACGATGGATGATCCCGATGACGCCATGGTCAATGCTGGCGGTCGTCTGGAGAACTCGGCTCTGTACCTCACCAACAAGTGGGGTTGGGGTGCGTACTCCGTCGGTCTCGATCTCATCCAGTGGACCACTACACAGGATGGCATCGCCGAAGACCTGGAAGACAACCGCATCAACCTGTACTTCACCTACAAGTTCTAGACGTTTCGTTGTCGATGAAAAAAGCCCCGGGCGGTTACACCGCCCGGGGCTTTTTGTTTGGCATCCCTGATCTTCTCAGCGCGTCGTGTATTCCGACGCCCCAAGGAAGTGGATTGAAACATAGGGTTCTTCCCCCACTACCCAGCTGTCGTGAGGTTTGGTCGAGACGTAGAAAAGGGTCCCGGGGGTCATCACCTGTACCGGTTCACCTTCAAAAGCGACGGTAACCTTTCCCGACAATGCCAGGCACAGGTGTTCCACTTCACAGAAGGATTTACCCAAAGCTTTGCCGGAGTGTTCAGACCATTTCCAGCCCGGTTCATAGGTGGCCTTGCCGATGGTCATGCCGGCGATGGTGATGATCTCGAAGCGGCCATAGGGAAACTCACGAACTTCATCAGGCTCTTCAAAACGACGCAGGATCAGGTCCATATTTTCAGGCAGAGTCATGTCGGCTCTTTCCTTACTATTCTAAAACAACTGCATTCCAAAACAGTTTTTCAAATCGGGAGAGCCATTTTCTTTTGGCCTCCCGTTTTTTTATGGAGTTATCGTGCTCTTTCAGAGCTGCCTCATTTCCGGCGCTCTGTTGAATAAGTGGTTACAGGGTCTGCTTTTCGGGATGGGTGAATCGTCCCCTAAAAAAGCGGCCGCCCTTTTCCAAAAGAGCGGCCGCTTTCAGTAATTCCCGGAAAATGAAGCCCGGTCATTCAGCAATCTCTGCAGGGACTATTCGAGAACTGCGTACTGCGGAACGTCACAGCCGTACAGTGCGCAACCTCCCATGAGCATGCTCAATTGTTCTTCCAGCACAGCTGGGTCATCCGAAGCGGGACCATGACTGCGAATAAAGAGGTGGATTTCTGCGTTGCCCATATCCACCAGTCCAGGACCCGTGACGATTTCGCCGGCGGGCTCGTTTTCGATGACCAGGGCATCAAATTCGATTTCTCCATCTTCGTCGGCGATCAGCCCCACTCCGGTCCAGATGATCGACCAGCCGTCTACCCCGAAGTCTGTGATATCGCACTCGTCATAGCATTCGTCGGGATCGTTGAAGACTCCAGCCCAAATGGTGTAGGTGTGCCCGGGAATCAACCCTGAAGTCTCGGCCTCGATGTAGAAGCCGTCATCGAAACGCTCGAACTCGATTTCAGAGTCGTCGATGACATCTCCGGAAGAGGACAGGTTCAGCGGGCTTTCGATGGTGAATTCGACGAATTGAAACTCATCTTCCTCACCTTCGTCCTCATCGTCTTCGTCATCATCTCCGCCGTTGAGGATGGCGTATTGGACGTCGTCACAGACATACAGATCACAGCCACCGGCAAAGGTCGAAATCTGTGCATCAAGTAGCTCAGGATCATCGAAGGCTGCGGGTCCGTGATAACGAACGATCAGATGGATCACGGCATTTTCAGCGTCCGTCAAACCGTCTCCCATCATCACTTCTCCAGGGGCGACACCCTCGTACATCACGGTTTCAAAGTCTGCCTCTCCATCTTCGTCGGCAACAAAACCGACCCCGCTCCACAGCGCTGAGAAGCCGGAGTTGGGCCCGATATCGTCTGCAATTCCGCAGTCGTCATTACAGCCGTCGGGGTTATTGAAAACGAGGGCCCAAATGGTGTACGCATGGAAAGGAATCAATCCACGTGTCTCAGCTTCAATCTCGATGCCGCCAGCGAATCTTTCCAGTTCAACCTCGGTATCGTCGACGGGTTCGCCGATCACAGAAGCAGGAAGTCCTTCTGTGCCTAAGGTAAAGTGGAGAAATGGAGAGTCATCCCCTGCAAAGGACAGGTTGGAACTCCAAAAAAGTAAACTACAGGCTAGTAAAAAACCTCTACTCATTTTTCCCTCCTTCACGGGATTACATAAATACATCTAATGAAAAAGTAGTTTGACTGAGTGGGCTCAAAAGTGCGAGTCCCCACTTTGTGGTCATGAAAAAATCTGACTTTAACTGTGATCCGCTTATCTCTGTTGATAGGACAAGCTTGATAAGTACTTTATGAAATTTCTTACAATAACTTTTTGAATAGACGTATTTGTTTGTAATGATGTGCGATGAAAAAACCCCTGAGAAGCTTGGCTGCTCGGGGTTTTTTCGAAGTTGATGGGTGGGGGAATTGATCAGGCGTTCTGTTCGTCGGAAACCGGAACCAAAGGACGAAAGGCGTGGACCATGCCCATAACTGCGCCGGCAATCGCAAAGATCGGACCGCTTCCAACCTGTGCTTCAGATGGAACGAAAGCCATCAGAGAGGCGAGGGCTGCGACCCCGATTAGCGCAACTGCCACTCCCTTGGGCGCCGAGCTTGCTTGTTGAATCTTCGGCAAGGTCAGCAGAATACCGACGATTCCCAAGGTGATGATCAACCAGATAGGCAGATCGACAGGCCCCAATGTGATCGATCCATTGATCGCATTGACGTTGAAGTTCATCCCCGACATGAATGCGGGCATCGACGATCCGTGGCCGCCTGAAGGATCGGAATGCCCCACTCCACTGATCGTGAACCAGGTCATTCCAAATGAAACAGCGAGGGAAAAGATAGCCGCAAAAGGTAAAAATGAACCGGAACTGTTCTGCTGATTCATGACAACAACCGCACTCTTTTTGATTTCCTAGCAATCGTCACTAGGAGAGATCAATCCTGTTTTTGCTGGCGATCGGACCCGAATTTCAAAAAAGGCATGAGATAGGGCCTGATGCACGATTACAGCCGGCTTTAAAAATTCCGGTCCCGCCAAGTGGTCCTTCGGGATTTTTCACTAATGAAGGGAGGTCACCATGGAAGACAATCGCAACAGCGACGGTGACCAGAGTCGTGGAGAAGAAGATTCAGGAAGTCACGAGCGTAGACGTGAATGCAAAAACACCGGCTGCAACAATTGCGGCGCATTCGGTTTTCCAGCTCATTCCAGTTTTGAATTCCCGAGTTACTTTTATTTCCTTCGAGGGTAAGCAGGGCATTTGCTGAGTTGAGAGAGTCAGCCATCTCTAAAGATTCGAATCATGGCCGCAGGCAACAGTGATTGTCTGCGGCCATGATTTTTTGTTCCCATTCCCAGCGACTAAAGTGAAGTACTTCAGATAGTTGGAGGTTGTCCGACTTTTTTCATGTATCGGATTTCACTTGAAGAGAGTGGGTGAAGACCATGAAAAAAATCAGCAATCACAAAAGCACGGACGCTGTCGAGCCTCTGGATTTCACACAATTGAATGACCAGCGATTCGAGGTTAGAAGTGACCGGGATTTTGAATCGGTGGTACAGCTGATGAATGATCGATTTGGTGGTCTGCCATCTTTCCACCAGAGTGTCCTGCTCGATGTGACCGGCGAACAAAAGTGTGTCTCGGGTGAAAGAGGGAAGCTTCAGATCCCTGCACAAATTCTTGCCCTGACCGAACAGCATCTGAAAGAAGATCTGCAACAGTTGGTCGATTACATCAATCGAGGTGATGGAATCAAAACACTCGGCATTCTCTGTTTTGACATCGGCCTCAACAGGGAGTTTGCACAGCAGCAGTTGAAAGATATGGGCAGTCAGATCCCTCCACTGCTTCGATCGGTCACCCGCTTCTTTGGGTCCAGGGTCAAGGTGCCCATCGTCTTGGCGGTGGCTTCACGCCAAACCGGAGATCATTACGAATCTCTGGCGGTGGGGATCCGCGGCGTTACCCGTTATTCGAGTGCTCTGGTTGTCAAACCCCATGGCTGTGACGGGCGCTATGAAGTTATCGGAGGGCTTGAGGCGCAGGTCAGGCGTGAAGACATCGACCACCCCATCTCATCCCTGTTGGTCCGTTTCGGAGAAGCGGTTCTGCCAAGAGGATTCTTTAACAGTTATTTGCAGCGATACATGGTTCCGGAACGCCGGCGCATCGTCACAAGATTGTGCCACTACGTCTTCAATGGACTGAAAAGTGTCGAAACGGATCAGTCTGAATGCAGAGTGGTTCCCCATAACAGCCACTGGAGGCTTGCAGGTTAAACGGTGAACAGGGTCAGCGTCGAACCATGGGGAAGATGCGCGCTTCCTTCTCCTGGTCGTCCTCCCACAAGACCCAGGTCGCGTCGAGAAACAAATGATTCTCAGCGGGAAAGTCGAGACCGCTATTCCCGTTTTCCCACCTCGATGCGAATAAACTCGGGCAGGTAATTGGGGGTGCAGTTCTTGGGCACCTTCTCTTCTTTATACAGTGCGAGTGATTCTCCCAATTGAACGCAGCGTTCACGGAACTCGGGTTCAAAGACACCGATCCAGCCGGCGCAACCGTTCATCGCCCACTGCACATCCGGGTCTTCGCTGCCGAGTTTTTCCTCGATGGCGTCCATTAGCTCAGCACTGTTTTCCGGTGGAGGGGTTTTGCCGGTCCAGCGCAGGCGCAGCTGGTGATACCAGAAGAAGCGTCGCAGGATGGGGAGCGGGTTTTCCATCCAGGTCAGCATGGAGGCGGTCAGATCCTTGCTCTTCATCAACTGATGCGCCAGCAGCCAGTCCCCCATCTGGTGACGCTGCTTTTCATCGTGCACCGTCATCTCATTGGCAAACTGGTGGAAGTCATCTTCGGTCAGTTTTTTGGGGTCGAAGATCAGTGCCGCCAGTAATCGGGGAACGTACTCCCCCGTCCCCCAAAGTTCCCACGCCAGTTCCGTGTCCTTCTTGATGGTTTTGGCGAGCTTCTTGATATCCCCCATCTTGGGAGATTCCGTCTCGAGTTGAGCAATCACTTCCTGAGCTTTGGGAGACAGTGCCATGGAACCACCGGGTTTCTGAGAGAGTGAGTACGGTCAACGACAGAATCCAAATTACAAAAAGCGGGTGACCAGGGGGAGCCCCCAGTCACCCGCTATTTGTGGGAGTCGATTCTAGCAACCGTTGTAAATTTCACATTCCAGGGCATCCGCCGTGGGATCAGTGCCGCAGGTGGGGAAGGGTGCCGGCAGGTCGCCGGTGCCGCTGAAGAGGTAGCCGAGGATTTGGATACCGTCGGCAACGTCGATGGCGCCATCGTCATTACTGTCGGCGGCATCGGCACAGCTGATGCTTCCACCGGTAAAGAGGTAGGCGAGCGCAGCGATGCCATCGGCGACATTGATGGAGCCATCTCCATTGACATCTCCACGCCGGAAGAAAATCTCTTCACACTCGTCAGGGATACCGTTGCCATTGGCATCTTCAAGTCCCTGAGCAATCTCACAGGCATCCCAAATCCCATTGGAATTGCAGTCACTTAATTCGTTCTCAGTGATTTCAATGAAACCCGTCAATTGTTCTGGAACGGTGGGAGGAGTGCCTCCAGGCGGAACGACTAAAGTTTCAAAGGGATTGGTACTACCGGTACACAGGGTTGAGTTGCAGTAATCGACAGGTGCATAGGTGCCATTTGGCCCTAAAAGCACGACATCGATAACAAGCAATTCGTTGCCGAATCCGGAGGGCAGTGTATTGATACCCACAAAATCGACGACTACACCTTGATAGACTCCTTCACCGGGACAAACAGAGAATTCGTCAAAGGCCACAGATGTTCCACCGTTAGCGGTCAATGCTGCTTCACCGGTCATCGCGTTGGTGAAGTCGTAATCATCGGAGCTGCTGTCTTCACAAACAGCAAAAGACCAACCAGCGAGGTCTCCTCCGGGGTTATCCAGCATGCAGCGAATTTGAATTGTTGATCCACTCTGTCCCACCTGAGACGTATCAAAGTACATCGTGTAATCCACAGATGGGTCAGGTTGCCCGTTGGCGGTGACGTCGCATGAGTCTGGAATTCCATCTCCGTCGTCGTCGTCGTCACAAGGATCGATGGTGCCGTCGCTGTCGATATCCAGCTGACAGGTATCGTCCAGTCCGTTCAGATCACAATCTGCGCCACTCGTTTGATCGACATCGCAGTCATTGGCAATGCCGTCGCCATCGATGTCGTCGTCGCACGGATCGATGGTGCCATCTGAGTCGGTATCTTCCTGACAACTGTCAATCTGGCCGTCGAGATCACAATCGGAACCTGAGGTTTGATTAGTGTCACAGGTGTTGGGAATGCCATCGCCGTCGAGATCGTCATCGCAAGGATTGATGGTTCCATCGTTGTCTTCGTCTGGTTGGCAACTGTCGTCTCGGCCGTCGCTGTCACAATCATCACCAGCGGTTTGATCGACGTCGCAGTCATTGGAAATGCCATCTCCATCAAGATCAGAATCTCCGATGTCGCATGTGCCATCCCCATCTGTATCGAGACCGTCGTTCGACGGGTTGAAGAAGCCATTGGAGCAGTCATCGCAGCCGTCTTGATCGGTGTCGAGGCATTGGAGTGGGTCGAGGGGATGTTGATCGGTGGTATCAGGAACGCCGTCGCCATCATCATCCGAGTCACAGGCATCGATTGCCCCGTCAGAGTCAGAATCACTTTGGCAAGAGTCGTCTTGGCCATCGAGATCACAGTCAGCGCCGGAGGTTTGATCCACATCACAAGCGTTGGGAATACCGTCGCCGTCTATGTCGTCGTCGCACGCATCGATGGTGCCGTCTGAATCGGTGTCGACTTGGCAGGAGTCGTCCTGTCCGTCGAGATCACAGTCCGATCCCAAGGTTTGATCGACATCACAGGAGTTGGGAACGCCATCACCATCGAGATCGTCGTCGCAGGGATCGATGGTGCCGTCCGAGTCGGTATCGGTCTGGCAACTGTCGTCCTGGCCGTCGGCATCACAATCGCTCCCGGCGGTCTGGTCGATATCACAGGCGTTGGGGATTCCATCGCCGTCTATGTCGTCGTCACAGGGATCGATGGTGCCATCTGAGTCCGTATCGGCCTGACAGACATCGGGTAAGCCGTTGAAATCACAATCAGGGGCTCCTGCGCTGATATCGCACACGTCGAGGACCCCATTGAAATCGCAGTCCGTTGCGAAACCGTTCAGAACATCGCA
>CAJXMG010000010.1 GCA_913056395.1 uncultured bacterium | reverse complement strand
TCCATGTATTTTGACACCTCTGAGACCGCTCCGAGCGGGTCCTCGATTCAAATTCGCTGCATGCTCGACAACCCGACTGGCGTGCTTGCCGGTTGGTCTATCGCCGTTTGTGAAGATACGGTCAGTGATGATTACAATTTTACAGCTGCAGTGAGTGGTGAAGCGGCATTGACCGCAAATGGCGGTTCTCCTGCGGCCTTTGACGAACTGACGGTCTGCCCGGGAGAAGGCATCATTCAAGGTGTGGTCGTCGATTTCGTGGGACAGAATTCCCTTCCTGCCGGCACGGGGCACGAAATGGCAGTGATCGACGTCGAGCTCCTTGGGCCCGACGACACATTTGCCCCTGTCAGCTACTGTGACGCCACCCTTTGTTCCGGCTCCGCAACACCGACTGAAACGCTTGTTGTTCCTCCTGGGGGTATCGCAGTCGTTCCGACTCAGTTATCAGGATTGATTGAGATTGGTGGTCTCCCGCCTTTTAACCTGACTGCTGCTTTTTCCAACCCTTCTGCAGAACAGGGAACGACCGTCGGGGCTGAAATTACTGCCAATGCCCCGATTGCTTACTATGGGTTCTCATTGGGTCTCGCTCATGACGGTTCAAATTTGAACCTACTGTCTGCTGAAGCAGGGACGAGTCTTCAAAGTGTGAATGGGGGCGCAGGCCCGGAATTCTTACTGATCGACCTCGACCCTGTTGGAGCCTCTGGCTTGGTCGTCGCCTGTATCGCCTCCACCGAATCAGGTTCCCTTGAAACGCTTCCGACAGGATCTGACGAGCAACTGGTTACTTGTCAGTACGAAGTCTTGCCAACCGCAACAGTGGGATTCACCGGACTCGACTTCAGTGGGGAATTGATCCCCGCTCAAGGTTCTCCGGCTACGCCGATTTTGATTTCACTCGGAAGTGAACCTGCGATTGTTACCACCAGCGGAGACAGCGTAGAGATCACAGAAGCCCCGCTGGGAACCCCATTCCAGCGCGGCGACTTTGACGCCAATGGAAATGTCAATATTGCGGACCCCATCAATATCCTCAACTACCAGTTCAACAACGGTGCAGAGCCCACTTGTGAGAAGATCATGGATATCGATGACAGTGGACAGATTCAGTTGAATGATCCGATTCTGCTTCTGACCTACCTCTTCTCCAATGGGGCCCCTCCGGCGGCACCCTTTGACAGTTGTGGAATCGATCCCACCGACGACTCCATCACCTGCGAAAGCTTTGACGCCTGCCCCTGATAAAGAGGCTGAAAACACGACTCTTTCCGCCAGAAAGTCCCCAGGGCTCTCTGGCGGTTTTATTTTGTCGATTCTCTACGGCAGTCTGATTATCCAGTCTGGATACCTTTTGTCCGCCTCTGCCCGAGACCTCTTTTATGGTGGCTATATTTCAACCGGCAATGCAAAGGTAATAAAATCATGGATTTACGATCTTAGAGTCAGTATATCGTTTCGAAGTGGCTACATTTCAACCGGCCCAGTCGATTCCCAAAGACATCCAGGTATCCCTTATTTGACTCCAGATGCCCTCATCACGCCTGTTAAGGGCTGTTAATACACCTCGGCAATAATTGGCACGCCAAATGCTAAGAATGCAGTGGGCTCTTTGGGACAGGAGAGCAGTGCGGATCGCTTCCTGCGATTCGCTGGCAAGCCCGGAGTTTCGCAATGAACTCCGGGAGCTCTCCGGGGCGACTACGGTCGTCCTTCTTGCTTCATTTCTTTCCGAGGAGGTGCCATTTCCCCGATGGCACCTCTTTTTTTGTCGCCACTGAGATTCTGATTCTCGAGCTTTTTCACCCTGAATTTCAACGAGACTCAAGATGGCTTCCTGCCGATCCCTCGAATCAAAAGATGCTCCAATAGGGTGGGGGTACCAATTTCTGATGGGGGCAGATTTGCCCCAGTTATCCATCCCAGTTCAACGAAACAGTCGACTGCGGACCGGGCTGGACCCCTTTTTCAAACCATCGGGGTGTGTCACGACCATGGGGTGCCTGGCAATGGACAGGACTGCACCTACTCCCCAAAGAGAGACCACGATGGAGGTTCCACCGTAAGAAATGAAGGGAAGGGTCAATCCTGTCACCGGGAGTAATTCCACCACCACCGCCATATTGACCAGGCTTTGAGTGGTCAAGAGCGTGGCGATTCCGACCACGACCAGCCTGCCAAAGTGATCACGGGTAGACCACGCCAATCCCAGGAGGGTAAAGCCGAGGAGCAGAAAGATGGACAACACCAGAAGGGTTCCCTGCAATCCCCATTCCTCGCCGATCACCGCAAAAATGAAATCATTGTGGTCCTCAGGGAGATAACCGAGGTCATGGTGGCGGCCCATATGTAGCCCCTTGCCAGTAGGACCTCCACTGGCCAGCGCAATGATGGACTGATCGATCTGATAGGAACCGAGTCGAATACTTTTGACTTCGCTCAAACCCAGAAACTTCTTGATCCGCTCAATCTGGATTTTTTCTTCTGCGCTTAATACTTCTTTTTCTTCTTTTACTTCCGTATCGCTATTCTTCTCTTCGCCATTCTCCTGGTCATTATTCGATTTAGCTCCATCATCTGGCTGCTCCTCGTTTGTATGCACAAATGAAACCAGAACCTGGTCGACCTGTTCAACGTCTTCAAACCCGGCGTAACTGAGAATCCGCTCCTTGTGATAGGGCTTGACCAAGGGCGAATACCAGGCTCCTCCCGCCAGAAAAAGGGTACACAGTGCCAGCAGCGACAACCTGCGTTTGCTTAATTGGCCGACCCAGACCATTGCAATTACGGTCGGCACAAGAATCATCGCGGTGCCCACATCCGGCTGTGCGACAATCAAAAGGAAGGGGATGGCGGCACACCCCAAAATCGACAAAACGTGCTTCCACCGAGATTGTCGCAGTCCGCCTCTTAACAGTGTCGCCATCATCAAAACGGTCGAAATCTTCACCATCTCCGATGGCTGAAATTGAAACCCTGGTAAACGTATCCACCGAACCACGCCACCGACTGCCAGTTTGTAAAGCAACAGCCCGACCAACAACGACACGGTGGCCCCAAAAAAGAAAGGGGCGGAACGTTCAATGGTTCTGGGAGAAAGACAGGAGATCCCCAGCATTGTTACCAAACCGAGAATGACCTTTTTTAACTGGCTCTGGGTGTAAGGCCCTGGAAAAGAAGAGGCCATGTTGTCTGCGGCACTGTGGACAAAAACCAGGCCGATCAACAAAAGTAAAAGCACCGTCAGCAGGATCAGTGAAGCTGCTCCAGACCAACCGCCAAACAGTATGCTGATCATTCTTTGACGATCCATCACGACCCGAATCGCCTTCCCCGGTGGACCTCGAGCCACTCAAGCAGCTGCTCGATCACCGGAGCAGCGGATGCTCCGGAACCAGGCTGATGCTGGAGAACGACTGAAAACGCGATCTCTGGATCCTCCGCAGGAGCAAAACCCATCATCCACGCGTGCCGATTATTTGGTACTTTGAATTTGACGGTTCCCGTTTTGACGGCGGCGTTCCAGTTTTTCAGGCGACTTTTCCGCGCAGTTCCATTAATCGTAGCCTGTTCCATCCCCTTGATCACAACGTCGAAATGTTCGGCTTCCAGCTTCAATGCCGACTCTGAAAGCTTCAAGGTGCGCTCAGTTTCAGAGGCCTTGGGCTCCATGAATAAAGACAGCGGAATAAAATCTCCGCGCCGCGCAATCAAGAGTGCGGCATTTGCAATTTGCAGTGGGGTGACTTCAAATCCACGGCCAATTGCGACTCCGACAGGATTTTTTGTAGGCACAACACCTGTGCTCTCTACAGAAAGACGATTCGATCTGTCGGAATGAGGGGATAGCACACGATCCCATAAACCAAACTGACGCCCTCCTGCAATGAGTCGTTCAAGCCTCAACCGTTCACCCACTTCATAAAAATAAACATTGCAGGATTTGGAGATGGCCTCTTCGATACCGATCTCTCCGTAAAGATGGTTTCGACAAGTGTTGCTACCAGGGTTACTGGGATCGAAAACTCCCTCGCACAAAATTTTCTCCTCCGGGAATACCACCCCCTCAGAGAATCCGGTGAGGGCAACGATAGGCTTGAATGTCGAGCCCGGATCAATGGAGTGTCCAATCGAGAAATCAGATAAATAACCAGGTTTGGTCATTATTGCGTTTTCATATTTTTTCGCATCTTTGTAGATGCCTACTTCAAGCTGTGGAAGAGAAGATAATCCAAGAACTTCACCACTCTTGACGTCCAGCACTACCAATGCAGCCCGTTTGTATTCAGGCACCGAAATCCCCTGGCTCAAGAAATTGGTCTCGAACGCGTCACTCAACCACTCTATCCCCATCTGCGAAAGTTCCGCATCGATCGTCAACCGAACATCCTTACCCTTGGTTGCCTCGACCAATTCACCGGGTTCACCGATAGGCCTACGCTGGGCATCCACAGTTCGAATTTGTGCACCAGGTCGTCCACTCAACGTATCCTCAAGGTAATTCTCAAGACCAGTACTCCCCACCTGATCAGCGCTGTGATGGGCAACCTTCTGAAGCTTTTGAATCGTTCTCAGATCCTTCAAACGAAGGTGATCAATGACCAATTCGCCCTTAATGTCCCATTGTTTTTTTCGGTTTTCCAACACGACACCGGTACGCCCGATAAGCTTGCTGAGCAATGGCTCAAAAGGTTGTTCCCTATTTTGCACTTCCTCCAAGTAGAGACCCGGCCACGCTTCTGGATTCAGAGTAATTTTAACCACCAGATCAGGATCAAGACCCGTCAGCAGCACATGTCTCTTTCGGCGGAAAATCCAGTCTCTTGTAGACAATGACAACTGGTCATTTTGAACTTTTTGATAAGCTTGGGAAACACGGTTCCATAACTCATCCGGTGTCCAGCGTTGATCATCCATGGCCAGCCGACGAATCGCCATTTCTCCCGCAAACAACTTCAGCGGATCAAGCATCAACGTCACATAATCACCTGACCGTTGAATTCGCACTCCTGGATAATTTTCAGGTCTTCGTTGAATAATCCTATCAATCCGGGCGCCTGTGGCAGGATCCATCTGCTTCACCCATGGAATCTCCAATGGTGTCAATCCCTGGGCGATCTGCTTGCGAAAAATTTCTCGAAGTTGCTCAAGAGAGTCGTAGAACGCAGCTTCGTCCCAAGGGTACAAATCGTCAGGTGCAGATTCCAGAATTGACGCAATTCTGCGGGCAACCCAGCGGACCGGTTCCAATTCTGACAGAAGAAAGGTCACTCGAATTTCAGGTATCGAACGGGCAAGCGGCACTCCATGTCGATCGGAGATCTCTCCCCTTGGTCCGGGCGAGTAAAGGACCGAGCGATGCATGGAAGCCGCTTTTACTGAATATTGGCGCCATTCGACATATTGGAGACGATAGAGCCGTACGCCGATCACCGTGGCAAATGCCAGGAAAACCACAGCCAGAAAGAAAACTCGCGATCGTTGCAAACCAGCGCCTTTCTGGGCCCTCAATCATTGGGGATAGCGTGCACTTTTCAGCATGGGACGGGTCAGATCCAAAAGAGGAAACATCACTGCCGCTACAATAAGTGCCAGCAGGCTGTCCGCAAAGAACCCTTGAACTCCACGCCCCAAGTGAGGAGCCACCAACCACTGACTTGAACTTCCTGCAGCGAGCAATGCCAGAGTGACAATCCCCAACCTCCGCCAACGATCATAGGGAGAGATCCCCATACGAATCAGACGAACCGTCACAATCAAAACCAGCAGCGGGGCGATCACCTCCAAAAGAGAAGCAATAGTTCCGCTCATTCGATAGATCGCCAGACCGATTGCGACGACGACAATTCTGGGCCAGCGATCGGCAAGACAGACCCAAGCCAGAAAAACCATCGCTGGATCTGCAACCAGGAGACGTGACCCCAACAAAGGGCCATAGGTAGAAGAGGTCAAAATCGAAAGGATCAACAACAGAAAAAGAGCGGGCAACTTCATCGGGAAGATCCGGTCTTGATGGGCAGGAAGACGATCACCTCCTGGGAAAGGCCCAGCGTCAATGGAAGCAGGATTTTGGAGCTTTGAATCGGTGTTCGAGGCTCCACAACTGCACCCAAATAGACACCTGCTGGAAATACCCCACCAGAACCATCCGTAAAGAGTCGTTCGTCTTGAGAAAACGCCATCGGATCGAGTCGCATTTTCAAACGAGCCACCTGTGAAAAAAGTGAACCGCTCAATATTCCGCGGGATCCATCTTCGTCGACAAAAGGTATGACGAAACCTGCATCGTCCGCCAACTGAACTCGACTCCAGCCATCTCCGGAATCGGTAATCCTGCCAACGATTCCAGATTCACTGACGACTCCCAACCCGGATCGCAATCCACTTTCCACTCCACGATCGAGCAGCGCTGAACTTCGGGTGGGGGAGCGATCGGTCACAGGGGTCAGCGAAGCGGGGACCAGCTCGAAGTTTTTTGCGAGGGGCAACCAGCGGTCAATCAACTGCTGCCGAGTGAGAGCTGCATAAGACTCAGTCTTTTGGATTTCAAAGTCCTGAACGATCTGATCCACATATCGCTTCTCCAAGGAGCTGTGGCGACCAGAACGAAAGAGGGGATCCAGACCATAGGCAACGAGTGTCAGCACGAGCCAACACCCGACTGCCCAATATGCCGACTGGAGAGATTTCACAGAACTCCGCTACCCGCTCTTTACAGGTCGTCCTCGATGGAATCCAGAACGGAAGCGTATTCGTCCAGTCTTTCGAGGAAGATGGCGGTTCCCTGGGCCACACAAGTCAGAGGGTCGTCCGCAACACGAACCGGCAAGCCGGTCTCCTTGCGGATTAATGCATCCAGGCCTCTCAACAACACACCGCCACCACAGAGAACGATGCCCTGTTCAACAAGATCCGCGTGAAGCTCCGGTTCGGTCTTCTCGAGGGTCTCCTTGATGCCGTTGACGATCTGCTGGCAAGGATCGACGAGAGCTTCGCGAATCTCTTCGCTGGTGACATTGGCACAGCGGGGGAGGTTGCCGATCAGGTCACGTCCCTTGACTTCCATTTCCAGCTCCTGCTCGAGCTCGAAAGCGGAACCCAGCTTGATTTTGATCTGCTCGGCGGTCAGAGGCCCGACCAGAATATTGTAGTTCTTTTTCATGTATTGGATGATGGCGTCATCCATATCGTCACCGGCAACACGCAAGGATACGCTAGTCACCACGTCACTTAGTGAAAGCACCGCAATCTCGGTCGTACCACCACCGATGTCGACGACCATGCTTGCAATGGGATCCTCAATCGGCAATCCGGCTCCAAGACCTGCCGCCCTCGGCTCTTCAACGAGATAAACCTTGCGGGCACCGGCGCGCTCTGCACTGTTGTAAACGGCTCTCTTCTCAACAGCGGTAATACCACTGGGAACCGCAATCACGACTCTGGGGCTGAAGAAGAGCGAGTTCTCATTCACACGATTGATGAAGTACTTGAGCATCGCTTCGGTGATTTCAAAATCAGCGATCACTCCATCCTGAAGGGGGCGAATCGCTTCAATCGAATTGGGTGTTCGGCCGAGCATCTCCTTGGCCACGCGGCCGACCGCTTCACCATCCAGCAACACCTGGTTGGTTCCCGCCTTGACGGCGACTACGGATGGTTCACTGACGACCACTCCCTGACCACTGACGCAGACCAGAGTATTGGCAGTTCCCAGATCGATACCAAGGTCGGTGGAAAATTTACCCACAACCCTGTTCAGTAAATTGTTTGCGATGCGTAACACCACATTCCCTCTTCTCATCACCACATCTGTTAAAAGACGTGTCATTCCCCTGCGGCGCGCCCCTGAAATGAAGTAGGGGCGTCTGAATGCGAATCCTGAATCCCGGATTACACCAGCGGATCCTGCAGTTCCGTCATATTAAGCAGGATTCCGACTCCGTAAAAGCGTCCACCCCAAGAAAAATGGTGCGGTCCCGAATCGGGACCACACCACTTATCACTCAGAAAATTGAAGTGGAAACTATTCTTCCATCTCCACGTCGGCGAAAAGCTTGTCCGCCCGGGTCTGGGTTTTCTTCAATTCTCGCTCCCACTTTTTGGCACTCTCAGTGGGGGTGGCCCCTGCAACAGAGAACTCCTTGAGGCTCATGCAAAGAAGCACAGAAGCGAAAATCAGGCAGAATGCAGCCACTCCCAGCAAACTGGTTCCCAGGGGGCTTGAATCCTTGCGCTCTACGATCGGCTGGTCATACATGCGATCCCCCTTTTTCAGCTGGTCAAACGAGTGGAGGCCTTGTTGCCGTCACTGATTTTGCGACCGGATTCCTCAAAGAGAATCGTGCAACCGGCCATATCGTCGAGAACCTTGGTCACCTGGACTTTGCCGATGAAGGTGTTCCCGTCGTAAATGGTGAACTCATAGCCCACTTCAACGCCATCGTCCTTGCCCACGGAAAGAACCACGACACCCTCTTCGACACCCACGACCATCCCGTCGATGGGAGGAGCGGTGGCGACACCGATATCGGGAAGGCGAACTCCGGAGTCGACGATGCGGGTAATCAGAAGCTTCTGATCGTCGAAATCAGCGCGCAGGGCGGTCAATTCCTTGTTCAGCGCTTCATTTTCCTGGCTCAACTGCTCTTTATCGAGGAGCGCACGGTTGCGCAGGCTCTCAGCGACTTTCTTGGCGTTGGAAGCCTCCTGGGCCTCATCGTTGAGCTTGCTGATCTCTTCTTCAAGACGGGCAATGTTGCTGTCCTTGTCCTGAAGGTGAGTGTCCTTTTGAGCGATACGGGATTCAAGATCGCTGATCTTGGTTCCAAGACTGGCCTTGTCCTTGCGAAGATCGCCATTCTCGTTTTGAAGAGTGGTCACCTGAGTGCCCAGCTGCTCCTTCTCCCGCTCAAGGGAATCGATGTTCGCCTGCTTCTGCAGGATCGTGCCATCGAGCTGGCTCTTCATGGCTTCTGCCACATCCAGGCTTTCTGAATACTTCTGCTCCGCATCCTGAGCGACCTCTTTCCAGTTCTTCTGGGTCTTAAAGAGGGTCGCACTCACTCCGAGAAAAAAGAGTGCCAGGACGAGATTGATCACCACGAAAAACTTGGCGAGCCCGCTCATCTCTTCTCCAGTTCCTTCCGGTCAAGATCGGTCTGAAAGAATCAACGGACAGCCCCACGCTGTCGTCTTTCCTGTCAGCACTTCACTCGAACCAAGACAAATCAGCGATCATCTTTCGTCTCCCCGAGACGCGGCCATGAATCCATTCGTGGACCCAACCACAAGCCAAGATGATCTCGTCATAATTTCAAGTGTCCAAACGGCCTCCAGGCCGTTTGCAAAGCTGTCAGAAGGGCACCTCAGGAGTATCTCCGGAAGCAGTCTTCCGACCTCGCAAGTTCACATTATCCACGAAACAGCTCGGTTCAAAACAGATCTGCTGGCGCGAATTTCAAATCAAATGGGGAGTCCCGTTTCCGGAACCAAGGCCGCATCATAGCCTTGCCCATTACAGTGGTCAAGAAAGGCCACAGATGCATATTCCACCATTTTTTGGCCCCGGGGGCCGACCTCGCCTGCGGATCGGTAGCGATTTCTAAGCCTCTCCCGTAGCATTTTTTCTGAAGGAGGCCCGTTGTTCACAGGTCTGGTCGAACGAACCCACAAAATTGCTGCTCTGGAGCCCTCCAGTGAGGGTATCCGGCTCCACCTTGAAAAACAGGCCGTTTCCGCCATCAACGGCGATCTGGCCCCCTGGAATGACCTTCTGCGAGGTGAGAGCATCGCCGTCAATGGAGCATGCCTGACTCTGGTCGAAGAGGGGGAAACCCTGATCTTCGACGTCATTCACGAAACTCTCCGGAAAACCAGCCTCGGTCAGAGAAACCCGGGCGAAGGCGTCCACCTTGAAAGGGCGCTGCGGGTGGGGGACAGGCTCGGGGGACACTACGTCACTGGACACGTCGACACCCTCGGCACTCTGGAGCGGATCGATACCGGCGATGGCGAAGTCATCTGGACCGTTTCAGTGGAAGACTCCTCGGTGGTTCGAACAGTTCCCAAGGGGTCGATCACTTTGGACGGAGTCAGCCTGACGGTCGTCGACAGCGAACTGGACCGTTTCACCATTGCTCTGATCCCACACACTCTCGAAGTCACGGCCTTTTCTGACAGAAAAGAGGGGGATCTGTTGAATTTGGAAATGGATCATTTTGGTCGCTGGGTTCAGGCTCTTCTTGCCGAAAATAACCCGGTGCCTACCGGAGGAGATCAATCATGAGTCCCCAGCCAACCCCCCGGGTTCGCATCGCTCCCAGCCCGACCGGAGATCCTCATGTGGGAACTGCTTACGTGGCACTCTTCAATCGAACCCACGCCCGTCAGGGTGGAGGCCAATTCATCCTTCGCATCGACGATACCGATCGCAGTCGCTACCAAAGCACCAGTGAGGGACAGATTTTTACGGCACTGCGCTGGCTCGGCCTTGATTGGGACGAGGGCCCCGACGATGGGGGCCCCCATCAACCCTATCGCCAGAGTGAGCGTCTTGACCATTATCGCCAATGCGTCGATAAGCTCATCGATTCCGGGGACGCTTACCCGTGCTTTTGCACAGAAGAGCGTATCGCAGACCTTCGAGAGCACCAAAAGGCTGCCAAGGAGAGGCTCGGCTACGACGGATTCTGTCGTGAAATCAACCGGGAGGAAGCACGCAAAAGAATTGAAGCGGGTGAAACCCACGTGATCAGACTGAAGGTTCCGTCTGAGGGAGAAACCGTTTTTGAGGACGCTCTCCGTGGCGAAATACGGGTCGCCAATTCCGAGATCGACGACCAGATTCTTATCAAATCGGACGGTTTCCCCACTTACCACCTCGCCAACGTCGCCGATGACATCGCCTTTGGTATTACGGATGTGATCCGCGCTGAGGAATGGCTCGTCTCCACCCCTAAGCACGTGATCCTCTACAACGCCCTCGGTGAACCCTTGCCGCGATTCCTTCACGTTTCCCTGCTGCGCAATGCTGACAAGTCAAAGATCTCCAAGCGAAAAAATCCGGTCAGCCTCGACTGGTTCAGACAGCAAGGATACCTGCCCGAAGCGCTGCTCAACTTCCTGGCTCTCATGGGCTGGTCACCCGAGGACGAGAATGAAGTTTTCGACATGAAGTCCTTTGAGGACAACTTCCGCGTCGAATCTCTCTCCACGGGAGCACCGATCTTTGACATGACCAAACTCGACTGGCTGAACGGCATGCACATCCGCCAGATGCCTTTAACCGAATTGGCACAACGTCTCGAATCAGAGAGGTTTCTCCCAGAAGGGGTCGATCAATCCCGAGCCCTCGAAATCCTTCCCTTGGTCATCGAGCGACTGACACTCCTCTCCGAATTTACTGACAAAACGTCATGGTTCTTCAGCCAACCGGCTCCGCCACCCGTAGAGGACCTGATCCCCAAGAAGAGCGACAGGGACACTTCGATCGCTGCGCTTTCCGCTGCAGCCGAGGCTCTGAAGGGCCTCGAGGATTTCTCTGCCGATACGATTGGGCCATGCCTGGATTCTGTCCTTGAAGAGGGGGGCTGGAAAAAGCCCTTCCTGTTCATGCCGCTTCGATTTGCGTTAACGTCACGCAAGGATTCGCCAGACCTTCTTGAGGTGGTCAGCGTGCTAGGAAAAGACCGTTGTATTGAGAGAATTCAGGACTCCCTGAAAGTTCTTTCGACCACATGATTCCAACTACTTCTGTTGCCTCAACTGATAAACGCAGGGCAGACCTGCACGTTCACACGATTCACAGCGATGGTCGTCATTCGATGCAGGAGATCCTCGACGATGCAGCACTCGGGCTCGACCTGATCTCCATCTGCGACCATGACACCATGGGAGCCTACCTCAGCGACTGGACACTCCCGAAGGATCTCAAGCTGCTCCCTGGTATTGAAATGACCTGTCAGGTGGGAGACCACGACCTGCACATGCTCGCCTATTTCCCTGACGGATTGACTGAAGAGATCGCTGATTGGTCCAAAGACCTCGAGGAGGACCGCCGTGAACGCGTCCTTGAAGGGGTCCACAAACTGCGGGAATCGGGCCTGGGATTACTGTGGAAAGATTTGGAAGCAGAGGTGGGCGACTCAACGCCTTGCAGATCCCATGTTGCCCGGGCTCTCGTCAGGAGCGGGCTCTGCTCATCGCCCAATCAGGCCTTTCGCCAATGGCTTGGAAAAATCCCGTTTCGTCGAACCCGCCTGCGGGTGGAAGAGGCCTTCTCACAAGTCCATGAAATGGGGGGCTTGAACTATTGGGCTCACCCTCAATCGCAACACCTCGAAGAATATGGTGACCTGTTGCTGAAGTGCGGTCTCGATGGAATCGAATCCCTCTACAAAAACCTGCGCGCGCCACACCGGCGACAGGCACGGGAATTCCAGGAGAACTTCGGTTTGGAAAAATGCGGAGGATCTGACCTTCACCAACAAACGGCGAGAATGCCCATCGGTCGCTTCGGGATTCACTTCGATCTCATCGACGAGAGGCTGCTCACCCCGGCTGCCCCTGAGACTTGGGCGATTCGCAGGGAAGTATCAACCACCCAATGAGTGCAGGAACTCCTTGTTATCCTGGAACGCGCCGACTCTCTGACTCAGCAGCTCCATTCCCTCGATGGGGTTGACGCTGGTCAGGACTCTCCGCAACTTCCAGATCTGGTCGATCTCCTCAGAGGAATAAAGTTTCTCCTCTTTACGGGTTCCTGAAAGGGTCACATCGATCGCCGGGAAGACTCTCTGGTCCGCCAGCTTTCGCGAAAGAACCAGTTCCATATTTCCGGTGCCCTTGAACTCCTCGAAGATCACCTCGTCCATACGGCTACCGGTTTCTATCAAAGCTGTAGCGATGATCGTCAGACTGCCGCCACCCTCCACGTTTCTGGCAGCACCGAAGATCGCCTTCGGCTTCTCCAGAGTTTTGGCGTCGACACCCCCGGAAAGGGTTCGACCACTGTGAGCGGTTTCAAGGTTGTAGGCTCGTCCCAGACGGGTCAGGGAATCCATCAAAAGAACGACGTCGCACTTGGCCTCGAGAAGGCGCTGACATCTTTGAAGAACAATTTCAGAGACACGGACATGACTCTTTGATGTCTCGTCACTGGATGAGGCATAGACCTCTGCTTTGACCGATCGCTTCCAATCGGTCACCTCTTCAGGCCGTTCGTCGACCAGCAAAGCGACAACCATCGTGTCCGGATGGGTCTCCGTGATGGACTGGGCCATCTTCTGCAGCAGAACCGTTTTTCCGGTTCGGGGGGGAGCCACAATCAGTGCTCTCTGGCCCTTGCCGATGGGCGAGATCAGATCCGCCAAACGCATGGAGATATCCCCGGTTTCACCGAGCATGAAGCGCTCGGACGGATCGATACTGGTCATCTCCTTGTAGGGTGTGCGCTTGCGTACCAACTCCGGTGGATCACCGTCCACAGATTCAATTTTTCCGAGACTGGGACCGCGGCCGCGCCCTGCGGAACCACCGACCATGCCGACCATGTAATGACCGGTTCTCAGGCCAAATTTCTGTACCAGATTCTTGCCCACATGGATGTCCTCAGGTTGAACCCTGAAGGACTTTTCGACCGATCTCAGGAAACCGAATCCCTGGTTGCCCACTTCCAGAATGCCTCGAACACGGGTTCCTTCCGGAATATGAACTGCAGGTGTTCTTGAGGAGTTGAAGTTTGCATTGCCTTCATTGCTGACTTCACGGCGATTGCGTCCATGGGACCTTCGCTGCTGGCCTCCTCCGCGACGGCCACCCTGTGACCTGCCGCCACCCTGTGAGCGTCCGCCACCCTGGGAACGACCGCCCTCGGATCCGGAACTGCGTCCGCGCCCACGGGTTGGACGACGACGTTTTCCGCCGCCACCACTTCCGCCGCTGCCGGATCGTGAACTTGAATTTCTGGAAGAGTTCTCCTGATTCACAGGTTCTCCTTGTATCTCAAAGCCTGGCCAAGAAACGGTTCTGATCTTATGAACGGCCCTTGCCGGGAGATTCTGGCCCTTGATTCAAAGCCTGCAAAAAAGCAGAAACATCGCAGAAGGCCACAAATTTGATTCTGAAATGAGCACCCCTGATCGCCCGCCACGTCTTTTGTGACCCTGGTCATCACCACCGGAATCAATTCAGGGCCCACAAGTTTTGCCCAAGAGCACGTCGATGCGATTTGGGCCAAATTAGATCCTGATCTTGTGTTTCCGGGGGGATCGTGCCCTGTATCCACGTGTCGATATGACTTGAATGAAATTTCGGCCTTCGCCGAACTGCAAACCGGGATAGCAGGGGAGAGATCTCGGTTGATCGTGGTTGATGTCCTGATCAACTTGTCCCCATCATATCTGCCAACGAGTCGTCATCCAGTCCCATTTCCCCAATCTGGCCAATCGTGGCCTGTAATCCGGTAAAAAGGAGCTCCATGAACACAGTCCCCAAAGGCTGGTTCGTCGTCCGGGATTCACTTCCTGAGACGGCCGGAGGGGCTTCAGGGACCTCCGAATCGCCCGGAGGCCATGAACTCCGCCTCGACTTGTGGAAAGGGGACCTTCCCGACCGCCTGCCTGAGGATCTGGGCCCAGTCATCGTCACCGATCGTGACGGGGCCATTTCCCCGGAATCCGGAGCACGAAGCAGCCTTAGAAACCGACTCTGCCAACGCCCTGCGACATGGCTGGACGTCGACTCCCTGAAAGACGCGCCGCCGGTAGAGGGCATCCCATGGATTCTATCCAGACACCTTGAAGAAGACTCCGCGGATGTGGTCCACACCGTCATTCAGGAAGCCCGTGAACGCGGAGCCTGCGCGGCCAAAGTTGTGCTGCCAGAAACGACGCCTCTCAAGCGAAGGCTGGAAGTTCTTCTCGAAGCCGCGAAAAGTGATTTTCCCTGTGTTGCCTTTGCCATGAGCCGTTTCAATCACTCTGATCGATTGTGGGCGATGGAGTCGGGGCAGCCCTGGGGCTACCTCAACAGCGACAATACCGGGAGTACGATTCCGGGACTTCCGAAGAGAAGCGAACTGGCCCAGAGGTACCGTTGGCAAAACCCCGGATCTGATCTGAATCGCTACCTGATCTTTGGTCGGGATGTTCGCCACAGTCTTTCACCCGATTGGCACAATCGACTCTTTGCTGAGAAGGGAATCGCGGCGAGATTTTATCCATGGTCAACAGACAACCCTGAAACTGATCTGCAGGCGTGGATTGAATCCGGATTCAAACCGATTCAGGGTTTGGCCATCACCGCTCCTCACAAGCAATGGGCCCGGCAGGCCGGTGACGGGATTCACTCCAATTGCGAACTTCATTCCGCATGGAACACCCTGGTTCACCATGAGGGAATCTACCGGGGGACCTCGACGGATGGTCCCGGTGCACTGGCATTATTTGAAGTGAGCCTCGGTGGCCGGGAAGCGCTTCAAGGGAAGAGGGTAGCCATATTGGGTCGTGGTGGAGCTGCCCAATCTGTCGCAACCACCTTCGCAGAGCAAAATATGGAAGTGGTTCTCCATTGTCGCCCGGGAACACGGCATGAAAGCGGACTTTCCTATGATCGATTCACCATCAGCGACCAACCAGCTGAAATCGCAGCGGCAGACCTGCTAATCAATGCCACCGGCTCGGATGCCGAAGAATCTCTGGATTGGCCGTGGCCCCTGGAACTGTTCCAGGGAGAAGCGGCACTGGAGATGGATTACTCCCGGGGAGAGACCGCCTTCGAGAAGACCCTGAAACAGTCTCAGGGTATCGAGGTCTGGAGTGGTTTCGACTTCTTTGCTTCCCAGGCCTGCCTGCAGGCTCAACACCTCTATGGAATCGAAGTCAGTCTTCATACTGCGATCGAAATGGTCCGCGAGATTCGGCAGGAAAGAGTCCGCGACAACTATCCGGTCATCTACTGAGGAACCCTGAAGAGCGAACCGGAAGCGGGGCAGAAAGACACCACGTCGCATCAACACGTTCCGATAATAGATCTTATGAGAGAGCCGACAGAAGGGGGCCCGGGAGGGGTATCCCCAAGAATCAGCCTTTCGGCTGACGTTCCTGGATCAGTTCGTCGAAGCGATCTGCGCAGGGACAGGCCGCCGCATGGTGATCGCTGACCCTCTCCATAGTCGGGACCTCTTCGGCGCAAAAATCTTGAGCGATGGGACACCGGGTCCTGAAACCACAACCACTGGGCTTCGCCATCGGACTGGGCACATCGCCCTCGAGAACCCACCTTTTTTCCCGTTTCAGGTCGGGATCCGGTCTCGGCACCGCACTCAACAACGCCCTTGTGTACGGGTGCGTCGGGTTCGCGAAGATCTCTTCGGTTTTGCCGACCTCAGCCAGGTTGCCCAAATACATGACGGCCACCCGGTCTGAAACGTGTTGAACCACTGAAATATCATGGGCAATGAAGACAATGGTCAGATCCAGATCCCGCTGCAGTTCGCGCATGAGATTGATCACCTGGGCCTGAATCGAAACATCGAGCGCGCTGACCGGCTCATCGGCGATGATGACCCGGGGATTCGTCGCCAGAGACCGGGCAATGCCGATTCTTTGGCGTTGACCACCGGAGAACTCATGCGGATAGCGTTCCGCCTGTTCACGACGAAGACCGACCTTTTCGAGCAATTCTTCCACCCGAAGCCGCCTTTGTTCCGCATCGAGCTGCTTTTGGTGAACTCGCAGCGGCTCTTCGACAATTTCCTGCACTGAAAGGCGGGGATTCAGGGAAGAAAAAGGGTCCTGATAGACCATTTGGATTTCGCTTCGGTAGGGCCGGTAATCCCTGCGGCCCAGTCCGCTCAGCTCAACATTTCCGCGTTCGCTGGCGAAGTGGATCTTGCCCGAAGTCACCGGCACCAGACCCATGATCGCTTTGCCGAGAGTACTCTTGCCACAACCGGACTCACCGACGACTCCCAGTGTTTCACCGGCATGAACTTTCAGTGAGATCCCATCGACCGCTTTGACATCACCCACGTGACGCGAAAGGATTCCTCCGTGTACCGGGAACCAGACCCGCAGGTCTTCCAGCTCCAGGATCGTTTCATTTTTATGGGTGGGCTTTGAATCGTCGCTCATGCCGAGCCCCCCTTCGTGGATTCTGCCACATGACAGCGAACCCAATGGCCATCCCCCATTTCCCTCAATTCGGGAACTTCCTGGCGGCAGCGATCCTCCACAAAGGGACAGCGGGTCGAGAATCGGCAACCGGGAGGCCAGTCAAAGATGCTCGGCACGATTCCGGGAATCGTCTCCAGTTCATCCTGCTGCTCATCCAACTCGGGTCGAGGCAGGCTTCGAAGCAGTCCCTGGGTGTAGGGATGCAGAGGGTTGCGGAACAACTCCCGCACCGGAGCCACTTCCTGAATCTTGCCGCCGTACATGACGACGACGCGATCACAGGTCTCAGCCACCACTGCCAGATCATGGGTAATCAAAAGGATCGACGCACCTTCCTGCTGTGATTTCATCTCCAGCATCAGATCGAGGATCTGTGCCTGAATCGTCACGTCCAGTGCGGTCGTCGGTTCATCCGCAATCAACAATGCCGGCTGCAGGGAAAGAGCCATGGCGATCATCACCCTTTGACGCATTCCACCGGAGAATTGATGCGGGTAGTTATCGAGTCGAGCCCGGGCATCGGGGATCCCGACCTTTTCCAGCATCTCGACGGCGCGGTTGTTCGCTTCTTCTTTACTGGCTCCGATGTGGTGCTGAATCGCCTCGCGCATTTGAAAACCGATGGTGAAGACGGGATTCAATGCGGTCATCGGCTCCTGGAAGATCATGGCGATTTCATTACCGCGGATCTTGCGCATTTCGTCGTAGTCCATCGCCAAAAGGTCGCGTCCACGGAAGATCGCCGACCCTTTGCGGATTTTTCCGGGAGGATCGGGAATCAATTTGAGAAGGCTCAAGGCGGTGACCGATTTTCCACACCCGGATTCACCCACCAGGCCCAGAACTTCTCCTGGCATGATATCAAAGCTGACCCCATCGACCGCCTGGGCAGTTTTGCCCTCCACCGTGAAGTCGGTGTGCAGGTCTCTGACACTGACCAGCGGTTCCTGTTGGGAGTCGGTTTTCCTGTTCTTGTCCGCCATCGCCATCACCTCAGCCTCGAGAAGACTTTGGGATCAAAGGCTTCACGCACGGCCTCGCCGATGAGGACGACGAGGAACAGGGTTGTCGCCATCGCCAAAACCGGCAAGAAAACCAGATGCGGCGATGTAGTCAGGAACTGGAAGCCCTGATTGAGCAATCTTCCCCAGGAAGGATCGGTCGGTGGCAATCCAAACCCGAGGAAATCGAGGGAAACCAGCGAGCTGATGTAATTCACAAATGAGAAGGGTGCCCGGGAAATCACCGGTACCATCGAGTTGGGCAAAATGTGGCGCATCATGACCGTCATGTCGCTGACGCCACTTCCAATGGCCGCCTGCACGTAGTCCCGTGCTTTCTCCCGATAGAACTCACCCCTAATCTGGTACGTGATCGCCATCCACGATCTCAGAATCACCAGGAAGATCACCAGAACCCAGAAGCCGGGATCGACGATGCTGGCGACGATCATGATCAGGAACAGGAACGGAACCGATCCCCAGATCTCAATGAATCGCTGCAGGAGAATGTCGGTCCAGCCACCGTAGTAACCCATGATGGCCCCCGCCAAAATCCCGACGATGTAGCCGGCGACGAGCACCATCAGGGAGAAACCGACGCTGACCCGGAATCCGTAAGCAAGCAGAGGCAGCACGTCGATTCCGGCATCGCTCGTTCCCAGAGGCGCTTCCCAGGTTTCAAGGAATCTCGTGGACAGCTCCAGTCCTGCGGTCAGAGTTTCTCCCGGAGTGATCGAAAGGATTTCGACTTCACCCGAGAAACCATCTTCCGAAACTTTTCGCACGATCACGATTCCAGAAACCTCTACAGGCCCGGAATCGGTGGTGGGTTTCAGGGCGTAGAACTTCGTATCTGCTGAAAGGGGGCTCTGATTGTCCGAGTCACTGCCCGCAGTGATACGCATACCCAGACGACCGCCATATTCCATGTCGACTTGCTCGCCCAGCATGGCACTCTGACGCGCGGGCGTCAGGCCCGGGATGTACAGCGAAGGATCATGGGGTGCGGTCCCTGGCAGGTCGAGGCGGTTCTTGTAAGGGCCATGACGGTACAGGGGCCAAACCACTCCGGCGCCCCCATCCAAAAACACCTTTTCGATGGAAGCCAACTGCTTGAGGCCGTCACGAAGCTGAACCACTTGTTTCTCTGCAGCGGCAAGATCCTCCACCAGCCACTCTTCCGGCTCTTCTCCGTCCGCCTCGTATTCTTCAATTTCCATGCGCACATCTTCAATCTCCATTTCCAATTCGGAGATTTCAGACTTCTGCTTCTCGACGATGGGACCAAATGCGGCTTTGGGGTTTTCCACCAGGCGGGCAAATTCGGTGTAGTCGAGGGGGCCTTGACCCGGGATTCCGAAATCTTCGGAACGATCGAAGGTGGTCAACGGACCTTCCATGAAGAAACACCAGGTATTGGTCAAATCCCTGACCGCTGGATAGGCCACTTGGTCGCCGTAACGGATCATCACCGGCTTGTCATTGACGAGCACTTCCAGAAAAAGAGATGTGGTGAAGAGGCTGGTAATGATGACAAAGGAGTAATATCCGCGTCGGATCGACTTGAAGCGACGGATTCTTTTCTCGGCAAGCGGGCTCGATTTCCACCGAATGCCTGCCAGTCGCAATACCCCTTTGAAAATCCATGGGATTCCCTTCTGGGTAAACCAGACACCGGCAACCAAAACCAGGAGGACCAGCAAGAACTTCATCGCCCCCCCTACTTGAACCGGATCCGCGGATCGATAGCAGCCCAAATGAAATCACTGAGGATGTTCCCGGTGAGGCGAATCAAGACTCCAAAAACCAGTGTTGCCAGAATGATCGGATAATCCCGGCGAATGATGGACTCATAACCCAACAGACCCATTCCAGGGATGTTACAGACCTTTTCGATCAGGAAAGAGCCGGCAAAGATGATCCCAAGGAAGTGACCGATTCCTGCGGTGATGGGAATCAGTGAATTGCGCAGGGCATGGACGTAAATCACCCGCCCCTCCGGCAACCCCTTGGCAAATGCGGTGCGTACGTAATCGGCACCGAAGTTTTCCAGAAGCGAATTCTTCATCAGAACAGTCATGCTGGCGAAGGAACCCACCAGATAACCAAACATGGGCACCAGCGTGTGATGCACCTGATCCTTGATGCAGCGCCAGTATTCACCTTGCTGCCACCAGAGATCCCAACCTTCGGAACGGAATCCACCCAGCGGAACCACGTTCCAGTAGGTTCCACCTCCCAAAAGGACCAGCAGCAGAAGGCAGGCCACAAATCCGGGAGTCGCGTAACCGAGGAAGACCAGAACACTGGTGCTCGTATCGAAGAGGCCGCGGTGGTGCACAGCTTTACCGATTCCCAGCGGAATACAGATCAGCCAGGTTGCCAGATACCCGATCAGTCCGAAGTAGATGGAGATGGGAAATTTCTGCGTAATCACGTCGAGAGCATCTTCGTTGTAAGTGAAGGAGCGACCGAAGTCCCCCTGAAGAATGCCACTGAAGCCCACCTGAACGTTGTAGTAGGACCCCCTTCGACTCGCTTCCTTGTTTTGTTCGGCAAGGATGCTGCCAAGGTTTTCGAAAGCCTGATCTTTATCTGAGGCAAGACGGACCAGTGCAGCCCAGCCCGAATTCTCAGCCAACTCAGCTTCCGTGACAGGCCGCATGAAACGGGTACCACTCAGTTGCCAGCCTTTGGAATCCAGGAGCTGCTTCAGGGCTGGCCTTGAGGTCAGACCTTCGGAAAGCAATTCCCCGGCCCGCTGGAAAAAGGCTTCTTCACCGGGCAGGGCCTCATTCGCCTCTACCAGCAGGGTGGCACCACGGAATTCCGCAGCGGATTTCTGCAGCGCGCTGTCGTAGGCTTTTTCAGTTTCCCGAAAATTGACCCAGGCCACTTCGACCCGATTCCAGAATTCGGGATCGGCTTCCCGCTCTTTCAGCGTGACCGGAGTTCGATCCTTGCGAGGATAAACTCCCAGCCACTGCATGTAGGCAATTGGAATCGGCTGGTCGAGATTGTAGTAGGCACGGAGTTCTTCCCGGGCTTTTTCATCGAGACCGACATCGGTTCCACCGAGACCTCCACCACCTCCGCCACCCTCCTGGGCTGCCGCGGCGCGCATCTGGTTTTCCAGCTGCTCGATGGGTCCACCCGGAGTCACGCGAAGAACCGCATAGACCATAAAAGTGATGACGAGGAAGGTGATCGGCACCAGAAGCAGACGGCGGGCAAAATAGGTCCACATACCGCTCATGAAAGACCACTTTCACGGCAACCGTCTGGACCGGCAAAGGAAGTTATCGGGGATTCCACGATTACTCTGACGCCTTTTCAGGGGACTCCATGCGCTCCTTGACCCCCCAGGGATCAATCACGTCAGGAATCAGTGGAAGGGACTCATTCTTCTCCCTGGCCTGCGTCAACTTCTCCTGCATCTCAGGAGTGGTCCACCACATGCTCCAGATATTGTTCGAGTCGCCGGTTCGACTGAGCACCTTTTCAGGAACACCGAATCGATTCCACGACAGGATTCTCTCAAACGGTGCATACCAACTGAGAGCCACCGGGTGCTCCTTGAAGATCAAACCGTCGATCTCCTGCATGATCCGGGTCTGCTCTTCAATATCGAAGCTTTTGTCGTACTGCTCCATCAGGCGGTCGACCTCTTCGCTGGCAAAACCGGAAATGTTGTTGTTGTAGGGCTCGTTGGCCAGATCACTCTTCCAGGAAGTCAGAGGATTGGGAAAAAGGATCCCTCTCCACGCCTGCGAATGAAGAACAAACTGTCGCTCGCTGATTTTTTTCATCAGGGCGTTGTAGTCCATCAGCTCCAGCTTCATTTCAATGCCGAGCTTGCGCAGCCCTTCGGCCACGACCTGATGGATCCTCGTTGACGATGCAAATCCGTACTCGAGAGTGAACGAAAGGGCCTTGCCCGTTTCCTCATGAACCCGGATTCCATTGGCATCTCGCTGTGTATACCCCGCTCGGTCGAGAAAACGCTCTGCCCTACGCGGGTTGTAACGCACCTTGCGATTCTTGGGGTTACCCCAGCGACTGCCTGGGTAGTAACTGTCGAGGTACTCATACTGGTTAAAGAAGAGCTTTTCGAAGAGGGTTTCACGGTCGTAACCGTAACAGAAGGCCATGCGGACATTCTTGTCATCAAAGGGCCATTCGCGCATGTTGAGCATGTAACCCGAGAAGGACTGGGGCTGCTCGTTGTAGACCTTGCGCTTTTGTATCCAGCCTTTCTGGATCGCTTCAAATCCGGTTTCCTCAGCCCAACGCTGAGCTCTCAGAACGACGTAGTAATCCAGCTCCCCTGCCTTGAACTTTTCAAAGGCAAGTTCCCGGTCGCGGACGACGATCAACTGGATCTTGTCGAAGTTGTACATGCCGTTGGAAGTCCGGGTTTCACGACCCCACCAGTCATCACGGCGGTAAAGGGTCACTGAGATTTCCTGCTGAATGCTGTCCTCACGCAATTCGTAAGGCCCCGAACCCGGAATCATCTTCCAGTTAAACTCATCGAGATAGACATCTCCGGGAATTCGGATCTGCTTTGCAGGATAGATCGCCAAGCTTGCGGAGAAGTAGAGGAAGGTTCTCCAGGCTTTCTTCTTGGTTTTCACGGAGACCACACGATCGTCGTGTGCGATCGGCTTTTCGTAGTACTCGGTGTAGAGGTTGGCACTCATCGGATCCTTGATATCTGGATCGACGATATGCTCGTAAGAAGCGACGACGTCATCTGCGGTGACGGGAGTCCCGTCCGAATAACGGGCGCGCTCGTCGATGCGGTACCAGAAGACCTGATGATCCTCTTTTTCCTCAATGATCCAGTGAGAGGCCAATCGCGGCAGCCACTCCAGAGTTTCCGGGTGAATCGAAAGCAGGAATTCATGGGTCAGTGAGTAGATATCGGTGATGGTCGTCAAATTTGAGTTCGGACCATCGCGACGCAACGTCGGCAGAAAGTTGGGGATATTGGTTCGCAGCTCCCCACCATGGACGGCATCGGGACTTCCGATGGGCTCGAAATTGTCGTTGGTGGTCCAGGTGCGACCATCGATCTCTACTGTGCTGTAATCCGCCAGTGCAAGCGGGGATGCAAAACCCATGAACAGGATCAGAACCGACAGGGCCAGACAGGCTTTGGACAGACCGGAATTCCACATGGCGAACCTCCGAACGATTTCGGGTGCGGGCTTCTCAGGCGGGTTCAACCCGCCTGAGGCAAAGTCAGCGAAGAGATTTGTAAGGGGTGAAAAGGCGAGACAGGGCCTGGATCAGGCTTCTTCCTTGTCCTTGTCCTTTTCCTTCTTCTTCTTGGCACGCTTCTTCACTTTGAGAACGCGGGTCTTCGGCAGACCGATGGGACTGTGCTCCTCCTCGTTGAATCGACCTTCCGATTCCATCTGGAGGATGCGCTCGTAACGGGTCAGAACGTTTCGGGTTCCCCCGATACCGCTGCCGGTCTTCAAGGACTTGTGAATCGACATGTCTGTCTTCTCTCTCTGCAACTCTGGAATTGGACGGCTGGTGTTCGCGACAGGTTCCGGAGAACACTCCCGGATGAGGAAAAGAGCGCTGTGACGCCCCCCTTCCCAAGACACCAGCCCGGAAATCCCCTGATTCCAACAGAGGGACCTCCTGATCAATGAAACAGGATACCGATCGCCCTCTCCTGCGGCAAGCAAAGACGGGGCTTGGTCTTGCCGAATCAGGGACGGGAGATCATGATTTCACCGGGAAGGGGTCTGATGCCAACAAACCAGGTCAGAAATATCGGACAATCCTTCCTGTCAGGGTCAGGATGGCTCCTCGGCGGAATCGTGATTCTGGGCCTTTTCATGGCGTCATTCCCCGATTTGCCGGATCGGGCAGATCTGGTCATCGGTAATGGAACTGATCCCGGATCCCTGCACCCTCACCGGGCCAGTGGCATCCCTGAGGGTCGGATCATTCGGGCTCTCCACGAGGGGTTACTGCTCCTTGACCCTCAAACTCTGGACCCGATCCCCGCCTGTGCCCACTCCTGGCAAGTCTCCAAAGATGGCAAAACCTGGACCTTCAGGATTCAAAAGGGACTTCTTTGGTCCAACGGCGATCCCCTCGATGCGACCGATTTTCGTCGCTCATGGCTCGACCTCATCGACCCGCTCCGGGGAGCTCCCTACGGAGACCTCCTGGATGCCGTGAGCGGCGCCCGGGAATGGCGTAACGGAGAAGGAACCAGGGAAGAAGTGGGAATCCAAACTCCCGACCCCTGGACCCTGGTCGTCGAACTCAGTCGGCCACTGCCATGGCTCCCCTTTCTCTGCACCCAGACTCCCCTGCAGCCGGTGCACCCTCTGGGAAGAGATGGAAATGCACTGGGGGTTCCGACCAATGGCCCATGGATGCTGGATCGCTGGGATCTGCGAGATCGCATCCGACTGGTCAAGTCGCCGAACTATCAGGGTCCTTCCAGAGTCCACATGGAGACCATAGACTTTCTCGCCATCGAATCCGGAAACACACTCGTCAATCTTTTCGCCCACGGATCCATCGATTGGGCGGTGGGTGTTCCGCCCCTGTTGATGCCTTTTCTGGAAAAGGATCCATTCTGGAAGGAAGCACTGAGGACGGACCCCTATCTGGGGATCTCTTTCTACCGACTCAACTTCCAGAAACCTCCACTCGATGACCCAACCATACGCAAGGCATTGTCCCTGACACTGGATCGACAGGCATTGTGCCAAGAAGTCCTCGGTGGAAATCTCCAACCGGCATGGAGCTTTGTCCCTTGGCCAGAACCGGCCCTTGCTGCTCATGCGGAGGCAGGCAACCTTGCACCCGAATCCGCACTCCCCGGTTATTCGGGGATGGCTGCGACAATCAACAGCCCCGTTCCGACCGCCGACCTCACCGTGAACCAATGGGCAACGCTGGGCTACGATCCGGATCAGGCCCGTAAACTTCTGCAAGAGGCGGGCTGGAAGGCACCGGGGTCAAACACCGGAAGACCGATCCCCGACTTTGAAATCCTTCACTCCAGTGGTTCGACCCATGCACTCGTTGCGGAATGGTTACAGTCTTCATGGTCCAGGGAGTTGGGAATCGAAACCCGGATCCGTTCCATGGAGTGGCGTTCATTTCTGCAAGTTCAACGTTCCCTGGACTACGACGTCAGTCGCAGCAGTTGGATTGCAGATTTCCCTGACCCTGCCACCTTTCTGGAGCTCTTTACATCTACCGCCACCAATAATCGAACCGGCTGGAGTGACGAGGAATATGACCAGATGGTGGAGAAGGCTCGCAACGCGGCAAATGCAGGCGTACGGATGTGGCACTGGCGTGAGGCTGAACGGATTCTCCTCGACCGTGGTCCGGTGCTGCCCCTGTGGTCGACCACATCCAGCAATCTGGTCGCTCCAGCACTACAGGGTTTTTTCGCAAACCCCCTCGACCAACATGATCTCCGTGCCCTGAAGTGGGACACGCCATGATGCAGTTGATCGTGCGCCGCAGCGTTGCTTCCCTGATCACCATTTGGGCCGTCTTCACCATCAGCTTTCTCGTGATCCGATCAGCCCCAGGCGGCCCTTTTGATGCTGAAAGAGATCCCCCCGAGGCAGTGAAGGCAGCAATCGAAGCCCGTTACCAATTGGACGCTCCACTGTGGCAACAATATCTCGATCAGGGTTGGTCATGGCTGACCCTGAATCCCGGCCCTTCACTACGACAGCCGGATCACGATGTTTCCACCATTCTTGCAGCGGGAATACCTGCGTCCTTTTTACTGGGAACGCTCGCGCTGCTCCTGGGAATAATTCTGGGAACCATTCTCGGCGTCATCGCGGCATGGCAACAGGATCGCTGGCCCGACAGGGTGATCACCCTCTTCGCTTCCATGGGGATATCCCTGCCCCTTTACGTGATTGCAGGATTGCTGATCCTGCTCCTCGCATTCCAGCTCCCATGGCTCCCTCCAGCTGGCTGGACGACCGCTGCCTCCGCAATCTTGCCCATCATCTGCCTCGCTCTTGCGCCTGCGGCTCAAGTCGCACGACTCTTGCGAAGTGGTTTGATTGAGGCCTCACAGGAAGACTACGCCAGAACCGCCCGATCCAAGGGACGAGGTGTGGTGGGGACTCTCCTCTTTCACTGCCTGCGACCTGCTTCCATACCGGTCACTTCGACCCTGGGTCCCACAGCCGCAGCGATGCTGACCGGATCTCTGGTCATCGAACAGATCTTTGCAATCCCTGGGGTTGGCATGCACTTCATTCAGGGGGCAATGAACAGGGACTACCCACTCGTTCTCGGCGCAGTGCTCCTCTACACCATCCTCTTGCAGATCCTGACCCTGCTCGGTGACCTGTTGATGGGTTGGCTCGATCCGAGAGCGAGGGTCGAGGAATGAAACCTCTCAAGACCATACTCTCAGCCTTGTTCAAGGACCCGTTCACTTTCGTCGCCATTCTTTGGCTGGCCATCGTCACCCTGACGGCTCTCTTTCTTCCACTGCTGCCTCTGGAACTGTCCCATGAAACCGATTCCACCGTCGCCCTGAATGCCCCTTCTCAGGAACACTGGTTTGGAACCGACGCATTGGGACGGGACCTCTTCAGCAGAATCCTCAGGGGAACACGTATCTCCATAGCCTGCGGAATTGCCGGAGCACTGACTGCACTGATCCTGGGTGTCGGTTATGGATTGATCTCCGGTGGAGGCAGTGACCGCAGAGACCATTGGCTGATGCGCTTTGTGGATCTCGTCGATTCGATCCCCCTCGTTTTTCTGGTGATTCTGGTCGCCAGTGTTTTGCGAGGTTCCGCACTGGAAGCATCCGGAGGAGGGTTGGGAGTTTTCTTTGTGATCCTCGGAGCGGTCTACTGGACTCCCATGGCGAGGATCGTGAGAGGGGAAACCCGTGTCCTCCGTCATCGGGAGTGGGCTTTGGCTGCGACCGCTCTCGGAGTCCCGCAAAAGCGGATCCTCTGGCGTGAGGTCCTTCCCAACCTGATGCCGACCATCATCGTGACCGTCACCCTGATCGTTCCCAGAGTCCTGCTCTTTGAAGCGTTTTTGTCTTTCCTGGGATTGGGTGTCCAGTCACCCGCAGTTTCCTGGGGAACCCTCGCCCGGGATGCCTTTGAGGTTCTGAATCCGGTGCAAACCGCGTGGTGGCTGATCCTCTATCCATCGCTCACTTTGGCTTTGACCCTGCTGGCGTTGAATCTCCTGGGAGACCAGTTGCGCAAGATTCTCGACCCGAAGCAACGGTGAAGGTCAGTCCTTCATCTTGGGATCGAAGGCATCCCGCAGACCGTCACCCAAAAGGTTGAAACCGAGAACGGTGAACATGATGGCAACTCCTGGGAAGATGCCCATCCACGGCATGTCCACCCAGTACTCTTTGGAGTCGACCAGCATCCGTCCCCAGGAAGGATTCGGAGGGGGCAAACCGATACCGAGGAAAGAGAGCCCCGCCTCTGCCAGGATGTTTCCGGCGATCATCAGGGTTGAAACCACAACTACCGGTCCCATGCAGTTCGGCAACAGATGCCCGAGAAGTATTTTGGTGTCGGTTTGACCAAGAGCCCGGGCTCCCAGCACAAACTCACTGCCCCGCAGAGAAATCACCTGCCCCCGTACAATTCTTGCGACTCCCGGCCAACCGACCAGTCCCAATGCGGCGAAGATCACCATCTCATTGGGTTTTTCAAAGACCGCAAGAATTCCAATCATGAGCAAAAGACTGGGGAAGGCGAAGAAAGTATCGGTCAGGCGACTGATCACCATGTCGACACGCCCCCCACGGAACCCGGCGAGGCTGCCCAGAATCAGGCCGATCAGAACTGCCACCGCAGTACCGACCAGACCTACCCGGAGTGAAATGCCTGCTCCATAAACGATTCGCGTCCAGACGTCGCGCCCCAACTCATCGGTTCCCAGGGGATGCCCGGGAATTCCCGGCGGCTTTTGCCATGTCTCCGCACTGCGGAACTGTTCCGCGGCGGTGTAAGGGCCCGATCCATCCGCATGGTGTGGAACCACCCACGACGGAAAGAAGGCGAGAACGACGACGATCAGAACCACCGCGGCTCCCAGCATGGCGAGCAGGTTCTTGCGCAGCCTCTTGAAGGCCATCTGAGTCGGAGATTTTCCGATGGTGCTAGCTGCGGTCATCACGAATCCTCGGGTCGAACCAGGCGTAGGAAAGATCCACCAGCAGATTGACGCCGATGAAAACGAAAGACATCAACAGGATGCCACCGGTGATCAACTCCCGATCGCGCATCTTGATCGCTTCCACCACCTCGCGGCCCAATCCAGGAAGAGCGAAAACCGTTTCAGTCAATACCGCTCCCACCAACAGGTATCCAAAGGAGTTGCCGACGACGGTGACAATCGGAATCGCCGCGTTGCGCATGCCATGCTTGAGGACCACGCTCGCTTCACCGACCCCCTTGGAACGTGCCGTGCGAATATAATCCTGAGTCATCACGTCCAACATCGCAGAACGGCTCAGGCGAGCAATGGTGGCAGAGGACAGGAGTCCCAATGCAAATGCAGGCATCGCCAGCGATCTCAGGGCAGCCCAGGCACTTGAATCGTCAAAACCGGTTCGCGGCAAACCAAGAGCAGGCGCCACGTAAATGATCATCAGGATTCCCAGCCAGAACACAGGCATGGAGACGCCCAGAATGGCGACCAGCATCGACACGTAATCGATGACGCTGCGACTTTTGACAGCCGAGAGCACTCCTGCACTGATGCCGATGAAGAGGGCCACCACGATGGAAAGGAGCGCCAATCGCAGTGTCACGAGAAAGGCGTCCTCGAGAATCTCATTGACGCTTTTGCCCGCTTTGACGTCCGATTCACCGAGATCGAAATGAACGAAGAGGCGCCACAGGTATTTCCCGTACTGGACGATCAGTGGATCGTTGTATCCACGCTGTTCGTTGTAGGCGTCCACCGCTGCGGGATCCGCTCTTTGCCCAAGACGAATGCGCCCCGGATCACCGGGAATCGAGGCATTCAGCAAAAACACGATCAGGGTGACCAGCAGGATCACCGGAATCGCCTGAAACAGTCTTCTCAGAGTATAGGCAAGCAAGAGATCTCCCGAACCTATCCCTGATTCCCGGCGTCGATCTCAACCAGATGCCAGCGAACGTAATTCCCCTGAACATCGTCACACATTCCTGTCGGGTTGTAGTTCCGCACATAGGGCTTGAGCAGAACCGTCTCCTGCCCGAAGAGCAGGAAGAGCCAGGGACTGTCTGCGATGATTCGGGATTCCGCCTGCTTGAGCAGCTCCACGCGTTTGGCGGGATCGGTTTCTGCGTAGGAATCATCGATCAACTTGTCCACTTCAGGATTGCTGTAGAAGGACACATTGCCCTGGGAGCCCTGATTCTTGGTATGGAAAAGTGACGCCAGGAAGTATTCCGCATCGGGATAGGAAGCCACCCATCCCAAACGGAAGAAAGGAGGCTCCCCCGCATCGGTCGCCTCGATGAAGGCTGCCCAGTCGAGCATCTTCAAACCGATTTCGATGCCGACCTTTTTCAGATCCGCCTGAACCGCCTGGGCGATTTTTGCATTATCTCCCTGGGTGTTGAACCACAGATCCACCGGAGGAAGGCCTTCACCATTGGGATACCCCGCTTCTGCGAGAAGGGCCTTCGCTTTCTCTACGTCCTGCGTGAATGCCGGGCGCTCACTGTTGTGTCCAAAGATTCCGGGAGGAAGAATTCCATTGGCGGGATAGGAACGTCCTTCCAAAAGGACCTCACCCAAAAACTTGCGGTCGACCGCCAAATTGATGGCTTCGCGCAACTTGCGGGCACTGTCCGAATATCCGGCGTAGGGAGATCCCTCTTTTTTCAGGTTGAACCCGTAGTACTGGACCGCCAGAGACGGCCAGAAGCGGACTTCATTGGCACGGTTGGAGTTCTTCCATTTGGGATAGACTCCCTGGGTCGCGGCGAGAATATCGAAGTTTCCTGCTTTGTACTCTTCCAGTTGAGCCAAGGGCTCCGGGATCACCCGGTAGTGGATTCCAGCCAGTTTGGGTGCGCCCTCAAAGTAGTCCTGATTGGCGGTCAACTTGAGAGAGACCCCCTCTTTCCACTCGGTCAGTGTAAAGGGGCCTGATCCAACGGGATTCCGTGAGAATTTGTCACCGATCTCTTCGATCACCTCTCGCGGAACCGCCGCAGTATTGACCATCGCCAGCTTGTTGATAAAGGGCGGGGACGATTCAATCAGGGTGATTCTCAAGGAATGGTCTCCCACAACCTCGATCCCGGGTATTTCCGGAGAGACCTCCTGCGATTTACTGGCACCTGCAATCGCTTCCTTGGCTCCAACGATCTTTTCTACCAGATTGGTCCGCTTTGACCGGACTGAAGCCAGTCGCTGGATGCTGTACTTCATATCTGCAGCGGTCACCGCTCTCCCGTTGGTGAAACGCACATCATTCCGCAATTGGATGTCGTAGACTCGACCGTCCTCGGAAATCGTCGGCATCTCTTTGGCGAGACAGGGCTCCAGCTCCAGTTCGGGTGTGTAATCGTAGAGGCTGGTAAAGAGTTTCGTTGCCACCCCTGAAGATGTGGTATCGGAAACCAGAATCGGATCCAGATCGGGAGGATTGGTCATCAACGGGATGCGGAAAATATTTTCAGGAGAAGGCGCAGCCACACTCTGGATTTCCTGAGGCCCGGAACTGGATGGCTGGCTGGTGCAACCCGCCATTCCTCCTGCAAGAAGCGGGAACAAAAGCAGAGCAGTGAATCGAAACAATCTCGGAAAGCGCAGAGTCTCGGAAAACATGACAACCTCATTATCGACGAGAAAAGGGACTCCCGGTCCATCTTGATCTGACAATCACGGGTGCGTCCGGAAGCAAGGTATACGAAAACCGGGAAAACTGCGACCTACCCGCGAATATTGGACCTTTTGGGCCTTTCACCACCCTCCCGAATCCCGTGGCCTTCCGGAGTGGATGGGTTATCCTCCCCGCTTGAGACCTGTTTTCCGCAGAGCAGCCCCTTTCGTCGCCCTGCCCATTGGAATCCCGGTCTTCAGGGTCAACAGAACGAAAAACAGGTATCCCACATGATTTCGATTTCAAGAAACCCTCTTCGCTGGAGCGCTCTGTACTTCCTGACGATCACCCTGTTGATCGCAGGCTGCACAGCCGAAAGACCGGCAGCACCTGTGACGCCTCCCGGCGGAGATGCCTCCAATCAACAGACGGGGTCGCAGGATGCCCCCACCAAACCCAGGGTTGTGCGCATCAGCAAAATGGATCGCCCGGAGGAACCGAAGCCAGATCCCTCCCAGCCCGTTGGCGTTCCCTCCCCCGCATTCAGTGGAGAAGTCAGCCCCGATGCCGTCGTCGTCGATCGCACCGGAACCTACGGTGGCCGATTTGTTTATGCAATTTTGGGAGAGGTGGAGACCTTCAACCCGGTGGAACCGAAAGGGGCGACCGACCAGGAGATCCGCGCCCTCGTCTTCTCACCGCTGGTGACCTACAACAACGGCAAATGGCAAAGGGAACCTGCACTTGCCAAGAGCTGGGAAGTTTCCGATGACCAGTTGACCTGGACCTTCTTCATCCGCGATGGCATTCGCTGGTCCGATGGAGAAGAAATGAATGTGGAAGATGCCCTCTTCTCATTTCAGGCGGTGTTTCACCCGCAGATCGCCACCAGTATCAAGGACGGATTCAAGCACCCTGAAACAGGCGAACTTCCAGAGGTGATGGCGGACAAGGAACGGAATGCCCTCGTCTTCAAATTGAAGCGGATCGATTCCCAATTCCTGACCCACGTCGGCAATGTCAGCATCATCCCGGAGCACAAGTGGCGCGATCACCTTCAGGAGAAGGATCCCACTCTTCTTCAACAGATGACTTCCAATGCAGACCCTGCCGATCTTGTCGGCTGCGGCCCCTTTGTCCTCAAACAGTACGTCCCCGCTGAAAAGATCGTCTACCAGCGAAATCCCCACTATTGGAAAGTGGATTCTCGCCAGCAGCGTCTTCCCTATCTGGACGAGGTCGTCATCGTTCTCGTCAAGGATTCGAACCTGATGTGGCAAAAGTTTGAAGCGGGCGAATTGGACATCTTCGAAGACGTTCCCGCCGACCATTTCCGCGAAGCAGTGGCGATGGAAAAGGCAGCGAAGGCGAGCCTGATCCGTCTCGGCGTTAGCCTCAACAGCAACTGGGTCTGCTTCAATCTTCACCCGGGCAAAAACCCGGATACCGGTGAGCCTTTTGTCGATGAAGCCAAAGCCTACTGGTTCAACAATCTGCAATTCCGTAAGGCAGTCAATCACGCCATCGACCGGGACGGGATCAAGCGTACCGCATTCCAGGGCAGAGCCACGGCGATCTGGTCCAGCATTACCCCGGGTAACAAATCCTGGTATCACGCCGGAGTGCCGAAGTATCCCTTCGACCTCGACAAAGCCAAAAAGATCCTCGACGACATGGGCTGGACCGACCGGGACGGGGATGGCGTTCGCGAGGACGACAAGGGACGCAAGATCAGCTTCTCCCTGAACACCAACGTGGAGAACAACCTGCGCCAGCAGGTAGGCAACCTGATCAGCAAGGACTTGGTCAACCTCGGCCTGGAGATCAACTTCAAACCCATCGTCTTCAATGATCTTGTGACCAGCCTCCGCGACAGCCACAAATGGGACATGATCCTGCTCGGTTGGGGATCCGGTGTTCCCCCTGATCCGGCCAATGGCAAGAACATCACCCTCTCCAGCGGCCGCCTCCACGCCTGGTATCCGCAGCAACCGGAACCGGCCACTGAGTGGGAAGCACGCATCGACAACCTCATGGCCATGATGGATGAGGAACTCGACGACAAGGTTCGCAAAAAGTACTACGACGAGGTTCAGGAACTGATCGGACAGAACATTCCGATCCTCTACCTGATCGCCGCCAACTCCTACGCTGCTTCCCAGGAGGGACGTATCGGCAATCTGTGGCCCAGTCTTCTGCGACCACAGATGACATGGAATCTCGAATCCCTGTGGAAAGCACAACCCTAGGGTGAGGAAAAAGACTTGCTGACTTTCAGCCTGCGACGACTGCTGTCGATTCCGCCTCTGGTTCTGGTGGTTTCATTTCTGACCTTCCTGCTTCTGAAGCAGGCGCCGGGGGATTTCTACAGCCAAATGGAAGCGGACCCCACCCGCTCCACCACGGAAGTCCTGCGTCAAAAAGAGAACGCGGGACTGTTGGTCAGGCTGGATCGAAACCAGTTGGTGGCCATCGGTGAGTTTTCGGATGACGGCCATCGCTGGTCCTTCGCAGACGAAGGTGGAGATCGACCGGTGATCCGCAAGGACGGAAGCCCAGTACACGCCAAGGAAGCCAGCCGCAGCCTGCTCAAATTCCAGATCGACGGAATCCAGTACCAGTGCGACGACGAGGCTGTGGTCTACCGCAAGGTGGGCGCCGTCGAAGGTTTCTTCTCATGGCTTTTCAATGCCCTGACTCTGGACTTTGGAACTTCTTACAAATTCAACCGTCCCGTCTTCGGCATCATCGCCGAAAGACTGCTGAACACGTTGACCCTGTCTCTGGCCGCCCTGGTCATCGCCTATGGACTGGGTGTTCCCCTCGGGATCTTCGCCGCCGTGAAGCCCAATTCCCGACTGGACCACAGCGCCGGAATCATCGCCTTTCTTGGCCTGTCGATTCCGACTGTTTTCTTTGCGCTATTGGCGATGCTCTTCGCCTCGTACACCGGCTGGTTCCCCATCGGTGACATGCGCTCTCTCGATTACGACCAGTACGGATTCTTTGGCAAAATTGCCAATCGGATCCATCACCTCTTCCTGCCCGCACTGGTACTGGGTACTTCAGCCATGGCGGGATACATGCGACAGGCCCGAGGCAACATGATCGAGGCGCTGGGTCAGGATTACGTGCGCACGGCACGGGCCAAGGGAGTTTCAGAGCAGGGCGTCCTTTTCAAGCACGCCTTTCGCAACGCAGTCAATCCGCTGGTGACCCTGTTCGGCTACTCACTCGCCAGCCTTCTCAGTGGATCGTTGTTGGTCGAAATCGTCATGAACTGGCCTGGATTGGGGCGCCTGATCTTTGAAGCGATCAGCGCAAAGGACGAGCCGCTGGTACTTGCCAGTGTGTTGATCTCCACTCTGTTGCTGGTCTTTGGCAATCTGGCCGCGGACATACTCCTTGCCGTGGTGGACCCGAGGGTGAGGTTGTCCTGATGAATAGCTCCAAAGACAAAAGCAACGACTCCGGAATGCCACCCCCACGCGGCCCCTGGGCAATTTTGTGGATGCGATTGCGCAAAAACAAATTGGCGATGACCGGAGGACTGACTCTGATCGTCCTCTATCTGATGTGCAGCTTTGGTGGATTTATCGCTCCCTATGGGATGAACGACACCAACAAGTACACCGTCAAGTACGGACCGATGCTCTTCGGCGGGTACACCATTGTAAAAACCGGAGAAATCCTCGCAGAGGATGAAAATTTCAACGAGATCCTTCTTCCCAGTTATGAAAAGCGCTGGAACTGGTTCGACGGCGGAGTGCATTTCCATGACAGCGAAGGAAATTTCACTCTTCGCCCTCACGTCCACCCACTGAGAGAATACGAATCCTGGGATGAATATGGCGAGATGGAGTACATCCTTGCCGAGGATCAAACTCACAGTATTCCTGTACGTTTCTTTGTTCAGGCCGAAGAAGAACATGAAGTCTTCAGTCTCTGCGGTTTCTTCAAGGTCTTCGGCCATACTCACTTGATGGGCCTGTCCCCGGCCGACATTCCACAGGAACCCAACCTTCACGCCGGGCTGTTCCTTCTGGGAACCGACGTTCTGGGTCGCGACCTGTGGACGCGCATTCTCTACGGCGGCCAGGTATCTCTTTCCGTCGGCCTGATCGGCATCTTTATCAGCATTTCCATCGGCCTCTTCATCGGCGGGCTTGCGGGATACTTCGGAGGCATCTGGGACTTCCTGTTGATGCGACTGGTCGAACTGCTCCTGGCGATCCCCGGGCTCTACCTGATCCTGACACTGCGTTATGCGTTGCCCAATGACCTGACGTCGCGGCAGACGTACATCATGATCGTCGCCATTCTCGCCATCGTCGGCTGGGCAAGTACAGGTCGCATGATTCGCGGAATGGTTCTCAGCCTGCGCGAAAGTGAGTACGCCCTTGCGGCCCGCTCACTGGGAGGCTCTTCCCTTCGGGTAATCCTGCGCCACCTGCTGCCCAACACCGCATCCATCGTCATCGTGACCGCCACCCTCTACGTGCCCTACTACATCCTTGGAGAGGTCGCCCTCTCCTATCTGGGCTTTGGCATTACGGAGCCTGATTCGTCCTGGGGACTTTTGCTGAAGGACTGCCAGGTCACGGAAGTGATGAAGTACAACCCCTGGCTGATCATCCCTGGTTTCTTCATCTTCCTTGCCGTTCTCGCCTACAACTTCCTGGGTGACGGTTTAAGGGATGCGGCAGACCCCCGAGCCTTCCTCGGCGCCTCCCGCAATCACGAAGAGTAGATCAGCGGCAACGGGCGATACCTTCCAGAGCTTCCGGATTGGCGACGCTGGTCAGGTCACCGAGATCCTTTTCCCCGAGATGACGGGCACGGATCAGACGTCGGACGATTTTGGCACTGCGTGTCTTAGGCAAGTCGTCGACAAAGTAGATGGATCGCGGTCGATCCACCTTGCCCAGAGCTTCGACCACCTGAGCTTTCAACTGGTTCCGCAGATCGTCCGTTTCCTCCTGGCCTGAATGCAGGACCACGAAACAAACCAGCTCGGTACCTTTGAGATCGTCAGGAACACCGATGGCAGCGGCCTCGCTCACGGCATCGTGATCGATCAGTGCGGACTCCACCTCTCCGGGTCCCACTCTTCGTCCCGCAATGTTGAGGGTGTCATCGGCCCTGCCAAAAAGGTACCACTGACCATCTCCATCCCTGCGGGCCCAGTCCCCATGATTCCAGACTCCGGGGAAGCGGCTCCAGTAAGTTTCGATGTACTTTTTGTCCGCTTTCCAAAGTGAACGGGTCATCGACGGAGCGGGAGATTTGCACACCAGATATCCAACCTCTTCCTCCACGGATTCTCCCGCATCGTTGAAGACGTCGATGTTCATTCCCAATCCGGGGGACTGCAAAGAAGTCTCTGTGATCGGCAATACAGGCAAGGGCGCGAGGAAACATCCGACGATATCGGTTCCACCGGAAATGTTGATGATGGGCAGGCGACTGCGGCCGACATTTTCATGAAACCAGCGGTAACTTTCCGGGTCCCACGGCTCACCGGTACTGCCCAGAATCCTCAACGAGGTCAGGTCTTTATCCTTCAGCGGATCGAGCCCCGATCTCATCAACAAGCGGATGGCGGTCGGGCTGATACCCAAATGACTGACCTTGTGGCGATCGACCATTTCCCAGAGGCGGTCAGCGCCCGGATAATCGGGGGCGCCTTCACATACCAGAAATGGTGTCCGGTTTAGCCAACAGCCGATGATCTCCCAAGGCCCCATCATCCAGCCGATATCGGTGAACCACCAGAAAAGGTCATCGTCTCGGCCAATATCGAAATTGAAACGCAACTCTTTACCCATTTGAGCCATGCAGCCTGCGTGAGTATGGATGGTTCCCTTCGGCTTTCCGGTCGTTCCACTGGTGTAGATCATCAGACAGGGATCCAGCGCCCCCATCATCTGGGTCGAAGTATCCCCTTCGTCACTTTCAGGGATCTGGTGCCACCAGACGTCTCTCTCCGATTGCATCGAGGCAGATCCATCGCCCCGTTGAAGAACAAAGACCGTCTCGAGATTCTCCAAACCCTCCACCGCTTCATCCGCATGGCTTTTCAAATCGAAGTCGGTTCCACGTCGATATCCCAAATCTGCCGTAAACAGGCACTTCGCTCCCGCATCCTCCAGGCGCTCTCTCACGGAAGGAGCCGCGTACCCACTGAAGATGGGGATGAAGACAGCCCCGACTTTCATCGTTGCCAGCATGGCGATGGCCACTTCTGCCACCATCGGCATCAGGCAACCGACCCGGTCACCCGGCTGGATTCCCCGGTGGCGCAGAGCAGCTGCCCAGCGGTCGACCTCATCGGCGACCTCGGCAAAGGTCCAGCGCCTGACGGAGCCGTCCTCCTCTTCCCCGATCAGGGCCAGCCCATCGGGATTCTCTGTTGCGGGAAGATCCACACAATTCAGGGCAAGGTTGGTTCTGCCACCGACAAACCAGTCGGCCCATTCTGGCCCTTTGGACAGATCGAGAACCTGTTCATAAGGAGTCGACCAGACCACACCCAGATCCTTCATCAAGGCGTCCCAAAATGCTTCCGGTTCGTTTTGGCTCCATTCGATCAGCTGAGAAACCGTCACTTCCGGTTGTTGAGGATCCAGAGGCATCCCCAACACTTCCATCCAGCGAGCTAGCTGACTTCTCTCGATGACATCTGAACTCGGAGACCAGATAGGCTTCATGATGCTTCTCCTTTACGGGCTACTTCCTGAAGATCCATATCCCGGAGGCCCGATGCAATCTTGCAGGTAATCGAATCCTGGTTCCCCCCATGAAAAGGGGTCTGCTCCACGGCAATCAGTGGCACCACTCCACGGATCGAAGAGGTCACAAACACCTCGTCCGCACCCATGAGATCCTCCACGGAAAAGGAACCTTCCGTCACTATCAGCCCCGCCTCTCGGGCGTATTCCTGAACCCTGTCGCGGGTCAACCCGGGAAAAACAAGATCTGAAACACAGGTCAGCAATTGTTCATTCTTTACCCAATAAAGATTGGAGGCCGTGGCTTCGGTCACGACCCCCGATTCGGTGAGCAGAATGGCGTCGTCGTAGCCCTTCTTCTGCGCCTCCCTCAACGACAGCAATGAAGAGAGATAATTTCCATGTTTCATGGCAGGAGACAGGGAGGACGGGGGGATCTTGCGATACGTCGAAAAACAGACTCGCAATGGACGGGAAAGCTCAACGGGATCGGGAAGGGGAACCGCCATCAACCAGCGTTGAATCGGAGCCTCTTCCCCATCCAGCCCCATCAGACTGATCCGATCGCTGATCAGGGTCATGCGAACCCGCCAGCCGTGGTCTGCCTTGGGAAGGGTATCCAGTGCCTGACGAACCTCCTCCTCGACATCGCAAAAATAGGGTAGATCTCCTAGCCCCAGTTCAGCAACCGTTGCGCAAAGACGCTTCAAATGTTCTTCGAGATACAGAGGCGTTTCGTCGATCACCCGGAAGGTTTCAAAGGCACTTTCACCGTAAAGCACCGCAGGATGATGCAGGGGCAAGGTCGACTGGTCGAGGATCTGAGGCACTCCATCACACCAGAATCGGGGAAAGGTCGACTCGTTACTCAACGGCTACCCCCCCAGATCTTCCAACAATCCTCCTGACGAGCCGGACAGAACCTGCTCAACCAGAACTTCTGCCATTGCCGGGAACAACAGTTCCTGAAATTCACCGGCAGCAGCAGGCATGTAGATTCGTCCGTAGGCGGAAGAGACCACTTCCAGAGAAGCGGAGTCGCAGACTCGACGATGACGAGCACGGGCCTTGCGGATGACCGCATCTGACAATCCTGGAATCCGGGAATCCCACGTCTCTCGAAATTGACCCAGACGCTTCCAACTGACCTCGGCGGTTGCAAGGTTTCCCCCGGGCAAAAGCTCACCGGGGCCGGTCGACAGGTGAAGCTCTACTGCTCCAGGCTCTGTGGCATAGAGCGTCGCTTTTTCATCGGGCCAATGAATCAGGGGAGGAAAGTCGCCTGACAGACCCAGTGTAAATTCACAAAGTGTTTCGACATTTTGTCGATGACGAACACCCAAATCTTTCATCAGGAATGGCGCCGCAGATCCGTGGCACAGGTAGACCTTTCCCGCGAATCCTTCCCGCCTGGAAGTGACGAAGTGGACCCCGTCCTCCTGCTCCTCGAGGAGTTGAAGGGTATTGCCCCCATAAAATCGACCGCCGAATTTGCGCAATCTCCAAAGCAGGGCTCCAAGGACTTCCTGGCCGTCGACGATTCCACTCTGGGGGTCAAAAGCGGCAACTCCCGACCATTCACCCAAACTGGACCACCGCCGCTGCAGTTCCTCTGTATTCAAACGATCCATCTCTGCGGAAATCGATTCGTCGACGATCAACGACCCACATTTGCGAAACCCGGGGTCCTTTTCGAGCCAACTGGACCAGCCCTCGTACAATTCCAGGCCTCTGTGAGCGTGATTCTGGATCTCAGTTGATTCCATTTTGCGGAAAGAAGGAAAAAGAAGGGGAACCCGGCTCTCGCCCATCCTTGCCTGTGGAGTCTCCTGGCTGTCGATCAAAATGACGGAGCCAGCGTCCCGACGCAGAAGGTGATCCGCCACCGCCAACCCGGTGGATCCAGCCCCAATGATCAAATGGTCACAGTTCAGGGGTCGCAAGTATCGCCTCAATTTCTGCGTGGTTGGTTCGGCACCGGGTGCTCAGGGTATCACCCGGGGAAGGCAGCAACCACCCGACTGGACTTGACCACCATGGTGGATTTGGGATAGAAGCGTGTCATGAAACCAGACACATCCCACCCCCTGCCCTTCTTCCGGTTCACCTTCCTGAAGCAATGGTGCTTCAGCCTTGTTGTTGCCTCCACTCTCCTCGCGACTCTTTCCGGTTGCCAGACCCCCGGACCTCAAGTCAGCGATGGCGGAGGACGATGGCCCGGACTGCTCTCAGAAGATGCAGTCATGAGAACCCAGACGATCCACATGATTCAACAGGGTGGCGATCGCTCGACTGTCCCCCTGCTCTTTCCCCTGCTCAACGATGACGATCGCTGGGTTCGCTACAATGCCAGGGCAGCGATCCTGGTTCTAGCAGGCCCCCACAGGGAAACCGCTCCCGTCTATCGCTACATGGCTAAATCATCCCTGCTGAAAGTCGCTCCAGAGGAGCACCGCGTCTGGTGGGAAAATCTTTTTCCGGGCTCAACCGGCTGACTTTTTCCGCCCAGACTTGTGCACACTTCTGGACGTTGACGCCAAAACCTTTTTCAAGGCTGCACCGGTAAAACTCTTTTTACAGGCCGCAACCTCCTCCGGTGTACCAGCGACGACGATGCTGCCGCCTTTGTCGCCACCTTCCGGCCCCATATCGATGACATGATCCGCACTGGCGACCAGATCCATGTCATGCTCGATGACGATCACCGTATCTCCCCGGTCAACCAGTCGGTGCAACATTTGGACCAGCAGGCGAACATCACCGAAGTGAAGACCCGTAGTCGGTTCATCCAGAATGTAGACTTTTCTGCCCCGTGATCTGCGACCCAATTCAGATGCCAGTTTGACCCTTTGTGCTTCGCCCCCAGAAAGGGTCGTTGCAGATTGGCCCAGGGAAAGATAACCGAGCCCGACCTCTTCCAGCGCAGTCAGCATCGTCGCCACTGCCGGAACATCCTGGAAAACCTGGCGTGCCATGCGCACGTCCATCTCCAGCACGTCTGCGATGCTGTGACCTTTCCAGCGAGCCTCCAGGGTCTCGGGTTCATAACGTTTTCCATGGCAATCGTCACAGCGCACCCAGACGTCGCTGAGGAAGTGCATTTCGATCAACACCCCCCCCTTGCCCTCACAACTTTCACAGCGACCACCGGCCACATTGAAAGAGAAGCGTCCCGGACCCCAACCGCGCAGGCGGGCGAGAGGTGTTTTCGCGTACAAACCTCGCAGTGGAGCCATCAATCCAGTGTAGGTGGCCGCATTCGATGAAGGAGTCCGTCCAAGGGGTTGCTGGTCGATGACACCGAGACCATCAAACTGGTCGACCCCTTCGATGCGTTCATGCTCTGCGCTGGCGGGTCGAGCACCGGCGAGACGGGTCGCCAATTCCCTGGAAAGGATGTCCATGATCAGGGAGGACTTTCCTGACCCGGAAACGCCCGTGACACAGGTCAGGACACCGGTCGGAATATCGACCGTCAAATCTTTCAGGTTGTTGGCTTTGGCTCCAACAATCGTCAGACCATCGCCTTGGGGTGTGCGCCGTTCATTGACCTCGTGCACCTGCTCTTTCCCCGACAGAAATGCTCCAGTCAGCGACTTGCGATTCTTGCGAATGGCAGTGGGGGTTCCCTCAGCGACCACTTCTCCACCGCCGACTCCGGCACCGGGCCCCATGTCGACGATGTGATCCGCACGATCCATCGTTTTTTCGTCATGCTCAACTACGACCAGGGTATTCCCCTGATCCTTCAGGGAAATCAGCGAATCGAGTAGACGATCCACATCCCTCGGGTGTAATCCAATGGTCGGTTCGTCGAGAACATAGAGAACACCTACCAGTTGATTGCCGATCTGTGTCGCCAATCGAATCCTCTGCGCTTCACCTCCAGAAAGGGATTCGGTCGCCCGGTCGAGGGCAAGATATCCAAGCCCTACCCTCTCCAGGAATCCCAGCCTGCTTGCCACTTCACGATGGATCTGCTCAGCGACTTCACGGCGGTGACCATCCAGCTTGAGTGATTCGAAAAACTTCAATCCTTCAGATACCGTCAGAGCACACACCTCGGAGATGTTGAGACCGCCGATCTTGACCGCCAACAGCTCGGGCTTGAGGCGACCGCCGTGGCAATCAGGACATGGTCTGATCGCCAAATGATCCTCGATCGCCCGACGCCACCGGGGAGAACCCGCCCGCTGATGCCAGATCGATACCCGGCGAATCAGGCCTTCCCAGGTGGAACCGGTCACTCTCCGGAGTCGGCCTGAACCCCGGCGGGTACGGAAGGTTACCGGATACGACTGCTCTCCGGTGCCATGCAAAATGATATTCCAACCCTCTTCACCCAACTCACTGACAGGATCGTCCGGATCAAAACCATGGGCGATCAATGCGGCATCGATGACTTTGCGAACACGGGAACTCCGGCGGCCAATCCACGATCCAAGGCGATGATCCATCGCTCCGTTGAAGAGGGGTTGGTCCGGGTCTGTAATCAACAGGCGGGGATCCACCTGCTTCAGGATTCCAAGGCCCGAGCAATGACCGCATGCCCCTGAATGATGATTGAAGGAGAAGAGTCGCGGTGTGAGTTCCTGGCCCAGCATCATGTGACCTTGCGGACAGGAAAGATGCCGCGTGAATCGCAGAACCTCTTCCCCTTCTGCATTGGCCACCACGATGCGATCACCCCCACGGCGGTAACACTCCTCCACGCTTTCTGAAACCCTGGCCCTGCCCGACCTTTCAGGTTTGACCCGGTCGATGACCACGTCCAGCTGCTCGAGAGATTCCCCGTCAAAGGAATCAGCCAGCTCGTCGATTCTCAGAACCCTGCCACCGTCCAGTCTGAGGCGGGCGAATCCTTCCCGTTGAAGGGATTCCAGATCCGGAAACGGTTTCTTGAGCGGAGCAAGAAGCAGCGTGGGTTCATTTCCGCGAAGCTCCATGATGGCCTTGCTGGCTGCAGCCGGAGTCGCCTCGGACAAGGGGGCCTCGCAATGGGTACAGTGAGCACTCCCGGCCCTCGCAAAGAAGATGCGCAGATAGTCGTAGATTTCAGTGGTGGTCGCGACCGTTGAGCGGGGATTGCTTCCCCGATTTCTCTGGTCGATGGCCACTGCGGGTGCAATCCCCTCCACACGATCCACATTCGCCCGGTCCATTCTGCCCAGAAATCGCCGAGCATAGGTGGACAGGCTCTCCAGATATCTCCTTTGACCCTCTGAAAACAGAATGTCAAAGGCCAGCGTACTCTTGCCAGATCCACTGGGACCGGTGATCACGGTCATCTTGCCTGCTGGTATCTCCAGGCGAACATCTTTCAGATTGTTCTGACGGGCTCCCTCAATCACAAAGCGATCACTGGGTTCACCCTTTCCCGAACCCCGCTTCTTCCCCTTGCGCTGGGATGACTTTCGGCTTCCGTACAACTCGGGGAGCAGTGCTTCACCTGTCAGGCCTCCGGATTCGGCGATCTCTTCCGGAGTTCCGCAACAGACGATTTCGCCGCCCCCCCCACCACCGAGGGGCCCCAGATCGATGACGTGATCGGCTTGTTTGATGACGTCCATACAGTGCTCGATGATGATGACCGAGTTACCTCGATCCACCAGCGCGTGCAAACAGGCCAGCAGATTTTCCACATCTGCAAAGTGAAGCCCTGTCGTCGGTTCATCGAGGATGTAAAGGGTGTTGCCCGTACTGCGCTTGCGCAGTTCAGTGGCCAACTTGACTCTCTGGGCTTCACCACCGGAAAGGGTCGTACTCGGTTGCCCGAGGGAAACATATCCAAGCCCCACCTTCTGCAATGTTTCCAACGTATTGAAAACCTGCGGAACATCTTCAAAGAGTTTGGTCGCATCGTCGATGGACAACGCAAGAACTTCAGCGATGTCATGCCCACGCCATCGCACAGTTCGTGTTTCCTCGTTGAAACGGGTTCCATGACATTCATCGCAGACCACCTGAATATCCGCCATGAACTGCATGCCAATGGTGGTTACACCCGCGCCTTCGCACGCTTCACAACGCCCCCCTTTGACGTTGAAGGAGAAGCGCCCCTTCTTCCAACCGCGCGCTCGAGCTTCCGGCGTTTTCGAAAAGAGTTCACGAATATCGTCGAAGACTTTGGTGTAGGTTCCCGGATTGGAGCGGGGTGTTCTGCCGATGGGGCTTTGATCAATACGAATCAACTTGTCGATGTTCTCGAGACCTTCGACCGAATCATGATCTCCGGGAGCCTCTGTCAAAAGTTCCAGATGCTCTGAGACTGCGGGTTGGAGAATTCCCTGAATCAGCGTGCTCTTGCCGGAACCACTGACTCCGGTAACCACGACCAGAGACTGGAGCGGAATTTCAACATCGATGTCTTTCAGGTTGTGCATTCGTGCACCGCGAATGAGAAGACTCTCTTCCGACAGCCGGCGCTCCTCTGGAACCGGGATTTCCGCTTTGCCACTCAGGTACTGCCCCGTTACGGAAGCCGCACTTTTCTTCAGTTGAGTGACGGACCCTTCTCCGGTCAGCACACCACCGTGGATTCCCGCGCCAGGACCGATATCGACCACATGATCGGCGGACTCGATGGTCTCACGATCATGCTCCACGACCAGCAGGGAGTTGCCCTTGTCACGCAACCCCCTGAGCATTTCCAGCATGGTGCTGTTGTCTGAAGCATGCAGGCCGATGGAAGGCTCATCGAGAACATAGAGAACCCCCCGCAAGCCACTTCCCAACTGGCTCGCCAGGCGAATCCGTTGCGCCTCTCCCCCGGAAAGCGTGTCTGCGGAACGATCGATGGCCAGATAACCCAGGCCCACTTTCTTGAGAAATTCCAACCGGGCTCGGATCTCCGGGAAGATGGACTGACCGATCAGCAATTCCCGGGCATCCAATTCGAGGGACTCGAAAAAGACCTGCGCTTCCTCGACCGTCATCGCGGATACTTCATCGATCCCCGCATCATGGAATCTCACTGATCGCGCTGCAGGCTGAAGTCGAGAACCGTCGCAGCCCCTGCAAGGGGCGTAAGGCATCCAGCGCTCCAGTTCGCGGCCGCCATGCAAATCGTAGGAAACCTCGGCCAAATGGAAAAGCCCCGGCCAATCTGCCTTGGAGCCCACTGCCGCAGATCCTTCCAGTACAAATCTGCGAGCCCTTTCCGTCAGTTTCTTCCACGGTTTGGTGGGGTCCACTTTTCCAGCCTTGAGAGCTTCCTCCAGAACTTTCCAGGGAATACCCAGTCCGCGAATCGCCTTGCCCTGTTTTCTTGGTTGAAGAGCCCCCTCCTCGATGGACAGATCCTCATCGCGGACCACACTGGTGAAGGAGGGAGAGCGTCTTCGCCCCAAACCGTCACAGCGCTCACACGCCCCAAGGGGGCTATTGAATGAAAAGAGGCGCGGTTCCAATTCAGGGATCGTGACGGAACACTCATGGCAACCGAATCGACTGGAGAAGAGGTGCCCCTCATCTCCAATCACCAGATCAACCAATCCATCCCCCAGAGCGAGGGCTTTTTCCACCGCCTCGGCGAATCGCCCCCTTTTGCCATCGACCAGCTTCATTCGGTCGAGAACAATTTCAATGGTGTGACGCTCGTATCTCGCAAGGACAATATCTTCCGACAGATGGAGAATCTCGCCATCGACACGGACTCTCTGGAAACCCTGCTCCCGCAGATCGTCCAGTTCCTTGCGGTACTCCCCCTTGCGCTCCAACACGATCGGGGCGCATACCGTGACCTGTTCGCCTGCATGGTGATGCCATGCATGCAAGACGATTTGTTCACGACTGCGACCCTCGATCAGCCCACCGCAACTCGGACAATGGGGAGTTCCCAGCCGGGCATACAGCAAGCGCATGAGATCGAGAATTTCCGTGATGGTTCCCACCGTCGATCGGGGGTTTCGGGAAATGGTCTTTTGATCGATGGCAATCGTCGGGCTGAGCCCCTCGACCATTTCCACCTGGGGACGATCCATTCGACCCAGATACTGGCGGGCATAAGGACTCAGGCTCTCGACAAAGCGACGCTGTCCCTCCCGGCAAATAATTTGATGAGCCAGTGTGGACTTGCCTGATCCACTGACACCGGTGACAACAACCAGTCTTTCCCGTGGGATTTCCACATCGAGATTCTGCAGGTTGTTTTCACGAGCCCCCCGAACAATGAGGGGGCGACCGGCGTTTTTTTTCATCGATCCGCTTCACCTTCGACGATCAGGCTTTTGGCGACGGAAGCGACTCGGGACTGAATCTCGGCCTGCAAATTGGGAACCCCAGCGACGACGCTTCCACCGTGCAACCAGTCATTCCCGCCGAATCCATCGGTCACAGTTCCTCCCGCCTCCAGAACCAGCAAGGCCCCCGCAGCGACATCGTGGGGAGCCAACCGAAACTCCCAGAAAGCATCAAAAACGCCTGCAGCTGTGTGAGCCAGATCGAGACAGGCACTGCCGCCCCGACGAATCTCACGGGCATCACGAAGCAAGCCATCGAAGACTGACAGCGCACCACACTCCAGTTCCTTGCGAGAGTAACTGAACCCTGTCGCCAACAATGCGGAAGAGAGATCTGATTTGGATTTGACGTGGAGGGAATTCACTCCACCGGTAACCGGATGATGCCAGGCCCCCTGACCACGAATCGCCCACCAGGTATCCGCAAGGAGTGGCGCATGAATGACTGCAGCCAACGGCCCCTGAGGATCCCAAAGCCCCGCAGATATCGCAAAGAAGGGATGCCCGTGAGCAAAATTGGTCGTCCCGTCCAAGGGGTCTAGGATCCACCTTCGATCTCCTGCGCTGGAGACTTCTCCCGACTCTTCACTGTAGATGGAATCGCCGGGAAAAAGACTTTTCAGCCCTTCGATCAGACGCGCTTCCGCCGCATGATCCGCCTCCGTGACCAGATCACGAAAGCCCTTCTTTTCGACGTTCAGACCTTCTTCAAGGAGTTGATGGCGATAACCGAGGAGCTCGTCCCCCGCCTCTTCCAGGAGTGCGATCACCGAAACGATGGAAGAGCCGCAGGGCAAATCCTTCTCAGATCCGTTAGCGGCCACCCGCCCCTCCACTCCAACGTTTCAGGTGCTGGGCGATGGCTCCCTCAACCATTCGACGGACCAACTCGGCTCCTTCGAGACCACTTTCTCTTGCCGAGTAAGGAACCAGACTGCGCTCCGTCATACCTGGGCAGGTATTCGTTTCCAAAAAATAAAAGTCTTCATCCGTCAGGATCAAGTCCGTGCGGCTACATGTCCCCAAATCCAGCTCCATATGAATCTGCTTCACCGCCCGAGCCAACTCCAACTGGAGGTTTGAATCGATATCCGGTGGGCAACGATAATCGAGAGCACAAAGCTTCCGCGATTCGGGGTCGATGTACTTGCCGTTGTCCTTGACTTGCCGATCAAAGGGAACACCCGGTGGCAGACAAATCTCCACCGGCTGGAGGATTTGTGGCTGCGCCCCCTGACGCATGCTCAAGCATGGAATAGAGAACTCCTGGCCGACCAGGTATTGCTCCACGAGAACCATCGGTTGCAGCTTCAGGGTTTCGCTCACCGCCTCCTGAAGCTGGGACTTGTTGTCGACAACTTTCACGCCGTCGGAAGAACCACCATAGGGATCCTTGACGACCCAGGGAGCAGAAAAGGCGGAGCTCAAACGCTCGAGCACCTGATCCATATTCTTGCTCCAGTAATCCTCGTGAATCACTGCAGCTTGGGGAACCTTGAAACCCATCCCTTTTACCCGTTGACGGAAAGTGATCTTGCAAGCGGAGACGGCTCCGCCCACCACTCCCGCACCGGTGTAGGCCAACTTGAACATGTCCAGCCAGGCTGAAACGGTGCCGTCTTCACCGGGGCCACCGTGGAGACAATTGAAAACGACCTCGCCCCCATCGGAGGAGTAAGTGCTCAGCAGTTCCCAGGGTTGGTGTGACTCTCCCGCTGCCTCGAGACCCTCACTGTCGAGGGAAATCCAGCCCGTCTCATCCCAGCGAACCAGGCGAACACGGAAACCGGCAGCTTCCAAATAGGTCCGAACCTGAGCAGCGCTCTTGATCGAGACGTCCCTCTCACTCCAGGTGCCGCCAAACAACAAAAGGACTTCATCTTTTGCTGAAGACATCAACGGCTCCTGTCTGTCATGTAGTTGCAGATCATTTCAAACTCCTGAAGCACTTCTGAAGACACCCCCTGGATGGAAGCGAACAATTCCAGACCTGTGCGAGAACGGGATTTCGCTTCTTCACGGGCAAAATCGATGGAACCGGCTTTATCAAAAAGCCCGATACATTCTTCCACTTCCGATGCGGAGGTCTCCTCACGGGGCAACGCCATGATCTCGACAAGGCGCTCCCGCTCTTCCTGATTCAACCCCCCGGACTGAATGGAATGGGCGAAGAGAATCGATGGCTTTCCTTCTCGAATATCATTACCGAATTCACCGCCACGGCCCTTTTCGGGAGTCAAGTCGAGAAGATCATCCTGGATCTGGAATGCCGGGCCCAACTGATCCCCCACTCGCCACAGCAAGTTGACGCGATCATCATCGAAGCCGGCAAGGATGGCTGCGCAAACCATCCCAAGTGCCAGATAGCGACCGGTTTTGGATTTCACCAAACGCTCGTAGTCAGAGAGCTGGAATCGGGAATCAGCCCTTCCTCCCAGATCCAATTGCTGACCCTCGACGGTCCGCCGATGAACATCCGAGACAGCTTGCAGCAATCTCGACCGCACCAGATCTTCCACCGAAAGTTGACTGATCTCGGAATAAACCGCAGAGAGGAGCCAATCGGCAGCGTTGAGCGCTGTGGCAGTGCCATGACTTTTCCACAAAGTGGGCTCATCCCGGCGCCAGGCGTCACCATCCTGAATGTCATCGTGGATCAGAAAGGCGTTGTGCAGCCATTCTGTCAGGCAAGCCACTCCGAGAGATGAATCACGATCCACCCCATGGGCGGCTCCGAACCACAGTGAAATGAGGGGGCGTATCCGCTTTCCGCCTTTACAAGCGCAGCGAATCGCCTCCCCCAGCGAATTCGGCTCAATATTAGCCAAACGCCGGGAAACGACCTCTTCCAGAGGGTTTTTCCAACTGCTGAGGGATTTCGGTAACACCGATGAGTCCACCGCCACCTGAACCGCCTAAACCCTTTATTTAAAACGACTTAAACTTGAAAGAACCACCCAGTTTGAGCAACTTAAAGGCTCACACCTTGCCCGAAAATCTTGCAAATCGCCCAAAGTCCCCGTCAGAGAAACTCGATACAGGTGCTCCGTATACAGGTGCTCTGTATGCAGAGGCTCATTATCAGTGCCCCTTACTTGATCTGAAACTGAGGCTGAAATGCCCTCAATGACCTCTCAAGGCCTCCCTGAGTGCGAAAAAAGGCTAGGTACACCCACCCGCACTGTCAAGAAGGCCGCCGGTCAGAAACCTCGCCGAGGGCATACTTTACTCCGATGAATGGCAATATAGAATGAGGGTTGAAAGAAATGGAGACGGAAATCAGGATTCCGTGTATTGCCAGAACGAATTCCATTCCCCCGACCGATACAAATGGAGGGATAGACTCGTTTTGACCGCGGGTTATCAATAAAACTCGGAAATGCCGGCGCAATGTCCTGTCGAATTTTCAAGTTTGTCCGACAAACCCTGTTTTCACGGATCAATTTGTATAGGCGCTGTCAGTTACTTTACTTCGTAAAAATGAAGTGGCTCACGGGCCTTCAACAGGTTTCGAAAGGGTGCCAACAGGAATGAACACCAGCAGAAATTCAATTCTGCTCATTCCAAATAGTAATCGTGCTGATCGACGCCTCCTGAGGTGTTTTTCAGTACTTGCTGCCCTTTTGATTTTGATCGGCGGATTTCTCCCGGGAATCGCCGAAGCACAATTTCAATCCTCCACTTCAGGGAATCCCCAGAGCATTCGACTGGGAGAAGCGATCGTCGTCCCTGGAAGCGCAGAAGCGCTCGTTCCTGTCTACCTGACCTCCGAGGTGGAAATTGCCACCTGGCAAATGGGTCTGGAGTACGACGAGTTGCTCTTGAGCCTGGTCGATGTGGAATTCACAGGAACCGAGAGTGATCCTCTCAATCCGATCCTCATTCCCACACTGAACCAGAATTCAAATCTGAGCGGTTTTCAGGTGATCTACCCTGGACCGGAATACTTCCCCTCTGGAGAGGGTGTATTGGCAGCGCTGCTTCGCTTCCAGTGGATCGGAACCACGCCGATCCCCAGTCCTTCCGGGCTCTCCACCCCCATCAATCTGGTTGATCTGGAAACCCTTCCGATCTCGATGACCTCACCTTCAGGTCTGGTCACGACACCGGAGACGCAACCCGGAAGCGTGGTCATTCATGATTACCCGCTGATCCTCGTCGAAGAATCCACTGCCCCCCTGACGGCAGAAAACTTCCTCGTTCCTGTCAGGGCATGGACCAGCGATTCCGCCTCCACCTTCATGATGGGCCTGGAATATGACGAGCTGCTGATGACCCAGTTCATCATTGACGGCAGTGACGCAGACCGCTTGAGCAATGGCAACTGGAATCTCACCATCGAGACAACTCCTGCAGGAGCGATCTGCACCCTTGAGACGGCAACCCCCCTGCCACCACTCAATGGGGAAATTCTCGGTTACCTGCGCATCGACCGTCCGAGCAACCAACCAGGGCAGCCCGGCTGGGGACCGTGGACCATCGGTCTCACCCCCGCTGATTGTGAAATCGATGGCAATCCGGTGACCTATCTGGAACCGGGAAGCATGACCTGGGTTTCATGGTTCATGCGCGGTGATGCCAATCTTGACAGCAATCTGGATATTGCAGACGCTGAAACGATTCTGGGAGCCTGTTACCTCGGTAACCCGGTCGACTGCCAGGATGCGGCAGACACCAACGACGACGGTGCTCTCGACATCTCCGACGTGGTCTCTGTGCTGCAATTCCTCTTCTCCGGATCCCCCTCGCCGCCAGCTCCCTATCCGGATGTCGGGTACGACCCCACTCCGGATCTCCTCGACTGCGAGTAGATCTTCGCTTTTTAGTTGCTGGTTCTCCTTCACCCGCACTGATCGCTCTCACGACCAAATCGATCTCCAGGGTCAATCCTGTGGATGCCCTTTGGTTGATGCCCTCACCTGAGAGGCTTAGTCTCTTGTGATCTGCGGGGGTTTCGTGGCTTTGACCCCGCCACCGTAACGATGAAATGCCACTCCACTTTCTCGATCGAACTCTTGAGGGGGAAATCCATGTCCTTTGAACTCCCTGCCCTTCCATACGCCCATGATGCTCTTGAGCCTCATGTCGATGCCCGCACCATGGAAATTCACCATGGCAAACATCACGCCACCTACGTTGCAAACCTCAACAAGGCCCTTGAGGGTCACGAGGATCTGCAAGGTCAGGACATTGCAGACCTCTGTCGCAATATTCAGGAGCTGCCCGAATCGGTTCGTGGAGCCGTGCGCAACAACGGCGGCGGTCATTTCAATCACAGCCTCTTCTGGACCAGCATGAGTGCCAGCGGTGGTGGAAACCCCAGTGGAGACCTCGCTGCAGCCATCGACTCCGCCTTTGGCAGTTTCGATGCCTTCAAAGAGCAATTTGCCGCCGCAGCGATGACCCGCTTTGGCAGTGGCTGGGCTTGGTTGGGAGTCAAGGGCGATGGCACTCTTTGCGTCTGCTCCTCCGCCAATCAGGACAACCCGTTGATGGCCGGGATCGGCGATTGCGTCTGTGACCCGATTCTTGGGCTCGATGTCTGGGAACACGCCTACTACCTCAATTATCAGAACCGCCGCCCTGATTACGTTTCAGCGTGGTGGAATGTCGTTGACTGGAATGTTGTCAGCGAAAGGTATGCTGCCGCAAAAGCCTAATGCATCTCTTCAGGGGGAAGGATCTGCATGAGTTGGGAACTGGCCGGGGCCACGATTCTTGAAGTCGTGCCTCCCACACGGGAAAGTGGTGAAGAGGGTTTCTCCAAACGCATGAAGCGTGTGGAGAAACTCCTCTCTGATGGCCAGTTTGATGCGGTCAACGTTCCTGAGATTCATGACGAGGAAAATCGCGACTCCCGGGGCGAAAGAAAACACAAGTTCTCGACACGCATAGACAGTCGCGTCTTCGGGTGCAAAATCCGCGAAGAATTTGGCCTGCCGATCATCGTCAATCATGTGGTCGCCCACGATCCCCTCGACCGTCAAATCCTCTGGCTTCATGAAACCGTTCGTGAATATGGCATCCATGATCTGGTCCTCGTCGGAGCCCCCCACGACCGCCATCCCTGGCCGGGTCCGACCGTCTCCGAGGCAAACGAGGCGTTCAAGGCCGAATTCCCCGACTCCCAACTGAGGCTGGGAAATATCTGCATTCCGGGCAGGCCGGGAAGCCCGATTCCTGAATCGGAGCGAATGGCAGCCAAGATAAGTGCCGGAGCCGACTTCTTTACGACTCAGATTCTCTTTTCCATCACCGAAATCACCCAACTTTGGCGTGAATTTGAAGCCACCCGTCCCGATTTACTCGCGACCCCTTTGCTGATCAGCCTCTGTCCCGTTCGAAAAGCTGAAAATCTGGCCTTCCTCCGATATTTGGGGGTGCATGTCCCTGAAGAGGTGGAATCAGCCCTGAAATCTGCGGATCCTGCTGAGTGCCTGGAGCAATCCCTACAGATCCTCTGTCGATTGCAGGAGCAAATGATCGAAACGGCCCGGAATTTCGACGATTTGGCTTCCCCGGGCTGGAATATCGCACCCGTGGGGAGCATTCCCGGTGCGGCAGTCCTCGACCTGATCCGCAGGCTCCCGGCCTCCCTCTCCCACTAACCCGGAATCTCAACTTTTGGCTCCACTCTCCAGCCAGATTCTCCCCTTCAAGATCAGGCCTGAATGCCTCCGGTAAACTCGCTAAACCCTTTTCGGTTTTCGCTGGAGTTTGCTTTCAAGGAGAACAGGTTGATCTAGAATCACTCAGGTAGTGTTTGCGAGGGATCGCCTTTGCAACGGGGGCCGGACCGCTCGGATTCGGATTCGTTGCGTTTTGGATGCAGAGTTCACTCTGGGAGGAAACATGCAAACCATGTCGGATCTGGCAATACCGACGATCCATTGGCCGGCTTTTGCTGCTGCAAATCTGGATCTGTTCTCGATTACGGTCTTTGCCATCTTGACCATCATCGTCGGCACAGTGCTCCTGTTGCTTTCCGAACTTCTGGGCCCCCGACGCAGAGACCCCGAAAAGGAAACCATTTACGAATGTGGAGTTCCTTTGCTCGACAGTGCGAGGGAACCCTTCACCGTCAAGTTCTACCTGGTCGCCATCCTGTTCATCCTTTTTGACATCGAGACGGTCTTCCTGCTTCCCTATGCAGTGGTCTACAAAAAATTGGGAATCGTCGGTCTCGCTGAAATGGGTGTTTTCATCCTGATCCTCGCAGGAGGTCTGGTTTATCTCTGGAAGAGAGGAGCTCTCGAATGGGATTAGAGAGTCTCATTGGAGGTGAAGGCTTTCTCACCACCACCGTTAACGGACTCGTCAACTGGGGGCGTAAAAACGCACTCTGGCCGATGCCGTTTGGAACCGCATGCTGCGCCATCGAAATGATGGCTACCTTCTCCGGACGCTATGACATTTCCCGTTTCGGAGCGGAAGTGGTGCGCTTTTCACCAAGACAGTCAGACCTTTTGATCGTCAGTGGCCGTATCTCCATCAAAATGATGCCGGTACTGCAGAAGATCTACCGTCAGATGCCGGAACCGAAATGGGTCATTTCCATGGGAGCCTGTGCTTCCTGTGGTGGTGTCTTTGACACCTACACCCTGGTTCAGGGAGTCGATCAGTTCATTCCGGTGGACGTCTACGTTCCCGGTTGCCCACCCCGCCCCGAATCCCTTCTCGACGCAGTTTTTGAGATTCAAAAGCTCGTCGGTGAAGACCGATTCGACAGTGGAAAGCATGGTAGCTGATGGCTGACAACAACCCCGCTTACGAAGCTTTGCCTGCGGACCTCAAAAGCAAGGTCCTTGAAAGTGTGGAGCACCAGGGTCAGGTCGCACTGCGCTGCAAAGCTGCTGATCAGCGTGCGCTTCTGGAAAACTTTCGACTCTCCCAGGGCTACGACTTCCTCGTCGACGTCACAGCCATGGATCATCTCGGCAAAGACACCGAAGAACGTTTTGAAATCGTCTACGTTCTCAGAAGCTTGACCGCTAATCACACTTTCAGGTTGCATGTGTGGCTCGACGAAAGTGACAACGCGATCCCTTCCGTCTTCGACCTTTGGGATTCTGCACGTTGGGGTGAGCGCGAAACCCATGACATGTTCGGTATCGTCTTCGAAGGCAATCCGGATCTTCGCCGATTCCTGATGCCGGAAGACTACCCGGCCTTCCCCTTGCTCAAGGACTACCCACTCAAGGGTAAAGAAGAGCGACGCCAGTTCCCGAAAGTGGTCGCCCGCGGTGACCGAATGGTCGAGGAAGAGCCCGATACCTACCCCACGAGCATCGGTCGACAGATGCACACCCCCGAGTACATCGAGGAGGTCCGTCGTGACTCAAAACCCAGAGAATAGTGGCCGCAACACCCCGGTTCCCTCTGCAGCGACTCTGGAGAAGGAGTTGGAAAAGGGCTGGCGTGATCATCGCTCAGGAGCCCGTCCATCTTCTGTGAGTTCTGTGACCGAGGATGACGGTGACGGCCGCATGGTGATGAACTTCGGCCCCCAGCACCCGGCAACGCACGGAACCCTTCGCAGCGTTTTTACCCTTGAGGGTGAAAGCATCGTTGAAGCAGACGTGGAGATCGGATACCTGCACACGGGTTTTGAAAAACTCGGTGAGCACATGACCTACCAACAGTGGGTCACCGTATCCGATCGCATGAACTATCTCTCTGCGATCAACAACAACGTGGGCTACTCCGTTGCAGTGGAGGAGCTTCTGGGAATTGAAGTCCCTCCCCGCTGTGCCGCCCTCAGGGTCATCATGTGCGAACTCTCGCGTATTGCCGACCACGTCCTCTGTGTCGGTCTGCAGGGAATGGACCTCGGTGCCTTCAGTGTCATGCTGTGGTCCTTTGAAAAACGCGAGTTGGTTTACGACATTATCGAAGCGGTTTGCGGAGCCCGCCTGACCACCAGTTGGACACGGGTGGGAGGCATCATCCGGGATGTCCCCGAGTTCTTCCCCGATCTGGTTTACTCTTTCCTGGATGAGTTCCCGCCGATCATCGAAGAGATCCACGGAATGCTCCTCAACAACAAGATTTTCGTCGACCGCGTAAAGGACATCGGCAAGATTTCCACCGAGCAGGCCCTGTCCTACGGTCTCACCGGCCCTGTCGGCAGAGCCAGTGGTTTGACGATGGACGTTCGCAAGGACAGCCCCTACCTCGGATATGACAAATACGATTTCAAGGTTCCGAGCCAGACGGAAGGGGACAGCTTCGCCCGCTACATGCAGCGAATGGAAGAGATTGAACAGTCTCTGGAAATCATTCGTCAGGCGATGGCAACCCTGCCTCAAGGTGAAGTGGTTCATGACGACTTCAAGACCAGCCTTCCTGAGAAGGATGCGGTCTACAACGACATGGAGTCGCTGATCCACCACTTCAAACTGGTGATGCTCGGCCACGGGATTCGCCCAGACAAGGGCCAGTCGATCTACAGTGCCACTGAGGCCCCTTGTGGAGAACTGGGTTTCTTCATCGCCTCAGACGGCAGCGACACTCCCTACCGTCTGCGGGTGCGTCCCCCTTCACTTTACAACTACGGACTTTTCCCTCGCCTTGCCGAGGGAGGAATGATTTCCGATGCGGTGGCAATTCTTTCAAGTTTCCATGTGATCGCTGGCGAACTGGATCGGTAGGTTGACCGTGACTGAAACACTGGCCTTCTCTGACGAAGCCATGAAAAAATACGAGTGGCTGCTGTCACGTTACCCAACGCGCAAGGCAGCACTGCTGCCGACCCTGCGAATCGCCGAATCTGAGTTTGGCGAGTTGGGCGTTCCACAGATGAAATACGTGGCCGATCTCATGGAGATCCCCCCCGCCACTGTTTTCGGTGTGGTGACCTTTTACACCCACTACCGCAGAGCCGGTGTGGGCAAGTACCACCTCCAGGTCTGCAGCACCCTGTCCTGTGCGTTAAGAGGATCTGGGGACGTCGTTTCCAGAGTCACAGAGCGCCTGGGCATCGGTGTTGGTGAGACTTCAGATTGCGGACTGTTCACACTCTCCAAGGTGGAATGCCTGGGATCCTGTGACACCGCTCCGGTCATTCAGTGCAACGACGACTACCACGAAGGCCTGAGCCTGGAAGACGTCGACGCTCTGATCGAGCAGTTGCGCCAAGAGGCTGGAAAGGGTGGTGCCTAATGAGCTTCCGCAAGATTTTCACTCCATACATTCACGAAGACAAATGCCACTCCCTCAAGTTCTACCGGAGCAACGGGGGCTACGAGCAGGCTCGTAAAGCCCTCAATGACTGGCAGCCAGATGACCTCATCGAAACGGTCAAGGCGGCCAATCTTCGCGGGCGAGGCGGAGCGGGTTTCCCCACGGGTGTGAAATGGGGCTTCGTACCCAAGCAATCGGACAAACCAAAGTACCTTGCCGTCAATGCCGACGAATCAGAGCCGGGCACCTTCAAGGATCGTCTGATCATGGAGAAAAACCCGCACCTGCTTCTCGAAGGCATCATCATCTGCTGCAAGGCGGTCGGCATTCACCATGCCTACATCTACATTCGCGGTGAGTTCGTCTTCGGCGCCAATCGCCTGCAGAACGCCATCGATCGCGCCTACTCCGAGGGGATCCTCGGCGAAAACTGCCTTGGCAGTGATTTCAAACTGGACGTCACCGTTCACCGGGGAGCCGGCGCTTACATCTGCGGTGAAGAAACGGGAATGCTGACCTCCATCGAAGGCGATCGTGGCCAACCAAAACTGAAACCTCCCTTTCCCGCTGTGGAAGGACTTTTCGGCTGCCCGACCGTGGTCAACAACGTCGAGACCCTGGCCAACCTGCCCTACATTCTCGAAATCGGTGCGGAAGAATACCGAAAGATCGGTCCCGAAAATTCTCCGGGCCCCAAACTGTTCTGCGTTAGCGGACATGTGGAGAAGCCTGGAGTCTTCGAGCTCCCCATGGGCGTTTCCTTGAGAACCCTGATCGATGAACACGCCGGTGGTGTCTGGAAGGGTCGCAAACTGAAAGCGGTCATTCCCGGAGGATCCTCCGCGCACGTTCTCACTGCGGACGAATGTGACGTGGCCATGGACATCGAGTCTCTGGCAGCGGCAGGAACCATGCTGGGATCTGCAGGGGTCATCGTCATGGACGAGACGACCTGCATGGTCGACGCCCTCCTCAATATCATGCGCTTCTACCACCATGAATCCTGTGGTCAGTGCACCCCCTGCCGCGAGGGAACCGGTTGGCTTGAAAAGATCGCCCACCGTATCGCCGTCGGCGGAGGCCGCATGGAAGACCTGGATCTGGTGACAGAAGTTTGCGATCGAATGGTCGGCAAAACGATCTGCGCCCTGGCCGATGCTGCCGCATTCCCTGCCGAATCCATCGTCAAGAAGTTCCGCGAAGACTTTGTCGCCGCCATCGAAAACGGTGGCAGCCCTGCGTGGGTCAAACGACACCCCGCCAACACGGGAGGAGCCGCAGCACATGTCTGATTCCAACTCAACAGTGCGCTGGACCCTGAATGGAACCGAGGTCGAGAACGAAGCGGGCATGACCATCATGGAGGCCGCAAAGGTCCATGGTGTCGACATTCCCCAGTTCTGTTATCACCCGGGACTGAGCATTGCCGGTAACTGTCGAATCTGCATGGTTGAGAGCAATCGCTCGCCGAAGCCGGTGATCTCCTGTTCGGAAAGAATCGCCGAAGGCCTGGAAATCAAGACCCAGAGTGAGGTCGCCGTTGACGCCCGCAACTCGGTGATGGAATTCCAGTTGATCAACCACCCCCTCGACTGCCCCGTCTGTGACAAGGCCGGCGAGTGCGTCCTCCAGGACCACTCCTACGAGCACGGCCCTGATCGCAGTCGATTCGTTGAGGACAAAAATATTCGCCACACCAAGGAGCTCGGTCCGACCATCGACATTTGGGGCAACCGATGCATCGTTTGCACCCGCTGTGTCCGATTCTGTGACGAGATCAGCGGTACCGGTGAACTGTGCGTTGTTGAACGTGGCGACCGCTCCGTTGTCGACGTCTTTCCGGGAGTCCCCATCGACAACTCCCTAGCGGGCAACACTGTGGATATCTGCCCCGTGGGTGCATTGATCTCCAGCGACTTCAAATACGAAGCCCGTGTGTGGAACATGGATAAAACCTCTTCCGTCTGTGGAGGTTGCTCCAGAGGCTGCAACGTCGAAGTTGAAACTCTGGATGGCTTCGTCAAAAGACTGACACCCCGAGAGAACCTCGACGTCAACGATTGGTGGATGTGCGATCACGGCCGTTACGGTTGGAGACACCTCTACGCGGACAGCCGCATCGAGGGCGCCCAGCATGGCGGTCAAGCCGTATCACCCACTGGAACCAGCGGTGCTCTCCACCAGTTGCTCAGCGACTCGTCTTCCACCGCCTTCCTTGTTGACCCCTACATGACCTGCGAAGAACTTCATTTGGTTCGCAGTATCGCCAACTCCCTCGGTGGCAGCACGGTTGCCGGCTGGCTTCCTGCCGCTGGTACAGAAGAAACCTTCCCCGGTGGATTCAAGATCAGCGCAGACAAGCACCCGAACAGAAAAGGGGCTGAGCACGTGCTCGGCGGTGACCTTTTCACCGCTTCTGCCGACCAGTTGAAATCCGCCCTTTCCAGCGGATCCATCGACACCCTCGTCGCCTTCGTCGGCGGCGACGGCTTTGAAGGTGCCGGTGAAGAATGGAATCAACTGATTTCCAATGCCGGAAAGCGAATCGTCTTCGCAACCCAACAGGGCAGTTGGTGCGACGGTGCCGAACTGGTTATCCCCGCCACAGCTCCTCTCGAAAAAGAAGGTGTGTGGGTCAACGAAGATGACCGGGCACAAAGGACTCGTTCCTGCAGGTCCCTAACCTCACAGCACTTCCCCTCCGAGTTGGTGGTGTTACAAGAGCTTCAGGTACATATGGAACAACGAAATCGTCCGTTGTCCGCAGCAGGAATCTTCCGAGAACTCTCCGAAGCTTCCGACGCTTTCTCCGGTCATAGCCACAGCAGCCTCGGTGAATCGGGAACCCCCCTTTCACAAAGGCCTGCAGCGATGAGCAGTGAAGGAGGCCAATCATGAGCGACTCCGGCACTCCCCTGCTCGATTTCTTTTTCGCAGCCCTGAGAGCCATCGTGATCTTTGCAGCAGTGCTGCAAATCGTTCCGGCTCTGGTTTACTTCGAACGCAGGCTGGCCGCATGGATCCAGGACCGCATAGGTCCGAACCAGGTCGGCCCCGTGGGTCTCCTGCAACCCCTCGCCGATGTCATCAAGTTGGCGTTCAAGGAGGACCTGACCCCTGAAGGCGTCGACAAATGGATCTACCGTCTGGGTCCCGCGCTCGTGTACGCCCCGGCGATTCTTGCGTTCACGGTGATCCCCGTAGGCATGGACCTGCAGGTGGCCTCCTTTGATGTGGGTGTGATCTTCCTGCTGACCATCGGCGGCTTCTCCGTATACGGACTCGCTTTCGGCGGCTGGGCCTCCAACAACAAATACTCCCTGCTCGGTGGACTGCGCGCCTCTGCCCAGTTGATCAGTTACGAAGTTGCTCTCGGTCTATCCGTGATCGCCATCCTGATGACCGCGGAGACCGTTGACCTGAACAGCATCATTCGACAGCAGTGGGCCCCTGGAGCGGCAGGACTGCTGGAGTGGAACCTTTTTCAGCAACCTCTCGCAGCATTCATCTTCCTGGTTGCCGCATTTGCCGAGACGAATCGACTTCCATTCGACCTCCCCGAATGTGAGGCCGAGTTGGTGGGAGGATTCCATACTGAATACACCGGCCTCAAGTTCGCCATGTTCTTCATGGGTGAATACGTCGCCATGATTACCATGTCCGCATTGATGGTGACGATGTTCCTTGGTGGCTGGAGCTTGCCCTGGGTGGAGATCCCAACCAGCCCGTCCATAGGTGACGTGGCTCTCAGCGTGGGAATCTTCATGGGTAAGTTGGTCCTCTTGCTGTTCTTCTACATCTGGGTGCGCTGGACGCTTCCCAGATTCCGTTACGACCAACTAATGAATATTGGCTGGAAAGTCTTTATTCCGTTGTCCCTTTTAAACCTTGGATTGACCGCTCTCTCCGGAGTGCTTGGCTGGAATTGGCTGATTCCGCTTCCCTGGTAGGAGCGGCTGAAGAAGAAAGGTGTCCCCGTGGCAAACCACGAAGAGACCCCAGAAGAAAAACCGGAAACGGCAACGACCGTCCCTCGGGAGAAGGCGGCCTTTGGCATGCCCCTCATCAAGGGCCTCGCCAACACCCTTTCCCACATTCTTCGCAATGAACCCAATACGATTCACTACCCCGCCGAAAAACGGACTCCGTTTCCGGGCTATCGGGGTGAGCACCGCCTGAAGCGCGACGAACTCGGCAGAGAAAAGTGCGTGGCCTGCTTCCTGTGCTCTACGGCATGTCCTGCCCACTGCATCGAAATTGTTGCCGAGGAGGCTCCTTGGGGTGACAGGGAGAAGAGACCCCGTCTCTTCAACATTGACATGATGCGTTGCATCTACTGTGGCATGTGTGAAGAAGCCTGCCCCTGCGACGCCATCGAGTTGACTCCGGTCTACAACATCCCCTCCAGAAGCAGGGGTGAAAAAATCTACAACAAAGAAAAACTCCTCTCCCTTTGATGAATTGAGAAATCAAATGGGACCGAAGATGGGGGCGAAAAGTTGAGTGGTTGGTTAGAACATCTGGTATTTGGGATTCTGGCTACTGTTTCAGTACTCAGTTCCTTCCTCGTAGTTACGAGGAAGAACCCGATATACTCAGCACTATTCCTGGTCGTCATGTTCGCCATGGTCGCCGGAATTTTTATGCTATTGGACGCAACCTTTCTGGGATTCATGCAGCTGCTCGTCTATGCAGGTGCCATCATGGTTCTGTATCTCTTTGTGATCATGCTGATCAACCCGAGAGACGAGACCCTCCCCGACGAAGGCGGCACCTCGGAAAAAGCATTTGCCGCAGGAGTATCCCTCCTGGTCTTCGCATTGTTGACCTTCGGCATCAGCAATTCCGATTTGGTGACAGAAATGACCACTCCTGGTGGCATCCCCGCACTCGCTGAAGTCCCCGCTACCCACGGAGCCATCGAGGCTTTCGGCTACGAACTGTTCAGCAAGCACCTGCTGGTCTTCGAAGTCGCTTCCATACTAATCCTCGTCGGAATCATTGGCGCTGTGCATATTGCCATGAAACAGAAACCGGCCTCCGCGGATGAGGAAGACTCCAATGAAGAGAGGCTGGTGACCGATGTTTAGCCTGCCAGCACTCCTGTACCTCAGCGCACTGCTTTTCAGCATCGGGATCTATGGCGTCCTTGCCCGACGTAACATTCTCGTGGTGCTGATGTCCCTCGAGTTGATGCTGAATGCGGTCAACATTGCCCTGGTTGGATTTGGCAGGGTTCATGCCCTCTCAACCACCTCCGGCGAGCACGGTGGACAGATTTTCACACTGATGGTCCTTGCGGTTGCCGCCGCCGAGGCTGCGATCGGACTCTCCCTGTTGCTGCTGATCTGGCGCAGGTGGAAAACCATCGACCTCCGCGAACTCTGCCGGTTGAGCGGCTGAGGGGGAAATAATGGACAGTAATCTGCTGTGGATCCCGCTCTTCCCATTCCTTGGATTCCTTCTCAACGGAATTCTCGGCAAACGCCTGGGGAACAGAGCCGTATCCGTCATCGCTTCCGTCGCACCACTCCTGGCCTTCATGGTCTCATTCGGTGCATGGAGAAAAATCATCGACCCGGCCTCATCCGGAGCTCTTCACTGGGATGGGTTCCCGTGGATCTGGCTCGACGGAATTCTCGAGATCCCTTTTGCACTCCACTTTGATGGCCTCAGCGCGGTCATGTGCCTGGTGATCACCGGAGTCGGATCACTCATTCACCTGTACTCCATTGGGTACATGAAGGGTGACCCCGGTTACCATCGCTACTTCGCCTACCTGAACCTGTTCACCACCTTCATGCTGTTGCTGGTTCTCGGCGACAATCTGCTGTTGTTGTTCATCGGTTGGGAAGGTGTTGGCCTCTGCTCCTACCTGCTGATCGGATTCTGGTTCCAGGAGGACGAGAATTGCGCTGCGGGCAAGAAGGCCTTCATCGTCAACAGGGTCGGCGACCTGGCATTCCTGCTGGGAATGTTCCTGTGCCTGATCTATTTCGGCACCCTGGAAATGTCCGCCCTGACCAATGCTGACAACATCGCCCAGGTCTCCATGGAGACCACCGGCTTCATGGCTGATCCGGAGACCGGAACCGGGGGCATGGCTGTCATCACCGCCATCGCCATCCTGCTGTTCATCGGTGCCACCGGAAAAAGTGCACAGATCCCCCTCTACGTCTGGCTTCCCGACGCCATGGCAGGGCCCACCCCTGTTTCCGCATTGATTCACGCGGCAACGATGGTGACTTCAGGGGTCTATCTCTGCTGCCGACTCATGCCACTTTTCGAAGCAGCGCCGATGGCCCTCAGTATCGTTGCCGTCGTCGGAGCATGCACGGCGCTTCTGGCTGCGTTGATCGCCTTTACTCAAAACGACATCAAAAAGGTCCTCGCATACTCCACAGTCAGTCAGCTGGGATACATGTTCTTCGCTATTGGAGTCGGCGCCTTTTCCGCAGCCTTCTTCCACGTGGTCACCCACGCCTTCTTCAAGGCACTGCTCTTCCTGGGATCAGGTGCGGTGATTCATGCCATGCACCATGAGCAGGACATGAGAAAGATGGGTGGCCTGCGCAAACAGTTGCCGTTTACCCATTTGACCTTCCTCATTGGAACCTTCGCCATTGCCGGAGTTCCCCCTCTTGCAGGCTTCTTCTCCAAGGACGAGATCCTCTTTGCGGGCTACAAGGCCGGAATCATGGATGGCAACTCGTTGGCCACGATGTTCTGGTACATTTCCGTGGCAACAGCAGGCATGACCGCGTTCTACATGATGCGCTGTGTGGCCATGACCTTCTGGGGAGACAGCAATGTCGATTCCAAACTGGAAGGCAAGGTCCATGAGCCAGGAGGCTGGATCGGGTTCGCCCTCTTTGTTCTGGCCATAGCCAGTGCTTTGGGTGGATTCCTCAACGTCCCCGAGTTCCTGGGTGGACACGCCATTCTCGGACACTTCACCGGGCTGCATGTTTCCCATGCAAACATGACTCCGGAGGAGCTGGACATTCTTCATGCCGGAGAATGGACCAGCATGTTTATCAGTCTGGCCATCGCCGGTGCGGGACTTCTCGTGGGCTATCTCTTCTATCGCAATGGAAGTGGGTTGCCTGCGGCATTCCGCTCCAGTGCTCCGGGCGCATTCCTGGGAAGACTCTCCGAGAACAAGTTCTACGTCGATGAGATTTACGCATTCCTGATCGTGCGTCCTTTCGAGGCGATCAGTCAGTTGATGCATACCCTGATCGACCAGGTCCTGATCGACCGTCTTCTGGTCGGTGGCTCCGCTCTCCTCGTCAGGGGATTCGGTGAGCTGACCCGGAGAATGCAGACCGGATTCATTCCCGGTTACCTCCTCACCTTCGGTTGTGGCGCACTGGTCCTGATCTACATCCTTCTGAACCAACTGGCGAAGGGAGGTGCACAATGATTCCCGAACTCGAATCCTTCAAGATGCCGATTCTGAGTCTTGTGACCCTGACTCCCGCATTGGGTGCCCTGTTGCTGACTCTGATCGACCGCAACAACAAGGCGTTGATCCGCCAGATTGCCCTGATGGTAAGCTTTTTGGGGCTGCTCTTTTCCCTCATCATGGTTGGAAACTTCGACGCAACAGTCGGAACCATGCAGATGGAGGAGAACCTTCCGTGGATCGAATCCCTCGGGATCTCCTACCACCTTGGAGTTGACGGCTTCTCCGTGTTGCTGATTTTGTTGACCAGCTTCAGCATGCCCTTTGTTTTCCTCAGTACCTGGAAAGCAGTCGACTCACGGGTCAAAGAGTTCCACATCGCCCTTCTGCTGTTGCAGACAGGAATGATTGGCGCCTTTGTTGCCCTGGACCTGATCCTCTTCTACCTCTTCTATGAGGCAATGCTGGTGCCGATGTACTTGATCATCGGTATATGGGGAGGCAAAGACCGGGTCTACGCAGCGTTGAAGTTCTTCATCTACACGATGGTCGGCAGCCTCTTCATGTTCCTGGCGATCCTCTATCTCTACAACCATGCCGGCACCTTTGACTTGCCGCTGTTGCTGGAGCGATTGAGAACCACCAACCCCCTCGATGGCACCCAGCAGTTCTGGCTCTTCCTGGCATTTGCACTGTCCTTCGCCATCAAAGTTCCACTCTTCCCATTACACACATGGCTACCGGATGCCCACGTTCAGGCTCCAACCGCAGGATCGGTCGTACTAGCGGGTGTGTTGCTGAAGATGGGTACATACGGATTACTGAGATTTGCCATTCCACTCTTCCCCGAAGCCGCGATGGATTTGCGTGAGGAATTCTGTTGGTTGGCGGTGACCGGAATCATCTTCGGAGCCTGCATGGCTCTGGTTCAGACAGACATCAAGAAGCTGATCGCCTATTCGTCGGTCAGTCACCTTGGCTTTGTCGTTCTTGCCTGCTTCATGAACGATGTTGAATCCCTTACCGGAGCCATCCTTCAAATGGTCAATCACGGCCTGTCGACCGGAATGCTCTTCCTGATGATCGGAATCATTTACGAGCGGCGTCATACCCGTGAATTGGCGGATTACGGCGGACTCGCAGGAGTTGTTCCTGTTTACTCCGTGTTCTTCATCATCGCCGTGCTCTCCAGTATTGGACTGCCTGGCCTCAACGGCTTTGTCGGTGAGTTCCTGATCCTCTTCGGTGCATTCCGCGCCGACGCTGTCTGGGGAATTCTGGCCGCTTCAGGTGTTGTTCTCGGAGCGCTTTACATGTTGAAGATGACGAAGATGTTCCTCTTTGGCCCCCTCGTTCACGATGCCAACAGGAGCGTTTCGGATCTTCAAACGAGGGAAATCCTCTACCTGAGCCCCTTTGTGATCATGATGGTCTGGCTCGGTCTTTACCCGTCGACCTTCACCAAACTGGTTCAACCTACACTGAACCTTTACGTGCAGATGCTGCAGAACTAGGGAGTCATGATGGAACCATTGACCCTCTCCAAAGCTGAGATCCTCGCTGTTCTTCCTGCAGGAGCCCTGTTTGTCACAGGTCTGATTCAACTGCTGACAGACCTTGCGGACCCCAACAAGACCTCCCGGCAGGAAAAAACCCATCTGGCGATGATCGGTGCGACCGGAGCCCTGGTGGCACTGGCCTCCCTCTTCGTTCAGGGCACAGCCGCCTCTACTGGTGAGCTTTACGCCGGAGCAATGACCGACGACCTCTTTGGTCGTCTGGGTGCCGGTGTGATCATCGTCACCAGCCTGTTTTGTACCCTTATGGCGGGAGGATACCTCTCCAGTAGCGGAAACAACCGGGCAGAGTTCCACGCCCTCGTCAGTTTCAGCGCTGGTGCCATGGTCCTGTTGTGCCAATCCACCAACCTGGTCTCCATGTTTGTCGCCATTGAAACCCTTTCTCTTGCGGTCTACGTCCTTGCCGGATTCTTCCGCCAGCAAAAAGCTGCGAGCGAGGGCGCATTCAAATACTTCGTCATGGGAGCATTCTCGAGTGGATTCCTGCTTCTGGGAATGGCGATCATTTACGGCCTGAGTGGAGCTTCTCTCTCATTCAGTGCAATTGCCGCTGCCGGAGCCAGCGATGACGCCCTCTTCGCAGTCGGTGCCCTGTTGGTGCTCATCGGCTTCGCCTTCAAGGTTGGCGTAGTCCCCTTCCACTCTTGGGTTCCAGACGTCTACCAAGGAGCTCCCACACTCGCAGTGGGTTGGATGGCCGTCGCCGTCAAAGCTTCCAGTTTCTTTGCACTTTGCCGCTTCCTCTACCACACCGGTGGAGGCGCTTACATGGACCAGATCCTGATTGCCCTTTCCATCGTGACGATGATCCTCGGCAATCTGGCAGCTCTGAATCAGCAGAGTCTCAAGAGAATGCTGGCCTATTCCGGTATCGCCCACAGTGGCTACCTGATGATCCCCTTGATCGTCGCTCTCTCCGGTGACGACATTCTCATCGGAGCCTCCTTGCCGTTTTATCTGTGTGCCTACGCCGGAACTACTCTGGCAGCTTTCGGGGTTCTTACAGCCCTTAGCAAGGCGACTGACAAGGACCAACTGGGTGACCTCAACGGACTCGCCAAAAGTAGGCCCCTGTTGGCTCTCGGCTTCACTGTCGCCCTGATCTCGCTTGCAGGAATCCCGTTGACTGCGGGCTTCATCGGCAAGTTGATGATCTTCAGGGATGCCATCGGTGCCGGATTTGTCCAGCTTGCGGTGATTGGAATCCTGACTTCGCTGGTGAGCGTTTATTACTATCTGCGGCCCATCGTTGCGATGTGGTTCAGAGATCCGCGATCCTCCTTTGATCTGATCCCCGCTCCCTGGGGAGTTCAATTCACGGTCGGGGCCTGCGGAATCGCCACCATCGTCTTCGGAATCTTTCCCGACTGGCTCGTCGAGTTGTCGAGGATTTCGGTTGAGACGATTCTCGGCTGATCAGATCTCACCTATGGCTTCACAGCCACAGGCGATCTAGAATGCTTTTTGAGTCGGATCTGAAGGATAGAAATTTTCCGCTCCGGAACGGGAACTCACTCCTGTGAGCTCCCCGGTCATGAGTGGTGAAATCCCTTTGGAAATGTATGTATCAGAGGAACGGATTGTCGATTCACCGCGTTTTGCGGAATGAAAAGACCTGATCCCGGGGGAAAACAAATGCGCAACTTTATCCTGATAGCAATCATCGGTAGTGGTATCTGGTGGGCCTACTCCCAATGGACCGGTAATCCGACCGCTCCCGAGCCTTCGGAAACCGAGACCTCCACCGGTATTGCAAATTTAGGTGATGCCAACAGTCCAGATAGCTCCACCTCTTCCACCAATGTTGATGCGACGATGCCGAACCCATCCGGGAACGAAGCCATTGCAACCATGAGCCCCCTCGACCGCGAAATCCTCATGCTTCGAGAAGAGATTGCCCGATTCAACACCCCGGAAAACCTTGTCAAGTTGAGCGAACTGCTCCTCTCGACGAACAATCCGGCATTGATTGGTGAGGGTCGAGGCTACCTCAAAACTTTTCTTGCACAATCTCCCGAAAGTCCCGCCGCGGCAGAAGCACGAAGGTTGATGCTCGGAGAGCTTTCAGGTGACGCATTGATCCAACTGGCTCAGGAGATTCATAGCAGTGGCCCAAATGCTCCCGGTTATGGACTGTCTGCAGAAATCCTCGCAGATCAATATGGCACCTCAGACCCCAAGTCAGCTCTTGCTACCTGGGAATTGTTGACCGCTGCCTATATCAACGCGTCCGACCTAGAATCGAAGGCCCCACTCCGTGTAAAGTTGTGGAATCTGGTCGACCAGTGGGTGCTGTCCTCCAAGGAATTCCCCGAAGTCTCAACATTTGACACCGTCGTCTCCGGCGACAGTCTTTCAGTCATTGCCCAGAGAAACAAAACCACCGTTGATGCCCTGAAAAGCCTGAACCGTCTCAACAACGACGTCATTCATCCCGGACAGAAACTCAAGATTCTCAACGGCGAAGTCACCGTCAATGTGGACAAGAGTGATTTCCGCATCGACGTTTATCTGGATGGTCGCTGGTTGATGGGATTCCCTGTGGGCCACGGTCGGATTGAAAAGAGAACTCCCACTGGCGAGTTTGTCGTCGGAATCCGCCAGAAGGAACCGATGTGGCAACCTCGGGATGGTCGCCCGTCGATTCCCTATGGAGAACCTGGAAACCCATTGGGGGACCGCTGGATCGGCTTCAAGGACGGCGTTCACTTCGGCCTTGGCATACATGGCACCGACGACCCGGAATCCATCGGAACCTTGTGCTCCGAAGGTTGTGTACGCTTGCGCAATGAAGACGTCACCACCATTTACCCATGGATTCGCAGCGGAACTCGAGTCCTCATTCAGGAATAAAACCCACGCCGATCACTCAATTTCTTGAAGTTTAGATCATTGAAGTTGAGTTCATTGTCGGTGAGGTTACAGTTCAGGACCGACTGATCAGAGAGACCTCCGTCGACGACGATCCGATGGAACTCACAGACCGGAGTGACTTGATCAGCTTCGCAGTTCTGCCTGAAGCTTCTCACCCAACCGACCGACCAGTCTTTCGACCGATTGATCAATCTCCTCGTGGGTCAGCGTTCGGTCTGCGGCCCGGAAAGTCAGCGAGAAGGTCATACTTTTCCGCCCCTGCCCGACCTGTTTCCCCCGGTACATATCGATAAAGCGTCGCGACTCCAAATGCTCCAGAGAGGCGGCGTCGATCTCAGAAGAAAGATCACGCCAGAGAACTTCGTCTGAAACAACAAAGTTCAAATCCCGGGTGATCACCGGGTACCTGGAGAACTCACTGAATCTCACATCCTCGATGGATTGATCCAGCAGATATCCCAGATCCAATTCTCCATACCAGGTTTCCCCGCCGAGGTCGTCGAGATCGACTCTGCCGACAAGACCGATCTGCTCTCCTGAAAAGCTGAGGGCAGCGGTGGTTCCCGGTACGAACCCGGCTCCATCACCCACCGGGCTCCACGAAGGTGTCAGCGGGCCGGACTCGGCCACTCTCAACAGGTCGAGAATGCCGTCGGCGACCCCTCGCACCTCTCGATAACTCTGGAGATTCTTCTCTTCCTGTGCGCGGGAAAGAACCCAGGCGACGTGATTCTTCTCCACAGGTCTGTCGACCCCGTCCCGGCGATGAAACACGTTGGCGACCTCGAAGAGACGAACTTCGTCCACTCCATGAGTCCGGTTTCCACGGACGCTGGTGAGCAATCCGGGAATCAGGCTTTTCCTGAGGGACCCTTCATTGGCACGGATGGGATTCCGAACAACCCAGTGCTCTCCCAGATTCCACCAATTCTCGATGGCCTGAAAGTCCCCTTCGGCCACACCAAATGAGATCGTCATCGCCTCGTGGTAACTGGCACCGACGAGATACTCGTGAACCCGCTCGGTCTTGTCTGACCGGGCGTTCTCCGGCACCGCCCGCACTTCCATGCGCCGATCATCCATCTGATCCAGCCCACGGATTCGGCCGATCTCCTCGATCAGGTCCGCTTCACGGGAGCAATCCACTCGCCATGTTGGCGGAGTCCAGGGGCCCGAATCGTCGTCCCCTTCGGTGGTGAATCCCAGTGCGGAAAGAATCGAAGAGATCTCCCCTTCGGGAATGACATCACCGAGAAGACTCGAAGCCCGCTGCGGACGGATGGCGATGGGTTCAGCCTGATCGAGGAGTCCATCCCGGACAACCTCCAGGCATCCGGAGAGAATCGAACACTCCGACTCCTTGGCCAGGAGGTGCATGAAACGCCTGGAAGCGGTCTCGCAGGCTTCCACATCCAACCTGCGTTCAAAGCGGTAGGAGGAGTCAGAAGCAAGGATCAAGCGACGTGAGGAAGAACGGACCGGCACCGGCTCAAACCAGGCGGATTCGAGAAGGATTCGCTGAGTCCCCTCGTGAACCTCTGTTCGGGTACCTCCCATGATTCCGGCAAGGGCTGCGGCACCAGACTGATCTGCAATCACCAGATCTTCACTGTCCAATTCATGTTCTGAACCATCGATGGCGGAGAAATTCTCCATCCTTTGGGCTCTGCGGACGATCACCTCACCACCTTCCAGGCGGTCCAGGTCGAAGGCGTGCAGAGGCTGTCCCAAATCCATCAGGACGTAGTTGGTCAGATCGACCACCAGATTGATCGGACGCAGTCCGATCGCCTCGAGTCGACGACGAATCCAATCCGGACTTTCCGAGATTTTCAATCCTTCTGCGACACGAGCGGTATAGCGGCCGCAACGCTCTTCGTCGTCGACAACAATACTGGCGATTTCATCGAGAGCGAGTCCGGAGGTGTTGGCTTCTACAGTTTCAAAGTCCAGGTTCAGGGGCTTGAGCGGAACCTTAAGAAGGCAGGAAAGTTCTCTGGCGACTCCCCTGTGTCCCAGATGATCAGGACGGTTGGAGGTGACCTCCAACTCAAGAACATGGTCATCCCCATGCTCCTCAATGCCCTCACAGTTGAGGCCACACATCGTCAGCAGGTGGGACAGTTCCTCAATCTTCAGATCGAAATCCACGTGATCGCGGAGCCAGTCGACAGATACCTTCATCTCAGTCCCCTTGTGAACAATGGACAGTCATCCCGTCAGGAGAACTGCCTGAGAAACCTGACGTCATTTTCAGTGAAGTAGCGAATGTCCGGAATATTGTAGGAAGCCATCGTCACCCGTTCGACTCCCAATCCGAATGCAAATCCGGTGTACTTCTCGGGATCGATATTGACCGCCTCCAACACATTCGGGTCCACCATTCCGCAACCGCCCATCTCCATCCATTTCCCCCGCCACCAAAGATCCACTTCAGCACTGGGCTCTGTGAACGGGAAGAAAGAAGGACGCAGGCGCAACTTCATGTTTTCGTCCTGCAGGAGTTGCTGGAAGAAGGTCAAAAGGGTCGTTTTCAGGTGACCAAAGGTCATCCCTTCATCGACGACAAGCCCCTCCAGCTGGTGAAACATGTAATGGTGAGTGGCGTCCACCTCATCCGGACGGAAAACCTTGCCCGGAGAAATGATACGTAACGGTGGCTGGGAATTTTCCATGACCCGAACCTGAACAGTTGAGGTCTGGCTTCTCATCAACAGGTCATCCGTCAAAAAGAAGTTTTCAGAGGGATCACGAGCGATGTGGTCCGCAGGAATATTCAACCCCGTAAAGTTGTGCCACTCGTCTTCCACCTCAGGGCCATCCGCCACTTCAAAGCCGAGACTGGCAAAGATGCGGCTCATTCTGGCCATGACTAATCTCACCGGGTGACGACTGCCCCTTTCGGGCATCAGACCGGGAAGGGTGAGATCCTCCGCAGACGAAGACTTGGCAGCCCCCTGCTTGGCGGGAGAGCCAAGTCTCGACTTCGCTTCATCGAGAGCAGCTTGGACCTTTTCCTTGACCACATTCGCACGAGCCCCGAAGAGCGGACGCTCCTCGGGGGTCAAGCCTCCCAGGTTGCGAAGTATCTGTTTGAGGGAGCCCTTTTTTCCCAGAACCTGAATGCGGACCAGGTCGAGGGCTTCTGCATCCCCGGCAGCCTCGACGGCAGCCAGGGCTTCTTTCTCAATGGCATCCAGATCCGAAAAGGACCCGTCTTGGCTCATGAAAGAGCGCCGCGGGCGATGCCCACCAAAGAGGAGAAGGCTTCAGGATTGCGAATCGCCAACTCGGAAATCATTTTCCGGTCAAGGTCGACATTGGCTTTCTTCAGACCGTGAATGAAACGGCTGTAGGAAAGATCAGTCCCCTGACAGGCTGCGGAAATCCGGGTGATCCACAAACGGCGATACATCCTTTTGCGATTTCTGCGGTCGCGGGTTGCGAAGACCTCAGAGCGGACGATCGACTGGCGGGCGGTTTTGTACTGGCGGCTTCCAGCACCGAAGAATCCCCGGGCCTTTTTGAGAATCCGCTTTTGCTTGCGGTGGCGGGCGACGCCATAGCGTACGCGTGGCATGTTGTTCCCTTTCCAAAGGACGACGACGGGAGGGGCTTCTGTCCCACTTCAATCCCCGCAATCGCCGGTTGTTACGCCGGGAAGGCGTGTAAAAACTCCTAGCCGAGGCCGAGGAGTGCCTTGATCACTTTTTCATCACAGGACGGGCAAATCTCGGCGCGACGACCGCGACGAACCCGGGTGGCGGTCCAGGACCTGCGCGACATGCGATGGCTCTTGCCTGCACGGTGGCGCTTGACCTTACCGGTTCCGGTCAATTTGACACGTTTCTGCAGCCCCTTGTGAGGCTTGTGAGTTTTCCTGGGCACGAGTCCCCTTTTCCATGTCATCCCTCAGCGGGATCTACTGTCACCCCTCAGGGGGTATTACTTCTTTTTCGCCAGAACCATGGCCATTCGATTGCGGGCTTCCTGCAGAGGCTCCCGCTCCATCTTGGCCAGGTCTTCCATTTCCTCGAAGAAGCGCAGCAGCACTTCGCGACCGATCTCCGGGTGTCGTTGTTCACGTCCCCGGTAAACCATCGTCACGAGAACTTTGTGGCCCTCTTCGATGAACTTGCGCGCTCTCTTCAACTTGACGTCGAAATCGTGTTTCTCCGTCTTCGGGCGCAGCTTGACTTCTTTTACCTTGCGGACCTTTTGGGTCTGTTTCGCATTCTTGGACTGGTCGTACTTGAACTTGCCGTAGTCCATCAGTTTGCACAGGGGCGGATCGGTGTTCGGGTTCAACTCCACCAGATCAAGATCACGGTCTGTGGCTAGATCGAGTGCCTCGGATCTCCCCAGAACTCCCACTTGTTGACCCTCTTCATCGATCAGGCGAACCTCTCCGGGTCCAGGTCGATCGATGACCCTGTATTTCGTTTGCTCGCTGATGTTTCTGACTCCTGTTCTTCAGGCCACGCACTTCCCGGACATTCTTTGCGCCCGGTTTTACGGCAAATCCTGCCGTCCTTCCAAAAACCTGCCATTGGCAAGCCCCGATGAATACACTGTCGAGGCCCCTGCTGGCAAGTCAGATCTACGAATTCTCGCACCAAACCACCGAAAAACAACGAATTCCGGGGGATAGGCTCGCCGATTTTCCGGTGAATCCTTCCAGAGAGAACGGTTGGGCCGCTCTCTCAGATCCCTCTCAGGAATCACTCTCATCAGGGCTATCGGGTTGGATAACGGCCTGAAGGCCGACTTCGCCCAATTGATCCCCTGTGACAGGATCCGGAGCATTCGTCAATTGGCAAGTTCCCCGCTGGGTTTTGGGGAATGCGATCACCTCGCGGATGGTATCGAGTCCCGAGAGAAGCATCGCCAGACGGTCCATTCCCAGAGCTATTCCACCATGGGGAGGTGCACCGTATTTGAGGGCCTCCAGCAGGAAGCTGAATTTGGACTCTGCCTCCTCGGCAGAAATGCCGATGGCCTCGAATACCCGCTCCTGAAGGTCCCTCTGATGAATCCGGATGCTGCCGCCACCGACCTCGAAGCCATTCAAGACCAGGTCGTAGGCCCTCGCCCTGACTTTCAGCGGTTCGTCCGCCAGTTGGTCCAGATCATCCGGATGAGGACAGGTGAAGGGGTGGTGACACGGTGTGGGACGACCACTCTCTTCATCCTCGTCAAAGAGGGGGAATTCCTCAACCCAACAGAATTTCAGGTCGTCAGCATCCAGGTGCCCCAATTTCTGGGCCACTTCCTTGCGCAACTGCCCCAGGGAATTGACGACCACACGGGTTTGACCATCGGCGACGAAACAGGCGAGATCGCCCGCCTGCATCTCCAGTCTTTGAATCAATTCTGCACCCGCATCACCTCCGAGGAATCTGGAGACCGGGCCAGCGGGGCCGTCGTCGGTCATTTTGAACCATGCGAGTCCCCCGGCTCCCTGCTGAGTCACGATGGGCTCCAGAGATTCGATTTCCTTGCGGCTCCACTGGCCGCCTCCGGGAATTCGCATTCCACGTACACAGCCCCCCGCCTCGACCGCTCCGGAGAAGACCTTGAATTCCAATCCTTCAGCAAGGTCGGAAACCTCACGGATCACCAGATCACTGCGAAGATCGGGAGAGTCGCTGCCATAGGAGAGCATCGCCTCTGCATAACTGAGCCTCGGGAAGGAGCCTTCAATCTCACGACCGAGGACCTCCTTGACCACATGCACCATCAGGCCTTCCACCAGACCGATGATGTCAGACTCCTCGATGCACGCCATCTCAAGGTCCAGTTGTGTGAACTCGGGTTGACGATCTGCACGCAGGTCTTCGTCGCGGAAGCAGCGAACCACCTGCATGTAGCGGTCAAATCCAGAGATCATGAAGATCTGTTTGAAAATTTGTGGTGACTGGGGAAGAGCATAGAACTCCCCCGGATTGAGGCGACTGGGAACCAGAAAGTCCCTTGCGCCTTCCGGTGTACTCTTGGTCAACATGGGAGTTTCAAGATCGAGGAAGTCTTCACCATGGAGGTACTGACGCATGGCAAACTGCATGTCACTGCGCAAACGGAATCTGCGCTGCACTTCTTCACGACGCATGTCGATGAATCGATACTTGAAACGCAACTCATCGTTGACCTGGTCACCAGACTCGGGACTGAAGGGTAACGGAGGGCACTCACCGATGACCTCTGCACTGGAGGCTATAACCTCAACATCACCAGTTTCCAGTTTGGGATTACGCATCCCTTCAGGTCGCTCCTGAACCGAGCCAACGACCTTCAGGACCTGATCAAAGCGCAGGGTCGACAACGATTCCTCATTGATCGAATCCGGCGAAATCTGAACCTGGATACGTCCATAGCGGTCGCGAAGGTCGACAAACTTCAGCCCCCCATGATCCCGAACCGCATCGATCCAGCCCACCAGAGTCACCTCATGTCCGACATTTTCTTGGCGCAATTGTCCGCAAGTATGTGTTCTCAGCACAGGTTCTTTCCCTTCAGGGGGCATACGCCCCAGCACTCTACCGAGATTCTACGCCAGCAGATTATTTCGACCACCCATCCGCAAATTTAGTCACTTTCAACATCTGGCCGTCGTTCACTCCCAGCCACTCTGACAACGCAGATCTTGACGTCCCTTCGGGGGCTTTTTGGAACCACCACTCCAACTCTCTTCGAGCAGCCGATTCAAGCGCTCTGGCAGACGATGCGTCTCCCAGTTGGCTACGGATCCTCGACCAATATGCCAAAACCATCGCCCGTCCCTCTCGAGACGGCAGCCTTACCACTTTTTTCCAACACTGACGAATCAGGGCTTCCGGATCCGGGTGCTGGGAGCTAAGGGTTCTTGCCAATTGTATCCGCAATGAAAGAGGCTGGATTCTCAAGCGCAACGCATCGAGAGCGATGATCTCCAGATCTTTCTCATGGTCTTCGGAAGCTTTGTCACCCCAATTGAAACGACGGCTCAAAACTTCAAATTCCGCTTTAGCCCTTCTGGCCCTTATTGGCTCTGGATCCAACCCAGGCTCATTGCCACAGACACCACTCAACTTGCGCTCTTCCACACGAGCCTGAACAGTCAGGCCCAGTATTTTAAGGATCGAAATCCGTTCTTTGCGCAATGAAACCAAATCACTCTCTACTCCACGAAGTCTCAATTGAGTCAAAGCGTGATCGACGATAAAGAGACTCCCCGAAAGATCACCTTGCGATCTCAAACAACGACTCTTGAGAATCGAGTGGCGAGCGTGCACGTCGATTCTTTCAGGTTCATGGGGGGCCCACTCTGGTTTGGCAGCATCGAGGATTTTCAATGCCGTGTTTGATCTGCCTGCGACCCATTCAGAAGCCGCCACTAGAAGATTCCCTTCCCATGCAACGATTCCTGCAGGACCCTCTAGGGACATCGCTTCCTCCAACAATCTGGAAGCAGATCGAATAAACCCCGCTCCAGCCTCTTCCCTTGCTTTAACAAGTAATGCTCTGGGTAACTGGGCAGGACATTCCTTGCGAGCGCTATCAATCACTCCATGAATTTCATCCTTCACAAGTGAAGTGTCACCCATCCGCTGAAGAGCCTCGACGGCATCTACTTCTGCGGCAGTTGCTGCCTCGTGACGGTGTTCTCTCCGAGCAAGAAATGCATGAAGTCGACTCCATAGCCTCAATGAAGGCAGATCATTCTGGGCTCGGGCCAACAACCCCATCGCTTCAGCAACAATCCGGCCGTCCTTATTTTCCCTTAAAGCGATACGAGCATGATCACGGGCTCTCAACCGACTACCCTGAAGCAAGTAACGGCGACACTGCTCGAGGATAAGGGAGGTTCGAATCCTCCCTTTACAGCGCGGAATCCATTCAGCAAGTGGATCCCTTTTTGGCAACTTCCCTAAGCCTTGCCGCACTATCGCCCTTTGAATTCGCGAGTACTCTAGTGCAACAAGAGTGGCTTCCTTCACTACAAGCGGGCATGAAAAATCGATGGCTTGGTGCGAAACGACTTCAATACAAGAAAGTGCTTTTCTGGTTTCACCGTCTCTTCTGAGGACTGAGGCACGCCATCGAGTCAATCGCAGAGATTCACTCGTCCCAGGTATCGTTCCCGCCATCGCTTGACGCCAGACGTGATCGCGCAATGTCACATGTCCACAGCGGTCTTCCATTTGCCCTAACACTTCGAGCCAAGGGCGCTGCTTCTCCTCCGGAAGCATATGAACCAGAGACGACAGTACTGGAATCCAACGCAAAGCCTCTTCGACAGGAACAGGGGTTTCAGGTCTGTCTAACAATGGTTTCAAAGAGATCATTGCACCATTCACGTCTCCAGAGCTTAACTGGTGAAACGCCTTCTCCTGCAGACTCCTCTGCTCAAAATCCAACACTTTTTTGTGAATCGATTTTCGGTCCTCAGGAGAAAGAGAGACGAGAACCGCTTCTTGTTGAAACGCTCTACGAAACTCGATGGAGCGACCTACTCGTATCCATTTTTTCGAAGACAACTCCGACACTCTTGCGGGAAAATCTCTCCCTGAAACCTGTACCAACCTGGACAATTCGGAGATGGATGCAGGCCTACTCAACACGGCAAGCGATTCCAGAATTTGGCGGCAGCATATGGATAGTTTAGAAAACTGCTCCTGTGATCGAACTTTCCAGCGATCTTCCGGAGGCTGTGCCGACTGGTGCCAATTCCAACGGAGGCCATCATGAGTCAACTCTCCTGATTGGATACGTCCTTTGAGAATGCGCCGCCAAACACCAGGCTCATACTGTCCCCAACTGTGCAGGCGATTTCTTACTCTGGTAGGAACAGAACATCCCGGCAAAGCCATTTCTAGAAAAGGGTCGAGTTTTACACCCTCTTGCTGATAGGTGGAAATCTCCTTGACGGCTTGTCCAGCCAGAGCTTCCCCGATGAACCCTACAGGAGGTTCACAACTGCTGAACACCCAATCGATCCTCACGTCTTTCCACTGATGAATCCTGAGGAGTCTTTGCCAATTGGGGTTTCCGGAATCGGGATTCTCTACCAGGGCAATGGCTCTAGACACTGCAGGATCAATCCCTTGAGACAAAACAGAGAAGGGATCTTCACTGTGTAGATTGAGGCTTACAAATGACCACCCTTTAGACTGGAGAATCGCCTTGGCATGATCAACGATCCAACGCCGATCAGAATCGTGGGGATGGGAATGCAGCAAAGCTTCCCCTGGGGAGGACCGCTCCAGCCACTTTTCAATTTTCATAGCCAAGCCTGTGGCGTCTGAGCTACCAGTTCCCGCGTAATTCACCTGAGCCAATATGGAATCACAGGTCTCTACTTCAGTTTCGCCATCCTGCTGGAACACCGAAGCCAATTCGAAGAGCGCTTCCCCCGCATGGGCATGACGATCATCGGGTTTCTTAGCCAACATTTTCATGATCACTTTTTCGACGTCAGGGGGTAATCCTCGTCGAATGCTCGCAAGTGAAGGAATTTCATCATGGAGGTGAGCACTGCTCAACATCGGTTTGACTACCGAGTCGAAAGGAAACTTCCCCGTCCACCAGTGATAGAGCAACGCCCCTGTGGAGTAGATGTCGCTGTGAAGTTGAGGTGGTTGCCCCAGCCATTGTTCCGGAGCCATCGTTTGTGGTGTCCCCAGAATTTTTTCTTCGGCAGCCTCATGCTCCTGACGACTCAATCCGAAATCGAGCAAGACAGGATCCAGAGCACCATTTTCAACATCTGATCGAAGCCGAATGTTGTCCGGTTTGATATCTCCATGAACCCAGTGATTGCGATGCATGAAGGAAAGAGCCCGCAGGAATCCTGAGGTCATCTGCCACCACTGCTGAAGGTTGAGTTGCCCTGCCAATTTTGTAGAAACAGGCCCACGCAAAACTTCACTGGTGAACCAGGCTTCTCCAGTCTTGGGACTGACTCCAAAATCGTGAACCCGCAGAATGGATGGGTGAGAGAGCCTCTTCAGATGCAAGAACTCCCGGCGCAATCGTTGTCCCAGAGGAGATCTTGCCTGCTCGGCGTCAATTTTCTTGAGAGAGACCAACTCCCCGGAATGGTGGTCACGGACAAGCCAGACCTCTCCCATCCCTCCGCGGCCCAGCGGGTTTATCGCTTCAAAACGATCGGTGTACCCGGTCAGACCGGGTGCTCCCTGCTGAAATGCCACGGAACTCCTATCCGGGACAAAACCGCTCCTGTCCCGAGGAATTGTACGATTTTCTGCAGAATTCGGCCTTTCTGACCATTTCTCACATCTGGGAATCCGGCTATATTTACCGGCAGCTTTGTTCCACCCGTGACTTGGACTGGTGACGGGTACCATGGATTCAACCAAGATTGAGCCCGGTCTCTCTGAGACCGGTAAGATGCTGGAGTCGCTGTGATCCATCCCCCATTCACTTCACAAGTTTCGACTCTTAAAACACTTAGAAAACTGGCCTCTTTCAAGGTCAGCTTCTGGAATCGAATCGGATTGGCACTTTTCTGGGTGCTGATTCTGGCAAATGGCACGTTGGAAGCTCAGGTTTCCGGCACCGTCATCGACAGCAATACCGGCCTTCCCCTCTTCGGCGCCAGAGTCACCCTCCAAGCGACCGACATCCGTACTGAAACCGCAGTGGATGGAAGCTTCTCATTGCCGTCCGTCAACGGAATGGCTCTCAAGATCGTCGGGGCAAAGAAGGGGTACTTCAACCAATCCGTCATCGTCGACACTCCCCAGACCGGCACCGTGATCTCCCTTGATCCGGTCAATCCTGCAGATGACCCCAACTATAATTTTGTGACCCCTTTCCAGTGTGCCGTCTGTCATCCGACTCAATATGAACAGTGGGCTGACTCAAGGATGTCCCATACCGGGCTCAACACCTGGGTCTACGATCTCTTCGATGGAACAGGCACCGCCGGGGGCAGCAATGGATATGTTTACCTGACAGACTCGGTGCATGCCGGTGTCGCTCCGGATGGAAGCTGTGCTTCCTGCCACCAGCCTGAGGGCTGGATTGCCAGTCCATTCTCACCGCTCGCCCCCCTCTCAGGTCCAGTGACTGAGGCTCAGGAACGGGGTGTATCCTGTGAAACGTGTCACAAGATTGCGGATGTCGATGAGAGTAATTTGAATGCTACCGGCTTTATTCCGGGAGCCGTCACCGTACAACGCCCAGACTCCAGTGGGCTGGTTGATCAGGTGATGTACGGCCTCTTGGGGGATGTGGATTTCGTCGTTCAAAACCAGATGCGTGGAAGTTTTCAGCCTCAGTTGGCTGCAGAGGCATGTGCGGTCTGTCACCAATACAGCAATGACCCGGACCACGATAACAACTTCAACGAACCCTCGAGCATTCCGGCACAGGAAACCTACACCGAGTGGAAAAATTCACCCTACGGTGACCCGAACGACCCCCTCTTCCAAACTTGCGTCGACTGCCACATGTCCCCCTTCTCCATAGATCCTGTCGATGCCTGTGCGGCCCTCTTCCCGCCTTTGCTTCGTGACCCCTCTACAGTTCACGGCCACGACATTCAGGGAACGACGCCTCTCTTCCTCGAAAATGCGGTCACATTGACGTTGGGGGCGATTCAGGATGGAGATGAATTGGCCGTCGACGCCGAGATTCTCAATGATCAAACAGGCCATGCCGTTCCTTCAGGAGTCACCCTGAGAAACATGATCCTCAAGATCGAGGCAACCGATGCTCAAGGAACCGTTCTGACACAAAACTCCGGAGACACGATTCACCCCCTCGGCGGCACCGGCGATCCTGCACAGGGGTTTTTCGCCGGACTACCGGGAAAACTTTTCGCCAAAATCAATCGTAATGCGGAAGGAACCGAAGGCGTCATCTTCACCGATGCAGAAGCGATTGTCAGTGACAACAGGATCGCTCCTCTTGCCACCGATCTCACCCAAATCCGCTTTGATCTGACCGGCACAGTCAGCCCCATTCAGGTGGAAGCTCGCCTGATTTACCGCAGGGCTCCAAGGGACCTGGTTGCGATCAAAGGGTGGCAACTGGACGGCATCGGTCAACCTCTCGCCGATATCGAGGGCCCCGACTTTGGCACCCTGATGGAAAACTCGACCACCATTATCGATGTGATTCCGCCCACGGTTTCACCCTTCACCTACCGCATTCCGGTACTGAACAGCGACGGTCAAAACGGATTCTCCGCGACCCCGGAGATCGTCCAGACCAGCGGCAACCCGATTCCATGCGGCGGTTTTTCAATGGCCGTGGGACATCCCTCTTCTTTCCTTCAGGCGACATCCATCCAGATCAGCGACGAGCTGGCTACCATCGACAACAACACCGGTCCCGATTTTTTCGAGACTGCCATCTTCGGCGATGGAATCACCATCGCCTGCCTCTTTGATTTCGCCCTGCAGCAAAACCTGACTTTTGAAAATGCCACGCCCATCGCCACCATCGAGTATTCGGGTTCTGCACCGCAGCAAAGCCCCTATCTCGATTTCGTCGAAACACTGGGGCAACCGGTGGTACAGAATGTGATCGCCACTGTCGCCGGGGATTCTTTGGTACCAGAAACTGAAGGGGCAACAGAGATTGTCGTCAGCGCAGAGCTCTTCATAAGGGGTGACGCCAATCTCGATGGCACCCGGGATATCGGCGACCCCATCTCCCTGCTGGGAGTTCTCTTCGCCAACGCAACTCCCATCGACTGCGACGATGCACTCGATGCGAATGACGATGGACTGATCGACATTGCGGATGCCATCCAGATTCTTTCATTCCTCTTTGGCAACCAGACGTTGCCGGATCCGAATGACTGCGGACCGGATCCCACCATCGATGCCCTCGATTGCCCCGGTTACACCTGCCCCTGATCCAGTGTTCCGTCTTTCCCGTGGTGTTCCTGCCAACGCCACCAGACCTGAAGCAGAAATGCGGCAGACCAACCGGTCTGCCGCTGCATTTCTTCAAGTCTCGACGCCTCAGGGAGCGAAGAGTCAGACTGATCCCAGCCACAAGCCTTCCACAACTTTCTCAGCCGCCTCTCTTGTGCCTGGAAATGACCGGAGTCCCTCCCGGTCAACACCCATTCCTGCACTTCTGCGACCGACTCCATGAGGAGGGCTCCATCTCGAATCAGCGAGTGGCATCCGGCATGACCGCCCTCCGCAACACTGCCTGGAAAGGTCAGTACGGTGCGTCCCATCTCCTGAGCCCGGTGAGCAGTTCCCAGAGAACCGGATCGGCGGGTCGCCTCTACCACCACTACCGCTTCAGACCATGCACTGATCAGGCGATTACGCTGAGGGAAGTGATACCCCCTGGGTGGAGTTCCCGGCGGATATTCTGAAACCAGAAGCCCTCCTGCAGAGACGATCTCTTCTGCAAGCCCGCGATTTTCTGGCGGATAGATCTGAGGCAGTCCGTTCCCGAGGATGGCGATGGGCGGAACCGGCCCACGCAAGGCTCCTCTGAGAGCTGCGGCGTCAATCCCCCGAGCCAATCCGCTGATGACACAGATTCCCGAGTGGGACAAACTCTCACCGATCTCCCAGGCGCAGGCTTTCCCCCAAACTGACGCCTTGCGAGATCCCACAACGGCGATGCAACGCCTGTCGCTCCATTCCTCCTCACCCTTGCCGTTTGCACAGGCTTTCCACAATTGTTGCGGCTGGGTTGCACCGAGATCTTCAAAACCAATTGGCCACCCGTCAGCTGAACGCTTCCACAGCCGGAGCCCCGAGCCTCCCAACGATGCATCTGACTTCTGCAACATGTTTCTCCACCAACCACGAGTTCCTGCCTGGATTGACAACGCAGGAAGATGGCGCTTATCCCAGCTGCCGAAAAGGATGGTTTGGAAATGATTGTCCGATTCCGATCGGTGGCATGCATGATTTTGAGTCACCCCGATCGACTCAAATCGAGACGCAGGGGTTTTGCGATACCCAACCTGCCAGACTTCGCACTTCCTGATATTCCACCGATTTGGCACGGGCATTGCTTGTCCCCTAGATACGGGACTTCTTTCAGGAGTTTCGAAAAAGATTCAACCCTGACCTTGGAAGGAGTCTGGTTTGATGGAGAAGGTACAAGAATTCAGAGCGGATCGTTTCGCGTCCCTCACCCTGTGGTTTCACTTTTGTAACACTTACCAGCTGGACCTGTGCCCACGCTGCCAACGGGGAGCACGGCAACCACATTCATCACCGGTCCCATCCTGGCGCTGGATCTGTAATTCCTGTTCGTCCGAGTCGGCCCATCTGCCACTGAACAGGAAAGATTCGCCACTGGAGAGAGCAGATGCTGTGGCCGCTGCAGTCAGCCCACACCATGGAGTGGGGTCGAAGCCGGACGCGCTCGTCCAGGCAAAACTGGCATTCCCAAAATTTAAAAATCGTGTAGCCTGAGGTCGGGCATTGCCGCTGCCCACAGACCCGGAAGGGTCCCATTGATGACGAACAACTCGCTGATCAATCGCTTCTTCGGATCCCGTCTTCGAAGCAAAGTTTCCATCTTTCTTCTGTCGCTCACTACGGCATGCATTCTTCAGCACAGTTTTGATCAATTGCGTCTGAGCCCCATTCAGGAGATGTATCAAAAAATTGATCAACTCCCCCTGGAAGATTCACAAAGAGTCGCTCTTCGGGCGATTCGTAATCTGTATGTTGAAGAATCCGCATTGGAAACCGGTTCAGGGATCACTTCAGATTTCCTGCTTTCTGTCTCAGGAATACTGACCGAGGATCAATTTCTGGAGATCTCAGGGCAAGCCAAGGATGAACGCCAGAAACTTCGGTATGAACTTCGGCAGATTCGTGCTGAGATGGCATTGAGTGCAGAGGGGATTCTCCCGCCTCACCGATAGGAGAACTCAACCGTGCCAAACCGCCCGCGTTTATCAGGATTGACATCCATCCTGACCTTTCTCTCCATCGCAGCACTGCCCCTGCTCATCCTTTCAACCTTTGGCTGTCAGGGAATTGATAAAACCGGAGCGAGTAACTCCGAGCGCTTTTCTTCCCGTCGGCAGGCAGAAATCCACTGGAGCCCCACCCTCTATTTCGGGGACATGCGATTTCGCTTTCAACTTCCAGCAAACCAGCAAGATGCCGAACCCAACTTCGGACATCTTAATCGAATGGATTATGTCGAAGTCGATGGCGTTCGCGTCTATCGCGACAGGAAACGATTCAAAATCGGTTCCACCAACTTTCGCTGGGACAGGGACAGCATCATCTGGATTCACTCCCCACCGACAGACACGCAACCCTTTCAAAGACAACAGGGCTCCGCAGATCTGACATTTTTCGGTCTTGGCGCGGACCCGGTCGTCGAGGAACAAAAACCGGATGGGGGCTTCACCTGGACCTACATGAATGCCCGAGTCACTTTAACGAGTAACCAACAGCTCACTTATCAATATCGGGGCACCCAAACCCCCTACCCCGGGAATACGCCCCTGATTCTGGGCCCCCAAGGGGAGTTACTGGAGAAACGCAGTCGATGAACACTCCTTCTGAACCGCACGGACACCTGATCGACTTCGCTCCGGATGAGCTGGATCAGCGCCTCAGCGAATGGTGCAAACAAAATCAGTTTCCCGCATACCGGAGTCGCCAGATTCGGGATCACCTGATCGACCAGCGCGTTTTGCTTGCTTCGGAAATGACCTCCCTGCCCAAAGGGATCCGGGAGGATTTGGCGACGAACCTTCTCGCCCCTGTAGTGACCATTGAAACGGTCCTCCGTTCCACGGATGGGACCCTCAAATTTCTCTTCCGCCTCAAGGATGGGAAATCAGTTGAGGCGGTTTGGATTCCGACACAGGACCGGGGAACCCTTTGCGTTTCCAGTCAGGTCGGCTGCGCCGCAGGTTGCACCTTCTGCGCAACAGGGACGATGAAGTTGTCCCGAAACCTGACCTCCAGTGAAATCGTCGGCCAATGGCATGCGGTTGATCGCATGACCCGTGAGGAAGGCAAGGTCGGTGTCACCCAGATCGTCTTCATGGGCATGGGTGAACCACTGCATAATTTTTCCGCCGTGTCCCGATCCCTGCACTGGTTGACTTCGCCAGAAGCCTTTGGGATGAGTCCCCGCAGGATCACGGTTTCCACCGTCGGCATCGTTCCGAAGATTCGACCCCTGATCGAAGAGCATCCACAGATTCGTCTGGCGGTCAGCCTACACAGTGCGGTCGAGGAAACCCGCGCACGAATCGTTCCGATTCAGTCCAAACACTCCCTCTCTGACCTTCTTGATACACTCTCCAAGTTACGCAATACCATCCGTCGTATCAGCCTGGAGTACGTGGTTCTGCCCGGCGTTAATGACGACGTTCAGGAAGCACTAGCCCTGGCGGCTTTTGCCCGCAAATGCCACGGCCACATCAACCTGTTGCCCTTCCACCCCTTCGAAGGCGCACCTTTCAAGGCCGCCGACGACGAGACGGTCGAACGTTTCAGGGAGGAGGTCAGCCGCCATTACGACGGCCAGGTGACCGCCCGCCGCAGTCGTGGGCTCGATATCGATGGAGCCTGCGGCCAACTCGCTCTGAAGGGTGGCAACGCCTCCCCCGGTCAGTGATTCGCAGGATCGACCCGCTTCCTGCAACATTCAAACGTTCCATCCTTGAAACGACACAAAAAAGGGTGCGACCGATTTTCGGTCGCACCCTTTTCTTTTCAGACGGAACAGCGCCTAGCGGCCACCCTCCTTGGATCCCTCAGCGGGAGCCGGTGCTGGAACAGGTTTCTTCTCCGGCTTTGGAGCAGGTTTCGGCTTGGGCTTCTCCCAAACCGGCTTGGGTTTCGGCTTCGGCTTCTCCCAGACCGGTTTCTTCTCACCATCCTTGGCTTCGCCTTCAGCTCCACCCTCGGCCTCTTTGGCACGGGCAGCCTCACGCTCACGGCGAACCTCTTCAAAGGACCGACCATCCGGGCGACCAAAGATGCTGGAGGAGACGCCGCCGTTGAGGGTGATCTCATCGAAGTTCACCTCAAGGCTCAGCTCACCATCCTCGAAAATCTTTTTGGCGATGGGGGTCTGGATCCACTGGTTACGGTCATCGCTGAAACGGATACGGGTGTAATCCTCGTAGAAGACCTCTTTGGTGATGACTGCAGGTGGCTGACCCTCCTGCCAGGTCTTGCGCAACAACAGGCCGTCTTCGTCATTGAAGGCAAACAGCATTTTCTGGTTTCCTGCAAAAGAGTTCAACTCGACGATTTTGCAGCTCTTGCCCTGCACAGTATCAGTGCCGGCCAGCTTGGCGATGTAACCATTGTCCGCAAAGGTGCAGAAGAAGTCGTCGATGTGCTTGTCCCAGACGAAGACGATCAGGGTCTTGCCCGCCAATGGGGAAACCGCCCCCATCGCTTTGACAAATGCTTTCTCGCCGTCGTAGACCTGCACAAAGTTGAGGGGTTCATTATTCTTGGTCAAACCGAGACCGGGAAGCTGCCACTCCTCACGAATCATCAAGGCGCCGTCATTGCGCTTGAGAAAGCGGGACATCTTCATGATGGTCTCGTTGGTCGGTTCAATCTTCTTGTTGCGGAAGCGCTCGACCCGATCCTGAATACTCTTCAGGCGCTCTTTGCCGCCAACTGCCTCCAGGTAACGGTCGATCACCGCCACTGCCTCAGGTTCACTGGTAGGAAGGCCCAGAATGTCGTCCACATCGCCGGCAGCGGCGTCGTCAGCTGCAGGGGCCTCCTTGGCTTCTTTGGCAGGAGCAGGGGGATCCTGAGCAGGTGTGTCCTGGGCAGCAATAGATGTGTTGAAGATCAGCATGAAAAGGGCTGACAAGGCGGCTACAGCAAGCCATTTGGTAATCGATCCAGCGTTCATCGCTGAGTTCCTTCCGGTTTCATTCCATTTGAAATCAATGGAGAAAGAGCTTTTTGCAACTCCTCTTTCGGGGCGATCGGCGTCCCGCAAAGAAGCGTTCTGATTCACTAGTCCCCTGCCGGAGACCCCATTCGGAATCTTGAAGTTCTCAAGGATACAAGGATCGTCCCTGCGGGTCAAAATGACCCGGATTCGCCCGCAGAATTGGACATATCGGTCCCTGAGGCGGTCACAGGCATTCCCTCGGAAGTTCCCAAAAGATGTACAAAACCTTCTCTCCGCAGCCAGGATCGAACCTGAGCCAGGGGAACGAAGAGGCCCATATGGGGCACGACCATCGGTGAACGCTTGCCATAGGTGTAGATCATGCTGCTGATTCCGACTAATTGGCCATTTTCCGACAGGAAGATTCCGCCGCCGGAGTTGCCGAAAAAGGTCGGGGCGCTGACCATCCAATACACTTCGTCGCCCACCTTTTTGTACTGGGAGGAGATTTCACCGCGAGTCGGGATCGGCTGGTTGCCCAATGGGCACCCGACCGCATAAACCGGATCAAAGACAGAAAGCTGTTCGCAGACTTCTTCCGGGGCCACATCTGCCAGATAGGGCCACGGCTGCTGACGCTCAATCCTCAGCAGGGACAGATCCGCTTCCGGGTACGCCACTACTTCAAGCCCGCTACAGGAATCCTCAGAGACCCTGCCCAACTCGGCATCAAAGAAATGAACGTCGACTACGGTCTCGTCATAGTTGCTGAAATCGCGGACTTCCTCGACCACATGGTAGGCAGTGACGACCCAGATGTACCAGTTTTGCGCAGGCCCCGGTTCATTTGCGACGACGACGCCACTTCCCACAGTCCCATTGCCCTTCATCTGGACAATCGGATAGATCATGCGTTCCATTTTTGTTTTGGATCGACCAGGAACAATGACGCCCTCTGCGGAAGTCAGAGGCTGGGGCATGCTGAGAGCCCTTTTCAACTCAGGGATCTGCCGGTTTTCAACCCAGCCCTGCAAACGACTTTCGAAGTCCTGTTGGGAGGCCTGCCATTCACTGCGCAGTTTCCGCGTCAGCGTTGCACTGCGATTTTCCAGATCGAGGAGGAATCTGCTGCGCTCCTGCGCTCTTTCATCGAAGGGCAGGGAAACGTTTCCGGTGACCGATCCCTTTGTGTCTTCAACTGTGTCTTCAACAAGGGTAGGAATCGAATCGGCAACAGTGGGTCCCTCTTGAGGAATCCCCTTCAACTCCCATTCGGCGTCAATTGGAAAGGTATCGGCCAATGCCTGCTGCGTTTTCTCGGAAGATTGGACATCAAGCCACAACCCGTTCAATCCGAGGGTTAAAAACACTGCTGATACGACCAGTGGTAACGTTTTGGAGCTGTTCTGATTGGTCACCGATTCCCCATTTCCGCACAGCCCGCCCCAGGAAGGCTCGATTCCTTCGTCGGAGAGAACTCACAGAGGAGATTACGATGACTTAACAAACTCCGGCAAAAGCGTGCAGTCCCTGACCACGGGCAATACAGCACGATTTTGCGATTGGAGGTGTTTCTGAACAGTTATTTAACTATTTGGATCGAAAAACGGCTCTTCCGGTGGAGACTCTTCAGCAGATTCATTCCCCTGCGAATAAACCAGCTTGAGGAGACGGTCGGGAACGTGAATCACCCGATCCGCAGATTTCCCACCGGTCCGCTCCTGAACCTTGTTCAACTCCAGAGCCTGATCGATGACCTGGTTTTTGCTCGCTTCAAGCTCCACAGTCATTCGGTCAACAAGAGAGTCATTGACGAAAACGGCCAGCTCCACTTCAGTCGGTTGCAACAACTCATCGCTGTGCTCCGGCCACGATTCGGAAGTCAGTGGTCCCGCCTCCCCCAACTGCTCCCAAAGTTCATGGGCCATATGAGGGGCAAAGGGTGCCAAGAGAATCGTGAAGGTGCGCAACGTCTGCTTGTCCACCTCTTCCATGGAGAACTCATCGCCGCGGAGCAACTTGATGAATTCCATGAAGGCGCTGACCGCCTTGTTCAGTCTATAGGTTCGGATCGCACGGGTCACCCTGCGAATCAAACGATGTTTGGCGACCAGTACATTTCGACTGACAAACTTGCCCTTGCCAATCCGCTGGGTGATCGCTTCGTGGGTTCGTTGGAGGAAACGGGCGCAACCCTTCAGCCCTTCGTCACTCCATTCGACATGATCCTGGGGAGGCCCCATGAAGAGCAGGTGCAACCTCAGGGCATCGGCCCCGTAATGATCAAGGTATTCACTGGCGATGACCCTCGGGCCACGCCGACTGACCTCTGCCTCATTGTCATTGACAGTTTCCTGCGATCGAATCCGTCCCTGATTGAAGAGCCTTCGGTAGGGCTCCTGCCTCGGGGTCACCCCCAGGTCGGCAAGAAAGTGACTGATGAAACGCACATACATCAGATGCAGCTCCGCATGCTCGATCCCTCCGACACAAAGATTCGCCGGGGTCCAGCGCTGAAGATGCTCACGACTGGCAATGGCTTCAGAGAATCGTGGATCCAGGCAACGCAGATGCCCCCAGCAGGATCCGATCCAGTCAGGCATCGTATCGACACTCCGAAGAGCGCCCTTCCCACAGGAGGGGCAATCTACTGCTCGCCATTCTTCAAATGCGGCCAGCGGGTTCTCCCCCGCATCAACCTTCTCGAGCCGATCCACCTCTGGCAACTTGACGGGCAGATCCGACTCCGCCACGGGAACGGTGCCGCAATCTTCACATTCGATCATGGGGATCGGTACTCCCCAGAAACGCTGACGATCAAATACCCAGTCGTGCAACTTGTAGTCGATGTGGGGCTCGGTCAGCCCTCTGGATTCGAGGGATCCTTGCAACCCATTCTTTTGATCGGAGTTCTCCCCCCCCTGACGACGTCTGGGTGGACGGCGACGGCGGCGGCCTGAATTGCCTCCTGCCCCCGTCAGCGGGATTCCATGACGATTGGCAAAATCCTTGTGAGCCTCATTCTCCTCGGGCATCCCCAGAATGGCCCCAAAGCGGATGTCAGGCATGACGTAACTGCTGACCCAGATCGGAATCGGCTCCAAGGTTGCAGGATTGAGGGCATATGCCCCCGTCGCGACTCCATCCGATTCAGCCCGATTCGCCATTCGCTCACGTTCATCCAATTGAGCGGTACGCTCCTGCAATTCACGAACGTCGTCCTCTTGAATCGGGTCGACGATCTTTTCCAGAAGCGGGTGCTCCGGACACAACACAACAAAGCTTGCTTCCGGCAAGGCTTCAATCTTGCGAGCGAAGACCTCCAGTTCTTCCCAGCCGTCGTAAAGCTCTGAGCTGGCTTTGAGAACCAGTTTGGTTCCCTCACGGCGACCGATCCAATTCCGTTGAAGAGCCTTGGTTCGAGGAGGCCATTTCAGATTCTTGAGACCGGAGTGCAGCGGCTCTGCGTAGTCGGTGATCGCCACCTTCCAGCCATCGTCGTCCTGGTGGACGAGCCCCTTCTCCCGCAACTGCAGGAAAAGCCACTGGGACCAGCGATAATCTTCGGGATCACTGGTGTCGACTTCATGATCCCAGTGAACAAGGGCGCCAAATCGGCGCAACTGCTCACGCATCAACTCGACTCCCTGGTCGACCACCTGCCGGGGTGAGATCTCTTTCTGTCTTGCTTCTTCTTCAACCGAGGCCTGGAAGGCATCCCAGCCTATGGGGCGCAAGACCCGTTTCCCCCGGGACTGTTGGTAACGAGCGACCACATCATTGGTCGCCACTCCCCTCAACTGACTGACACTGAAACCATCCAGCGAAGGGTAAGGAAACATGTCGAGGGAGAAAAAGGTACGGGGTCCGCGACGACGGCGGCGACGGGGAGGTTTTCCTTCGGATGTGGCCTTCGGCGACTCCTCAGCAGGAGACTTTACAGCCGTTTCATCAGACTCGACCGTCGTTGACGATTCGCCCCCGTCTTCTGCATGCAGTCCGTCGGAAAAGCCGGAATCCACCTTCGATGCCGCAGCGGAGTCCGGCGCTGTTGGCGGACTTTCCACCGATTCTTCCATGCCTTCAGGTTCGGTTGTTGAAGATTCAGGTTGGGATTCGGCGGGATCATTGGCAGATTCTTCCGCCAATTCCCGGGCTCTCTCCTCATCGTCCGTTTTCACCGGTGAGGGCAACGGGTTTCCCCGCCACATCTCCTGCCAGCGTTTTTCGAGATCTCTCAGATCCACGCCCATGGGGGCCTCGATTCAATCATGTGAGGATTTCCGGGGAGGGATCGAAATCCATGTGGAAGCCCCGAATCACTTCGCTGGGCCTCCGACAATCTCCCTGGGCCGGAAGAGTCCACAGACCCCATCAACAGCCTCAGAATCCATAGGTGAATCGTAGGTGGAACCGGCCTCCGGAACAATCGGTTCCCTTGACGCAAGACCTGCCACGGATATGCTTTGGGATTGGGCGTGGATGTTCGCTAGAGTGAGTGTCGCTGGATTCAGTGTCACTGATTCCATTTCACTGGCCTCGCAAGCCCCCACCCCACCCAAATCATGGGCCTGTAGCTCAGCTGGGAGAGCGCCACACTGGCAGTGTGGAGGTCAGGGGTTCGAGCCCCCTCAGGTCCA
>CAJXMG010000009.1 GCA_913056395.1 uncultured bacterium | reverse complement strand
CGAAGCCAGATTGCTGTGCAAACCGGGATAATCGATGACGACGAGATGATCGGGAGGAGATTCCATCATCTCTTCGACGAAAGACGCCGAGTGATCGATAATGGAACCCAACTGTGCCAACACTGGCAGCCAACCCATCACAGCCTTGTCGGTACGATCAGCCCTCAGTCGGGCACCTGATTGGGCCAGGTGGGAACCGCCGATGGCGTCAACTTCCAGATCTGGGCAAAGCTGAAGGCATTCCTTCACCAACCTCGCACCATGCAAGTCTCCGGAGGGTTCTCCTGCACAGACCATCAATCTAGGCAAGGCGGATCCCCCTTCGAACCCGGGCCGCTTCCACGAGGCGCTCCACTATCGAATGACCCAGCTGATCTTCGGGCATCAGCTCCGGATGCCACTGCACCCCGACGCAACGACCGCTCTCATCTGAACAGGCTTCGATGACACCATCCGCTGATTGTGCCAGCACTTGCCAGTTTTCGGGAATCCTGCCAACCGCCTGATGATGACTGGAATTGATGGTGAAAACCCCCTGGTCAGGACAATCTGAAAGTTGCCCACTCCATTGAACATCATGACGGGGGATCGTTCCCGTCTCGATCACCCGGTGGTCCACATCCGAGTCCAGTTCACTTTCAATATCCTCAACCAGATCTCCCCCGGCGGCGAGCACCAGCGCCTGAAGCCCCCCACAGATTCCAAGCACAGGTAAATCCGACTGGAGAAGCCAATGAGCCCATGCCAGATCCGCTTCTTCCCTGCGTGGGAGCACTCCTACAAATCGGGGTGGAGGTGAGTCCGGCTTTTTCATGCCACAACGGTAATCATCTCCCCCGATCAGCAGAAACCCATCGAGGTCTGCTCCCACCTCTTCGGGCATGACTCCCGGGGGGAAGATCACTGGCAAGGCGCCATGCTGAATCATCAGGTCTGAATAGCGAATGTTCATTCGGGTGACGATGCGGCCTGATTCTTCCACTGCCACATCCACATTGAGACCGATCATCGGCTTTCCCTGGTCCGTGACCACGGATTCAGAAGATGGTACTGAATAATTGGCCTCTGACACTGGACAGCTCCTTGGGTTCGGTTCGCTCTCAGGTGATGCTGTGTCATCGTCAGACAAAGGTCAATGAGCTTCGGGGATCTCCTGTGGGAAGAAAGGATCACCGCCATGGTCAATATTTCTCCTCCCCCCGATTTTCCTGCAGGTCTCCCCGACTGGCTGGCCTCCTTCACCAATTGGGAAAAACAGCTTCCTCTCGATCGGGGACGAAGAGAATGGGGTCCTCTTCGTTGCAGGAAATTGCTGGACTGGGCTGGGCTCTCGACTGACTCCTGCAAGGTCATTCAGGTCGCGGGATCGAAGGGCAAGGGCTCAACCGTTCTCTGGCTCGAAGCCCTGCTGTCTATAAGGGGATGCGAAACAGCGGCACTGACCTCCCCGCACCTGATCTCTCTCGAGGAGCGTATCCGAATTTGCAGAAACCCGGTCCCCTTTGAGAAACTGCTGCCCGGTCTCCATCGGCTCTATCCCGCATTGCTGGCTGGCCAGGCTGCCGGAGATCCCCTGCCGACCTTTTTCGATCTCTGGACCGCTCTCTTCATCGAAATCGCTCTCTCAGAGAAGATTCCGTATCTCCTTCTGGAAGTCGGCCTCGGAGGTCCCCTCGATTCGACCACTGCCATCCCCCATGACGTGGGAATTTTGACCACCATCGATCTCGAACATACCGCTCTCCTCGGCGATACCTGCGAAGAGATCGCTGCCGAGAAATCAAAGATCGCCCGCGATGGCAAACCCCTGATCATCGCTTCGGGCGAAACCTCCGCCGTCTCCTCTGAAGTTGCCACTTCCAGAGGAGCCATTCCCGTGATCTGTGAAAGGGACCCTCGAATTCCGGAAGAGGTCTCCGCGATCCAGTCGACCAATGCATCCCTTGCGCTTCGTGCTCTCGATCACCTCTGTCCCGAGTCTCCTCTCACTTCCGAAGAAACAGAACTCGCCTGGAATCAACTGGAACTCCAGGGGCGCCTTGAAGTAGTTCCGGGACCACCGGAGCTGCTCCTCGATGGAGCCCACACTCCCGCTTCGATCAGAGCATTTGTCGATGAGTTTTCCCGGTATCGAGATCGCTTTAACCGTCAGCAGGGATATACCGGTTCCAACCTTAAATCCGGGGCACTGTTACTGGGGATGCTCCGGGATAAAAAACCGGAAGAGACTCTCAGCGAGCTGAAACGACTGAACCCCCTGCCACATATTTGCACTTTGGGGATTCCGGTTCCCCGAGGAATGGATGGAGAAGCCATCGCGGAAGCTCTGGTTCCCGTCACCGCCGCGTCGGGGATCACACCAGTGGTCGCCGGTTCCCCGGAAGAAGGATTCGATTGGCTCAGAAAAATGGCCGCAATCGGCGAACCGATTGCGGCCACTGGATCGATGTATCTTGCAGGCATGGTTCGACAAGCGTGGTTGCCGGCCTCACAAGCCTGATGCTCTTCAGGGAGCGGCGGTCGGAGCGTCCGCTTCCCGGGGAGTGTCAGAGGGTACAGCCTTGAATCGAAGCATGCTTTCAAACACCTCCGCTTCGAGCACCGTGCCCTGCTTGACTTCGCCTCTCAACAACTCTTCAGAGAGAGGATCCTCGACGTACTTCTGAATCGAACGACGCAACGGTCGAGCCCCGAAATCGGGGTTGTAGCCTTCATCGATCAGGAAATCTTTTGCTGCCTCAGGAAGGTGCAATTCGATTCCCTGTTCACGAAGTCGCTCTTTCACCTGCTTCATTTCGATATCGATGATCTCGTCGAGATCATCCCGCGTCAGCGGCTCGAAGAAGACGGTATCGTCGAGGCGGTTCAGGAACTCCGGGCGGAAGAACTTTTCAACTTCCCCCATCACTTCCTTGCTCATCTGCTCAGCGTTGCGACCACCCTCAGTGTTGCGGAAACCGAGGGAACTCTGGTTCTTGATCAGATCCGCACCGATGTTTGAGGTCATGATCAGTACCACATTTCGGAAATCGATCACACGACCGAATGAGTCCGTGACATGGCCTTCTTCCATCACCTGCAACAGCATGTTGAAGACATCCGAGTGGGCTTTCTCGACCTCGTCGAGGAGAACCACCGAGTAAGGGCGGCGGCGAATCTTCTCCGTCAACTGTCCACCCTCTTCGTAGCCGACGTAACCAGGAGGTGCTCCCACCAACCGGGAGACATTGTGCTTCTCCATGAACTCGGACATGTCGACCTGAATCAGGGCGTCCTCTTCACCGAAAAGGAACTTGGCCAGACTCTTGGCCAACAGCGTTTTTCCGACCCCGGTCGGCCCCAGGAAGAGGAATGAACCCACTGGCCTGCGGGGATCCTTCAAACCACTGCGGCTACGACGCACAGCACGACTGATGCGTTCGATGGCAGCATGCTGGGAGATCACCGAGTCGTGAAGCTCGTCTTCCATTTGCAGCAATCGTGTGGCCTCACCACTGTCGATGCGGGTCAGGGGAATCCCGGTCATTTTGGCGACGGTATCGGCGATGACGTCATCGTCAACGATTCCACAAGTTTCATCCGCCTTCTGCTTCCAGCTGGCGAGTTCTTCTTCCTTTTGTTTTTTCAGTCGACTGGCCTTGTCCCGGAGATTGGCGGCACGCTCGAAATCCTGTTGAGCGACAGCGGCTTCTTTCTCTCGATCCAACTCCCTGATCTCTTCTTCCAGTTCCTTCAGATCGGGTGGACGCGTCGACTGCTTGAGTCGAACCCTGGATCCGGCTTCGTCGATGACATCGATGGCCTTGTCGGGAAGGAAGCGACCATTGATATAGCGAACCGCCATGTCGACTGCAGATTCCAAAGCTTCATCGGTGTACTCCACCCGGTGATGGGCTTCGTACTTGTCTCTCAACCCCTTGAGAATCTCAACAGACTCATCCCGGGTTGGAGGATTGACGATGACACTCTGGAATCTTCGCTCCAGAGCACCATCCTTTTCGATGTGCTTGCGGTATTCGTCGAGGGTCGTCGCGCCGATGCACTGGATCTCCCCACGGGAGAGCGCAGGCTTGAGTACATTGGAGGCATCGATCGCCCCCTCCGCACCACCGGCACCGACCAGCGTGTGCAACTCGTCGATGAAAAGGATCACATTCTTGACGCGACTGACTTCCGTCATCACTGCCTTGATGCGTTCCTCAAACTGACCGCGGTACTTGGTGCCGGCCACCATGAGGGCCAGATCAAGAACCACGATTCTGCGACTGCGTAAAATCTCTGGCACGTCCCCGGAGATGATTTCCTGGGCCAGCCCCTCGACGATGGCACTTTTTCCGACGCCGGGTTCACCCAGAAGCACCGGATTGTTTTTGGTTCTGCGAGCGAGAACCTGCATCACCCGCTCAATCTCATCGGCGCGGCCAATCACCGGGTCGAGGGAAGAAGATCGTGCCATTTCGGTCAAGTCCCGACCAAAGGAGTCGAGGGCAGGAGTCTTGGAGTTTCTCGACTTCTGTCCGATCGGTTTGGATTCGGGCTCGATATCTTCCATGTCGCCGTCGTTGACGTCCGCCCCCAGAATCTCGAGAACTTCCGCCCTGACGTCTTCCAGAACCAGACCCAGATCCTTGAGCACTGTCGCAGCAACGCCCTGTTCTTCGCGGATCAATCCAAGAAGCAGGTGTTCGGTTCCGATGTAGTTGTGACGCAATTCCTTCGCGGCCTCCTGACAAAGCTCAAGAACCCGCTTGGCTCTGGGAGTGAAAGGCAATTGTCCCATTTGCACCATGGCATGGCCGGTCTGAACCTGACGCTCAATCTCTGCACGGATTTTGCCGGAGTCCACGTCCAGGTTTTTGAAGACATTTGCGGCGACTCCGCTGCCTTCCTGCACTAGCCCCAGAAGGATGTGTTCAGTGCCGATGAAGTCGTGGCTGAACCTTTGGGCCTCTTTGCGGGCCAGAGCCATCACTTTCCGGGCACGATCAGTAAATCGGTCAAACATGTTTCTTTCCTCACCGTTTCGGAGTTCGGTTTCCCCGGAGGGAATCCGGCCAATCAGGTAGCAAGCCTCATCCGTCTTTACGCTTCAGCCGCGAAAAACTGACAAAGTCATGAATCCACGTCAGGTTGCTCTTGGGTGAAGTTTCCTGTTGTGAATTGTCCTGAGGGATGACGATCATGAGGGCCAATCGGTTCCCATAACCGATCGATTCGTCACCCTTCCCCCATGGAATACCATCCCCGAGTCATGATAACCGAAGAATCGGCAAAATGTTGAAGAAGACGAGAATCCTTATCCGGCGGAATCGCCCAGAATACCACGCAGGAGATCCGCCCGTTTGCGATCCCTGTCGTCCGAAGACAGAGGTTCACCCTGCAGGCACTGAAGGTGCCCAGGTTGACTGTGCAGGAACATGCGATTGACCTGAGTCATACTGACTTCGTCGAGAAGCCCCATGGTCACCCCGAGGCGAACAAGGGAAAGATGCTCGAGAGCCTCCTTGCTCGTCATCACATGGGCGTGTGACAGGATTCCATAAGCCCTGCCGATGCGATCCTCGATCCGTTCGCGCCTGCGCTCGAGCAACTCTTCCCGAAGCTTGCGCTCGTACTCAATAATTCTGGGCAAGACAGAAGCGATGTTGTCGAGGATCTGTTCTTCAGTCAGGCCGAGAGTCCTCTGGTTTGAAATCTGAAAGAAATCTCCCTGGGCTTCAGTACCTTCTCCAAAGAGACCTCTGACTGCCAGATGTATCTTGGTCGCCGCACTGGTGACCTGTTCGATCTGGCCGGTGATCACCAAGGCAGGAAGGTGCAACATGACAGACGCTCGCAACCCGGTTCCCACATTGGTCGGGCAAGCGGTCAGATAGCCATACTTACTGTGGAAGGCAAACTGGAGCTCCTCCTCCAGGGCTCGCTCGAGCGGGCACATCTGCTCCCATGCCTGGTCCAGCTGGTTGCCCGATTTCATCACCTGCAAGCGCAGGTGGTCCTCTTCATTACCCATGACAGAAAATGATTCGGTTTCGTCAAAGCCGACAAGCCTTGGCCCTTCGCCAGTGGCCAACTCATGACTGACCAGATGACGTTCAACCAGAACCTGCCGCTCGACGACCGGCCGGTTTTCCAACGGGTGTACCTGCAACGGCAAACCACTTCCCAGTCGATCCAGAGCAACGGCAATACGATCGGCAACCTTGCGCGACTGGTCTTCATCTGCAACGGAGGTGAAGGGTGAGTTGGCGAGATTTCGGGCCAGGCGAACCCTGCTCGAGATCACCAGGTCCGAGTCGGGGCCTGTCCCCTGAAGCCACTCTCCCACTTCACTTTTGAAACCTTCAAAGATCATGAGCCCTGCTCCAGAGACTTGAGCTGGCTTTTGAGGGCCGCAGCCTTTTCGTAATCTTCATCGATGGCAGCCTGTTCCATCTCCTGGCGAAGCCGCTCGATCTCGAGAGTCTGGGCCATGGCACCATGAAAACGGGCAGGAACCCTTCCCTTGTGTTGGCAAGAGGGCTGGATCTTTCCAAACAGGTCATCCAGGGAGTCGGAAAAAAGATCGTAATCTCTGGAGCAACCGAACTTGCCCTCCTTGCGAAAGCGGGCGTAGGTCATTCCACAATCGGGGCAATCCTGCGAGGTAGCGGAAACGGTCGACTGTTCTTCTGCTGCTTCCGGAGGGGAATAGAACTCGGGAATCGTCAAATTTTTGAAGTTCTCCAGGGTCGCCTTGATGGAAACTCCATGGGAACGAGCACAATCCCTGCAGAGGTGATATTCACGTTTGGTGTTATTGACGATATCGGTGAGGTGGACAGTGACCTCATTTTGCTGGCACTTCTCGCACAACATGGTGCTGTCTCACTCCTTTTCGGCGGGGACTGTGGGCGCAGCCTCCCCTGCTGTCAATATCGGCAAATCGCCTGAAACTCTCCAGACATCTTTGGGGATAAATGACAGTTCTTGCAAGAATTGGCTCATGAAGGCCACTCTGCCCGGCGATTCAGCGAAACTTTCGATGAGAGATTCGACATCAGACCACTCATCGACGTCGACCTCCTCTTCGAGAACCTGCGGTGGCCAGCCCGATTTTGTCAGGGCCTCTGAGACAGCATCCCAGAAGATCGCCGACGAAGACAAACCTCCGGTCCCGTCAGCACTCAGAACCGCTTCGAGAGGATTCCAACCCTTCGCAGGATCGCCAGCGGGCAGTCCCAATAGCGTGAAGCCCCCATCCTTTGCGGGTTGAATCACCGACCGACCCTCCCCCACAATTTTCAGGGCAATTTTCAGGGCTTCGAGATTCTGGGCCACCGAATCGGTGCCGAGGACGATGCAGCCTCCATGACGATAAGCCTGAAGAACACGAAAAATCCGCTGCCCCAACCCCCCAGCTCCCTGATTCCGATAATTCCAACCACGCGCCCCCAGATCGCCCTGTCTGGATTTGATACGCCCTCTCCAATTTGACTTTCCCAATGCCTGGGCGAGATAGGGAAGGAAGGGATTAACCTCCGGCTGATCTCCACAGAGAAGTTTCTGATGCCCGGCGTCATCCTTCAGTTCGTCGATCATTTTCAGACGATCGACGATCATCGAAGCCGCAAGACGGGCCGCTCCCGCCTTGCCCACGAAAGGTTGAAGACGGGTTTTGACCCCTCCCGGGATCGGCAATTTGGCGAAGAGTGCGATCGCAGGGTCCAAAGACTTTCCCATATTGAACTTATGGCCTCGTTTCTGTGCTTTTAGCGGGGTCCGGTTTCATTGACAGCACCCATCGACTGTCCTACGATTCAGACTTCTGCTCCGGAAACGGGGCAGGGAGTCGTGCTTTCCTGATCGCACACCGTTTTCTTTGACGGGAGGCCCTGGCTGGATGCCACTGGCTGGATGTCCTTGGGCCATCGCCGTCATCTGGATACGGAGACCAGGGCAAGGATGACGTCTCCGGAACCGTGGGTCCAACGGTTCAGGATCGGAATTGATTCCGGTTCATACGGCCTATCCTGGCCGGACGGGGATCGCGGAGGGCTTCTGGCCCCCCTGCAGGAAATCAGGTTCCAGACCTGATGATCTGCCCACCGATCCCCCTCCCCGACAGGTTGGTGCTTCGGAGCTGTGTTACAGCGGTGAGAAAGGGTCTGGACTGGCTTCACCGCTCACTTTTGTTTGAACGCAAGTTTGTTTGAACGCAAGCCGGTCAATCCGGCAATGCGGGTTTGACACAGTCACCCCGCAAGAATGGGAGACGAACGTGAGCGAAGAGATCCTGCGCTTTGTTGACACGATTCATCGTGATCGACAAGTCGACAAGGAAGTGATCTTCACGGGAATCGAGATGGCACTCGTCTCGGCTGCCCAGAAAAGATTCGATCAGGAAGAGGGCATCGAGGTCATCATCGACCGCGAGTCCGGTGGAATCCGGGCTCACAAGGATGGTGTCGATTTCGATCCCCGCGAAGCTCTGGGCCGTATTGCAGCGGGTACCGGAAAGCAGGTCCTGTTCCAGAAAATCCGCGAAGCGGAACGCGAAGTGATCTACCGCGAGTACATCGACCGTGTTGGAGAAATCTTCAATGGAACCGTCGCCAGTCGCAAAGGCGGCGGAATGATCATCACCCTCGGAACCCGTGCAGAAGGGTTCATGCCCCGCAGTGAGCAATCCAGCCTCGAAAACTGGAATGAAGGTGATCGCATCAAAGTTGTCCTCAAAGAGGTCAATCTTCAGGCCACTCGCGTACAGCTCCTTGTGAGCCGTGGGGACGAAGCACTCGTCCGACGCCTCTTCGAACAGGAAATCCCGGAAGTCTCCGATTTCGTGGTCGAAATCAAGGCGGTGGCCAGAGAGGCCGGAAACCGCACCAAAATCGCGGTGGCAACACTAGATGCCAATGTCGATTGTGTCGGTGCCTGCATCGGCATCAAAGGTTCGCGGATCCGAAACGTGACCGACGAACTCAATGGCGAAAAAATCGACGTGGTTCGTTGGAACGAATCCATCGACGTGCTGATACAGGAGGCGTTGAAACCTGCAGAGATCGCCTCACTCGAACTCGACTACGATGAGATGACCGCCAATGTCTACGTCACAGAAGACCAGCAATCCTTGGCCATTGGCCGACGGGGACAAAATGTTCGCCTGGCCTCGAAGTTGACCGGCTGGGAGCTCAACATATGCCCGATCACCAACGAGGAACTGCAGACTCTTCGTGAACAGGGTGCCGATCAGCGCGCAGACGAAATGTTTGGTGACCGCCTTGCCAAAGTGTCTGAAGGAGAGTCCGGAAGCGCGGCTTCTGAGAATCCCCTCGACCAACTCTTCGAACAACCTGTGGCAGAAGTCGCCGAGGTTGAAGAATACGAAGAGGGCACGGTGGTGATGGGTCTTGAGGATCTTCCCGGTGTGACCGAGGAGATCGCAGATCGATTGATTGAAGCAGAGATTGATTCCACCGAAGCACTCTTGGAGGCAGGGGTGGAAGGTTTGTCAGCCATCGAGGGACTCGATGAACTGTCAGCACGTTTGATCATCGAAAAGATCCAGGAAATCATGGAAAGTGTCGACTCCGAGGAGGAGTAGATACCCTTAGGCAGCTCGGGTCAGACTCGTCTGACCTACAGAACCGGGAGGCGCCAAGTTGGGCGTGAGAATCCACGCACTGGCCAAGGAACTTGGTCTTGAGAGCAAGATGGTGATGGAATTCCTCGAAGGACGGGGAGTTCGTGTCAAAGGCCACATGTCTTCCATCAAGGAGGACGAAGCCGAACTCGTCAGAATCTTCCTCGCTCCAGAACCTGAGCCAGAACCGGAACCCGAACCGGAACCAGAACCGCAGGAAGAGACGGTGGAGGAATCCACTGCCGTTGAAGAAGAGACGGTCGCAGCTCCGGAAGAAGCTCCAGCAATTGAGAAGTCGGAAGAGACTCTTGAGCCCCAGGCTGAAGTTGTCGAAGCTGAACCCGTCGTCGAAGCAACTCAGGAGGAAGAGGCACCGGTCGAAGAAGTTGCCGGAATCGCCGAAGAGCCTCCGGTGGCAGAAGAGGAACCCGTCGAGGAACCTGCTGTCGAATCCGCTCCTGGGGAAGAACCTGCTGTTGCGGATGAACCCGCGCCAGAGGCTGTCGCAGAGTCCGTTTCAGACCCTGCTACTCCTGATGAAGCTGAGTCGGTCGAAACACCGGAATCTCAGGCAGAGACTGTCGCCGAATCTCCGATCGAACCGGCAGTTGAAGTTGCGCCAGAGCCTCCCAAAAAGAAACCACGAAAAATCGTCATGGCTCCTGGCTTCGGTGGTAATAGCGGAGATCAAAAAACTCCGGTCATGCCCGTTGCCAGACCGCTTGATCCGAAGGCCCCCACTCCCCGCAAGAGCAAGGGGCGGCCGCTGATCATTCGTTCAAAGGCCCCTGCCCGCCCCGCGGGCAGAACCGACTCTGGTCCGAGAAGAGACCGACCCGGTGGCGGACCGGGACGAGGAGGCCCGCGCACCGGTGGTACCAGCCGTCCAGCCGCTCCTTCTTCGGCACATGGTGCAAAGAAAGTCATGGTGTTCCCGGGTGCCGATCCAGCAGGCCCACCGGGAGCCAAGCGTGGAGGCGGACCGGGTCGTGGCGGACCTGGAGGCAAAGGTCGCGGACGCCAGCAGGGTCGCACACGCAATCAGGAATCAGACTTCACCCGTCGCAGACTTCAGCAGGACCTGATTCCGGAAGACCTTCCAGATCAGATCACCCTCGAGGAACCGGCCAGCATCAAGGATCTGAGCCTGGCCCTCGGAGTCAAACAGACGGCACTGTTGAAAAAGTTGATGAATCACGGAATGCTTGCGAACGTCAACTCTCCCCTTTCTCAGGAGATCGTCGACACGCTTTCCGTTGAGATCAATTGCGAGATCATTCTCGAAGAGCCGAAGGCCTTCGAAACGACTCTCGATGAGATCGAGAGCTTCGAAGACGCCGAATCCGATCTGATCTTGCGTGCCCCCGTGGTCACCATGATGGGCCACGTCGACCATGGTAAGACCACTCTCCTCGACAAGATTAGGGAGAGTTCCATCACCAAGTCCGAATCGGGCGGAATCACTCAGCACTTGAGTGCTTACCGTGTCGACAAGGGCAACGCCCACGTCGTCTTTGTCGATACTCCCGGTCACCGAGCCTTCACCAGCATGCGTGCCCGCGGTGCCAATGTCACCGACGTCGTGGTTCTGGTCGTGGCTGCCGACGACGGCCCCATGCCGCAGACAGAAGAGGCCATCGAACATGCCAAGGCCGCCGAGGTTCCCATCGTGGTCGCCATCAACAAGATGGATCGCCCGGGAGCCAACATTGACATGGTCAAGGCCAAGTTGGCTGAGCTGGGACTGACCCCCAGTGACTGGGGTGGCGAAACCGAGATGATTCCCGTCTCCGCCATGACTGGCGAAGGGGTCGATGGCTTGCTCGAGCACCTTTCCCTCGAGTCGGAAATCCTCGAGTTGAAAGCCAACCCTGAAAAGAAAGCCATCGGCACCGTTCTCGATTCAAGAGCCTCCACTGGTGAAGGAAATGTCATCACTGTCCTCGTTCAGGACGGCACTCTTCACCAGGGTGACAACGTTGTCTGTGGACCTGCTCACGGCAAGATCCGAACCCTCAAGTCTACCAGCGGACATCTTCTTGAAACTGCTCCGCCGGCAACTCCTGTAGAGATCACGGGTCTCAACGATTTGCCGGAGGCTGGCGACAAACTCTACGCACTCGATTCAGCTTCCAAGGCAAGACAGATTGCGGAAGAGCGTCAAGAAGCAAAAGCGAAGGCGGATCGTGCCGAGCGTCAAAAGGTGACACTCGAAGGCCTCTTCGACACCATCGACAAGGCCAAAACAAAGGAAATCAACGTCATCGTCAAAACCGATGTCAAAGGAACCCTCGACGTTCTCAAAAGCGAACTGTCGGGAATGCAAACGGATGAGGTTGCCGTCCGCGTGTTGCGGGGCGGAGTCGGTGAGATCTCCGAATCCGATATCCTTCTCGCAGACGCTTCCAATGCCATCGTCATCGGTTTCCATGTTTCAGCCTCGGACAAGGCGCGATCGGAAGCCGATAGTCACGGCGTTGAAATCCGCACCTACACGGTAATCTACGAAATCCTCGAGGATATGAAGCAGGCCCTCGAAGGCATGCTCAGCCCCGATATTTCTGAAGAGCTGCAAGGATCCGCAGAGATTCTTCATCTGTTCAAGTCTTCCAAACTTGGAAACATCGCAGGTTGTATGGTTCGCAATGGAATCATCACACGGGATGACAAAATCCGCCTGATTCGAGATGGGGTCATGGTTCACGAAGGCAAGTTGGCCTCCCTGAAGAGGGTCAAGGACGATGCCAAAGAAGTGCGTGAAGGTTTCGAGTGTGGTCTGGTTGTCAAAGGCTACAACGACATCAAAGTCGGTGACTTCATCGAGAGTTACAAGGTCATCGAGACTTCACGAAAACTGGGAGAGACCAATAAGAGTTCAGGATAAGCGATGAGACCGATCCGCAAGGCAAGACTGGCCAGCCTCATCAAGGAAGAGATCTCCCTGATTCTTCAGGGAGAGCTCAAGGACCCCCGGATCGGTTTCGTTTCTGTCCTGGGCGCGGAACCGACGGAGGATCTGAAGGAGTGCAAAGTCTTTGTTTCCATCCTTGGAAGCGAAGGTGAACAGCGCACTTCCCTGAGAGGTCTGGAAGCCGCACGCGGGAAGATTCAATCTCTCCTGCGCAACAGGGTACGCCTGCGTGAAACTCCCATTCTGAGATTCATCCTCGATGACAGTTTTCAGAAAACCCAGGATATCGAAGAAAAGATTCGCCTCGCCCGTGAAGCGGACGAAGAGGCGGCCCGTGAAAGGGAATCACGGGACCAGGCAGAATCTGCAGATTCGGAAGATCAGGCCTGACCTCAAATCCCGTGGTGCCTAATCCTCTGAGTTTGACCCTTGAGGTTTGACGACCACCAGCTGGTCCTTGCCCTTGCGTTTCGCCTCGTAGAGAGCCTTGTCTGCTTCATCCAACAGCTCTGCTCCATTCATTCCATCTCGCAGTTGGGTGATACCCAGGGAGAGGGACACTTTCCCCGCCTGACTCGTCTCTCCATTCAAGAATGAGTGATCTCGAAATGCTGACAACAGGTCTTCTGCCTTTGCCCGGATGTCTTCGAGGGCGGAACCTGGCATGATCACGACGAACTCGTCACCACCGTAGCGACACAAATGATCACTTTCGCGGAAATGGTTCTGGAGGAACTGGCTGACCTCAATCAGCAACTCGTCCCCTTTCATGTGACCGAGGACATCATTGACCTGCTTGAAGCCATCCAGATCGGTAAAGAGCAGACCCAAAGGCTGTTGATCACGGCGCGAGCGCACCACTTCCTTTTCCAATTGTCCTGTCAGATAAAGTCGGTTGGAAACCCCAGTCAGGGGATCCAGCAGAGCCTGGGCTTCCAGTTGAGCATGCAACTTGAGGTTTTCAAGTGTCAGGGCAAGCACCTCAGCAATCGTGCCAAGAACTTCCTCATGCCACTCCATCAATAGCGGAGCCTCGCGCAACAATTGGAGCTCCCGATTATCAATTTGCAGCTCCAAAACACGATCCACACGACCGCTCCCCGTAACCAGGGGAAGGGATCTCGTCGATTCACCCGCTTCCAAGTCGATCTCACACGAATCATTTTCAGACCAGATCAGTTCCTTCTGATCACCAGCCATTTGCCAAAAGCTGACCCCCCGATAACCGAGCCCTTCAGAGCTGAGCAATCGCCCCGCTCTTTCATAGAACTCGGCTTCGTCCTTGACGCCGATTAGCATCGCCGAGAGACGTGGAGCCATTCGAATTTTTTCTGTCAGATGAAAGATGCGCAAAGAAGTTCGCACAGCCTCTGAAGCCCTTTTGCGTTGTTCTCGCATTTGCTTCTCAAGGCCTATTCCACTCTCCTCAAGAATCTTGAGACGGTACACCCACCGCTCTTCACCACGGGGGCTCAGCCTTCTACCGCCCATCAGTGCCACCGACTGCCATGAATCGCCGTCACGCAATTGAACCATGATGGGGACCGGATCTGATTCTCCATCCCCGCCCAACGACAACAGTCGATGGCGATCGTCTTCGTGAATCCAGTGAGTCAGCGGAACGTCCCGCAAATCGCCGTGATCATCGACACCGACCAATTCCATGAAGGCTCGATTGACGGACAACAGTTTTCGTGCAGGGCCTCTCGCAACAATCAGAGGATCAGGAAAAAGATCCAGCAACAATCGTGATTCGCCAGGATCAGGTGGTAATGGCCACTCGCTGAATCGACTGGGAGTCGCTGAACGGGACATCGGCCTCCGTCTTTCCAAATACAGGTCCAACGGGCCACATCACCCGCAGATAAAGATATCACGGAATCCCAATTTGGGCCGCTCAGGTGGCACTGCGGCCACTCCACTGCTATTTTCGGAGGGTGATCTAAAGGTCGAGAAAGGTGATTTAACGGTGCTGGACGTATTTCAGGAGACGATCAGACTGCTGGAGACGGGGCGCCGTGGAGCGTTGGCCACCATTATTTCGACCGTGGGCTCAACCCCTGGCAAAGATGGGGCAAGAATGCTGATTCGTGACGATGGCAGCACCGTGGGTACCGTCGGTGGAGGCTGTAGCGAGTCCGATGTTTGGCGAAGTGCCATGGAAGTGATGGCTACCGGGACACCCCGCCGTGAAAAACATCGCCTGACCGCAGCGACCGTCGCTGAAACCGGTCTGCTTTGTGGAGGAGAATTCGAAGTGTACATCGAACCTGTCGGGACTCCCTGGGTCCTCATTCTCGGAGCAGGACACGTTTCCAGAGCACTTGAAAACGTGCTTCAGACTCTTCAGTGGCGCATCACTGTCATCGACGACCGTGAAGACTTTGCGGCTCCCCAATACTTCGCACCCACGACCGAAGTACACTGCTCCCCCTTCGAGAAATGTCTCGATGATTTCGAGATCAGTGCCAATTGTGCGGTTGTCGTCGTCACACGGGGTCACCAGCACGACGAACTTGCGCTCTCCCGTGCACTCGCCACCCCCGCCGGTTACGTCGGCCTCATCGGTAGTCGTGGCAAGGCGGGAGCGATCCTCAAGCACCTGAGAGAGCAGGGCATCCCCGAAGAAGATCTCTCCAGAGTACGCTCTCCTGTGGGGCTCCCCATCGGATCGAGATCTCCTGAAGAGATCGCCATATCCATCTCTGCAGAGTTGATCGCCCATCACAGGGGTTTCCTGGGAGAGTCTGCCAAGAGGGCCGAAAAGCAAAAAAACTTGGACTCCCAGCAGGTCGAATGATCAGCGTCCATTGCCCGGAAGCATTGGCCCCCTTAGAATCCTGACGGAAGGGCTTCCTGGGCGATTTTGGCTCAGGCAGACACGCTTAGGGCCCTTCAGAATCGCTGACAAGCGCTGTAAAACCCTCCCAAGAGGAAGGAAAGCCGATGGCGGCCAAAACCGCAGCCACCAACAAAAAGAACGCCTCTTCCAAAGGTTCCGGTAAAGGGAAGATCTCCCTCGCCTCCATCGTCAAAGAGGCCTATTCCAAGAATCCAACTCTGAAGGAGATTCAGGATCTGGATGCCCTCGACACCCTGATGCTGGGTGCCCTGACCTCAAAAATGCCCCTCAAGGAAGTCCTCAAATCCTGGGACCTTCTCAGAACCCAGTTTGTCGACTGGAACGAGATCCGGATCTCCTCCGCCTCAGAGGTCGCTGAAAACTTTCCCAAAGCGGAAGACCCACTGGAGCTTGCGGTACAGATCAAGGAAATGCTTTCCACCCTCTATGAACGTCGCCATCAGGTCAGCCTCGAGTTTATTCGCGAAAACACGCTTCCCGAAACTCGTGAGTTTTTCAAACGCTCACCTGAACTGCCAGACCTTTGCAAACTTCTTGTTCTGGCAGCAATCAAGGAGCAACCGGTCATTCCCATGGAGAACTGGGCTCAGGGTGGATTGATTCGGGCTGGATTGCTTTCTGAATCGAAAACTTCGACGCAAAGACAGAAAGATCTTTACGAAGAGTTGGGAGAGGTCCCTCTGGTCCACGCGGTGATGGCACTGCATGACGAGGCTTTCCGCCATCCTGACCCGGCCATCGAGTTGGCAAAAAAGAAGAAACTGGAAGCGGAAAAACTGGCCGCTAAAAAGGCGGCTGAAGCAGCTCGTAAGGAAGCAGCAAAGATCGCAGCTGCGGAGAAAAAAGCCGCTGCCGAAGCGAAGAAGAAAGCTGCTGCAGAAAAGAAGGCTGCTGCTGCAAAGAAAGCCGCTGAGGTAGCCAAAAAGAAAGCTGCTGCAGCGAAGAAAAAGGCCGCAGACGACAAGAAGAAGGCCGCCGCCGCAAAGAAGAAAGCCGCTGCTGATAAGAAAAAGGCAGCCGCCAAGAAGAAGGCCGCTGCTGCAAAGAAAAAGACAACCGCCAAAAAGAAAGTGACCAAGAAAAAGGTTGCTAAAAAAGCGGTCAAAAAGACCACCAAGAAAAAGGTTGCTAAAAAAGCGGTTAAAAAGACCACCAAGAAAAAGGCAACGAAAAAAGTAGCCAAGAAGGCCGCCAAAAAAGTAGCGAAGAAAAAGACCAGCAAGAAGAAAACTCGCTAGTCAGAATTGCGCTCAGGAAACAGACGCAATCCTCCCCTGGTGAAGAAGGGATTCGATCGTGGCAGGACATTCCAAATGGGCTGGGATCAAGCACAAGAAAGCCGCCAATGACGCCAAGCGCGGCAAGATTTTCAGCAAACTTGCCAAGTTGATCACGGTTGCGGCCCGGGACGGCGGCGGGGATGTGAATGGGAACCCTCACCTGAAGTTGGTGGTCGACAAAGCCAAAGCCGCCAATATGCCCAATGACAATATCGACCGTGCTATCAAAAAGGGAACCGGCGAATTGGCATCGGACGCCATCTCGGAATTGGTCTACGAAGGATACTCACCAGGCCAGGTGGCACTGATGATCGACATTCTCACCGACAACAAAAACCGTACGGCAAGTGAGCTTCGTAAAATCTTTGATAAAAAAGGCGGGCAGCTGGGAAGCCCCGGCTCCGTCTCCTGGATGTTTGAAACCCGGGGCGTGATCGAACTACCCACCGATTCCATCTCCGAGGATGATCTGCTGGAATTGGCTCTGGATGCGGGAGCAGACGATGTGAAAGTCGAGGAGGGTCATCTTCAGGTGTTGACCACTCCTGCCCAGTTCACTGCGGTACGACAGGCCATCGCCGGTGCAAATCTGGAACCGAGTTACGCAGAAGTGACCCGAATCCCTACCAGCACGGTCACCATCGAGGATGAAAAAACCGCCACCAAAGTCCTCAACTTCATTGCGGAAGTTGAGGACAACGATGACGTTCAAAATGTACACACCAATTTGGACATCTCACCGGAGATGCTCGAAAAGCTCTCCGGTTAGTTCTAATCACCCAGAGAGTCGTCGACTCTCTGGAAGAAGAAATCCCTGAAGTCACGGATCGGCGTACGCTCGGTGAAAGACTCGTCCAGCTCGTGCCAGTACCTCACCTCTTCGTCACCGGGGCGCCAGCAAAGAAAGACTTTTCTTCCCACGTACAGTGTCGGGAAGTTGATCACCCCCCTCTTGAACTCCTGTACGAAACAGCCCAACTCCTCGATCTCACGAATGTACCCATTGATTCGATCGATGAATCCGTTCAGTTCCTGCTTGAGATCCTGGGCGGTCAACTGAAGTACGGACACCTCCTCGCGGGTCGCGTTCTTCTCGAGACATTCCAATTCGGTCCGTTTTTGAATGATGCAATCCCAAATTCGGACGATGTCTTCCACCACATTCTGAATCAGGGGCAACATCTTGTTGGCCTCATCGATGGTCACCAAACGGCTCTGATTTTGGGTGTTACTGACGGGTCTCATGTCGGATCTCCCAACTAAAACGGGTTCGATTCGGGAGAACATTGGCAAAGGCTGTGCCCGTCCACAATCGCCCCATTTCGGGGGTCTTGACGACATGTGTTCCGATTTGGGACCTTGTGGAACACGATCTGTCCACGGATTGGACGCTCTCACAGGTTGACAGGCCCTCCTGTGCCCTCGATAACCAATCACAGGGGAAATGTTCAGCGAGTATTCCGGTATTCAACCCGCTTTGATGACCGATTCCCCACCCGAATTGGAGAATCCTGTGTTCATCGAAAGTGGAGTGCGTTCGCGCAGCCTCGAGATCAACCGACAGGCCCCCGCGGCTCTGCGCTCCTGCCAATTCCTTTCAAGGCTCCTCCTCCTCACGCTGTGCTGCCTGACACCACTTCTCTCCCCCTCGCAAGGGCTCGTGATAGCCCAACCGGCTGATTCTGGTGAGAGTCTCGAAGATTCCCGTATCGCCGAACTTCGCATTTTGGGTCTGGATCGTCTGGGTGCAGCCGAGGTGCTCACCCGAATGAAACTTCGGGTCGGCTCGACCTATACCGCTGCTGCCCTCGACGAAGAGTATCGGCGTCTTTGGGGAAGTGGGGATTTTGTCTCCATCGCCCCACCGGTCATCCAGAGTGTCCCCGAGGGCGTGATCATCACGATCAGCCTGGAAGAGCGAAAACCGGTTCGCTCCGTCGTCTTTGAGGGAAACGATGCCCTCTCCGATAAAGTCATGCTGAGAGAGATCCAGACTAAAGAAGATGAACTCTATGATCCCCTGATCATACGCGAGGACTCCGATGTGATCCGTGGCCTCTTGCTCAAGGATGGTTACCCCTTCGCAAATGTCGGCAACCGCCTTGAGGGAGACCTTAACAATTTGACCGTGGTCTTCGAGATCGATGAAGGCCCTCAAGTCTTGATTCAATCCGTTGGATTTGTCGGAGCAGGGAATATCTCTTCGGAGGAGATTCTCAAGATCATGCAGTTGAATCCCCGAACCTTTTTGGGAATTGGGAAATCTGGAAAGTTTGACCCTCGACTCCTCGAAGGAGACCTCAATCAGATTCGCGAGTATTACTTCCTGAATGGCTATTTTGATGCCCAGGTTTCGCTGAACCGCCAGGAGTACACCGAAGGACTTCAGCATCTTCGACTCGTCATCGACATCGACGAAGGCCCGCGCTACAAGGTTGGCAAGGTCGAATTTGAGTTTACCGGTGAACATACCCTGACAGGTTCAGATCTCAGGGACGTATGTACCATTCAGGAGGGCAGTGAATGGAACGGCACCCTGATCAAGCAGGATGCAGAAGCGATGAGGAAGCTGTTCAACGATCAGGCCTTCATCGATGCTTCCATCGACCCGACAGTGATCTATCCGCTCGAAGGTGAAGACGTCACACTTAAATATCTGATTACACAGGGAACCAAAGCCCAGGTTGGGGAAATCCAGATTCGGGGAAATCGCTCCACCAAAGACGAAGTGATTCGCCGTCAACTGGAAGTTTATCCAGGAGAGGAGTTTAGCCCCTCCCAAATTCAGGACAGCCTGAGCAACCTTTACAGACTTCAATACTTCAACAGCATCCGTCCCTACTTTGATTCAAGCGAAGCCGCAGGAGATCGCCCTGTGGTGTTCGAAATAGCAGAAGGGTCCACCGGTCGGGCTCTCTTCGGATTTGGCTACTCGACCAGTACTGGAATCCTCGGCAATATCGCCATCGAGAAGCGCAATTTTGACATTACCGATTGGCCGTCCTCTCTGACGGATTTCCCAGGCTCATTCACCGGTGCAGGGCAAAAACTGATTCTGGAAGCCCAACCGGGCTCTGAGTATTCACGCTACCGTCTGCAGTTCTTTGAACCATATCTGAGGGGAACTTCCAACTCTCTGCGGGTCTCAGCTTTCCGTTCCGTTCTTCTGCGACAAAACTACACAGAGGATCGAAACAGTGCGGGATTAACCCTCGGACGCCTTTTTGACCGAGAGTTGAAGATCCGTGGTGAAGTGGGATTCCGAAGTGATGCCGTGACGATCGAAAACATTTCCGCTGGTGCACCCGCTGTGATCTTTGACAGCGAAGGAAAAACGCCTCTCAACGCTCTGGACTTTCGCTTCGACTGGGACCAGAGAGTCTTCCGTCCGGATGTGGGTGCAGTTGATGGCTGGAATACCGAGGCCACCTATACCCGCATGGGAGGAGCCTTGGGTGGAGACTTGGATCTCAACAAAGTTGAATTCAGCTTTGGTCTCTTCGAGACCATTTTCGAGGAAACTGACAATCTCCGCCACGTCCTAGCTTTCAAAAACAACTTTGGTGTCGTCGATTCTTATGGGGACAGTTCTTTCATTCCTATCTTCGAACGTTACTACCTGGGTGGCCCACGCAGTCTGCGGGGATTTGATTACCGAGGGGCCGGCCCTACCGAAAACGGATTTGAAACCGGTGGAGCTGTTCGACACTTCGGTACTCTTGAGTACAGTTGGCCCTTGGTGGACAGTAATATTCGGGGAACCTTGTTTGCTGACTTCGGTAATCTTGCGGACGACATCGACAACTTCAGCCTCGATGACTACCGGGTAGGTGTGGGTGGTGGAATCATTCTCTACATCCCGCTCTTCGGACAAAGAATGCCGGTCGCTGTGACCTGGACAGAAGCATTGCTGAAAGAACCGGGAGACAGAACGCGAGAGTTCTCGTTTGATCTCGGGTACATACTGAGATAGACGGAATCGTCGATTTATTCGTCGCAGTACCACCACAGATCGAAACCTGGTGGCGGAAGAACCCAGGAAATCTCCTGAAACTGCACTTCGGTATCGATACCATTCAAAACGACAATCAGTTTCTGCTTTTCCTTGTTGATCTTTTTGATCTCACACACTTTTTGCAATCTGGGGACAAAGACCGCATCCCCCTTTCGAAGACTGCGTGCCGTTTCCAACCGCCTTTGTTGCAAACGGGTATCAGCCTTTGAGCGCTCCAGTTGCTGCTTCAGCGCCCTGACCACTTCGCCTCTCTCTCCCTGAATGTCACCCAACTGAGTCAGTTGCGCCTGAACCAGATCAATCACTTCACGGACACGGATCTCCTCGATGCGTTCCAGCTCATACTCCAGAGCCGCTTTCATCCTTTGCTGTTCTTGACCGGTTGCCGCAACTTCCTCAGCCATGAGCCGGGCTTTTTCACCCTGTGCTTCCGCTTCCTGTACCTTTCTTTCCAAATCACTCTGTGAGCGACGCAGCCCCTCTAGAACTTCGGGGTCGATACCTGCTTCCTTTTCACTCAGTTCTCGCGCCCTGCTGATGACCTCTTCAGGCATTCCCAGTTTTTCAGCGATGACCAAAGCATTCGATTTGCCGGGTAGGCCGATTTTCAGTCGATAGGTGGGAGCCAGCTTTTCCGGATCAAACTCCATCGCTGCATTTCCGCATTTCTTCCGCCGGTAGGCGTACTCCTTCAACCGACCGATATGAGTGGTGACAACCGTAAAAGTGCCTCTCTCATAGAGGCGGTCCAGCACCGATTCTGCAAGGGCTGCCCCTTCAAGGGGATCCGTACCGGAACCCAACTCATCGATCAGTACGAGGCTTTTACTCGTCGAAAACTCGAGGATTTCAGAGATGATGGCAATGTGGGAAGAGAAGGTCGAAAGATCCTGCTGTAAACTTTGCTCATCTCCGATATCGACATGGACCGCATCAAAACAGGGGATTGTGGTCCCCTCCTCCACAGGAACAGGGATGGAGCAGGAGGCCATGAGCGATAACAAACCTGCGGTTTTCAAGACCACTGTCTTGCCTCCCGTATTGGGTCCTGTCACCACCAGTTGAAACTGCCCCCCATTCAACTGGAGATCGAGAGGTACGATTTCATCGATTGCAGTTTTCAGATTTTCTGATGGAACAGCCTCGGGAAGCGAGACAGGATTTCCCTGTTGCTGAAGTTGACGCCAAATCAGCAGCGGATGCCGGGCCTGAACAAGCCTCAGAACCCGATCTTCGCTGATCTCAGGAATTCTGCAGTTCAGATTTTTGGAGAACCGTGCCTTCGCCTGAATCATGTCCAACTCGATCAGTTGTTCCCAGAGTTGAATAACCTGAGTCGATTTAAGCCAAACTTCCCGGGATAAATCGGCAATAATCCTTCGCTTCTCCTGCAGGATTCGATCCTGAACCCTCTGCAACTGATGCCCCTTGCGAACGACAGGCTCCGGTTCCACAAACAGGGTCTGCCCTGAGGCAGATTCCCCATGGACCACCCCTCTGACCTGATGTCGACACTCCACTCTGACAGCCCAACAAAGGCGACCATTCCGGGGAGTGATCACAGATCCCTGCAGAAATTTTTTCCAGGGGCTCAGCTCCCTGTGAGACTCCATCCATTCGCGGATCTCCCGCTCCAATTCCCCGGCTTGCATTCTCAGGTCGAGAAGGGCCTCGGAGGCTTCGTCCAGAATCTCTCCCGAGAAATCCACAGCCCTCTCCAACTTTTCTCGCAGGGCAGGAAGGTCCGTCAAACGTTGTGAAATTTCCAGCAAATGTGGCAGGTCGCACTCCGCCAACGTTCCACGCAGGGCTCTGGACCGGTCTAATACTTTAAAAACATTGGCCAACTGGGGGGCATCGAGAAGCGACGACCCTTCTCCCGATCGCTGTAGGGTGGATCCGAGATTTCCGATTCCACGCAAACCGGGATCAAAACCATTACCGATGAGGGTACCGATCTCTTCTACGACCGTGAGGCCGCGACGCATCTGTTCTGCAGAGTTCTGAGGAGAAAGAGACTGGAGCCTTTGACGGCCTGCACTGGTGGTAGCGTGAAGAGACAACAGTTGGAGTACTTGATCCAACTCCAGCCTGCGCATGGCTGCGTTGAGGACGGACTGCTTGCTACCCTCTCGCAAGGGATTTCGTTTGGGGGTTCTCTTGCGACCTGACCGTTGACCTTTGGATCCTCTGGATTCGTTCATCTTCGTACCGCAGGTCTTTCGGACTCGATCGGGCGGGAGGCCCGGAAAGAGATCACCGATCCCGGGAGATCTCTTCCTCAATGTTCAGCGTTTCCTGGTTGCTGTTTCTCAACAACTCGACAACGCGATCCATGCACTGTCGGGCAACGTACCCGGTGCATGCCCCGATCGTACCCCCTCCCCTGACTCCGGGAAGCTCTTCCAGTATTCTTGAAGAGAGTCGCTGTGCGGCTCCGTAGTCCGGTTGATCAACCAGGACCCAAATACGGTTATCGGAAACTTCACACCAATCGGTTGCCCGGATCACCCTTTGAAGCTTTGAGAGCTCTCTTTTGGCATTTCCAGGGAACTCCAGCAGCAACACACCAGGCAGCAATCCCCTTCTTTCCGAAGAGCGAATTCTGGAGTGAAGCAATCTTTCGAATCGGCTCTCAGGATCCTCCACTCGTGGAGTTCCATCCGCCTCATGAATCGGTACCAGATTTTCGATTCCGGGAATCATATCCAGAATGTCCCAGAAAGCACGGCGCGACTCCGCGGACTTGCCAGGTAAAATCCCCATCCAGTGATTCTCAACACGGAATCCGATAAAGGGCCCCCACTCACCGGCAGCAGCGGGAATCGGCGTCCGTTGATCGATGACGCTACCCAATTCCCGATAGACATCTCCGGGAGATCGTCCTCCGGCCCTGATCAAGGGTGTCTCTCCGGTACCGGGAGTCACTTCCACCCAACCCTGCAAAACCGATTCACTCTCAACCCATTTCTTAATGGTTTCGGCAGAGGATTCCCCCGTACTGCGTGCCTCGAGAAGAAGGCGAATCAAATTGAGCGGATCGACTTTCATGCCAGTTTCAGTCATCTCCGGTGCTGAGGTCATCTCTGCATCGACCGAGGGTTCATAGGGTTGTGTCAAGACGTCCAATTCTTCCGGATCCAGCCGTTCACGAGGGGATGGCCATTCTTCTGAACGTAGTTTGCTCTTCGAGTTTTCTGAATCCACGAAATCCTCGGCGGGAGGATGTTCTCCAGCGGCCAATTTCTGGACCACTTCGCGATTATGCTCGGAATCCAGTGGAAGATTCATGCACCATAGTCCGGCATGACTCAGACCCTTACCCTCAGGACTGAGCAGTGCCACCGGTTTCCCCAAAGCCCTGTTCAGCAAATCAGCCGCACCCGGGAGCATTCCGTTATCCACGAGAATGACCCCTGCATATTCTTCCATCGAATCACAATAGGGATCGTCCAGGTGATCCTTGGGAACCAGGGTGGCCAAATGGCCAAACTGGCCCGTCAATTTATAGGAGTCCTCGGCTCCGGCAATCACCAGGATTCCGGGGCCGCGATCCGGGATCGAACGGGTCAGTTCCTGTTGCGCTTCTCGCCGTTGTTCATCGGGTAGCTTGTTGAGAATATTCTGAATCAACTGTTCGCTCGAGAGATCCGCTGACTCCTCACCCGTCGGGCCCACTCTGTCGGAGCCTCCCGCATGGCCGATAAGGTCGCCGATGTTCGGATCTTGGGGATCAGTTGCCAAAACTCTCCTTATATCTGGATCACTTGGATGAAACCCTGACATGTCGCAGGGGTCAAGCACTCACGGCTTCAGCGAATCTCCACATATTTGCCGAAATTCAGCCTGGAAAGGGTCTTCAAAAACTCACTCGCGCTGGCCTCATCCTGATTTGGGGCCGTCCCGGCAAAGAAACCGATGCAATGAATCCTGACCCCCCGGTACCTGTTCCACTGGGAAACCGCATCCGCAATCATTTTGAGAGACGTTTCCTCACCCGCGGTCGGAGATCCATCGGAGAGCAGATAGATGGTATCCACTTCCCGGTCCGCAAATGCTTTCTGGAGAGCTCCATAACTGTTGGTTTCCCCCCCCGCCTCCAGGCGATCGACAAAGTCGATGGCTTTCCTCAGGCTGCCCCCCTTGGCCTTGACCAATTTGGGAGAAAGAACCGTCAACTCGTCGGAAAAGGCCACGATGGTGAACTTGCTCTTGGTGGTCAATCCACCTTGAAGAACACGCTTCAGCTGATTTTTTGCAATCTCAATCCGGGAATCATCCACTGCAGTACTCGCGAGCATGCTCCCTGACACATCCAGAAGGAAAACCACACGCTCACTGGCGATCTCTCCATAAAGACCATCGCGAACGGCGGTAGAAACATCTTTCTTTTCGCTGTTTCCCTCTTTCGATGAATTCTCCACGGGGGACCAACCCTCACTGTTTTGTTCCCACCAGATTCTCCAACCGCCCGTATCGGCAGGATAATTTTCACCGGTCATCGATTTGAGCAATTCGACGATTTCTTCTGACTGCCTGCCGTTGGTTTTGGACAGCTTGTCAATCAGTGCAGAAATCGTCTCCGGATGAGGGTGGTCGCGCAGAAATTGAATCGCCAGCGAAACGACCCAATCCGTCTTGTCCTGTAAACGACCGATGAACTCCGGCCTGGAATCGTTGTGGGGCCATGATTTGAGAACCCGCATCGCATCCATTCGAGATTCAAACCTTCGGGAACGACGCACGATTTGAACAATCCGGTCTTTGGCGTCTTCGCTTTTCAGCCCTCTGACCAATCTCAAGGCTTCCTCATGAACCATCAAGGACGGATGAGTCATGCCCTTCTCAATCAATAACCCTGCAACAGTACCGTTATCGTGCTCCCCCAGGCGCTCCATGGCATCGCAGATCAGTGATTCGTCGTTTTTCTTGAGGGCACCCAAAAAATCACTGGCAGCCTTGGCGCTGTCATCCAGAGAGATCAGGGTAGTCATGTGGAATTGCAACAACCATACGCATATCAGGGTCATGGTCGATCCTCTTCAAGAATCTCGAGGATTCTGGATCTCAGTTGGTTCAGGTCAGTCGATGTATTCAACAGGTTTTCACTGAGGGCGCGATCGATCGTGCTGGTCAATCGGGATCGAAAATGCTCATCGGTATGGGTCAACATCTTCAACAGCTCGCCGATGACGTGATCTACCAGAACTTCATCCAACAGGTGTGCCCCTGGCGACCCGAGGTCGAAGAGATGGGCAGTCGTCCTGCCAGAATCGTCTTCTATTGCGGGGATCGAAGCTCGGAGTGCGGTCACCCGCTCCGGAAATCGAAACGATGTTTCTTCTTCCCCGGGTTCCCCATTTTCAGTGATCAAAAGCAGTGCTGATTCGCCGAATTCAACGATCGATCCGTGCTGCAGATCGACCCTCTCAATCAGCTCCCCCCCATGGTAAGTCCCATTGGAACTTCCAAGATCGGAACAGGTGACCCGGTTGGCATCTCGGGTAATGGCACAATGCTGCCGACTGAGGACAGGGTCTGAAAGAGTCACAGAACAGGACCCGGATCTGCCAAGGATCAACGTTCCCTGGTCGAGGTCGATCCAAAGCAGATCTGTCGGTGTCGAAATTCCCAGCTTCATGACTGCTCCGGTGCAGCCGGGTTGGTCGACGACAGACGAACCAACTCTTCAGGGAGTCGGGTCGGCCGACCTCGCTCAATATCGACACAGGCGAGAACCGTCTCCCCCGTGCACAGCAAATCAGAATCAGGGCCGAGAACCCGGTATTGAAGACGAATCCGGGCTCCCTCGCATGACTTTACACGGGTCTCAATCGTGATCAGGTCATCGTAATAGGCGGGACGGAGGTATCGGGTCTGGACTTCCGAAACCAGAAGCCGAATTCCTCGCTTTTCCAGAGACCGATACGGAAGCCCCTGATCCCGCAACCATTCAGTTCGGGCTGTTTCAAACCAGACCACATATCTCGAATGATGAATGATTCCACCCTGATCGGTTTCCTCATATCGGGGGCGCAACCGGGTGACTCCCACAGCTTCGTGAGATTCTCCAGCACTCATTCTTCACTCCCCGAAGTCGGATCAGTCACAGAGGACTGCTGTCCGCTTCTTCGACGAAAACGATGCTGAAACATACGTCGGATCTCTGCCTTGGGATATCCGAGATCGCGCCAGCGCAGGTAAGCCTTGACCACGGTGACACTCGAATCGTCATAGAGATATCGACCTGAATCTGTCACTTCAGCCGGCTCGAGCAAACGCATCGTCACCAGAGTCTGAAGGAGTTGCCGGGAGATCCCCGTCAGCTCCATCAGGTCCTTGGGCTTGAGTTTTTTGGGCTCATTACTCATGACTTCAGATTATCACGGACTCCCATCCCATGAAACGTGGGCTAGAATGGCTTCAGGAGGAATTATCACATGAATTGGCAATGGGTTCGCCTGACCAAAACATCCAGTACCCAGGAGGAAGCCCGCAGAACTGTCGAAATGGATCCCGGACACAGAAGGGTCTTCATCGCAGAACGACAGATTGCCGGACGGGGACGCAGGGGAAACTGCTGGGAAAGTCCAGTCGGTGGGTTGTGGTGTACCTTGACCTACCCCATCACTTCGACACCCGATCCGTTCCTGAATCTCCTCATGGGGCTTGCTGTCCAAAAGGGAATCAGTCGACACCTTCCCCCGGCTCCGGCGATCTCATTGAAGTGGCCCAATGACTTGATGATCCACGACAAAAAGTGGGGTGGGATCCTGTCCGAAGTCATTTTGACCTCCGCGGGGCCAGAGGTCCTGATGGGTGTTGGCCTCAATCTGCAGATTTCCCCGGAAGAACTGCAGAAACACGCCCAAATTCCACAAAATGCCACGTCGATCCTGGCAGAATTTGACCAGAGTCCCTCCCCAGAAGAAGCCCTGGAAAGTATCCTGATCGAGTTCGATCAAGCGATTGAGGAGGATTGTACTCCCGGAGGGAGATCCCACAGTCAACTCAGGGTTGCGTCAATTCTCGATACCATCGGTCGCAGAATCTCCTGGTTTGACCTCGAGGGACATTCGCGACAGGGAGAAGCAGTCTCCCTGACCGAGGATGGTGCATTGGTCGTCGAAACCGGCTCAGCAGCCGAAAACAACCGGATTGAACTGAGGTCTGCTGAAATTCATCACATCCGGGATACCCCGAAGTGAGGATGATTTTGCAGAGGAGTGAAGAAATGAGTGCCGAGAGCCCGCCCCCATCGGAATGGAAGGATCGTACCTGGCGTCCTTTCGTCGAGGGGCACCCGGAACGGGCCCAGGAATTTCTGACTTCCGGAGGAATTCCGGTCGAGCCGATGTATTCCGCCGATCCAGCCTCGGAAGGTGCCGGGGAATACCCCTTCACCCGGGGAATCCACCCCAGCATGTACCGCGGTCGCTTGTGGACGATGCGCCAATACGCCGGTTATTCGTCCCCTGCGGAAACCAATGCCCGCTTCCGTTACCTACTGGAAAAGGGTCAGACCGGCCTTTCCGTTGCTTTCGATCTGCCGACCCAGATCGGTTACGACAGCGATGCGGCAGAAGCGATGGGCGAAGTCGGTCGAGTCGGCGTCCCGATCAACACCGTCGACGATCTCGATGCCCTTCTGGCTGAGATCCCCATCGACAGCGTCAGTATCTCGATGACGATCAACTCCACGTCCTCCATTCTGCTTTCACTCCTCGTGGCTCTCGCCAGACGCCGTGGCGTTCCCGCTTCAAAACTGCGAGGGACCTTTCAGAACGACATTCTCAAGGAATTCATCGCCAGGGGAACTCAAAGATTCCCGGTCGAACCATCCATGAGACTGGTCGTCGACGTCATCGAATACTGTCAGAAGGAAGTCCCGGCCTTTTATCCCATCAGCATCAGCGGCTATCACATCCGGGAGGCGGGCTCCACAGCAGCACAGGAGATCGCCTTCACTCTGGCTGACGGAATAGCCTACATGGAAGCGTGCCGCGATCGGGGTCTCGATCTGGTTTCCGTGGGTCGCAGGCTTTCCTTCTTCTTCAACTCGCACAACCAACTCTTTGAAGAGGTCGCAAAGTTCAGGGCCGCTCGGAGAATGTGGGCCAGAATTTGTCGAGACCGATTCGGTCTGGATGACGATCGGGCCTGCCAGTTGAGATTTCACAGCCAAACCGGTGGATCGACTTTGCAAGCGATGGAACCCTCCAACAACGTTGTCCGAGTCACCATTCAGGCGCTTGCTGCGGTTTTGGGAGGTACACAATCCCTCCACACCAATGGCTGGGACGAGGCGTTGTCACTTCCCAGTGAGGAAGCAGCGAGGTTGGCACTTCGAACCCAACAAATCATCGCCAGCGAATCCGGTGTCGCAGATTGTGTCGACCCACTCGGAGGCGCCCCATTCATCGAGAATATGACCGACTCCATCGAGCAAGAAGCCCTGAGCCTGATCCACGAAATTGATGAACGCGGCGGAATGCTCAAGGCGATACGGGATGGCTATGTCAGAAGAGCCATCGAAGACAGCGCTTACAAATCTCAACTCGATCAGGATTCGGGAAAAACCACGCCCATTGGCGTGACCCGTGATGGAGAGATTCCTGAAGCGCCCTTCAGTGTCGATCCTGCAGTGGAAGCACAGCGCAAGGAAGCTCTCTCAACCCATCGGGCAAAGAGGGACCAGGCTGAAATCGAGAGTCATTTGAATCACATCGAGGCCGCCGCTTCCGGTGACTCCAACTTGATCCCTGTCATGGTGGACGCTCTGGAAGCCGGTTGCACTCTGGGAGAAATTTGCACCACCCTCAGCAGGGTTTTTGGGGAGTTTCAGGACCATGGCTAGAAGTGGACCGATTCGCATCCTGTTGGCCAAACCGGGTCTCGATGGACACGACCGTGGAATCCGCCTGGTTCTTCGCGCGCTCCGTGATGCGGGAATGGAAGTGATCTATACCGGCTTGCGAACGACTGCGGAACAGATCGTCAAAGCTGCCATCGAGGAAGACGTCGAGGCAATTGGATTGTCCAGTCTCTCTGGTGCGCATGAGACACACTTCGTCGAAGTCTCCAGGATCCTCAAGGAAGAGGATGCAGAAGATATTTTGCTCTTTGGTGGAGGCATCATTCCGCAGCAGGATATTGAATCACTTCAAAAAGCAGGGTTTGACCATCTTTATCCACCAGGGACCCCCCTCGAGCAGATCGTCGCCGATCTCCGCCAACAGCTCAGGCCGGGTGAAAGGGAGAATGACAATGCTTGAAGGCCTCGTCATTGATCATGTGGGAATTGCAGTCAAATCGATCGAGAAGGCACTCCTGCTCTGGAATAACGGACTGGGTGCAAAAACTGGCCACAGAGAGTTGGTCAAATCACAAAAGGTCACTGTGGCCTTTCTGGAGACCGGAGAGGGCAAAACAGAACTGCTCGAACCCACTGAAGCAGACTCTCCCATCGCCAAATTCATCGAGAAAAAGGGGGAGGGAATTCACCACATTGCCTATCGCACCCCCCACCTTGAGGACACGATGGCACGGTTGAAAAAAAATGGGGCAAGACTGATTTATGACACCCCCCAACCGGGAAGCCATGGTACCCAAATCAACTTCGTTCACCCCGGCAGTGCCGGCGGTGTGCTCATTGAACTCGTGGAGTATCCCACACGAGAGGAGCTCTCCTGATGAAGGAGAAGAACCGGATCGAAACTCGCAACAGACTGGAAGCTTCCCGAAATGGAGGCGGCGAGGCCCGAATCGAAAAACAGCATAATTCCGGAAAGTTGACCGCGCGTGAAAGAATCGAGGTCTTCCTCGACTCCGGTACTTTCCAGGAACTGGATGCCATGGTGACCCACCGTTGCACCGACTTTGGAATGCAGGATCGCAAAACTCCGGGCGACGGAGTCGTCACGGGCTGGGGAGAGGTCAATGGTCGCAGGGTCTTCCTCTACAGCCAGGACTTCACCGTCGAAGGCGGCAGTCTCTCTGCCACCAATGCTGCCAAGATCTGCAAGATCATGGAGATGGCGATCAAGGCCGGAGCCCCCCTGATCGGTCTCAACGATTCGGGAGGAGCCCGGATTCAGGAAGGCGTTGCCAGCCTGGGTGGATACGCCGATATCTTCCTGAGAAACACGATGGCTTCAGGTGTGGTTCCCCAAATCAGTGCGATTCTCGGCCCCTGTGCAGGTGGCGCGGTCTATTCACCCGCTCTTACCGATTTCATCTTCATGGCCGATGGAACCTCGTACATGTTTGTGACCGGCCCCAATGTGGTCAAAACCGTGACCCATGAAGAAGTTTCACAGGAAGAACTGGGTGGAGCCCAGACCCATGCGGCGAAAAGTGGTGTCGCCCATTTCCGCTGCCGCGATGACCGTCATACCCTTGAGGAAATCCGCAAACTGCTTTCCTATCTGCCTGCAAACAATCTGGAATCCGCTCCGGTCGTCGAAAATAGCGACCCCATCGATCGTGCAGATCCTGCTCTCAGCGACATCATTCCTGACAATCGGGAAAAGCCCTATGACATGCACGAAATCCTTCGAAAGGTGGTCGACAGGGACTCCCTCTTTGAAGTTCAGCCCGAGTATGCACGAAACATTATTACCGCGTTCGCAAGAATGGATGGGCAGACTGTCGGCATTGTCGCCAACCAGCCTTCAGTCCTTGCTGGTTGCCTCGATATTCAGGCAAGTGTCAAGGCCGCCAGATTTGTTCGCTTCCTCGATTGTTTCAATATTCCGATCCTCACCTTTGTCGATGTTCCCGGATTCATGCCGGGAACCGATCAGGAGTGGAATGGCATCATCACTCATGGTGCCAAGCTGCTTTACGCATACTGTGAAGCAACTGTCCCGAAACTGACGGTCATCACCCGTAAAGCCTATGGTGGCGCATACGACGTCATGTCTTCCAAACATATTCGTGGAGACCTGAACTTTGCCTGGCCTTCCGCTGAAATCGCGGTGATGGGTGCCAAGGGCGCTGTAGAGATTTTATTCCGTAAAGAGATTTCAGCATCCGACAACCCCACTCAGGTTGCAGAGGATCGGACCCAGGAATACGAAGATCTCTTCGCCAATCCATTTACGGCTGCTGAACGTGGATATGTTGACGCAGTGATCGAGGAGCCGGAAACCCGTCACCGACTGATTGAAGGCTTGCGACTTCTGGCAGGAAAACGGGACAGCAATCCTCCCAAAAAACACGGGAATGAGCCGCTGTGAACACAGAATCTCCACGCCCTATCAAAAAGGTCCTCGTCGCCAATCGCGGCGAAATCGCCATCCGGGTTTTTCAAGGCTGTAGAGAGCGCGGGATCGAAACGGTGGCTGTCCACTCAGAGGCGGACAGAACCGCTCCCCATCGCTTTGCAGCGGACGAATCCTTCCTCCTCGGCCCCGCAGCCCCCACCGAGTCCTACCTCCGTGTAGATCGGTTGCTGGAAGCCGCACGTCATACCGGAGCCGATGCGATTCACCCAGGCTATGGTTTCCTGGCTGAAAACGCAGATTTTGCCAGAGCAGTTGAAGCCGCTGGATTAACCTTCATTGGGCCAACCCCTGAACAAATTGAATCGATGGGCGACAAAGTCCGGGCGCGAGAACTGATGAAAGCCGCAGCGGTTCCCGTGATCCCCGGAACCGAAAACCCCATCGACAACGAAAAGGACCTCAAAGCTGCTGCCGCTGAAATCGGCTACCCCCTTCTTTTGAAGGCGGCAGGAGGCGGCGGTGGCAAGGGGATTCGCCGGGTCGATTCAGATGCAGATCTGATTCCTTTCTGGGAGCGAACCCGCTCTGAGGCGAAAGCTTCTTTTGGCGACGACCGTGTTTACATCGAACGCTTGGTACAAAATGCCAAACATATCGAGGCACAGGTCGTGGGCGATGGCCATGGATCGGTCTGGTTCCTTGGGGAGAGGGAATGCTCCCTTCAGCGGAATCACCAGAAGATTCTAGAGGAAAGCCCTTCCCCCGCCATCGACGAAGAGATGCGCAAGAAGTTTCGTGCAGCAGCCGTTTCGGGTGCTGCGGCCCTGAATTACCGTGGTGCCGGAACCATGGAGTTCCTCTATGAAGAAGCCCGGGGAGAGTTTTACTTCCTTGAAATGAATACCCGCCTGCAAGTGGAACATCCGGTGACAGAAATGGTCACCGGAATCGACCTCGTCGGCATGCAGCTGGACGTTGCTGCAGGAAGAAAACTGGATCATGACCCCGATATTCCGATGCGTGGCTGGTCGCTGGAATTCAGGGTCTGCGCAGAAGATCCCTACCGGGATTTCATTCCATCCACAGGGCAGATTCTCGGCTTGAGAATCCCTCATGCTCCATTCTGCAGAATCGATGGGGCATTGCGTGAAGGACTCGATGTCACCCCCTTCTACGATCCGATGTTGGCCAAGGCCATCGTCTGGGCAGAGTCCAGAGACATGGCCTCGCAAAGGCTGTCTTCACTACTTTCAAGACTTCGAATCGGGGGAATACACACCAATGTCCCCCTAGGTATCGAACTCTGCGATCAGGATTGGTTCCTCAACGGAGAATTCGACACCACGACTCTTGAGACCTGGCTTCAGAAGAAGCGTGACGAGGCCGCTGACCCGGATGCGATTCAAATGGTCGCCGCCATCATTGCCCGACACGCACTGGCCTCTTCTTTCAGTCAGTCCACCCCTGTCGACCATTCCGGTGGAGCCTGGGGAGCAGCAGCCAGAAGAGAAGGAACAGGAAACACAAACCGATGAAGTACCAAATCGAATGGGCTGATCAGCAGGCAAACCTGGAGGCGCATTGCGATCCTACCGGCAGGGAATGGACCTTTGCTCTACCCGACGGTTCAGAGCTCAAGGCAAGAGTGGACGTCATCGAAGAAGGAACCGTTCTCCGAATGATTTCCCATGGAGAAACCCGAACCATCACCCTGCTGCCAGGAAACCAGATCGGATCTCCATTGAGGTTCCTGCTCGATCACGAACCGATGGAGTTGGGTGTACTCGACCCTGTGGATCTGATTACACGGGAGGTTTCTGGCTCAGGTGCAGGAAGCGGTTTGATCTCTGTTGAGAGCGTCATGCCTGGAATCGTCCGAAAAGTGCTCGTCGCTGAGGGTGATACCGTGGAAACAGGACAGCCACTCCTGCTTCTTGAAGCCATGAAAATGGAAAATGAGATTGCAGCCCCGGATTCTGGGGTCATTTCGCTGGTGAAGGTCGCAGCAGGAGAAACCGTTGCTGCCGGTTCACTCCTTGTTCAGATCCAAAAGGAAGACTGAATCCACACTGTATTGCCGGCAGGAAGCCTTGATTATCCGAATGGGTTCTTCTTGATGACGGGTTTCTTTTTCGGCTTCTCGCCAGCCTTGTCTTCCTCGCCGGATTTACCTCTGGTCTCACCCGGTTTCGGTACCGGTTTCTTCTCCGGATTGCCTTTTACCCCGGAACCTTCGCAGAGTTTGCAGTAACTGTGTCGCGCCCCGTCACAAGTCACACACGACACCTTATTTCCGCCCTCACCTTTACAGTCTTCGCACTTGGACTTCTGTTTTCCTGAACAGGTCGGACATTCGATTTTCCCCTTACCGCTACAGGTGCTGCACCGGGTTTTCACCTTCCGCCCCTTGGCGGGGTCGAATCGCTCATAAACCCCGGCCCCACCGCAGCGTCGACAATCCAGACTCCCCTGCTTCTTCCGCGAACAGGCTCGACAACCGATTTCGCCACTACCCGCGCAGCGTTGACAGGGGTCAACCTTGACCCCCTTCCCCTCACAGCCCTGACACGAAAGTTTGCCGCTGGCTTCACATGGCCTGCACCACAGATCTGGGTACTTTTCCTTCAGTAGAACCAATTTAACAGAATCGATCTTCTTACGGACTTGGGCAGCCTGTATGGAAAGGCTGTTGTCCTCACACCACTTCAGAAGCGCTTCATGACCGGGGAGATCATTGGACTTGAGCGCACTCCAACGCTTTCGAAACTCAACATCCTTGTTCTCACCCTTTTCGATTCTGTCGATATCTGAAACCTGAATGGTGATCGTTGCAGTGGATTTCCCCACTGTCATTTCCACTTCCAAAGTTTTGTCAGATCGGCTGAGAATCTTTCCCGTAATCGTACGGCCACTCTTGAGAATGATGACATCCGCAGCAAAGACAGCCCCTGAGACCAAAAAACTGATCAAAAAGAAGCTGCACAAGAAGCCCAAGCAGATTTTTTTCCTCATGACTCGTCCTTGGTCTTTACGTTTTGACTATCAGAATTGAAGTCAGGATCTACAACACTGATTGAATCAGTTACATTTTGCTGATCATTTGAAACTGAAGCAGAATCGGGAAGATCCAGCAGCAGCTTTCCATCATTCCCTGAGTACACTGAGAAAAGGGGCCTCTTTTTGACAACCGAAACAACAATGCCGAGGACCGAAAAAAGCAAGAATGTGACGATGTTAAAAATCGTGTCCATGCGCACAGCCCCGGGATCGAAATAGGACGGGAATCCCCGTTGAAAGTTGTATGCACTATTAGTGCCGGCTATTTGAATCAGATTGTAGGGTGTCGAAATCATCCCCAAGCCTGGCTCATAGGCAGGCCAACCGGGGATTCCCGATCGTACAGTGAGAACGGTCAATACAAGGACTGCTATCAAGTGAGCCGTAAATGCCAGAGAAGCACTCAGGATACTGCCGCAACCACACTGCCCCAAAAACCAGGCCAAAGCCATCAAGGAAGCAATCCAAAAAAGCACCGAGAAGTAGAGGTCTCGAAGAAAATCAAGGCCCGCCGTTGCAGTAACGACGTCTACATTTGGGTCACTGAGAACACCCTCACCCCCAACCAGTCCCGCTGGTATGAAGAGCAGAATGATCAACACGCAAAACAACAGGTTACGAATCCCTCCTGGCGTAAACAGCACCAATAATCTGGAGGCAATCGGTTTATCTCTGCCCAACTGTCGAATACCCAGAGGAACTTCGGGACCCGCTCCGGCAATTCTTAAAAGAGGTACCAACAATATTCCTGACAAAAACGTCAGCATAAGGAATTCCCGGGCTGGCACTTTCAACAAAGTAGGGGCGTAAACAAAGAACCAAATCGCGGCGTAACCATACAACACAAAAATACCGATTCGGGTCGGCAGACTGCGTACCGAATTCTTCGGTGACGTCAGGTGAATTGCCCCCAACAGTGAACCGAGACCAGTGATGAAGACGACAGAGATCGTCAGAAAAAACGCCTCGGGATCAAATGCATGAAAAGCAACCAGTTTGCTCGTGATCGTTTGCTTCTCGCGCAGATATGTAAATCCAGCACCATTCAGAGCTGCAAGCATGGGGAAGAAAAAGAAGAGAGGGGTCGAAATGTAGGAAGCAGCCCCTTTGCGAGTAATCGCAGAACTCAGGACTCCCACCGAACTGATCCAGGCGATCAAAACAACATGAATCAGGTACTCCATTAGGAGATTTTCAAGCGCAACTCCACCCAACAGTGTCATCATCACGAGCAGCGGAGCACTGATCAGAAGGATGAAGACCCCCTGACTCAACAAGGCGAAAAATTTGCCCCGGATCAATTCTCCGGGTGTCATCGAGGTTGTTCTCAAGAGAGCCCAGGTTTTTTCAGATCTTTCCCTGGAGATGGTACTTCCAGCCAAAAATGGAAAAATCACACAAAGAGCCATCATTTGCATGAACAGGTAGACAAAAACCAGCTCCGTTGTACTGACAGTGCTCCACAATGAGTCGGGGCTGGAATTGGTCCCTTTCCAGTTGAGGATATTCAAGGACAGTACAAATCCAACGACAACCAGATAAATGATCTGAATCACCATCCAAGAAGTCTTTTTCATCGCCAGAAAAAGATCCTTCTGGATCATGGGCAAACCTAAAAATTTGAAGAGCAGTGAACGGTTCATTGGACTTCTCCAGTCGTCAGTGACATGAAGATATTCTCCAAATTGTCTTCTTTTTTACTGATTCCGGAAATGACAAATCCATTGGTTGAGAGTAGCTCCCAAACTTTGGAAACATCTTCAATCTCGCCGGTCCACTCAAACCGAAACTTTTTCCCCTGCAGCATGATCAGCATGAAACCTGGAAGCTGGCTAAGCAGGGGCTCCAGTTCTTTACCTGGCTCTTTGAGGAGAGTGACGTCAAAGGACGTTTTCCCCTGACTCATGAGAGTCTGAATTTCGTCAATCGAACCATGGGCCACAACTCGACCCTTTTCGATAATGCTCACGGAGTCACAGATCGGAGATAACTCAGACAAAATGTGACTCGACAGGAAGACCGTTTTCCCCAAACGGCGAAGCTCCAGAATCAAATCCCGGAATTCGATGCGCGCCCGCGGATCCAAACCACTTGCAGGTTCATCCAGAATCAAAAGATCAGGCTCATGAAGCAAAGTCTGTGCAAGGCACATTCGCTGCCGCATACCCTTTGAAAGAGATTCGACTTCCCGATCCAGCAGATCACCGAGATCTGTCAGTTCAACAACGTCGGAAATCACCGAAGATTTCTTGGGCCCATAGATTCGACGGGTCATGGCGAAGAAATCGAGGTACTCCATCACACTCAATCCTGCATACACTCCCACGTGATCGGGCATATAGCCCAGATTCATCCGTATTGAATCGGGTTGGGTCAGAACATTTTGACCATTCACCCAAACTCCGCCTTCATCGGGAACTTGCAAAGTAGAAATCACACGAATCGTCGTGGTTTTGCCAGCACCATTCGGGCCTATGAAGCCGTGGATCACACCGCGCTCAACATCAAAATTGACGTTATTGACGGCTTTGATCTTTCCGAAGCTGACCGAAAGATTGCGAACCTGAAGGATTGCACTGGAGAGAGACATTCTTATTCCTCCTGCAATCCGATAAATTGAAGACCAGGCTCGATTCCAAATCGATCCAGAACTTCGATGTCTGTGATGTCAGCGATTCTATTATTCACTGCATAATCGGACGGTTCAAAAGGGGCAACGCTTAGCGAGCGGATCGGCAACCGCAAACTGTTCGCTGGCCATACCAACTCGGGTTTTGCCAACTGTATTTCTTGATCGATGGGCAGACTGCGCACACGGAAATTCAAACTTCGTGGGTAGGTAGCACATATTTCGTTCATGGTACCGTCAGGATTTTCGATCAGCCTGATCGAAGCGAAACTCTGGATGACATTCAAATCCAGAATCAGATCTTCATTGGCCGCCAATGTTCTTTCCCATTTTGAACCATGAGGGTCAAATCGGCCTTCAATCAATTGCAACCCGCGGGTCTGATCACCACCACTGGCCTGAACGACCCCTGCAATCACGCTGGTTTTTTCCATCACTCCATAATGGAAAAAACCAATCATGGTGACGAGCACGACTGATCCCACAAAAAATGCGGGGATTAGCCAAAGCAATGCATTGGATTTTTTGCGCTTTTTGAGAGTGAAAAAGACACCAGGAATCAGCAAGAGGACATACCCAGCCATGAGAAACAATGTCAGATCGCTGGGATCTCCGGGCCGCAAGACCTTGTCCAGATAACTCACTCCCAGTTTTGCGAGATTCCTGCGACTTGCATACCGGGTCGTCATTTGATCAGGGGGGTAAATCGTGGAAACTTCATCACCAGCGCTATATGCAACCCAGGTACCAAAACCCTGTTTTTCGACCCTCGGGACCACCCCCTGAGAAGCTTCGGACCACTCCCGGGTCCAATCGGCCCCCTCTCCACTCGAGGCGGAGATCAGATAGACGTCAAGCCCACCACTGACAGCGTGATCGATGGCATCCCTTTGACCCTTGCTGAGGTCTTTTGGGTCGACACCAAACAAAACCAGTCTCTGAAGGGCGGCCAGAGGTCTTGAGGTTTGGGGTAAAATCTCCACAGACCAGGATTTGATGACTTTGAATTTATCCTTCAGTTCCCGCATTTCCTTTTTGGCTGCGAAATTAACGGGACTGACGACCAGGGTTCGAACCCCTTCAGCATTATTGACAACCTTGTCCCAGTTGTAGCTACTGCCTCCCCAATAGTTTGGAATATTGAAATCCAGAGAGGTTCCACCTTGGATCTCTCTACCACCGATGGAAGTGACAGCGTTGATCGCAAGTCGTTCAGAATTCAGTCGCCCTTCATTTCGTCCCCGGGCTTTGAAAACGGGAATCATCGACAGGGGGATGCCGATCAGTCGAGATGTAGTCGATTTCGCGGGAACATTGATCGCGGTCTGAAAACTCACGTTTCCCGACCATCTTCTATTTCTGTAAGTTACTTCTGAAAAGGATAGATCGATCGTTGCTTCCCGATTCAGTGGATTGCTGAGGGATACAATCAGCGGGTAACAGGTGAGACTGTCTCGGAGAATATTCCAGTCATTACTCGAACAGTTGATTCCTTCAGCACGAATCTCGATGGTATTTCGAGATTCCGGAACTCGAAGGTCGAAAGACGTGTTATTGACCTGCCCATCTGATTTCCCGGGAATGGTTATTCCAGAAATCAGTAGGCAAAAAATTATGTATCTTCGCAAAAATCCTCCGTATGAAACCCTCATCAAGCAGGAAAACAGCCTGTCATCCCGCCAAGAATCATGCAGTAGGTTCGATTTGCCCGAACTGCCCGCGCCCTTCGACAGCATCCCGCAAAATGCTCTGATTCATGTATTCGATCTGCCCGCCACTGGGTAGCCCCCTGGCCAAACGCGTCACTTTGACCGAATGATCCGCCAGACTTTCCGTAATCAACAAATTGGTCCCGTCTCCCTCAAAATCCGGGTTGAGAGCCAAAATCACTTCACTCACAGAATCCTGACTACACCGCTCGAGCAGGCGGTCCAGAGAGAGGTGCTCAGGTCCTCTCTCATCCATCGGGGAAAAGGTTGCTCCCAGGACATGGTATTTTCCGCGATAGGCTCCACTGGCTTCAATCGCCCGCAAATCCTTCGGCTGCTCGACAACCAGTATCGTGTTCGGATCACGGGAATCATCTTCACAGATTTCGCAGAGTTCGCGCTCGCAGATATTCAGGCATTCGGAGCAACGACGCAGGTCGTCCTTGACCTTTCGAATCGCTTCAGCCAGATCCATCGCCTCGGACCGTGAGACCTTGAGAATATGGTAAGCAAGACGCTCTGCGCTCTTTGCCCCAATCCCCGGGAGCCTGGAAAAAGCGCTGATCAGCTCACCCAGTATCACGTCTTCTGCCATGGTTTTACATCATCCCCGGAAGGTTCATGCCGCCGGTGACGCGGGAGGTTTCGGAGTCGGCCAACTCCTTGGCTTTTTCCAACGCCTGTTGGACAGCGACCAGAACAAGGTCCTCAAGCATCTCCGTATCTTCCGGATCGACCGCGGATGGGTCGATTTCAATCTTCATGACCTCTTGTGCTCCACTGGCATAGACTTTGACAAGACCACTCCCAGATTCGCCGGACACCGTTCTCTGCTTGAGGTCTTCCTGAACTGCTTTCAGTTCTTTTTGCATTTTTTGGGCTTGTTGAAAAAGACCGCCCAGATCACCACCGACCATCGAGACTCCTTCGTAAATGACTTGTTGCGGGATGGTTCAAATTATTCGATCAACTCTGTTTTCGATGCGCCTTGGCCCTGAAGATCTCTTCAGCATCGCGAATCACCTGCGGTGCTTCAACATTTGAAGACTCTCCAGCGATGACGGAATCGCCCCCCGTTGTCACAGGTCGCTCACCCCGTTCAACAGACAAGGCCCCATGGGTTTTGCCCCACTTTTTGAAAGCCGATTGGATTTCAGGAGATTCAAGCACCTTCTCCAGAGACTCACTGACGATCAAAACCTGTTTTTCGCCCTGTTTTTGCAAGGTGCCATCATTGGTCAGGTGCCGGGCAGCCAGAGAGGAAACTTTGGAGATCTCCTCCTTGAGTTCTTCCCAGGCGGAATCCGATTTATCGCCGACAGTGGTCGCAACTTCGGTTTCCAGTGTCGCAGTGGCAACGGACGCTCCCCCGGCAGCCACTGGAGCACTTCCCGATTTGTTTTGAAGCGCTTCCAGCGCCGCCTGAGCGCGACTCATTCCACCCTCGTGGGCTCTGGACTCTCCCTGTGTTTTCACAGAACTCCGCGTTTCCACGGAAGCCTGCGGTTCAACAGAAGTACGCGGGCTTTCCGGAGCCTTCATCTCTGGAGTGGAAGGGGCCGGTGTGACAGCCGAATCCTGATTCACAGGAGCAACAGCAGATTTCGCAGGTATCGCCCCCGTCGGAGCCCCCATCGGAGTAGATGTGGAGGACAATCCGGTGCGCACCAGAGATGACAGGGTACCGATTCTCATCAAGGCCAACTCAAGAACCAGATCTCCCCGATCCTGCTGGCGTAACTTCAGGCGCGTCTCCTGAAGAATCTCCTGAGCCAAAAGGTTGGATTCGATTTTTTCAGGACTCCAGCCTGAAGCGACTCCTTCGTGTAACTGGTCCCGATAGACCGCAGTCAGCTGGTCCGTCAATACGGAAGGCTCTGTTCCAGAATCGAGGAGAGGCCCCAACTCCTGAATGGCTGCTCCGAGATCACCGGACTCGAGCACTGAAATCAACTGGAGCAGATTCTCGGTGGATACTCTTCCCGTCACTCGCAACAGATCTTCCAGTTGCGGTTCCTTGCCCGCAAAGGCAAGGATCTGATCCAGCATCGATTGTGCATCGCGCATGCCCCCCTGGGCGAGCAGCGCCACTTCCTCGAGAAGTCCTTCACCGGGCTGCGCGTTCTCCAGCTGGCAGATCTGCTCCAGGCGACGGCTGATATCCGAATTGGAGATGGACGAGAAATCGCAACGCTGGCAGCGACTGAGCACTGTCGGCAGAATCCGCTCCGGCTCCGTGGTCGCAAAAACAAACTTTACATGGGACGGCGGCTCTTCCAGTGTCTTCAACAAAGCATTGAAGGCATCCCGGGTGAGCATGTGAACCTCGTCGAGGATGAAGACCCGGTAACGACCCTGAGTCGGGGCATACTGAACATGTTCAATCAAACCGCGAATATCATCGATTCCGCGATTGGACGCTCCGTCCATTTCAGTGACGTCTGAATCCTCACCCCTGAAGATCCGTTGGCAGGTTTCACATTCACCACACGGTGTCGCTTCTTTTGCGTGTGGACACTGCAATGCCGCAGCAAAAATTCGTGCCATCGAAGTCTTGCCCACCCCTCGGGGGCCACAAAACAGATAGGCGTGGGCCAACCGGTTTTGCAGAATCGACTGTCGCAAGGCATCGGCGACCGCCTCTTGGCCGACCACTTCGTCGAAATTCCGGGGGCGGAATCGACGGGCGATCACCTGATACTCCACAGAGCCGTTCTGGTCTCCGGAGTCCTCTGGCAGGGTTTCTGGGGTTGAATTCGTCATGGCCCCATCAGAACCCGAGGCCCCCATTCAGGCAAGGCACTAAAGCAGTTCAAATCAGCCCAATTCGACAAGGAAGAGTGATTCAGGCTCTGGAATTCCGGTGCGGAAATCGGCAGCCAATAATCGGTGAAGATGAGGTGGAGACGGAAGACCAGGAGGAAAGACCAGGAGGGAAGACCAGGAGGAAAGAGTAGAAAGTAGATGAGACCGGAGCCCGAAGCACACCAGCGGACACCGTCATGGCTGCTCCCGTCAGGGCCTGACCAGGTTCACGGGCCGGCGGTCACCCGGACCCCGGAAATCAGAGTTAAATGTGGCGGAGAGGGAGGGATTCGAACCCTCGGTACGCGTAAACGCACACACGCTTTCCAAGCGTGCTCCTTAAGCCACTCGGACACCTCTCCGAAATGCGACTTGTGTCAGCAGTCCAGCTGGATCGACGACCCGGCAGGAAACTCAGTATCCCAGTTTCCACAGAAATTGCCAACAGATCGTGACTCGATTCGGTCTCAATTGCAGAGCCGAACAGGGCCACAACCCAGCAGGATCCCTCAAAATTGAATGCAGCTCACACCGATGAAAGAACGAAACTGGCGGAGAGGGTGGGATTCGAACCCACGGTACCCGTAAAGGCACACCGGTTTTCGAAACCGGCCCATTCAACCACTCTGGCACCCCTCCGCTCTGTTGTCCGTTCTACACCTTTCAGGAAGGTCGGATCAAGATCCGTCCTCCGCTTTCCCGTCATATCGGGGACGCCCCTCACGAATCTCCCGAAAGAAATCCTTGAGTAACCCTGCGGCTTCCGTCTCGAGAACCCCGCCTTGCCAGACCACGTCATGATTGAAAAGGCCCGGTTCAAAGATGTTCATTTTCGAGTCGACCGCGCCCCAACGGGAATCACTGGCCCCGAAGACCACCCGTTCAATCCGCGATTGCAAAATCGCCCCGGCACACATGGGGCACGGCTCCAGAGTGCTGTAAAGGGTACAGTTCTCCAGACGCCAACTTCCCACCGCTTCCGCAGCTTGACCAATCGCGAGGATCTCTGCATGAGCCGTGGGATCCTGAAGGGTCTCCTTGGCATTGCGAGCCCGGGCCACCAGGCCTTTTTCCGGATGCACGATGATCGCGCCGACCGGGACTTCTCCCTGATCTGCAGCGGCGCGGGCCTCCTCCAATGCCTGAAGCATCGAACGGAGATCCGAATCCTCGTCTCGCAGCCAGGACACTCCCGTCATGTCGTCCATGGGACGACCTCCTGTTCTGGATTCAACAGTTTCCCGGGTTCAGGATCGGGAGTTCGGGAGAGATTTGGAGGGAAAAAAAGTACGCCGGGGAGGATTCGAACCCCCAACCTCCTGATCCGTAGTCAGGTGCTCTATCCAGTTGAGCTACCGGCGCACAAGCAGGGCATAGTAGCCCTGAGGTTCAGGGTGTCAAGAAGACCCGTCCTCATCGACCCAATCATCTCCGAGAAGGTCCTCTGAATCGTCATCTTCCCACCTCTGGGTGTCATTCTCGGCCCCAGATTGCTCTTTAGGCGTGATTTCGGTTTCGTTGGTAACCTCAGCAGTTTCGCCCGGAGTCTCCACCACCGACTCGATATCTGCGAATTCAGGCTCACCCGGTTCTTCTTCCGATTTGCCCCGAATAATCTCATCGAGGATCTCGAGCCCCCTGTCGGATCCCTGATCTTTCAGCCTGCTGGGCTCGGGCAACTCGCCCAACGCCTGAAGGCCGAACAACTCCAGGAATTCAGATGTGGTCCCGTACAACAGGGGCCTGCCGATACTGTCCTCCTGGCCGGTGATGTGGATCAGGTTCCACTCCATCAGATTTTTGAGGATAGGGCCGCAGGAGACACCTCGAATCTGTTCCAGATCGGATCTTTTGACCGGCTGGCGATAGGCGATCACCGCCAAAGTCTCAAAGGCCGCCGCACTCAATCGGATACGACGCCCCTCTCCCCTCAGTCGAGCGACATAAGGGGCGAAGTCAGGCTTGGAAAGCAGGCGAACCCCCGCACCATCTTCGTGGAGCAGGAATCCTCTTGGAGAAGTCAGATACTCCGCCTCCATTTGCAGGAGAGCTTCCTTCACGGCTCCTTTGGGAGCCTCTTTCAACATCGCTTGCAAGCGTCTGCGACTCACCGGCTCAGGCGAAGCAAAGAGAATCGCCTCGATGGTACTCCGCAACTGCTCGCCCTCGAGGGGAGTCAATTCTTCTGCAGACTCCTCGAGCGCAGCCCCTTCCGGTGTTGCTGAAGTATCTTTTGCAGCAGTGTCATCTTCCTCACGAGCAATCATTCAGGTTCCTCTGTTCCAACACCCTGTTGGGGTCTTTCACCCCTGTGTGAATCATTACAACGGTCTAGAATGCATCTTCCCGGACATCTACCGGGATTCTCAACCGGAGACTCTCCTCCACGGCCAGAACTTCAGTATCTGTCGGAGGTGAATTCCTCAACTCTGACTCCAACTGGGTTCGAACCTCAGAGTAGGGCCGGGGAGCCTTCTCTTCCACCACACGAAAGAGATGCCACCCAAAATTTTCTTCCATCACAGGACCGAGGATCCCACCCCTGCCGATTTCGAAGAGGCGGTAGAAGAGAGGTCTCCCCGCAAGATCGCTCTCTCGCAACCATGATTCGCCGATGCGCGGCTCAAAGGAGGGCCTCAATCCTGGCGGCCTTTCAAGGATCTCAGCCATCGCAGCTCCCTTGCGCCACCGTTCTCCCACTCTCGCCACCCACTCCCCATGTCGATCCAGTTCCCCTTCGCGGAGATCCCCAAAGGGAAATGCAATATGCTCCACTTTTCGACGGGGTTCTTTCCAGGTTTGGCGCCAGAGTTCCAGGATTTCCTCTTCGAGAATCTCCCGACGGGCAGAGACCACCTTCTGGATCAACAATGCCTGACCGATTTCACTGCTCAATTCCTTGCGCAGATCCAATTCACTGAGGCCCCGTCGATTCAACTCGCGGATCGCCTGACGGCGATCGGTACTCTCTTCTCCCAAAAGAGCATTGAGACGTTGATCCACCTCAAGGAGAACCTCCTCTGAACGAACCCTGATGCCCAATCGCTCAGCTTCTGCGGAAAACAGGGCCTCCCTGATCAGTCCATTCAAGGCCCGGGGGCCGTAATATCGATCCAGAATTCTCGATTGAAGTTCATCGGAAGTAATCTGAACACGCCCCACTGTGGCGAGGACCTGACCAGAGCCCGTCGATATCGGTGCCCTCTTGTCATCCTTGACAGAGGAACAAGCCATTGGCACGCACAGAAATCCACAGAGAAGAAGAATCTTCAAGACCCTGAACTTGCCGTCGGCATGCTTGAGATGAATCAAACTCAAGACTCCTCTCCGTCATCATAATGACGAAGAATCTCTACCAGCTGCGTGGTTGAAATCAAACCCATCTCAACCATGCACAGCCCCATCATTTTGTGGCCTCTGCCTTCAGAACGGATCTTTTCCTGTTCGATCAAAACCCGATCGATATCCTGTTCTGTGACAAAGCCCAATTTCACAGCCAATTCTCCGAAGCGGCCCTTTTGTCCAGGGATCTGCCTGAAGTCACTGCCGTAGCCGCTCGGATGGGTTCTGTGCCAGCGCCAAGCCGTCTCCATAATGAAATCAAGGTCACTGTTGTCAGGCGTCCAGCCCAACATCTTTGAAGCTTTTTCGTTGGAAGCGAGCAGAACAGCGGGATCGCCATCACGTCGCCCTTCTTCACGGACATCGAACTCACAACCGGTCACTCTTTTGGCGATCTCCACCACTTCGCGAACACTGGCCCCATGGGAAGATCCCAGATTGATGGACTCTCCCGCCAAATCATCGATTTTTTCGAGGGCCATCAAGTGAGCTCTGGCGATATCAGTCACATGAACAAAATCACGAATGCAACTTCCATCCCTCGTCTCCCAATCGGATCCAAAAATAGTGAAATGGGACCGATGCCCCAAAGCACACTGCAAAAGGATCGGGATCAGGTGACTTTCATCGGCGTGATCCTCTCCGATCAACCCCGACGCGTCGGCTCCAGCGGCATTGAAATAGCGCAGACACACATGCTTCAGATCATGGGCTTTCGACATTTCGGTCAAAGTGCATTCCACCAGACGCTTCGAATCCCCGTAGGGGTTAACGGGCTGCATGCGATGGTCTTCAGGAATCGGAACCTCTTCGGGGTCCCCGTAGACCGCTGCCGTCGAAGAATGAACCAGTCGGGTCACCCCCGCCTCAACCATGGCTGCTGCCAAATTGAGGGTTCCAGCCAAATTGTTGTGATAGTAGAGGCCAGGATTGTGAACCGACTCGGGAACACTGCATGAAGCGGCCAGATTGAAAACCGCGTCAATTGAGTGAGTCTCAAAGACGGACCTGAGAACATTCGGTTGGTGAAGACTGCCCTCCACCAATTCCACATCACCAATTGCTTCCCGGTGCCCGGTCCTGAGATCGTCGAGAACCACCACCTCGTGACCGGCCCTCAAGCTTTCCAGAACGCAGTGACTGCCGATATATCCTGCGCCGCCAACGATAAGCAGTTTCATGATTCTCCCGTCCCATCCCATGACGACCTCGATTCTAGAGGTAAATACCCGGGATGTCGCCCTCCTCACGGGAGTTGATGTAAAATCAGAACAATCCCCGAAGACGATTTCAGACATTTCGGGACGAATGCTGACTCGGTCCGAAAGGACACCTGCCGAAAGGACACCAGGAACATGAGGCAGAACAGATCCGACCTCACCCCGCGCTCCATCCGCATCGAGACGGGCGTGATCCCCGGAATCGAATCCAGCGTGTTATACCATGCCGGCAAGACCACCATCCTCTGTGTCGCAAAATTGGAGGAAGGCACTCCGCGCTGGCTGAACGGTCCCAGTGGTTGGGCCACTGCCGAATACCAAATGGCACCCTACTCTGTGACCCCCCGTCTTGAGCGACAGGGAAATGCCGATGGTCGAGCACTGGAAATTCGTCGTCTGATCAGTCGAGCCATTCGTGGCGGACTCGATTTGGGCTTGATGCCGGGCTACACACTGCGGGTGGATTGTGACGTCTTGCATGCGGACGGTGGCACCCGGACCGCCTCCATTAATGCGGCCACCGTCGCCATCGGCATGGTGATCGAATCCCATTTGGCCAGTGGAGTTCTTGCAGCGGATCCTCGAAGGGATCAGGTCCTCGCCGTCAGCTCAGGTATCGTCGATGGCAAGATTCTCGTCGACCTTGAGTACTCTGAGGACAGCAAGGCGGATGTCGATCTGAATCTGGTTGGAACGCTCAATGGGAATCTGATTGAGATCGCCGGGGGCTGCGAAGGCTTGGCCATCCCCATGGACACCCTGAATGAGGTACTGGCTGCGGCGCGGGAAGGATTGGGGCACCTGGCCAACGAGCTGACCCCCCACCTGAGGGCGGTTGCAGACTGATCATAGACCCGTGTTCAGGGGCCTCCGAAAACCATCTTATTTGGCACTGGAATGGCTCAAAATCAGGGCTGGAAGTGCCTCTTCCCCATCGGGTCGCCTTGCTTCAACAGGGGTGGTTCCGTAACATCTATTACAGATTCGGAGCATGTTTCCGGACTGTCATTCCTCGCTGAATTTCGGAGATCTTTTGACCCTATCAGCCGAACGCCCACTCTTAATTGCCTCCGGAAATCCCAATAAACATCGGGAAATCAGTCAGGCCCTGAAACTTCCAGGCGAACAGGTCCTTACCCCTGCCGATCTGGAATCAACCCGTGGACCGGCCCCCGACCCGGATGAAACCGGATCAACTCTCCTTGAGAATGCGATCATCAAGGCACGCGAATTTTCCCACTGGAGTGGCCAGTGGGCCCTCGCGGATGACACGGGGCTTTTCGTCAACGCCTTGAATGGTGACCCAGGGGTGTATTCGGCACGGTATGCCGGTGAAAATGCGACCTTTGCCGACAACATCGACAAACTCCTGAAGAATCTGACTGCTCAGGATTGTGCTTCCCGAGAGGCTCACTTTTCCTGTGTTCTGGTTCTCTGCGATGGAGATGAAGTGATTCTGAGTGTTGAAGGTCGCTGCAATGGTCAAATCACTGAATCCCCCAAAGGAGAAGGGGGCTTCGGTTATGACCCGGTGTTTCTGCCTGATGGAGAGACCCAGACCTTCAGCGAGATGTCCCCTGAAGCCAAAAATCAGATCAGTCACAGAGGCTTGGCTGTACGCCAGTTTTCACAACTCTTTGAGGCAGCCATGACGGAAGGGAAAAAATCATGAGTTTCCCTCCCGAAAGGATTCGCAACTTTTCCATCGTGGCTCACATCGACCACGGAAAATCCACACTGGCGGATCGGCTCCTGCTCAAAACGGGAACCATCACCGAAAGGGAATTTCGCAGCCAGCTGTTGGACGACATGGAGCTGGAACAGGAACGTGGCATCACCATCAAGGCAAAAACAGTCCGCATGGAATACACCGCGGACGATGGTGAAAAGTACCAACTCAACCTGATCGACACCCCCGGACACGTCGACTTTGGCTATGAAGTCTCCCGCAGTCTTGCCGCATGTCAGGGGGCTCTCTTGGTTGTCGATGCTGCACAAGGGGTAGAAGCACAAACGGTAGCCAATGCCTTCTTGGCGTTGGAGGGTGGTCTTGAAATCATCCCCGTGATGAACAAGATCGATCTGCAGACTGCCCGACCGGATGAAATCGACGAAGAACTGGATCAGACATTCGGAATCAAGCCCGGAGAGACGATCCGCTGCTCCGCCAAGTCCGGAGAAGGAATCGACGAACTTTTAGAAGCGATCGTCACCTTTGTTCCCCCACCTGTGGCTCCCAGGGAAACTCCCCTCAGAGCATTGATCTTCGATTCGCACTACGACGAATATCGTGGAGTGATCGTTTACGTCTGCGTGAAAGAAGGTCAACTGACCAAGAACGATGACATCCTGCTGATGTCGACGGGTCGCTGGTACTCCGTCGATGAAGTGGGAGTCTTCAAACCTGGCATGCAGCCGGTGGACGCTCTTGAGGCCGGCGAAGTGGGTTACTTCTACGCCAGTATCAAAACGATTCACGACGTCAAGATCGGCGATACGGTAACAACGCGGGTCGGGGGTACTGACGAATCCCTTCCGGGATTCATGAATCCGAATCCCATGGTGTTCTGCGGAACCTACCCCACAGACAGCGGAGATTACGAAAACCTGCGTACCGCACTGGAAAAGCTGTGGTTGAACGACCCTTCCTTCTCCTTCCAACCAGAATCTTCTGACGCATTGGGTTTCGGTTTCCGTTGTGGATTCCTCGGTCTTTTGCACATGGAAATCGTTCAGGAAAGACTCGAGCGGGAATCCGGGATTGAAGTTGTCCAGACAGCGCCAACTGTCACCTATGAAATCCTTCTCAACTCCGGAGAAATCAAACACATCGACAGCCCCAGTCAATTGCCGGAAGTCATGTTGATCGACGAAGTGCGGGAACCGATTGTTGAAGCAAACATCATCATTCCCGTGGAATTCATCGGCGCCGTCATGAAACTGATGGACGAAAAACGGGGTGAATGGCGCAAGACCGATTATCTGTCACAAACGCGTGTGCAGATGACCTACATGGTTCCGCTGGCAGAAATCATTGCAGATTTCTATGACAAGCTGAAATCCAACACCCGTGGATACGGAACTCTGGATTATCAGTTTGCTGAATACCGTGCGGACCAGTTGGTGAAACTGAACATTCTCGTCAATGGGGAATCGGTCGACGCGCTGAGCATCATCGTCCACAAGGAAGTTGCAGAGAGACGTGGCCGGGTGCTTCTCAAAAAGTTGAAAAATGTCATCCCGCGCCACATGTTCCAGGTTCCGCTTCAGGCCTCCATCGGAGGAAAAATCGTTGCCCGCGAAACGATCAAGGCACTGATGAAAAATGTGACCGCCAAATGTTATGGTGGTGATATCAGTCGAAAACGCAAACTTCTCGAGAAACAGAAGGAAGGCAAGAAGCGGCTGAAACAGATCGGCAGTGTGGCAATTCCGCAAGACGCATTCATGGCAGTACTGCGCCTGGACGACGAGGACAAAAAGTGAAGTGGACCGATTTCAGGGAAAATGCAGAAGCAATCATCGTTGCTCTTCTGCTGGCACTGCTGATTCGCCATTTCGTACTGGAATCGTATGAGATCCCAACTGGATCGATGGCCCCCTACCTCCATGGTCTCAATTCCAGAGTCTCTTGCCCCAACTGTGGAGTAGATACTCCCGTCGGCATCTCCAGTGACAGCCTGACCAATCGCGTTCAGATGGGTGACCGCTACAGGATCCTGGAGGGTGTTTGTAATAAGAACGGAACTCCGTTCAAGATTCAGGCCGGTACTGGAAACGAGTTTATTTGTCCCGGTTGCAAGGAAACGCGCTCGGTCAGTGAAGTCACGATTCGCACTGCGATTGCAAAGTCGCTTCGTGTCGAATGCCGGGAGTGCACTTACAAACACGAGACTCTGGTCGAACCGGATGACATACTCGGCGGCAACAAGATCCTCGTTGAGAAGTTTTCCTATGACGTAGTCGAACCCAACCGCTGGGATGTCGTTGTCTTTCGATTCAACTCCCAGAGGAATTACATCAAACGGTTGGTAGGACTTCCGGGGGAACAGGTACAGATCGTCAACGGTGATATCCATATCGACGGCGAGGTGGAACTGAAACCTTTCGACGTTCAAAAACACCTGTGGATTCCCATCCATGACAGCTTGATCGTAGAGGGCGGGCTTGAGAAATCGGCCTGGAGCCAGGACAAGGGCTGGACCCGCTACACAGACGAAACCGCCAACACTCCTGAAAAGACTGCTGGAGGCTGGGGCGTCAACCTGTCCACCGGTTCCGGTGAACTTCGATACGTCCGCCCGATCCGGAATTACTATGGATACAACGGGTCCTACAGAGGCAAGCAACCTGCACCTGTTCGTGACTTGAAGGTGCTTGCACGCATTTCAGCGATGCCCACCTCCAGTGGCAAATCCTCTATCGCCATTGAGATCGACAATTCTCCCTCCACCTATCGCTGGGAGATCCCCTTCACCAGCGGTGAAAGCCGCTTGTTGATCACTGGAAACGAATCCACAGAAGAAAAGAAATTATGGACTTCTGATTCCTTTGCTCTCGTCCCCGACAGGGAAACCGCTCTGTCGATGGAGGTCATCGATCGTCACGTGCGCCTCTTCTCCAACGAACAACTGGTCGCTCAGATCCCCCTTCCTGATTCCGAACTCTCCGCGGGCTTGAAGTCCGCAAAAGGCCAAACGATTCGACTGCAGATGAATCGCTGCGGCGGCTACGTTCATCAAGTGCAGGTCTTCCGGGATCTCCACTGGACAGGAAACGGGAATCATGCGGTGACTGGACCCTTCCAGATTGATCAGGGAAGATACTTTGTATTGGGGGACAACAGCCCCTCCAGTCTGGACTCGAGATATTGGGGGTCATTCTCCCGATCGAATCTGCTCGGACGAGGATTTGTGATCTTTTGGCCGGCTCTGCCCTGGCGAAATGAAAGTGGATTTATCCGATGATTTTGACCGTCAGAAATCTGTGCAAGTCCTACGGCAATCGAAGAGTCGCAGATCGGGTCTCCTTTGACGTCCCCCCCGGTGCGGTGATCGGGCTGTTGGGAAAAAATGGTGCCGGAAAAACCACCACATTTCGCATGACGATGGGAATGATCCGATCGGACCAAGGACAGGTGTTTTTCAATGGCGAGGAAATTTCTGCCTTGCCGATGTACCAAAGAGCCCGAAAAGGTATGGGTTACCTTCCTCAGGAGTCCTCCGTTTTCCGAGGGTTGACGGTGAGGCAAAATTTGATGGCGATTCTTGAAACCCGCCCTCTCAGTGAGCCGGAGCAGGCCGATCGCCTGGAGGAACTGATTGACGAATTCGGCCTTCAGCGAGTGGTCGACAGTCGTGGCGAAGTCTTGTCTGGCGGTGAGAAAAGAAGACTGGAAGTCGCCCGGGCACTCGTTTCTGAGCCTTCACTGATTCTTCTCGATGAACCCTTCAGTGGGGTCGACCCCATCGCCGTGGCAGATCTTCAGGAAGTGATTCGGTACCTCTCTGAGGAACGCGGTATCGGCGTTCTTCTCACAGACCATAACGTCCGTGAAACCCTGAATGTCTGTGACCGTTCCTACATCATTTACGACGGTCGCATCATCGCGCAGGGCGACCAGCAAGAAATTCTCAAAAACGCTGACGCCCGCAGGTATTACCTCGGCGAACAGTTTTCGATGTGAGGGAAAGAAGATGAAGAACTCTTCCCCCCACTTGGGACTTTTGCTGCCGGCATGGGTGATTCCAGGTTCCGCGCACGTTCTCATGGGAGAAAAACTGCGAGGCTGGGCGATCCTGATCTTGATCAATGGCCTCTGGATTGCGGGCGTTCTGCTCTCCGATTTCGAAGCGATTTCCAGAAGTTTCAATCCCTACCTGTTCTGGTTGAGTTCCGGCTGCGGATTGACCCCCATCGTTGAGCTGACCTTTTCACCTGCCGCAGACAACGTGATGCACGGCCTCGCCAGTGTGAATACCTACAAGGATGTCTCCCGTTTCAACGACACCGGTGTTCATATGGCCTGTTTTGCCGGCTTGCTGAATCTGTTGGCCATGCTCGATGTGGCAGATCGGGTTATCGCTCCCCAAAGTAGCGGAGACCAAAAATGATCGAGGCCCTCATCTTTCTGGCACTGTGTGCCTGCCTTTCTTCCGTTCATGTCCTCGTGACACTTCGTCAACGCAAGCCCAAGTCCATCCTGCGTGAGATCTCCAATCATTTCATTTACCTGACCGGATTTATCATTCTCCTCGGAGGAGTGATCCAGGGCCTCTCACTGGCCTTCCAGTAGTCACCCCTGTTCGGTACCATGGATTTCGTGAGCGAGTGTAGCGGTCGCGCCTCGAACTTGTTCGGGGCGAGGAAAGTCCGAGCTCCACAGGGCAGGGTGGTGGGTAACGCCCACCGGGAGCAATCCCAGGGAAAGTGCCACAGAAAAGATACCGCCTGTATCTTTGGATGCAGGTAAGGGTGAAATGGTGAGGTAAGAGCTCACCGCGGGGGCGGTGACGTCCCTGGCAGGGTAAACCCCACCCGGAGAAAGACCAAACAGAGACGAAGGAGTGCCCACTCCGCTCCCGCTTGCGGGAATAGGTCCGGGTAGGTCGTTAGAGCCCCTTGGCAACAATGGGCCCAGAGGAATGACCGCACACCACTTTTGTGGTGAACAGGACTCGGCTTACCGCTCGCTCACACTTTTTATTCTCAAAGGCTTTTATTCTCAATGGCCTGGAGACGTATATGAGCCCCCCCTTCGCCATGGGAGAGCGCCAAACTTGACTGAATCTGACAAATCGTCATCATTCGGAAACCTTCGAGCCTGATTTACCTGTGGGAGGCTGCCGACGTGAATGCAAATCCATCTGAATCGACCGGGTTGAAGGGCCTTCAGGAGAAACTCTTCCAACCTGTCGACATCGCCTGGCTGGTCGCATTTCGAATCATCACCGGTGGCCTGATATTTTTTGAGATGGTTCGTTATCTGGCCGAAGGCTGGCTCAAGAGTTACTACATCGACACCCCCTTCCACTTCAAATTTTTTGGGTTCTCCTGGGTCCAGCAGTTACCTGCCGACTGGGCGATGCAGGGTGTCTTTCTCACTCTGATCGCTGCCAGCCTTGGAGTCACTCTGGGGTACCGGTATCGACTCTCTGCGACACTCCAGTTTCTGGGATTCACCTACCTGTTCCTGTTGGATGCTGCCGGCTACCGGAATCACTGGTACCTGCTGTGCGTGCTCTGTTTTTTCCTGATCTTCATGCCCGCACACCGGGCTTTTTCGATGGACTGCAGCCGTATAAAGGGATTGAAACAGGATTGGTGTCAGCGCTGGATGCTGTGGCTGATTCGCGGGCAGTTGGCCATCGTTTATTTCTTTGCCGGAATTGCCAAACTGGACCGGGGCTGGATGAGTGGAGACTCGATTCGAGTCATCTTCGCAGATGAAGGCCACTCTCAAGAAATGCTCAATTTTCTCTACCAGCCAGCAGTGACTGAGTTTTTCGTGTGGTCCGGGATGCTCTTTGACCTGACGATTCCGTTCTTCCTGTTCTGGAAGAGAACACGAATCCTGGCGTTCTTTGGAGCTGCGGCGTTCCACCTGACCAACGGCGTCTTTCTCGTCAGCGTCGGTATATTCCCCTGGTTCATGCTGCTGGCCGGCACCCTTTTCTTTGACGCGGATTGGCCCAGACGCCTGCTTGCCCGTTGGGGTCTTGCTTCCGGAGCAAAGCTACCCATCCCGACCCATGTTGCTCCGGAAGATGACGATATTCCTCTGGGAAGAAAATGGCTGGTGGGATTACTCGCTGTCTACTTCGTCGTTCAGCTCCTCTTACCCCTGAGGCAGCATCTCTACGATGGGTACACCTCATGGACCCATGAAGGGCACCGATGGTCCTGGCGTATGAAACTGGTCAACAAGCAGGTTGGGAAGATTGAGATCTTCACCTTCAATCCCGACAGCGGCGACCGCATCGACCTGACTCGCAATTACACCAATGCTCTCGTTCGCTGGCAGCAAAGTATCGTCGCCAAACAGCCGGATCTGTTGCTGCAATTCACGAGAGACCTTGGCAAAAAGCTGGAAGAGAAGCAGGGCAAGCACTATCCGATACACGCCAATGTAGAGCTCAGCATTAACGGCAAACCTCCCGCACCGCTTTATGATCCGACAGTGGATCTCTCACGGGTTGAGTGGTCATTGGCGAAAAAAGATTGGCTTCTGCCCTACCCGGGCGATTGATTCAACGCAGGGGAACGCGGAGAGGAACAATTTGACTCAGCCTGTCGGGAATCTCCGGACCATCATAGATCAGAAACATCTTTCCGGACCCGGGTTCTCCTTCCTCCAATGCGGTGTACTTCGTGAACTCGGGCAAGGAGTCTCCCCCTCCTGAGCCCGGCGAGTTCATGTGAATCAATGCCCTGAGATAGTCTTTGGTAAACTCCAGCAATCCATGCATTCCCCTCGAATTCGCAAGAGCATTGTTCCACGCGTCTTCACCCAGAATCAGAACTTTGGTGTAGATGGCGTACCAGGGAATCTCAGGCAACTTCGAAAATTCAGTCAGCGTATCCAGACTCTCAAGGTCATTGAGGAGCCGCAGTAGGTGAGTCAGATAGAAATAAATATCCGGTTCGTAAATGTACCCCAATACTCCAGAAGGGAAAAAACTGCTTCGATTGACCTGAACCAGTTCGATACTCCCAAGAATCTCCGTCAGGAACGCCGTCCGTATGGAGGTCAGCGGCGATTCCACCCTTTCGAGTGTTTCCAGAAGGAGCTGCGCATTTCCCAACGAATCGGCGGAGTCACCACAGACAAATTGGTTCAGCTGGAGATTTTTCAGGAAATCTCCCAATATGGCTTGGCGGACCAACTCCTCGACCATGGTGCCCCCGGCACACAGACTGTCGTTGGCCTCCATAGCCTCGACCATCAGGGTGGTGACCTGTTTGCAGTCTCCAACTGCCCGTGACAGCGAGGCCAACCTTGAACGTATTCCGATGTAATTAAATGAATCCAGATGTGCAGTTTCTGAGTTCATCGGCGGCCGACCCGGCGAGGATTCGACAACATCCAGAAATTCCTGATCGTAAGCCATGACCGTCTCCAGGGCCCATTGAGGGTCCCACGGCGAATCCGGGTCGACATCCAATCGACCGGAATTCTTCGACAGGAACTGATCGACCTCTTCTCTGGATTTCAGAGGAAACAGCCTGGGATCCCGGTCTGTAATGATGGACTGTGCATAATCACTGAAATCTTCAAACCCAACAGAGTGATAGATTTCCTTCATCATTCTCAGATTTCGATTGCGGAACTCTTGTGCGACCAAGACCAGCAAAAGAAGAATGATCAAAGTGGAGATGGAAAGGGCGATGAAACCTTTTTTTCCCATCCAGCGTGGAATGATCAGCATTGGAGCACCCGGCCGCAAAAGTTGCAGCAGATCACTTCCTTCTGCTGACGGATACGCTCCATCAATTGCGGTGCCAATGAAACGTGACAGCCACCGCAAGTCCCCCCTGCTGCGGAGACCAGAATCTTCGATCCGAGGGAAGGCTGTAAACGATCAAAGATCTCCAGCAACTCTTCATCCACGGTTTCACGGGCCTCCCTCAGTGGAGCCTCCATTTGCCCGATCTCCTTCTCGAAATCACTGTTTTCTTCTGTCACACGGGATTTGAGTTCCTGATATTCGTCTCTGGCATTGCCCAGTCTCTGATCGAGATCGGTCAATCCACCTTCGATCTCTTCAATCTTTGAAAAGATGGTCAGTAGATTCTCTTCCAAAGCGGATTTGTCGGCTTCGTACTTTTCAATCTGCCCACGGAGCCCTGAATATTCACTGGCCTGAGTGGCACTGGAAAGCTGATCCTGGGTCTTTGCAATCTTGCTGTCCAAATCTGCGATATCTGCCTCAAATTTCCGCGCCAGACCCCGTCCCTGCTCCATGCGCTCTTCGTGGGGAGCTCTCTCCGCCAACATTTGAGCAACCTTTTCCTCGAATTCAGAGACCTTCTGATTCCTTTTGTCTATCTCGGAACGGAAGAGTTCGATCTTCGCAAAGAGATCCTGGTATTGACGCAGTTGATCGAGTTTTTCCAACGAACCATCTCGCTTCCCGAATCAGGTAAATGAAGCGCTCTCACTGACGACTTTGAAACCAGCGCCTAGAAATCATCATAATCGCACGGTTACAGATCTTCAAATCAAGAAAAAAGGCCCGCAGCCAAAGACGGCTACGGGCCTTTTGATGCTCCCACTTGATGGATTACTCGTCGAGGAATCCCTCGAGGTGACGGGAGCGAATCGGGTGCTGAAGCTTCTTCACCGCCTTCGCTTCAATCTGACGCACCCGCTCTCGGGTCACCTTGAAGATCTTGCCGACCTCTTCGAGCGTGTAGGTGTAACCGTCTTCCAGACCATAGCGAAGCTTGATGATTTCCCGTTCACGGTAGGTCAGGGTCTTGAGAACGTCCTTGAGACGGTCCTTGAGCATTTCATGGGTCGCCGTGTGAATCGGTGATTCCACATTCTGATCCTCGATGAAGTCGCCAAAGAAACCGTCGTCACTGTCACCGATCGGGCGATCCAGCGAGATCGGATGCTTGGAGATCTTCAAAACCTTGCGGACTTCCTCTTCCGGAAGCTCCAGCTCGGTGGCGATCTCCTTCATGCTCGGCTCGTAACCCAGCTTCTGCATCAGTTTCTTCGTTGCGTTCCGAACCTTGCTCATCGTTTCGATCATGTGCACCGGAATACGGATAGTTCTTGCCTGATCCGCAATCGAACGGGTGATCGCCTGACGAATCCACCATGTGGCGTAGGTCGAGAATTTATATCCACGGCGGTATTCGTACTTCTCTACCGCTTTCATCAATCCGGTGTTGCCCTCCTGGATCAGATCGAGGAAGGAAAGACCACGATTGCGGTATCGCTTGGCGATGGAGACAACCAATCGGAGGTTACCTGCGGACAATTTGCGCTTGGCGATCTCATATCGATTGAACTGGCGGTTCATTGTGACCACACGCTCACCGAAGGGATCGGTCAACTCCATGACCATGACCGCAATCTCGGAGATATTGGATTCTTCCAACTCCATCGTTTCCTTGTCCGTCTTGCGACGACCACGACGTTTCTTGATCTCCTGAATACGATTTCTGGATTTCCGAATCTTTCTCCACTGGCCTCGCATCGTGTCACGAAGGTTGTCGAGAATGTCCCGCTTGAAGACCAACTCACCGAGCAACAGACCGATCTTGTGCGCCCGGTCATGAACCTTCTCACGAATCTTGTCCTTGTAGCGATCCGTTAACTTGCTGGAATCCAACTTTTTCTTGTCTGCCAAATTCAATTGGTAAAGACGTTCGATGGTCGCCAGATTCTGACCCATCCGCTGAAGCATGTCTTCCCGACTTGGCTCGCCGGATGAAGGCGTCAACTTGATGACTTTGTCGATGGCCTGATCACCGCAAAGAACTTCCTGACACAAACGGATCATTTGGCTCTGACAGAATCCCGAGGAGTAGATCGCCGTTCGGTACCGGTCCCTGCAAGTTTCGATGGTTTTCGCCAGAAGCAGCTCTTCTGCCCGGGTCAACAGTGGGATTTCACCCATTTGGGTGAGGTACATCCGCACCGGATCGTCAATCTTTTCGCCGGTGAAATCCGGTTCATCCGGAATATCGTCGATCTTGACCGGATCATCGGTGATCTCGAGATCGTGGGCCTCGAGCAGGTCGTAAACCGCATCGATCCGCTCGGGTGTATTGCATTCTTCAGGAAAGCACTGGTTGAATTGCTCAAAGGTGATGTGCCCCTGGGCTTTTCCTATTTCGAGAAGGCGCTCAAGGCCTTCCTCCATGGTGCGCTTTTCCTTGCTGAAATCCCGTGATGCGGGGCGACCGGAAGCGATCTTCGGGATCTCCTCAAGCGGCATCCGATTTTCATCGTCATCGATGGGTCCGAGCTCCAGCTCGGGACCATCGCTGCCCAGAGTTGGCAGGTCGTCCTCTTCACTCTCCAGCTCCTCTTCTTCGCCCTCGTCCAATTCAGCGATGCCGATCTCGGAATCGTCGCCCTGGAACTGGTCTTCTTGGGAGCTCATGGAGTGGCTGGTGTGGTCTTGATCACCCTCATCGATCAGCATCGAATCACTCATGGAAGGTACTCTCCTGCTCTTCGCTTTTTTGGGTCAAAGGTGACCCAAGGGACTCTAATTCAAACCTATTGATGATTTCGTCGACCTGCGACGGATTATCAAAAAGAAATTTACTGCTTGTTAATGTTTGTATCTGATTATTGATGCTCTGGATCTGTTCTCTGGCTTCGCCTTTACGGACAAGCTGGTGGCGTTTTCTCTCCAGTTCGGAGACCAAAACCTCTGCCATGTACTGTGGTACCAAGAGGTTACGTTCATCCGGATCCGGGATCATCTCATCTTCCATAGAAATGATGGACTGAATATCGCGAATCAACGACTGAAGACCGGAATTCGACGCCTCCTCTAAATCAGGCACCCCTCTTTGAGCAAGGACCGTCAAAGCCAACTCCCGATGGAGGGGTGAACTCCAGCGTTCCGGCGGGTGGATTCGGAAAAGGGGTCGATAATAGGACTCATCACGGAGAACCATTTTCATCATAATGTGCTCATCTTCGGGAATTTGGCCCACTACGGGGGTTTCTGGAGATGCTTCTGTGGATTTCGCCCACTGCGGATCCCCTAGAAGATGAGGTTCTGAGTCGTAATCACCCAGGATGACCTCGGTCTCGTGGGGGGTCTCCTCGATGATCAAGACTGGTCCTTCTGGAAAATTCGCGGATAGCCCTCTTTCAGGACCCCTTCTGCGTGGCGACCGTTGATCCCGATCAGCCAGAAAGTCCTGGTGAATCGAGGCTTCCGACCAGTTCGTCTCCGCCGAGATCCTGCGAACCGCTTCTTCCAGTGGGATCTGCCCCATATCGGAGAGGGGTTCCAGAACTCGCCGGGAGAGCTCCGTGCGGACCTTTGAAATCGTCCTTATCGAACTGACTCCGGGTTCAAACTCGTGTTGTTGCAGAATATCCCTGATCAGAAACTCCAATGAAGAAACCCCCGCAGCGAGAAAGGACTCATACGCTTCCTTCCCCCCCTCGGACGAGAGCAGATCACACGGATCGACTCCTGACTCGAGGATGACGACACGAACCTCCACTTCAGTTCCCAAAAACAGTTCACAAGATTTGGAAGCGGCCTTTTTTCCAGCCACATCCCCGTCGAAGAGCAGATCAACCCGATCAACCTTGCGGGAGATCAGTTGAGCCCCCTCTTCCGTCAGAGCTGTTCCAAGTACGGCCACGGTGTTTGTGAATCCGTACTGGTGTGCCATGATGACATCGGTGTAACCCTCTGAGATCACCAGACTGCGGCTTCGCCGGATCTGGTCAAGCCCCTGCTGGTAACCGTAGAGAACCTTTCCCTTGCTGTAGAGTCGGGTCTCAGGCGAGTTGATGTATTTCGCCGGTGTCAGACCCGCTCTCTCCACTCCCGAGCCGAGATGACGCCCCCCGAAGGCGATCACTTCACCGGTTTCACGCGCCTGACCTCTGGCCGGACGGATGATCGGGAAAATGATACGGTCCCGGAAAGCATCGTAGTATGTCCCCTCTCTGCCCTCCTTCAGCAGACCCAATTCACAGGCACGCTTCATCGCGTCCTCAGGATCTCTCGCTTTCTTGAGGGTGTTGGTCAGGGAATCAAATCCTGGAGGAGCAAAACCGATACGAAATTTGCGGATCATGTCAGGGCGAAAACCGCGTTTCTTGAGATTGTCACGGGCGGGCTTTCCACTCGGTGATTCCAGTTGGCGGATGAACCATTCGGTCACCCACTCAAGCATCTCCAGGTCCTTGTCTCTTTGCGCCGCGACCTCCGGGTCTACCGGGCGTCGACGAAACTCGATCCCTGCCTCCTGGGCCAAATGCTCCATCGCTTCCAGAAAATCATAGTTGTAGCGTTTCTGAATGAAGGCGAAGACATCGCCATTCTCATTGCATGACCAGCAACGAAAAGTCCCGCGCTCGGGGTCGACGTCCATGGAGGGATTACTGTCATCGTGAAAGGGACACAGCCCCTTGAAAACCCGACCCCGTTGGACCAGATCCACATATTTGCCTACCACCTGTTCGATGGGGTTGGCTTCACGGATCCGTTCTCGGTCTTGGTTTTCCAGAATGGACAAGGTCGGCCTTTCAAATGCTTCATCGATACGGGTCTCACCCGGATCACAACTCACCAGCGAAGGCATCGAACATTCGCAAAGAAGCGTGATTTGAGCAAGAACCCAAAACAAGGAATCAGGAGTTGACTGCCCATCGTGGTTTGAGCCATCGTGGTTTGAGCAATCGTGGTCTGAGCCATCGTGGTTTGAGCCGCCGATGACCTGACCACAACTGACTTGGCAAGCCAGAGCAATCGGGAGATTCGATCAAGATATTGAAGCCGTCTTCGGCAGATTCAGTGGCGCGGCGAATCCCGCCGGAGCCCTCAAGACACACGGTGCCGGGGCGATACTGGGGGAGCCGGACTGAGAGTAGAATCTACATCGCCAAAACAGGCCCTGCCAGTCATTCATCTTTTCCGGCGGGACCGTTTTCCGATAGGAGGACTTGGGCCAGGAGGGCCCATTCCTCAGGAGTGACCTGATCGGGACGGGTCCTGCCGTCGATTCCGCTGGCCTCCCAACCAGAATAACCCTGCTGCCCCAACAATCGGGACATCGACTTCCGTCGCCCCTGAAAGCAGGTCCGGACAAGGCTCATCCAATCCCGGGGCTGATCCGGGGCAGGATGGGCCCGCTGCCAGCGAATGAAGGCGGAATCGACCCTTGGGGCCGGAACGAAGGCATGGGGAGGTACCTTGCGGGTGATGCGGCCATGACCCCATCGGGAGAGGAGAACACTGCTGGTTCCATATTCCCGTGATCCGGGGACAGCGATCCAGCGATCCGCCACCTCTTGTTGAACCAGAACCGAGAATCCTGTCATACGCGGGCAAGCCTCCACCAGCAAACAGACTAACGGACTGGCTATAGAATAAGGCAAGTTGGCTACCATTTGGAACTCTCCCTCAGGGAGAGCCGCCAGCAGCTCCTCTGAAAGGCGATTCTTCGTCTCCAGAGCGTCGGCTTCGACCACACGGAGTGAGTCCTCGGGAAAAGTCTCACGCAGGTACCCTGCCAATAGGGGATCGATCTCCACGGCGGTTACCTGAGACCCCGCAGCCAGAAGGGCCCGGGTCAAAGTCCCTGCTCCCGGACCGATTTCAAGGATGGGTAAATCAGGTGAAATTTCGGAGTCGCGAACCAGTGCCCGCAACAGATTTCCGTCAAAGAGGAAATTCTGGCCCTTGCGGGGATCAAAGCGAAACCCCCTCATCTTCAGGTCCGCGAGAATCTCTGCCCGCCGAATGGAAAACGGGAGCCCCCCTTCGGAGGAACTCCCGTCCACAGGCATTTTGTCTCGATCTCGCAACTCCGGAGAATGATCTCCTGACGAAGAGGTCACTCGGCAGGATCCCCGAGACGGATTTCCACACGACGGCACTGACGTCTTCCGGCTTCAGTATCCGGATTGACTCCTGGAACTGGTTGAGCCCAACCGGAGGAGGAAAGTCTCAACTTCTTCTTGCTGAATCCCAGAGCAACAAACTCCTTGAAGACCGCATGAGCACGCTTTGCGCCCAACTCCCAGTTATCCGCATTCTTTGAACGCTTGATCGGGGTGTTGTCGGTATGCCCATCGATGTAGATGATGTTGCCGGGGTAGTCGCGCTGAATGTTCTTCACCAATTCCTGGATGATCGTCTTGCCTTGTTTTTTGAGCGTGCTCTTTCCCTTGTCAAAAAGAACGTCATCCCGAAGCATGATGCCGCCGGTCTCAGGATTGGTGCTGATACCAGGAGCAATCTGCTCTGTCGAGATCACTACTTTGGGAATTTCAGCCAGACTCTTTTTGAGTTCCTCATTCACTCTCGAAAGGGCATCTCTCTCGGAGGTCACCGCATTCAGATCTCTCTCAAGACCTTCAATCCGGGCAGAACTTCTCTGCAACTGGGCAGCCCCATCAAATCCTGCGATCTGGGTATCCTTGAGACGCTTTTCCATATCCGAGTTGACCCGATTGGCACGCTGCAACTTGCTCACAGCATCCTCGTACTTGACGTAAGGGACACAGGAACAGAGCAGAGCCGGGATGATGAAAAGGCTCAAAAACCGGAGTCCCCCGGAAACAGATGCTCCAGAGTTGGCGAGACGGTTGAAGTGGTTCACAAAAACTTCCTTTCACAGGCTGCACCCGGAAATAACCGGCAAGGAATCTATGCGGAGAGGCAGGTTGCCCCCCCCGTCACACAATCGATGCCTCCAGATATCCACAGCAGGAAAACCAAATATGAAGAAGGTTCCTGCAGGAAAATCTCACCGCAGTTGCAGTGACACGGGCGACAAAGATCGCTGCTTCCCCTGATCGGTCACGACTGGCATTGCGAGCCATTCAATATTCAGGGCGCGACAATCCCTGAAGTCGTCAGTTTGCCACGCCCTCCCCCCGAGAGAAAGGGCCCTTTCATAGAATCCCCCCTGCTCCAGCCACATGAGGTTGCCTCGCCAAGGAACTCTCAAGATACAAAAAAAACCGGGTCCCGGAGGTGGCTCCTCCGGGACCCGGTTTGTCATAAAGTCGGCTTATCAAAGGCTGTTGACAATGCTTTCAACGAGACCATTCATGAAGTTGACTGCCCCGTGATCTCCCCAGTCAGGGAAGGTTCCACCAGGATTCATCAGATTCAACAGAAGGGCTGCAGGAATCAGCAGACACAGCAGGGTCAGGACCATCAGGACCGTCATTGCAGTTGCCGGCTTCTTGCGCACCATTTGCATCTCGGTGTTGCCTGAAAAGAGCATTTCATCGCCGCCAGCGTCAGCACCGGCATCATCGTCGAAATCAAAGGAGTCGAGAGACAGGTCATCGGTGTCGATGACGGTTTCATCTCCGACGCCGCCCAAATCGAGCTCGGATTCGCCCTCCAGTAGAGACCCACCGTCATCCTCGAGGAGGCCCTCGATGTTGAGTACCGTCTCGTCGGTGGAGAAATCTTCCAATTCCAGACCGTCGTCCTCGAGCATTCCACCGCCATCCTCGGAGAGGACCACGGTAGGCTCGGTGGAGCGACCTTCCTTGTAGGCGTCGAGATCCTGCTGGCTGAAGTAGACTTCACCGCCATCGTGCTCGGCGCGAATCTCCTGATTGCTCACGAGCCCCTGAAGTTCCTCTGCGGAAACACCCAGATGCTGCGCGGCCTGATCAAAGTTCAATCGATCGGACATGAATCGAAACCTTTCCTGGGGATCCGCTTATTTGCGGCCTGCTTCTTTCATGGCTTTGACACTGGGCTTCTGCTTGCCCTTCTGAGAGTACTCTTGCGGTACGAAATCGTAGTTCAGGTCACGGACACTGTTGACGCTGAAGCCGTTTCCAGTCTCATAGCCGGTCCAAAGTTTTTTGGTGTTGGTGTCAAAGATCGCGAGGCCTTCAGCCTGACCTTTTCCCTGCATGACGAAGGAAGTCATGATGAAGCCGTTGCTCGCTGATCCAGTCTCACCGTGAGCAACCTGGGGTGCGTTGCCGGAACCCATCCACAGGATGAGATTTGCTCCCACGGAGAATCCGAGAAGGACGGGCAACCAGAAGGTCTTCAGACGTCCCGACTGTTCGGTGGTGTTTTGCATGGCTCACATTCCTTTCACAAGCGCGGTCATTTTGGTGTTCCGCACTCTGGTTTCTTTTTCGCAACAATGGCCTGACGACCACTGCGACGATTCCCGACCTGTCCCCACAGGTCCCGGAGTTCACTCGCAATCGCAGTCCTGAAAGGATTCCGCTTTCGTTTGTGAGGCCCCACGGTCAGTTTCGATGACGAAACATTCGGGAGTTTATTCGCATTCAAATTTACAAATCATGAATCTTGGACCTAATCTGGACTAGGGTCACTCTTGAAGAGTCACCCCCCTCCTCGACGATCAGACTCCCCGGTTCCCATTTTGGGCCCTGCGATTCAGAAAGGGATTGTAGCCCGGTCTCACGGTGCGGCAAGGGGTCCATCCGGGGTTCCTTCGGTGTTTTCACGGGAAGGGCGGTCTGGGCCCAGATAGGGACTGAGGCGTTTCAGGAGCGGTTGCTCCCTCGAATCCTCCCCACGATCCAGACGTTGCCCCGCCACCTCTGAGAGGCGCCGAAAGGCGTCCAGATCGGCGAGGGGGCGAGCCAGAAGAAACCTTCCCTGACCACTCTGGCGAACTCCGTGGACCTCTCCACCGCCCCTGAGCTCAAGATCCCGCTCAGCAATCCGGAAGCCGTCCTCCTCGTCGATGAAGGCCTGAAGACGATCCTCTGTCTCTTCGGGATCCCCGGACACTGTGAAAAAACACCATGAAGCCCGATCTCCGCGTCCGACTCTCCCTCGTAACTGGTGCAATTGGGACAATCCAAAACGATCGGCATTCTCAATCCAGAGCACGGAAAGCTCAGGGATATCGAGCCCTACTTCCACGATACTCGTGGCGACGAGGACGGAGGAACTTCCCTGGCGAAATCGCTCCATGTTTCGACTGCGCTCCTCTGGGGAGAGGCGACCATGGAGCAGGGTGATACCCCTCGCTGCCAAAGGCGTCTCCCGAAGACGCTTCACCACCTGCTCCACCCCCTGCGGATCATCTCCGTCCCCATCTTCGATGCGTGGCACGACGAAGAGTGCTCTCTGACCGTCATCGATTTCACGGCACAAAAAATCGATGGCTGCGGGAAATCGGTCGGAAGGAACCCGGCGAGTTTTGACCGGTTGACGCCCGGGAGGCTTCTCGTCCACCCGACTGAGGTCGAATTCCCCCCTCAATGCCAGGGCCAGACTTCTGGGAATCGGAGTGGCAGAGAGATGCAGGCGATGGACCGACGCTCCCTTTGCCGCAAGTTTCTGACGTTGGCCTACGCCAAACTTTTGTTCTTCGTCGACGACCACAAGGGCCAATCTCTGAAATTGGACGGAGTCCGACATCACCGCATGGGTTCCCACGACTATATCGACCTCGCCTCGGGAAATTTCCTCTTTCACATCAGAGGAGGTTCCGGAGACCACCAACGAAATCTTCAGTCGGGATCCACTGAGCAATTTTTCGAGGGTTCTGAGGTGCTGCTCCGCGAGCGTCATCGTCGGTGCAACGAGGGCGGTCTGCTTGCCATGAGCGACAGCAGCGAGAATCGCCCACAGCGCCACTGCGGTTTTTCCACTGCCGACATCCCCCTGAACCAGTCTTGCCATCGGGAATCCCGCCTGCAGATCCTGGTCTATCTCCCCGATCACACGATTCTGGGCCCCGGTAAATTCAAAGGGGAAGCGAGCCGCTATCCGCTCTCTTATTTTCTTGCTCAAGGGCAAGGGATCAATCTTGACCTGCTGTCGCCGACGTCGGGTTCGGGCCTGTCCTTCTGCATGGAAGTAAAGTTCCAGTCGAGCCAATTGCTGATGACAAACCTCCAGTTCGGCGAAACTTTCCGGTTGGTGCAATCCCCGATACAGTCGATCGATGGATCGTCCTCCTGTAAGGATCTCGGCCAAGGAATCTTCGAGATTCAGATCCTGATTGAGGACCTGATCGATCAGCTTCCTCAGAAAATCCTGGGTGACTCCTGCCGTGGATCGATAGACGGCGACGATTCCGCCATGACCGGGAGGTGGCGGGTTGCGGTCCCCCGCTGCACAAACAGTAGGGTGCGCAATTGTCGGTCGACGAAAGATTCGGATCGCTCCGGTGACCCACCCGCAAAATCCTTGTCTCACCGGGGGCTGAAATCTCCTCGGCATGAACCATTGGAGCGTCACCTGGGAAGCTGAGGGATCATCACAAATCAGGGTCGTCTCCCAGCGACCCTGGCCTGAAGGAATCCATGCCGGATCTTCCGTGATCGTTCCATAAAGACTTTTGCGAACCCCATCCGGAATACTGCGCAGATCTTCCCGTAACTCCAGATCTTCGTAGCGAACGGGAATGTGATGGAGAAGGTCCCCCACTCTCTGAAGATTGAGTCGAGCCAACTTTTTGGCCATGACCGGCCCAACTCCACGCAGTTCGGTCAGGGGAGCAGAAAGGGGCTCCTCGGATCTCTGTGATTCACCACCTTCTGAAGGATTGGAGGGTGGGATCTGAGCCATCGATTCCCTTTCCCTGTTGCCGCCTTGATGAAGCTGCAGCCCCTTGAACAAGCGGTTGCCCTTGAACAAGCTGTTGACCTAGAACAAGACTGTCGCCGCCCTGAAAAATCCGAATCAGCCGGTCAGTTCCGCTACTAGATGTTCGATCTCCATTTTCAGGTTTGCATCCGACTCAATGCAATCGCGGATTTTCCGGTAGGAGTTGCTGGCGGCGGAGTGGGTCCTGCTCCCCAACTCGGCCCCAATCTCAGCCAGAGACCGAGTCGTGAGGATTCTGGCCAGGTAGGTCGCCACATTACGAGCGAGAGTGGTTTGCCTTGTTCTCGATCGGGAATAGAGCTCTTCAGGAGGCAAGGACCACCGACGTGCCACGGCCTCGACGATCTGGTCAACAGTCAACATTCGCTGACCTTCCCTGACCAGAGGCTCCAGGCACCGGCGGGCCAATGCGAGATCGATGGTGCTTCCACGCAGGTCCACTTCAGCGAAGAGTCGGGTCAACGCCCCGATCAGTTCACGGACGCTGGTTCGAATACTGTCGGCAATGTAGTGAAGAACCTCATATGGAACCTGAATTCCATGACGGATCGCCTCTCGTTCGAGAATGGAAAGGCGGGTCTCCATTCCCGGTGGCTCCATGCGTGCGACGAGTCCGGCGAGAAAGCGGCTCTTCAGCTGTTGCTGGAGAAACTCGCACTGACGAGGCGGAAGATCACAGGCGAGCAGAACCTGGCCACCGCCCTGCTGGATCGCATCGATGGTTTCAATCAGCTCTTCCTGACTGCTCTTTTTGCCAGCAATCATTTGGACGTCATCGATGGCCAACACCTTGAGAGAACGGAACTCGGATCGGAATTGGTTCAACGTTTTGTTTTGCAGGGCCCGTACAAACATATGCACGAATTTTTCGCACTGGACGTAACGAATGCTGCGCTCACCCTGAATGAAAAACTCACGGGTGATGGCCTGCAGCAAATGGGTTTTCCCCAATCCGCTTCCCCCATGAAGAAAGACCGGATTGTACCTGCATCCCGGATCCCTCAGCACGGCCCGAACCGCCTCATAAGCAACCTGATTCGACTTGCCAACCACAAAACGATCAAGAGTCAGCTCTTGCCGCATGTCCCCCGGAAGAGTTGAGTTTTGGGCAACATTTCCGATTGGCTGAAGATCCGCTGCCAAAGGTACAGACAGATCGCGAATGCGTGAGGACGCTCCTGTGTCAGATAAGTTCAAGTGCGCTGAAGCAAAGCGGTTCAGCGAACCATTGCGACTTTCCACAACTTGATCCGGAAATGTAAGCGGATTCTCAGCGTCCGAGATTCGCCACTCCGGCCGACCGAGGCCCTGATCATTCAGAACAATAGCCAAACGATCTTCCCAGTGCTTCTTCAAGAGATCTCGGGTGAAAGAAGAGTCCACTTCGAGAACAGTTTTTTGTGATGAGATGTCGATCGGGTTCACAGTTCTCAGCAAACGCATGGCGGTGACGCTATCCTGATGACCCAAGCAGGTATTCAGGATGGTCTGCCATTTTTCCTGCTGACTATTTCCTGAAACCATGCTCCCCCCGACCTTCCAAAGAAATCGGCCCCCCAAATTGACGCTCGTCATACTGGATCGCCGGAACATGCTTCGCAGGCACCTGTAAGATCAGTACGACTCCACCTGTAAAGCTTGCCAACAAGCCTTACAGAAATGCCGGACCGGGGTGAACATGGGAAATGGGCAGTTAAAATTCCACTCAGTGATTTTTCGACAGTCGACCCTGGCAACCGATTCGGTCACCATCACCACGAAAATTCTTCCACTGCTGGACCACAACTGCACTGTTGGATCACGACTGTGATCTATTCTCCTGCAGAAAAGGGAGTTCGGATCTCGACAATATTCGTCGCAAAGACCCAGAAACCAGCAACCCCACGTTTCCCCCCCGGGAAAGATGGTGTGTGGTCTCATGCTCAACCATCCCTGAAGGTGATTTCCTCATGAAAAACCGGCCACCAGGGGAGATCGAAAAGGGAGAATCACCTGTGATTGTCCCCTAGAGTGGTGTGCACGGACTTTAAAGTCACTAAAAAGCACAAATCCACTCGTCTCACCCTGACAGGCAACGGGCGAAGTTAGCAAAGAGATTTGGGGATGACAAGGGTCGGCATGAAAGGTTTTTCAAATCGCCTATCACGTTGATCAGCGGTGATTTTTTCGGTCCTTGCCAGGCTTATCAGCGGGCTTCTCTACCGCTTCTATTTTCACTCTGAGAGATTCCTGCTGCTGGTACCAACGGCTCCATCCTGATTTCGCCTTCGATCTCACAGAAAGGGCTCCGCCCTCTTTCCAGGGGAAAAGCCGCGCTTCTCCACTGATTTTGGCAGCCAACTCGGAGGAGAGTTTTCTCACCCAGGGATCATCGGAGTCGAGTCCGGCAAGGGCCACCGCCATCGATTCATAGCGGGGAAACTGATTCAGGACTCTCAAGGCACAAATCCTTGTAAGGGAAAATTGACTTTGGGCGACGGGTTGGAGAAACGGAACTACACCGGGCCCCGCTTCTTTCAACTTTCTTTCTGCACGGCTTCGGTAGTTCACCCGTTGCCTCTGAAGATCCTCGACCCATTGTTCAACTTCGAGTTTTTGCTTTCCCTCGAGCGCTGCCAGAGGTTTTTCGAGGTAAGTCTTCAGGCTTTTTGAGACGGTCACCTCTACTTTGGAAGTCAAAGCCGATTCATTCTTTGGCTTTTCTTCTTCCCTGTTATTCACGCCCTTTTTTCGGTTTTTCCCGGAAGCCGGTTTTTTATCCGCGACACCCGTCCGTCGATTTTTCTCGATGGCGGAGATGGAATCTTTCTGCACCCGGATCACCCCAAGGGATCCCACCTGTAATATCACCTCGGTCGTCGATTCCTTCAGTACCGTTCCGTCGATTTTAGAACCGTTGGTCAGGGTAACTGTATCGGCATAAGTGAAATTCATATTGCCCAGTAGAAGGGCGCAAAAAGCCATCAGGGCGAGCTGATACCATCTGGAGGTGAAGGAGGGTCGCATCCGTTGATTCCTGTCTCTTCATTGAGGCGTCGCTCCAATGAACGTCGCTGCTTCTCTTCGAGGGTCAACAGAGGCGGATCCACTGAGCCTCGACTGGCCACAGTTCCGGAGGATTTCCTGCCGACTCTCGGCCCGAGGCCGATCTCCCAGCCTGCGGCCATCAGTGCCAGCCTTGCCTTTGCGGCGGAACTGTATGTAGATAGTATACCACCCTCTTCACAAACCTCCCAAAGAGCACGCATGACCCCGATAGACCACATCTCAGGGTTCCGGGACGGAGAAAAGGGATCGAGATAAATGGCATCAAAAGGGCCCTTCAGCCGCCGAACCGAATCCCTCGCATCGCCGACCACAATTCGTCCACCCCAGAACTCTCCGTCGTAAGATAAATCTGAAACAAGCTGGCAAAGTTCCTCTGAAACCTTGCCTTCCCCCCAATGCTCCTGGAGATCCGCAATCGGGAGCAATTCCTTTTCAAGACTGACCCAAATACAACGGGCATGAGGAACTTGCCGACGGATCTCTTCGAGAGTTACAGCAACGTTGACTCCCAAACCAAATCCGACATCGAGAATACGGACCACCCCTGCATCTTTTGCCTTTTCAATCACCCGGCAGGGAACAACAAAACGTTGGATCGCTTCATTCCTGGCACCACTGAGGGAATGATAGTGCTCTTGATAATGAGGATGGAATCGGGTGTGCGATCCATCCTCGGTCAGGACCTTTTTGCGGACCAACCGGGAACCTCCAAACCACGAACCGCTGCCAGCAAACCCAGCAACGCCAGATTTGCAGTCAGGGAGCGGATCCTCTCCCGATCGCCGTGAAGCTGATAACAATGTGAAAGGATTTGATTTCCCGTCGCCAAGGCCAGCCACACAGTCCCCACCGGTTTGAGTTCAGTTCCCCCACCGGGTCCGGCAACTCCACTGACTGAAATCGCCAGATCAGCCCCGGACTTCTCCCGGGCCATGAGAGCCATCTGCTCGACGACCGGTTGACTAACCGCACCGTGTTCTTCAATGAGAGCAGGATCGACTCCCAACTCACGGGTCTTCGACGAATTGGAATAGCAAACCCAACTGCAAGGAAACACCCTGCTCGATCCGGCCACATTCACCAATCTACTGCTGATCATTCCACCTGTACACGATTCGGCAGTGGTCAGGCTGAGTCCTTCTTCCTGCGCTTTCTTCACAAGATGCTCTTCCACCGGCAACCCACCGGTACCGATCAATCGGGCACCAAACACCTCTGAGGCTTCCCTCTCCAGGGAAAGCCCTTCCGGTAAACGCACCTCGATTTGCCCCCACCCCCTCACGCAGATCTGGTAGAGCTGACTGGAGGGAACTTTCGAAGAGACCCACTCATCGAGTCTGGATTCAGGAACTCCGACAAAATCGAGGATCTCCCCCTGTAATCTTGAGAGACCACCGTGCGATTTCAATTCACCCAAAATATGCTCTTCAAACATGGCCCTGAATTCGTGAGGAACTCCGGGCAGAGCAAAAATACGGGTGCCCAACCCAGTCTTCACTGCAAATCCCGGAGCACTGCCGTTGGGGTTTGAAAGAATGCTCGCCCCGCTGGGAAAAAAGGCCTGCTTGCGATTATTTTCAGTCGGTTCAAAGCCACGACTGCTCAATCGGTGATGGATCTCATGCCATGCATCTTCATTCTCGACCAAATCAAGATCGAGGGCAGACGCGATCTCTTCCCGTGTCCGGTCATCGGCAGTGGGTCCAAGACCACCGGTCACGACAATCCAATCCACCTGACCCTGCAAAAGCGTGAGGGCCTCGCACAATTCTCCAGGTGAATCTCCGAGACTGAAATGCCAGCGGACAGACGCTCCCCACCTGAGCATCTCTTCCGAAACGTACTGTGAATGGGCATCAAGGATACGTCCCTCGAGGATTTCGTCACCAACAGCAATCACTCCGACAGAGAGACCAATCGTTTTATCAGGCAGTGTCATCGAGAGCGTTTTCCTGTCGATGGGGCTTTCCGAAAAAGATGCTCGCGTAAATCCCCAACTCATAGAGAAGAACCAGAGGGCCAGCCATCAACATTTGGGTAACCACATCCGGAGGTGTCAGGAACGCTCCAAAGACCACAGCGGTCATGATCGCCACCTTGCGGTACTCCCTGAAAAAGGACACCTCGACAAGCCCTGTTCGACTCAGCAGGACCATGAGCAGAGGAAGCTGGAAGATGAGTCCCATACCGAGGACAAGGGTGAAAACCAGTCCCATATAGTCCTTGAGAGTGAAACTCGCTGCCAACAGGGAGGGGTCTCCATAACCACCGAGGAAGGAGAGCCCCACCGGGACCAGAATCCAATAGGCAAAATTCACTCCCGCTGCCAACAGCAAAAAGGCCACCGGCAGGAAGGGCCTGACCGATCGACGTTCACCGGGATAGAGGCCGGCAGCGATGAACTGCCAGGCTTCTGCGGAGATCCATGGGAGTGCACAGATCAATCCGAGAAAGAGCCCCAATTTGAGATAGGCGAAAAACGCCTCCGTGTAAGCCAGCAATACCAGAGGCTTGCCTTTTTCAAACCAACGGGCCCAGTCGACCAATCTCTCCTCGACCTTTTCGATCTTTTCGGCTAGATCCCGGAGTTTTTCTTCAGTCGCAGTCACTTCTGCAGGAGAGACCGTCTTGGGTTCACTGGCTTTCGCCTCCTCAAGAGCGGTTTCATCTGGGACTTCCGCCTGCGCTGCCTGCCAGTAATCCGCCGTCGACCGGAGGACTTTTTGCATTTCTTCCAGTGCACCCTGTCCTCCCCAGGGAACCTTGTCCGATTCCCTGATCCTTGCGAGGAGGGATTCGCTGTAGGCAAGACTTGCAGGGACACGCAAAAGTGGATCACCGGTCTTGAGGGTGCCGTCCAGATCCTCTGCCCGTTCTTCAAAGAGCAGGATCAATTCTGAGATGGGGCCGTCAGCGGGAGCATCTTCCTTGAATCGATCCCAGCGCTGCCACCAATCGCTGCGATCGATCGCCTGCTGAAGACACAAGTTCACAGCCCTGATATCCAGCTCACGGATGGTGTTTTCGATCTCCGCAGTCTCTGTGGAGAGGGTTTGCGAAACTCTGGACGATTCGATCTGCAACATGGCCTTGCGGTGGGGAGCGGTGACGATGGTCATCAACTCACTCTGATAGACCAGAGCGATCCCGGCAAAAACCACCACCACCAGCAAAGAGCGAATCAATCGCGCTCGCAACTCCTCGAGGTGGTCCCCAAAGGACATCGTTTCCAGAGAGTCCTCATGGGATTCGTTTTGCATCGACATCGAGGTGACTCCTCCGAATGGGCCCCTGACACGAAACCGTCTTCAATGGTGTCATAGTGCCACGGTCTGTCGGGATCAGCAATTCATCAAGCCCCCCGTTATCGATTCCACCAACGAATTGGCCTGAAAGTAGATGATGAAAAAAGGGGTGATTGCGATCCGCAATCACCCCTTTTATTGGCTTCGATACCGATGAGCCTAGAAATCGATGAAGTCGAGCAACTCACGCTCACGAAGAATCGTGACTCCAAGATCACGGGCAAGGCCGTACTCTTCTGTCTCTTCGTAACCCTTGACTGCAACCACAAAATCAGTGTCGAGGGCAACAGAGGTGCTTACCACACCACCGAAGAGTTCAATCTTGCGAACCATCTCCTCGACCGAGTATTTGCCATTGGTGGCAGCCTCTCCGGCGAAGACAAAGTGAGGCACGTCGTCCTGATCGAAGAAGGGGCTGGTGATCTGGTCACCGGCTGAGATCGGGTTGAAGCGATCGAGGTTTTCGAGAACAGCCACTTCAGAGAAGTCGTCTTCGACCTTCAGGACCTCAACACGACCCTTGCTGATACGCTTGCCACCCTTTTGGTAGGCGAACACGTCGAAGACGAGTCCACGACGCAACTTGTTCTTGGTGCCGAGGCTGATCCAGGCTTTGCCCAACTCCTCGGAGACATTGAGGATCTCACCGTCAGGCTTGACCATGGCGAAGGTTTCCTCGCGCACGATCTCACGCTTCAGCTCCTCGATGCGGTCATTGGCACGCTGAAGAAGGTTCTCGGTGATACTGAGATCACGCTGGAGTTTGTAGACCACCGCGCTGTGATCCTGAACCAACTGCTCATTCTCCTCGAGAAGACGCTGGGATTCCTCACGCCCACGGGAACGGGCCCCCTCCAATTCCACCTGGAAATCATTGACCTGACCACGAAGGCTGTCGATCTCCTCATTCAACTGGGTTCCAAGGTTGCTCTTGGAGGTCACCACTTCCATGTACTCCTGATCCTTCGCCTCTGCGAGGGATCTCTGACTGTTGAGCTCATTGTTAAGGAAGCGAATAGTGTCGGTGGAGTCGGTGTAAAGATCGGTCAGAGACTCATAACTGCGGGGGTTGGATGACCCTTTGGCAGTCGCGATCTCGGATCCGGCCTTGTCGATGAGGCTCTGAACCTCTTCGGTCGGCACTGCCAGATCATCCGATCCCTGAATCAGACGTCTCATGGCGTAGATTTCCGCCTGCTGATCTTTGACCTGACCCTCTTGGCGAGCGAGTTTGTCATCCGCGTTGTTTTTCTGATCGAGCAGGTTCTGGTACTCGCCATTCATGCTGAAGACGACGAAGGCCAGTCCCAGATTCAAAATCAACGAGACGATGAGAAAAGAGAGCTGTGCTCCCCCCTGATTACGGGCCATGGAGACTCCTCACTTGATGCCAGATCACTATCTCTGACATCTGGGTCTGATTCCTGTTCTATTCCACAGAAACCGGACAGTTGTTTGTTGGTTATGACGACCTCTATCGCAGCAGACGATGTGAGTTTCGGGAGGCCGCCGGTTTCAGCCTGTGATCAACGGTTAATACCGTCGTCACAGAGCGTGAACCCAACGATCAGCCCCTCAATCCGCCCATCGTGCCAGCATGCTAAGCCATGCGAGTCAGCATGCGAGGACATCGGTTCATTTCATTCCGCAGTCAAAATCCGGAGACCCACATCACATCATGGGAAATCCCGAAAAGGCAGGAATCCCTTCCGCAACGTCAACAATCCGGAAGCCGTGATCCTAAGACCACGGGAGGACCCCGTCAAGAAGCCCTGAGCCCCCATATTGCCGGATATCCGGGGATACGCTAGGTTCTGTGTGTGTGGAGAGGGAAATTGGGACCATCCGGTCACCTCCACAGACTTCCCTACAGACTTTCCTGCAGACTTCCATTCTGTCGGGTGGCTCTTCTGGCCCCCATTCGAAAGGCCCCCCCAAGTGTCCAAAACCCTGTTTTTGATCGACGGCCGTTACCAGATCTATCGTGGACACTACGGAATGCGCACCCTGACCAACAATGAGGGAATGCAGGTGCAAGCGATCTACGCCGTAACCGACCTGCTCCTGAGATTGTGCAAGGATCACGATGTCAGTCACTGGGCGGTCGCCATGGAGTGCGACGGCCCAACTTTCCGCCACGAACGGTATGACCAATACAAGGCCAATCGTGATGCGATGCCCGAGGAACTGCGCAGCCAACTTCCCTACGTCGATCGCATGCTCGAGGCATTCCGGGTTCCGATCCTTCAATCGGATCGCCATGAAGCGGATGATTGCCTTGCAACGATGGCCCAGAGAGCGGAGCAGCATGGAATGGAAGTTCGACTGCTGACCCGTGACAAGGATCTCGAACAGGTGATCTCCAAGTCGGTCCAATTTCTCGATGAAAAAAAGTGGGATCTTTACGGGCCGGAGGAATTGCTGACGAAGAAGGGTATTCGACCCGATCAGGTGATCGCCTATCAGTCCCTGGTCGGCGACAGTTCAGACAACATTCCCGGTGTTCCTGGAGTCGGACCAAAAACCGCCGTCAAGATTCTGGAAGTGGTCGACGACCCGGAAGTTCTGCTTCACGACCCGGTACCCGACGCCATCCCCGCCAGCGCGCTGAAAAAGGTTCGCAAGGAACCGGACCTACTGAGGCTTTCCCGGGAGTTGGTCACCCTGTCCCTCGAAACCCCCCTGAAAGAATCCCCTGAGGATCTCAAACGGGTCGAGCCGGATCATGCCGCCCTCCGGGAGCTCTTTATGGAACTGGGTTTCCGCCGCTTCCTGAAAATGCTCGAGCCCGAAGAGCCCATCGAGATGGATCTCTTTTCAGGAGCCCCGGAATCATCATCATCTTCCCCTGCTCCCGAAGAAAAACCCGCTGCTACCACCGCCGTCGCAGAGAAGGTCACTTATTCCTATGTCAGTGATCTGGAAGAATTGGACACGGTGATCGAAGCTTGTCGCAAAACGGGTCGCTTCGCCTTCGATACGGAAACCAACTCTCTCGATTCCATCGGTGGATTCGCTGTCGGCTGCAGTATCGCTGTGGAACACGGAGAGGCCTGGTACATCCCTTTCCGGGCACCGGATGACAATCCGCCCATGCCACGGGAAGAAGTGATCGCGCGCATCAAGCCCATCCTTGAGGACCCGGCCATCGGCAAGATCGGTCAAAACATGAAGTTCGATGCGCAGGTGATGCGCAACGAGGGTGTGGTGATTCAAGGGGTCAGTGGCGATCCAATGATCGCCGCGTATCTGATCAACTCACTTCGGGGTCGCTATGGTCTCGATGATCTGGTGGGAGAGCGTCTTGGACACACCATGATTTCCATCAAGACCCTCATCGGCTCAGGGGATGAGGAAATCTCGATGGATCAGATCGAGCCGGAGAAGATCACCGAATATGCCGCAGAGGATGCGGACTTCACACTCCGTCTTTACGACGACCTGCAAACAGAAATCGAAAAGTGGAATCTGGATGAGGTCTACCGCCAGATCGAACTGCCGCTGGTGGAGGTGTTGACCTCCATGGAGCGACAGGGCATCACTCTCGATGAAAAACGGCTGTCTGAACAGGAATCCACGCTTCAGGGGGAATTGGATCAGCTGGAATCGGAGATTCATGAATCTGCCGGTGCTCCCTTCAATATCGCCAGCCCCAAACAGTTGCAGAAGGTGCTCTTCGAGGATCTGAAACTGCCCACAGCTGGTCTTCCCAAAACCAAGACCGGAGTCAGCGTCAAAGCTGAAACCCTCGAGGAACTGGCTGCCCGCCATCCGGAACAACCGTTGCCGGCGACGATCCTGCGCCACAGGAGCCTCGCAAAACTGCTGTCGACCTACATTCAGGCCCTCCCCCAGCATGTTCATCCCACCACCGGCAGGATCCATACCGACTTCCGGCAGACGATTACCGCCACCGGCCGTCTCGCTTCGATGAAGCCAAACCTGCAAAACATTCCAATCCGCTCCGAAGAGGGTCGCAAGATTCGCCAGTGCTTCGTTCCCAATGGAACCGATCGAATCTTTGTCAGTGCGGATTATTCACAGGTGGAATTGCGCTTGCTCGCCCACCTGACTGCGGATGAGGGATTACTTCAGGCGATTCACGATGGCGTCGATATTCATGCCTCCGTTGCTGCCAAGATCCATGACAAGCACCACAGCGAAGTGACCAAGGATGAAAGAGCGGCGGCAAAAGCAGTCAACTTTGGTCTCATGTACGGAATGGGTGCCTTTGGATTATCCAGGGACCTCGGCATCCCGGTCGCAGAAGCCAAGCAGTTCATCGCCGATTACTTTCACCAGTTCCCCGCAGTTCAGGACTGGATGGAAGAAACCAAGCGCAAGGCTGCCGAGACCGGAGAAGTGCGAACCCTGCATGGCCGTCGCCGGCCCATTCCGGAGATCCGCTCCAGAGTGGCCCGCGAAAAAGCCCAAGGAGAACGATTTGCCATCAACAGTGTCGTTCAGGGTTCAGCGGCAGACATGATCAAGTTGGCGATGATTGAGGTGGACCGTCAGTGTCGACTCGACGACCGTGACGCATACCTGCTGCTGCAAATCCATGACGAATTGCTCCTCGATGTTCCCCGGGACCAGGCGGAGGATTGCCAGCGCTGGCTCCGGGAGGCGATGATCGGAGTCATGGACCTCAGTGTTCCGCTGGAGGTGGAAGTCAACGTCGGGGAGGACTGGTTCGATGCCTCCAAGTGATTCCACAGACAGGACCGGACAGCTTTCCCCCTTTATCGTCGCCATGACCGGCGGGGTCGGCTCGGGCAAAAGCACCGTTGCCCGTGTTCTGGAAGATCTGGGAGCCCACCGCATGGATGCGGATGAGGAGGCCCGCTCTGTTCTGCAGGAAAAGTCGGTGATCGATCGTTTGGCGCAGCACTTCGGATCAGAAATATTGTCATCCAAAGGGGAAATCGACCGCGAGGCCCTGTCCAAAATCGTCTTTACTGACCCGGAAGCCCTCCAATTCCTCGAATCGGTCGTCCACCCCGCAGTTCGGGAACGGATCGATGTTGCACTTGAAAAACTGGCGGGGATGGGGTTCGATAGCAATAGTCCTTTTCCGGACGGCCGGATCTGGATCCTTCTCGACATTCCCCTCCTCGAAACTTCTCCCTACAGGACCAAAGTGGACAGGATTCTCTTCGTGGAGGCCCCCGAAGAAGACCGGGAATCCAGAGTAAGAGAGCACCGGGGTTGGGCCGCCGGTGAACGAGCCCGCAGAGAAGACGCCCAGCTCCCCATCAACGACAAAAGAGCTGGAGCGACCCATTCGATTGAGAACAGTAATCAGACGACTCCCGAGGAGTTGAAAATCCGCTGTCAGGAGCTGATTCAACAGTGGATCAGTGAAATGAAGTGAGTTCATTTCAGTAACCGACCAAGTCCCTCTGGGGATATGCAAACACTGAGGACAAGATGACCGAATCAAAGGGATCTGACACACCTTCCCGCGGAAGAAAGAAAACCACGAAAAAAACCGCGAAGAAGGCCACCAAAAAGGTCGCAAAGAAAACCACCCGCAAGAAGACGACACGCAAGACCACTCGAAAAACCGAGAGAAGGCAGGAGCCCCCTGCTGAAGTCTATGAAGGACTTCCCCAGGACGTGGAAGAGCTCGATGAGAGCGAAATCCCTGCCTCCACTGAGGGCCAGGCTCCGGAACTTCACCTTTCTGAAATGCACAAAATGACCATCGCCGAACTGCAGACGATGGCTCGTGACGAAGGCATGGAGGAAATCACCGGACTGAAGAAACAGGATCTGATCTTTGAGATCCTCAAGGAGCGGGCCAAAGACTCGGGATTCATGTACGGAGAGGGTGTCCTTGAAGTACTTCCGGATGGGTTTGGTTTCCTGCGCTCCCCGCGTTACTCCTACTACCCCTGTGCTGACGATATCTACGTCTCTCCGTCGCAGATCCGTCGATTCGGATTGACCACTGGAACGGTGGTTCAGGGCAAGGTTCGCCCTCCCAAAGACGGAGAGAGATACTTCGCTCTTCTCCAGGTGGATTCCATCAACTACGAGAATCCGGACAAGGTTCACGAAAAAGCAGTTTTTGACGACCTGACTCCGCTTTACCCCGATGAGCGCCTGCGTATGGAGACGGAGCAGGATGTCAACGAGACGCGAACCATCGATCTGATCACTCCCATCGGCAAGGGGCAGCGTGGCCTGATCGTTGCGCCCCCGCGAACCGGTAAAACCATCATCCTGCAGTTGATCGCCAACGCCATCGCCACCAACCACCCGGAAGTGGACCTGATGGTCCTTCTCATCGACGAGCGCCCCGAGGAAGTCACTGACATGGAACGCAACGTCCGTGGTGAAGTGATCTCTTCGACCTTCGACGAACCCGCCTCCCGCCATGTGCAGGTTGCAGAGATGGTGATCGAAAAGGCGCGTCGACTCGTCGAATATGGCAGAGACGTGGTGATTCTCCTCGATTCGATTACTCGCCTGGGCAGGGCCTACAACAATGAGGCCCCCCACTCAGGCAGAATCCTCTCCGGTGGTGTCGACGCAGGCGCGTTGCAAAGACCGAAGAGGTTTTTCGGTGCCGCACGGAACATCGAAGAAGGTGGCAGCCTGACGATTCTTGCCACTGCACTGATCGACACCGGATCCAGAATGGACGAGGTGATCTTCGAAGAGTTCAAGGGCACCGGCAACATGGAGCTTCATCTCGATCGCAGACTCGCCGACAAGCGTGTATGGCCCGCCATCGACATCAATCGCTCTGGTACCCGTAAAGAAGAGCTGCTGATGAGCCCGGAAGAGATCAAGCGATTGTGGATCCTGCGCAAGGTTCTGAATGATATGAATCCGGTGGAAGCGATGGAAATGCTCAAAGCCAAACTGAAGCAGACTCCTTCAAATGTCGAGTTCCTGCTCGCATTGAACACCGAAAGAACCGAATAAAAAAAGAACCACCTTTGGTAACCCTGAGGGTCACCAAAGGTGGTTCTTTTAACCTGCCCTGATCGCTAGTTGTCGGTCTTGATCACCGTCGTCAGGGTTCGCGGTTCCTCCCCCTTCTCATTCAGTACCCGCACAGAGATACGGAACGAAGGCGGAACGTAAGGCGCACGGAATCTCAAACCACCGGGATCCTGAGACCAGGTACTCGACTGGATGGGTTCATTGAACATCAAACGCCCCATGCTGTTGTAGAGCAGAGAATACTCACCAGAGGGGAACTGGGTCGCCCCGTCAGCCCAGATGTACATCTTGTCACCCGGCTTCAACTGTGAAAACTTCAGTTTGCTGCGAACATAGTTGAACAGCACCGGCTTGAAAGATCCGGTCTCAAGTTCTCGCACACCCGCTCTCGCAGTAGTCCTCAATCTGGAAGTAAAACCTCCGTAGAGGAATGGACGAGCGAGAGTTCCCCGCTCTTGGCGAATGTCAAACTCCGTATCCACCAATTCACGAGTCTGCTCGACAGAGGGACTCATGTAGCCACCGGGGGACTTGTCGAATGGATTGTCGTAGAAGTATTCGACCTTGAAGTCGGTCACATTCGAGCACAACTCGTTGATGACCTTGCGAATCACCACAGTGTTCGAATTCACGTCTTCAATATCCATGTAGCGAACAGCTTTGAGAAGAACCAGTCGGCGACTGTCCTCGTATGTGAGTTCTTCATCCGCAGGAATCTTGCCATCATTGGGAGCCCCCTCCTCAAGCAGACGAGGGTCCGCAAGGAAGTACTCCACATTGGCCATGCGGATCACGCCATTGATCTCCACCGGAGCCTTGAAATAGATGGAATCATTCGAATGAACCTCAGGTTCGCCAGGCCGGGTGTTACTGAGGATGTATTTGCGTTCGAAGACGGTTGCGGCCTCGTCGTACTCATCCGGAACTCCACCGTCCATATTGGGACCGAAGGAGTTCGGAATCTCCTCGCCTTCGTCCCAGTAGCCGCGAGTTCTTCCACGATCGTTGTAGAACTCCAACGAGGCGGTAGGAATCATCTTCGACAGGTTCTCATTGATGTCATCCATCGCGTAGCGGAACTTTTGATACGTTTCCACGGTGCTGATGGTGGTGTCGTACATCTTTTGAGCATCATTTCCCACCTGTGAAATGATCAGCGAAATGATGGCGGCCAGCGTCAATGCCACCAGCAACTCGAGAAGCGTGAATCCCGATTCAGCCTTCGGCGAGCTGGCATGATCTTTCGTGATATCCATGGGGTAAACCTCTGTGGCTTCTCTAGCGGTGGACAAGAATCTGACTCCTGTAGATCGGATCTGCATTTCGGGTTCCCTCACGGAACGTCCTGAAAACCATGATGTCGACTTCGTACAGTTCCCCCGCCGGAATCAATTTGGAGCTGTCCGGCATTTGGATGCCCAGACTGGAGTCCTGTTTCGCTGGGCGAATGGAGAACGCAAAAGAATATTGCGAAATCGGATCGTCATCGGTGATGTCGAAGTCTTCCGCCATTTCCTCATCGAAGAAATTATTGCTCAGGGTGTAAACCCGACGGACGTCGATATCCGGGTAACTGTCCAGTTTGACTCCGGCATCATTTTCGATCACCACTTCACGATCGTCAGCGTCGTCGTCCGCCAGCAACGGGTTGCCGTTGCCATTGGGGCTTCCACGGAAGTCGTCTTCGGTACCGTTGTCGACCTCGCGCTCACCACTGCCATCATCGACAACCCAGGTCAGACCATCCGACTCGGGGTAGACAAAGGTTTTCCCCCGGTCCCAATGCTGCTCCCGATTGACACTGGTGGTCGAATCCGGGTCAGGGGAGGGAAGCAAAATGTAGTAATCGGCTCCCGGACGGGCTTTTTCGATATCTGTTGGATAGTCGTCCGTCACTCCATCGTGATGAAAGATGAAGTAGGTCCAACGACCATCCCGACTCTGCCCCTTGTGCTGCTTGAGACCATCCCGAATCGCCTGTTCCACTGACTGGGTGATGATCACCGCATTGGTCGATTCCACAGCCCGGCGACCGGAGTCCATGGCGACAGGAAAAACAGCCAAAAGCCCCAAGAGTCCAACAGTCAGAATCACGACCGCCAAAAGAATTTCCAGAATGGTGAATCCACTGACCGGGTCTTTCGTCCCCGTGTTCCGGGGACCAAGACTTGAGGAGAGAGGAGTCAGCGCTCTTTGCAAACTCATCAGTCCGACTCCAGTTCCGCCACTTTGCTTCCCGCACGCCCCGTCGCCTTGATATCGACGTAACAGACCCTCAGGTCACCTCTCTGGGCAATGATGAGGTCTCCTCCGTAGGGAGGATCGGCATCAAACTTGTAGGACGGAATGTCGGTCAATGCCTGAAAATCGATGGTGCCATCAAAGTTGAGGTTCAGGTAAAGGTCGCCGCGCATCGGCTTCCAGTCGTCCTGATTCAAGCCGTCACTCTGGGCGACGAGCATCTCCGGCAAATCTTCGTACTCCATGCGGGCACAGGGCATCGAATAGGAAATCAATTCCACATCGGTCGCATTGATCGATCTCAGACCACCTTCAAAACCACCCGGATCCTCACCCTTGGGGTGACGGTACAAGCGAACCCCTTTCTTGAGGAAAACCACGGAGTGTTTCTGCTTCTTGGTCACTGTGGAATTGCGAGCTTCGTTGATCGCCGTGATGACCACGGAAGCGGCATTCTCGATGCGGCGATCCTGGAAAATCTTGGTCACAGCCGGGGCAATAAAACCGGCAGCCATGATGATGATCCCAATGGTCACAATCATCTCGACGAGGGTGAAACCCCGATCCGGACCGGCAGTGAGGTGTGAAGGACGGGAATCCATTCAGTTACTCATATTCCAGTTGGTGATGTAATCTTCATACTCTTCGGTGTCCTCGTGGCCAGAGGAACCATGACTCCAAATGTCGTACTCGTTGGTGTTCTGGGGCCCCAGAACACCTGTGAGATCCTCTATTTCCCGGGGGTCTTCCATGTGGGTGTAAAGGTCCTCATCGAAATCCAGATGGGTTTCGCCCAGACTCTGGGGGCTGAAAGCCTCATCACCTCCGACGACATTATCGTAATGCAAGGGGTTGGCCCATGCGTCGAGGATCTGACAGGCGTCAGGATCTTCTTCTGTGACGTAGAGCTCATCGGAGCGGAAGTCACCGATCGGCGGATTTTCACCCACGATGCGGACTTCACCCCCCACTTTGCGGGTCAGTTTCATCGGTTGGGTCAACGCCAGTGTCAAAGCAGCTCCACCGGTCAGGGGAGTCCCGTCGTCAGTGATGACATCGACCCCATCGAGCCCATCCGGCGGGAAGGATCCAGTGATCCCTTTGTAGGTCCCCAAATTGAGGCCAATGCGGGCAATCAGGGCTTCTGTCGCTTTTGCCGAGGTGTTCTCGAGATATCTTCCCGCTCCCACCGCCAACATCGACATCAGAAACACGATCAGGGAGATGGTGACCAACAACTCCACCATGGTAAAGCCGGCCTGGGGGCGAGGTCTGATTTCGATGGACAAGGTTTTACCAGTTGCCGATGTCATCGTACTCCTCGTCCTCTTCGGGGTATCCGAAACAGGCTTCATTCTCACCGTCAGGTCCAATCGACCAGAGATCGAATCCCCGACGCTTCAGCATCCAGTCTTCCTTGGTCCGTTTCGATTTGTTCTCACGGTAGAAGTAGGGCTCACTCCATGGATCGAGGTAGTACTTTTCGACCTCAGGGTCGAAGAGCTCATCGCGACCGGCGCGCTTGTACTCGTCCTCGAAATCTTCGTCGATGATGGCGATGCGATCCGCAGCCATATCACTGTAGGGAGCATTTTTGCCCGCTTTACCCTCGGGGGGACGCTCTCCCTGAAGGTTTTCAAACAGAATCGGGAAACAGTTGAAAGTTTCCAGATCTTCTCCGCCCAATTTCATATCCCACCCCGGGTATACGCCTTCATCGCGGGCGTATGCCTCAAGGGCACTGGAAAGGGTGGAAATGTCACTCTTGGCATTGGCCTCGAAACTGCGGGCCTGGGCCATCTGGATCATCTTGGTTACCAGAGTGGAGAGAACTCCAATGATCGCCACAACAATCATCAGTTCGATCAGGGTGAAACCCGCTTTGGATGAAGCGGTCCGGGTCTGGCCCGTCGAGCGGGTCCGGAAAAAACTGGTCATGTCACTTCCCTTCCGAGAATGGCGTCTCCCACAGGTCTTGGGACGAACCGTTGCACCACGAAAAACAGTGCTTGGAGACGATCGATCCATTGTGACCGATGACGGACGGGAGGCAAGACCCGAAAGTGGTTTATAGGTCTGCAGATACGCTTGAATTGACGCTGAAAATCCACTCCGGAGTTCCAGAAATCCCGGGCGAGTATGAGCCGACGGAAGCCGCGCGAAAAAATTGAAGCCCGGATCTCGATCCATCGTCTATGAAGTCTCGATCAGGCGTCGATCAGGTACTCTTCAATGAAGCCGGTATCGAGGTTGCCCTTGACGAAGTGGAAGTGCTGGAGCACTTCGCTGTAGAAGGGAATCGTGGTGTGAACGCCGTCGATGGTGAATTCATCGAGGGCACGGCGCATCGTCAGAATCGCCTCTTCCCGGGTGTCCCGGTGGACGATCAGCTTGCCGAGAAGTGAATCGTAGTTACTGGGAACGGTGTATCCCGAGTAGACGTGCGAATCGAGACGAACTCCCATCCCCCCGGGAGCCCGGAAATCGACGATTTTTCCGGGTGAAGGTGCAAAATCACGGGAGGGATCCTCGGCATTGATCCTGCACTCCATGGCATGACCGTTGATTTTGATGTCCTCCTGGCGATACCGCAGGGGAACTCCACTGGCGATGCGGATCTGTTCCTGGACCAGATCGATTCCTGTGACCATCTCTGTCACCGGATGCTCGACCTGAATCCGTGTGTTCATCTCGATGAAGTAGTAGTTACCCTCACGATCGAGCAGGAATTCGACGGTCCCTGCCCCCCGGTATCCGGAGGCCTTGGCCAGATTCACAGCGCTCGCCCCCATGCGTGCCCGAAGATCGTCATCGACGGCGGGTGATGGGCTCTCTTCCACCAACTTCTGGTGCCTGCGTTGCAGAGAACAGTCCCTCTCACCGAGGTGAATCACACTGCCGTAGGAATCTGCGAGAATCTGGATCTCGACGTGACGCGGCTTCTCGATCAACTTCTCGATGTAGACGTCCGAGTTCTTGAAAGCGTTGGCCGCTTCTGTTCTTGCAGCCTGATATGCCGCAACGAAGGTTGACTCCTCGCGGGCGATCCTCATGCCACGCCCGCCTCCTCCAGCCACCGCCTTGATCAGGACCGGGAAGCCGATCTCTTTCGAGATCCGCAATCCTTCCTCCTCGTCTTCGACGATTTCAGGTGAACCGGGAACGACGGGAACCTCACTGGCCATCGCCAACTCCCGTGCCATCGCCTTGTCACCCAACTGACGAATATTGTCGACGGTGGGTCCGATGAACTGGATCCGACAGGACTGACAAATTTCGGCGAACTGGGGATTCTCGGAGAGGAATCCATAACCGGGATGAATTGCTTCGACATCGGTGATCTCTGCCGCGGCAATGATTTTGGAGATATCCAGGTAGGAGTTGAGGCTGGGTGCAGGGCCGATGCAGACCTTGTGATCGGCAAGATCGAGGTAACTTGCGTGCCGATCCGCTTCGGAATAAACCGCCACGGATTCGATGCCGAGCTCGCGACATGCGCGGATCACCCTTTGGGCAATCTCACCGCGATTGGCGACCAGTATGCGGGAAAACGGCTTCATGCTCTGACCCGATCATTTCGATTCAATATGGACCACCGCTTCAGGAAAAACTGAAGAGGGGTTGGCCAAACTCCACGGGGGTTCCATCTTCGACGAGGTGGGAACTGATCACTCCGGATCGTTCCGCCTTGACCTCGTTCATCACTTTCATCGCTTCAACGATGCAAAGGACTTGCCCCTCTTCAACCTGGTCGCCGACCTCCACGAAGGGTTCCGCACCCGGTCCCGGGGCCCGATAAAAGGTTCCCACCATCGGGGAGAGAACCGCATTGGAAGCGTCCACCGGAGCGGCTTCGGCTGTTGCTCCCGCATCGGCTGCGGCCGCTGGAGCGGCGGCTGCAGCGGCGGGAACACCTGCGGCCACTTGCACCACTTCACGGGTCTTTTCAGGTTTTTTGCGCAAGCGAACACGCTGTTCGCCGTCGACCACCTCCAGCTCTTCCAGCTGGTTGCGATCCATCAACTCGATGAGTTCCTTGAGTCGCTGGGTGTCCACGTTATCCCAATCCCGCCCCCGGGGCAGTCGCTCGAGAACCGCTGTGCTGCAGGTTCTGAAGCCGGTTTCATGGCTTGCCACGCCGGTCGGACCGATCCCGGGTCCGCGACGTTCTTGCGGGATGGTAGGGAGACGATTCTCAGCGGTCAAGTCTCCCCCACGGACTCCGTCCCGAATTGCTCTCCCCAACAAGGGCTCAGCACTAGGATGGAGCATGGGTCAAGGTGGACCCAGTCCTGATCATTCCAGCGCTCGGGGCTTTTGGTAGAATCGGCGTTGCAACACTGCAGAAGATTCACAGAGAGGGGAATAGAGCCATGGTCTTGCCTTCCGGCCGGGATCTCTCACGACCACCGGGCTCAGCCCTCTTCAGGGTGCGTCAGGATGTGAGAATCCGCCTGGATATCTGGCTGCAGGACCGGCTCGGGTGGAAATCCAGGACCAAGATCCAGAAATTGATCCAACTGGAACGGGTTCAGGTCAACGGTCAGTGCGTCAAGGCTTCCACCAAGGTCTCCACCGGTGATGAAGTGGAAGTTTTCCTCGACGGCAATTCGGAGACGGATTCTTCCGCAAAACCGGTGGGATTGCCGGTGCTCCATGAAGACCCCTGGTTGGTCGCCCTCAACAAACCGGCAGGTATCCTCGTTCACCCTGTGGGAAGAACCCATACCGGTACCGTGGTTGATGGACTCCACAGTGATTGGCAACCCCTCAATGATTCGTGCCTGAGGCAGGCCACCCACCGCCTCTGTCACCGACTCGACCGGGAGACCTCCGGCCTCTTGCTGGTTGCCAAGTCGGTGGAAGCGCGCAGAAGGGTGCAGGACTCTTTTGAAAATGACCGCGTCAAAAAAAGCTATCTCGCCATCGTTGAAGGAGTTCCCAGAGAACAGGAATTCGAAATTGATGCTCCGGTGTCAGCCCAGTTGGATCAGACCCGATCCAAGGGTCACCGCCTGGCCCGCGCTGACGAGGAACACGGAAAACCCTCGCGAACCCTCTTTTCCACATTGGGCAGCAAAAACGGGGTCTCTCTGATTCTCTGTCGCCCCATCACCGGCCGCCAGAACCAGATCAGGATTCATCTCCAGGTTGCCGGTCACCCGATCCTCGGCGATGTCGGATATGGTCAGACCGTTGAATCCCTCGCCGCAGGGGGTGGCCAACTCCCGGAGGGAGTCCCTCACCCCGATCGTGCACTGCTCCACAGTTTCCAACTGGTTTTCCCCCACCCGGTCTGGGGAACCCCCAGCCATCTGCTTTGCCCCCCCGGTGGGGACATGGCAGAGCTGATCGAGGCTCTGAATCTCGAATCCCTGCCCCCGTTTCAGTCATTTCCCTTGCTGGAAGATCCGAAACCGCTTGCCAAATGAGTGCAGACGCTTCTTGATATGGGTTGGAAGAACCGGCCTCGCCCGGTCTCTTCCCCATGACCCCAGGTAAAGGAGGAGCACGGTGAAGATCGCCGTTTGCATCAAGAGAGTACCGGATACCGCGACCCGGCTGAATTTCGCCGCGGACGGGACTTCCATCGACCAGAGCGAAGTCCAATGGATCATCAGCCCCTACGACGAATTTGCCATCGAGGAGGGACTGCGCCTCAAGGAAAAGGCGGGTGAAGGTACCGTGACGGTGATCACCTGCGGACCTGCAGCCGCAACCAAGGAACTGCGTCAGGCACTGGGGATGGGGGCCGACGATGCCGTCCACATCCAGACTGAAGATGATCTGGACCCCATCCAGATTGCCCGCTGTCTCTCTCAGGTTCTTGAGAGCAGAGGGGATGATCTGGTTCTCTTCGGACGCCAATCCGTCGATGCCCAGGGCTCCCAGATGGGAGCACTGGTGGCCAGCCACTTGGGTCGCCCCTTTGCCAACAGCATCGCTTCCCTCGAAGTGGACGGTACCACCGTCCGCATCGAGAGAGATGTCGATGGAGGCCGTGAAACACTGGAAGGATCTCTTCCCGTGGTGCTCGGTGCGGACAAGAGCCTGAATGAGCCGCGCTACCCCAAGCTCAAGGACATCATGAAGGCCAAGAAGAAACCGATCGAAACGGTCGATGCCCAACCGGGTGAGAGGGCTTTTGAAACCTCTGCCATCACTCCCCCTCCTCCAAGACCGGAGGGACGCATCGTTGGTGAGGGTCCAGAAGCAGTGGAAGAACTGATTCGCCTGCTTCGCGAGGAATCCAAAGTCATCTAAGGACGGGACGGAAGATCAAAATGAATATCGTTGTCTGGATTGAATCCAAAGCCGGCGAAATCAAGTCACCGGCCATCGAAGCTTTGGGAGTTGCCCGCAAGTTGGCAGACTCCACCTCCGGTGAAGTCACCGGCGTTGTCTGTGATGCTGCGGGAACTGCGATTCCTGAACAGATCATGACCGCCGGAGCCCATCACATCGTCACCCGTACCCGTGACGACTGGGGTACCTGCGGCAATGACACCGTCGCCCGTGAGATCATCGGCGTTTGCGAAAGTCGCAATGCACAAATGGTCGTTTGTGCCGCCACTTCTGCAGGCAAGGAAGTGCTCTCATTGGTCGCTGGAGGAATGGGCATTCCCGTTGCAGCGGACTGTGTTGACGTCAGCGTCAACGAAGGAACAGTTGAGTTTGAGCGTCCCATTTATGCGGGCAAGGCACACCTGCGACAGAAGGTGCATTCCGATCGTGTTGCACTCTCTATTCGCCCGAATTACGGCGAAAAACTGACGGTCAATTCTGCAGCCTGCCAGGAAGAGGCCGGCGCCGCTGAGAAGGGCTGGAATCGTACCGCCTTTGAACAGGGATCAAGCGGCCAGGTCGAACTCACCGAAGCCGAAATCATCGTCTCCGGAGGACGTGGTCTCAAGGAACCTGAAAACTTCAAGTTGCTCGAAGAGCTGGCTGAAGTTCTCGGTGCTGCCGTCGGGGCATCCCGTGCGGTGGTTGACCTTGGCTGGCGCCCCCACTCTGATCAGGTTGGCCAAACAGGAAAAACAGTCAGCCCCAAACTCTACATCGCCGTCGGCATCTCTGGAGCAATCCAGCACCTCGCCGGAATGTCTTCATCGCGAACCATCGTCGCCATCAACAAGGATGCCGCAGCCCCCATCTTCGGTGTTGCCACATACGGTATCGTTGGAGATCTCTTCGAGGTGGTACCGAAACTGCAGTCGGAGTTGAAATCGGTCCTCCAGTAACGGCAAGACCCACACAGAGCGAATCGCCCCGTAATCCCCGTTTTCCGGGGGTTACGGGGTTTTTTCATACCTGACGGAAAAACTTGCCGAAGTCGCTCTCATCCGGGAGGACTCCCCCAAACGCCGGAATTCGGGCCGCATCGTATTCTTCTGTGCAGGGAATCCCGCATGAAGCGGGTCCCGGGAGGCCCCATGCATCTCATTATCACCGAGGGCCCCGGTCGGGGGCAAAGACTCGTACTGGGATCCGAGACGGTTCGTCTCGGACGTGATCCAGGATGTGATCTGGTTATCGATGACACTCGTGCCTCCAGACAACATGCAGAGATCAGCCCCACCGATGATTCATTATGGATGCTGCGTGACGATGGCAGTCGCAACGGAACATTGGTCAACGGAGAAATCGTGACCCGTTGTGTTCTCGAAGCGGGAGACGTGATCACTATTGGTGAGTGTTCAGTGACGGTCCATGCCGTTCAGAATCACATGAGTACATTTTCTATCAAAGTAGATCCGGCCTCACTTCAAAAACGTCTACAACTGCAGCCACAAAAAAATGGTGTCACCAAGAGTCTTCAGGAAGCCCTCTTCGAAGTGGGACTTCTCAATCAAACTTCTTCTCCTCCCGAAGATCTTATTCGAGGAGTTATCGAGGTTATGCGCTCCGGAGTTCACTTTGAATCTTGGGGCTGGATTCAGTGGGATGAAGAGGGCACGAAAAAAGCGTTGGGTGAAAGAGATCACAAATCTGTCGATCTCGAAGGGCTCGATCCAAGCATGACACTCGTCGAAGCTTCACGCAGAAGGCGCGAAGGACTGATCTCCTCTGAAGTCGGTAATGCGTTTGAAGCCAGTGTTTGCGTTCGCAGGAAACAGGCCCTCTCCGCTCTCGCCCTGCCGCTCGTCGGTAAGGAATCGGAAACGTCGGTTCTCTATCTGGAACGGGGAACCGGCTCCAGCCCCTTCTCCGAAGAGGAATTGAACTGGGTTGCCAGTCTGGGAGTCCATCTGGCGGTTAATCTCGAGAACTCGCGGCTCTTCCGTGAAACCCGTGCGGCCCACGAGGCGCTTCTGGAAAGCCGGGAACAACTGACCCGACAGGAGAAAATGGTCGCCATCGGGCGTCTGGCGAGCGGTTTCGCCCATGACCTGAACAATCCTCTCGGGTCGGTGATCGGCTTTCTCCAATTGGCGAACAGAAGTATTGAGAAAAACCCCCAGAATGTTGAACAAAATCGCCAACTGATCACCAAGGCACAGGAAGCCGCGGACTTCTGCCGGGCTCTTTGTCGCAATCTCCTGGCGTTTGCCAGAACCCGTCCGTTCAAACCCGGATCCGAAAAGCCTTTCAATGTGCGTGAAGTGATCGAGGGAACCCTGGCCATCTGCGAAGCTCGACTGCGCAATGCGGAAATCACAACAACGTTGGAAGTCCCTGCGGATCTTCATCTGACGGGAGATTCCACTGCCTTGCGACAAGTGGTCATGAACCTCTCCCTGAATGCCGCAGACGCGATGCATGAAGCAGGTCACGGCGGATCCATCCGTGTCACGGGAAAAAATCTTTCACAAGGAGGCATAGAGCTGGTCTTCGAAGATGACGGTCCGGGTATGACCACTGAAGTGGCAAGTCATGCTTTTGACCCGCTCTACTCGACAAAAGAGACCGACAAAGGCAGCGGCCTTGGTCTTTATGTGGTTCAACGGATCGTCGATGGTGCAGGTGGGATGATCGACCTTGAAACGGAACCTGGACGGGGCGCTCGCTTCCGAATCGTACTTCCCGATGCCATGGCCCAATTGGGCAGCGAAGAGGTCAACCCGCTGGATGTGACCGACCACTGGCAGGGAGAACTGCAGTGAATCCCGGTTGGTATCATCAGATCCATGTTTTAGTAGTCGAAGACGATCCTTTTGTCAGGGAAAGTTTTCAGATCTACCTGCAAACAGAGGGATTCCACGTCTCCACAGCCAGAGACGGAGTGGAAGGCCTCGAAATGGTCCGGGAGAATGAACCGGATGTGGTCATCGCCGATTTCCGTATGCCCCGAATGGATGGAATCGGTCTGTTGAGAGGAATCAAGGAGCACGCCCCTGAGGTCGAAGTCATCATTGCCTCGGGATCTGCAACTCTGGAAAGTGCCCTCGATGCTATGCGACTGGGAGCTTACTCCTACATCGAAAAACCGGTGATCGATCTGGACAGGGATCTCAAATTGGTCGTCACACAGGCTGCCGAAAGACGCCGGTTACGCAGTACCAATCTGCGTCTTCAGGGGGACCTTCAGCGAACTCTCCACCTCCTCGAGGAGGAAAAGAAAAAAACTTCTTCAGGGTCCCCTGAATTAAATGCACGGAACTGGCTTCGCACCGGCGCAAAAACCCCCCTCCAGCGCTGGCGGAATTCCCTGTTCGACGAACTTCCCTGCGAAGAGTTGCTCTTCTATCTGCGCAAGGACCAAAGGCTCTACCCCACCTACTCCCGAAAATCAGTGATCGACTCGAAACTGGAGCCTGTTTCATGTTCAGGATTCACCGATCCCGGTGAAACCTGCCGGGAGGTGGAGCGGGAAGGTCTCTTTGATCATTCCAACCGAATTCTGCTTTTCCCGCTGTTCCTGTTCGGCAGGCTCGAGGGCCTATTAGCGGTCCCCGATCGTCCTGAGGATCCACACAGGGATTCGTGGAAGACCCAGATTCGTGAGTTTGGTGACATCGCGGTGGCACATATCTGTGCCTGGGCGGGAACGGCCTCGCCAACCAACGGTTGAGCCCCCGGCACCTATCGCTTAAAAGCAAGGAGACCCCACTGATTTCAGGAGGCTTCTTGCTGCCCCCTTGCCCAAAACAACTTCCGACTCGAGGAATCTGGCATGGCCCGGGTATCTGTCTGACCCTGTGCCTGGTCATCCTTCCATGTCTGTGCTTTGGGCAAAACCAACCGTGGATCTCACCCCGTTCAGCAGATCTCGATCGGCTCTCCCGATCTGTCGAAGAAGCGCTGATCACCGGTGACCCTGCAGAGGTGACCCCCGCGATGGTCAGACTGGCGGACCGGATCTTCGACGGAGATCCGGGGGGAACCGTCACTCTGGGTGACAACCTCCATGTGGGCGCAGGCCCCTATCTGAAAATGCTCCTCGAAACCATGCCTCCCGAACTCACTGAGGGAGTCCGCAAAGAAATGCGCCTGGCC